>NZ_JBHSNC010000057.1:0-606106 GCF_042655785.1 Cohnella yongneupensis
TATGAGGGAAAACCTCACGTACGGTTTGATGAGGAGGGGCTGATAATCTCAGCCCTTTACTCTAGTACGATCTAATGCTCCGCCGTATCCGTTAGCCGTTCGCGGATTTCGAGAAGCAGAGGCAACTCTTGGAAGAAGACGTCGATGACCGCCGGATCGAAGTGACGTCCACGTTCCTCGCGGAACAGGTTCTCGATCTTCTCGATCGGCCATGCCGGCTTATAGACGCGCTCTGCGCTGAGTGCGTCGAATACGTCGGCGACTGCGGTAATGCGACCGTAAATATGGATTTCCTCGCCTTTACGTCCCGACGGGTATCCGTTGCCGTCCCACTTTTCGTGGTGCTGCTCCGCGACGATCGCCGCGGTGCGCAGCAATTCGCGCCTCGATCCGCGTAGCAACTGATGGCCGATCTTCGTATGCGACTTGATGATATCGTATTCTTCCTCGGTTAGTTTGCCGGGTTTGTTCAGCACGGCGTCCGGAATCGCGACTTTGCCGATGTCGTGCATCGGCGAAACGGTACGAAGCAGCTCGGCTTCGCTAATGTCCATGCCCATACCGAGCGCGAGCACGTAAGAATACTCGGCGACGCGTTTAACGTGGTTGCCCGTTTCTTTGGAACGGATTTCGCCGACTTCGCCCATCGTCGATATGATTTCGCGCTGCGTATCGATGATTTCTTGGTGCAGCATGACCGACTCGAGAGACTTGCCCGCATAAGATGCAGCGAGCGACAGTAGCTCCAAATCGCGGGTCGTGAAGTAGTCGACATCCGTCATTTTGTTGATCGCCTGGTAGGCTCCGATAATTTCGCCGTCGTTGTTGGTGAAAGGCACCGTAATAACCGACTTCGTATGGTACCCCGTTCTAATGTCGTTGTCGGCGTTGTGCCTAGGATCGTTATACGCATCCTTAATGATCAGCGGCTCGCCGTTCACGATCGAGGAGCCGACGAAGCCCGTTCCGTAAGGGACGCGAATTTCTTTGACGCCGTGCGCCACCGTCGTGTACAGCTCTTTACGGACGTCGTCGATCAGCCAGACGGCACACCGATCGGAGAGAATCATCTCTCTGCCCATGTTCGCCATAAGGACGAGAACGGCGTTCAAGCTGCTCTCGCCGGCGATTTTGGCCGTATATTCGAAAATTATTTTAAGCAACTCTTCGGGGGACAATTCTTTTCTAACCATGCGGGAAATCACTCCACTCATTCATCGTGCCACCCTACCTTTATTCGCGAGAAAATTGTCGAATCCTTCCTAATCGAGGCGGGAAATCAAAAACCATGCGTAAATCCGCTTGGAACGCGGCTTAAACGCATGGTCCGTCGATGACATGATTAGGATTGGAAACCATCCATATAATGGCTGATAATAATGGTTAAGCTTGCGTCTTTGTCCACGTTCATCTGGAAGCCTCCGGCCGCTTCGAGGGAAGCGAATCCATGAAGCAAGCTGCGCAACCCGCGAACGGCGTGAACGCTATCTTCGTCGGATAACCGGAAGGGCTCCAGCAAGCGATAGAGCAGATGCAGCATATCCTGCGCGATTTTCTCGAATTCAGGCGGCCTGGGCATGCCGATCCGATAAGTAGCCTCGTACATGCCGGGATGCTCTCTCACGAACTGAACGTACGCTTTGCCGATCGCTATGAACGCCGCTCTTCCCGTTTGACCGACCGCGGCGTGGATGAGCCGATCCAGGAGCATGTCGGCTGCGTGAACGGCAAGCTTGTTTCGCAAGTCGTCCAAACCTGAGATATGATTGTACAAGGAAGGAGTCTTAATGCCCAATAGACCCGCCACGTTGGACGGAGTTACGTCGCTCCAGCCGTTGCGGTCCGCGATGTCGGCTGCGGCCGCTACGACGGACTCCGGTTTAATGCCTGCTCTCATCGTGCAGCCTTCCTCCCCAAGTATCGCTCTGCAGCGATTATCGCTTCGTTAATGGCAGATACGGGGCGTTCGATCGCAGCTCCGTGTCCGACGGCTAGGCGATTGGGCTGCAGCTCCATTAACTTGCGGGCGCTCTCGATGGCCGTCTGCGCATGCCAAGTCGCCAGCGCGGGGAAGGGGAAGCTAAGCTTCATATGACCCGATACGGCCAAGCCGCCTTTCGTCTGGAATGCATCGCCGGCGATAAGCGTATTCGTGCTCGTATCCAAGAAAGCCATGTGGCCAGGCGTATGACCCGGCGAAGCGACTGCGACGAGGGAACCGATGCGATCGTTATCGTCGAATAGGAAATCAGGCGAGAAGGGCGCTTTTTTCGGAACGCCGCCGCGTACGGCGGATTGCGGTTCTCCTGGCAACAGGGACTTATCCCCGTTAAGCAGGGCGGCGTCGCGTCGCGATATGCCGATCCGTGCGTTAGGGTACTTGATCTTCAAGGCAGGGACGGCTCCGATATGATCCGCGTGAGCGTGCGTGAGAACAATGCGGTTAAGGGGCAATCCGGTCCGTTCAATAGCTGAGGCAATAGCTTTGGCCATAGGCGGCATGCAAGCATCGATCAAAGTCAATCCGTCGGCATCTTCCACGAGATAGGCGTTCATCGGAAAAAATCGCGGCATGAATTGCAATTGTTTGACCGCACCCCATTCGATAATTCTCATCGTAACATCGCTCCCTATTTACTAATCTTATTATCATAATAACTAATGTAATTAGTTTTAGCAATAGGCATAACCTGTAATATTGACTTTGTTTTGTGGTTATTACAGTCGAAAATGGTCGAATCGTGTCGAAAAAACGCACTTGGCGCAAGATGATCTTATCCCTACTTTAGCCGTTTGACTCCCTTACGCCGTCCGGTTTTGCTTTTACAATAAGGGTGTAACCAACAAAAACACCAAAACATTTGGGAGGTCTACCGCGTGAAAAATAATTTCAAAATCGCCTTGACTATGGTCCTGGCCATGTCGACTTTCTTGGCAGCTTGCGGCAAGAACGATAACAACGAGCCGTCCCCGGCTGCATCTTCTAGCGCTCCGACTGCAAGCGACTCCGCTTCTCCATCCGCTGAACCTAGCCAAGATGCAGAGCCGTTCACGGTCTCGCTCCGCCACATTCAAATCGGCGATGCACAGAAGTTCCGCAAAGCGATCTTGGACGAAGTCGTTAAACGCACGGAAGCAGAAGTGCCAGGCCTGAAATTCGAGTTAGACGGCATCGAAGACGCAGCTAACCGCTTCACGAAGCTGCCTGCCGAGATGGCAGCCGGTAACCAACCTAAAATTTTCGACTTGTTCGGCGGTAACGCCGACGCCCTGAAATACGCAAAAGCAGGTCGCTTGCTCGATCTGACGCCGATCCTTGACGAACTGGGCATTAAAGACAAGTTCCTGAACGTATTCGGCCAATTCACGCTCGACGGAAAAATCTACGGCTTGCCGATCGGCGGTTCCGTAGAAGGCGTATTCTACAACACCGAGCTGTTCTCGCAAAACGGCCTGAACGCGCCTACGACTTGGGATGACCTGGTCAAAGCTGCAGACACGCTGAAGGCTAAAGGCATCACGCCATTCGCAATGGGCTCCCAAGCGGCATGGGTACCGAACATGTTCGTTAACACGATCATCGGTCGCTACACGAACGGCTTCCCGAACGGCATCGTAACCGGCGAAGTGAAATGGAATCAACCGGAAGTCGTAACGGCTTATAACCTGTACGGCGACTGGGTCAAAAAAGGCTACTTCACTAAAGGCGAGCTTGGCAAATCCTACGATGATATGCTTAACGAATTCGCTGCAGGCAAAGCAGGCATGATGTTCGACGGCAGCTGGCGCTCTTCCGCCTTCAAAGAAGGAGCTGTAGCGGCTAACATGGCTGGCAAAGTAGGCTTCGTAGCATTGCCGGCATTGCCTAACGCGGCAGGCGACCAAACGTCCCTGAACGCTAACTATTCTAATGGCTACGGCTTCTCTTCCGATCTGAACGATCAAGAGCTGGCAGCGGTTAAATCCTTCATTAAAAACTTGTACAGCGACGAAATGCAGCTTCGCGGCTTGCTCGAAGACGGCGTGCTTCCTTCCATGAAGCTGTCCGACGAATCGCTTGCTAAAGTTACGGATCCAGTCGTGAAACAAGTGCTTGACGTCATGAAAGCAGCGGGTTCCACGTTCGTTCACTTCGATGCGATCGCTCAAAAATCGGTATATAGCGAAACCGAGCTTCAACTGCAAAAGCTGATCGGCAACAAAGCGTCCGCTCAAGAAGTAGGCGACGCGATCCAAAAGCTGCAAGATCAAGAAAACGCGAAAACGAAATAAGCTAGCATTCCGACAAGGAGGCACCACCCGCCTGCGAGTGGTGCCTTCTTCTCCAAGTAGTGGGGAGGATCTATGAAAAACACACTTAAAAATCCCGCTGTATACTTAATGTTCATAATTCCAACGCTTGCGCTATACGGTTTATTTTTCCTCTATCCGATGTTCTCGTCCGTCTATTACGCGTTCACGGATTACTCCGGCTTGGACGCGACGCATTTCGTCGGCTTCGACAACTTCAAACGCGCATTCGACGACCAAAACTTCCGCGATTCGATCTGGAACAACATGTATTTCATCCTGTTCTCCGTGGGCATACAGGTGCCGATCATCATTATTTTCGCGCTTTTGATCAGTAACGTGAAACGTCTTAAAGGCTTCTACAAGACGACGGTGTTCATGCCGTCCGTATTGTCCACATCCGTAATCGGGATTTTGTGGAGCTTCATCTATGATCCGGACATTGGACCGATCTCCGATTTCCTAGGCTGGTTTGGAATCGATCCGATCTATTGGCTCGCCGAGTCTCCTTGGGCCATGATCGCGATTTTGCTGACGAACGCCTGGCAGTGGGTCGGCTTCTATATTGTATTGATTTTGGCCGCGATTCTCGCGATTCCCAAAGATATCGACGAGGCCGCGGAGATCGACGGCGCGAACGCGACGCAGCGCGCATGGTATTTGACCGTGCCGCTCATCAAGCCAATCGTATCCGTAGTCGTTATGCTTTCCATCGCCGGAGCGATGCGCGTCGTCGACATCGTCCTCGTCATGACGAACGGCGGCCCATACGGCTCGACCGAGGTTATGGCTTCCTACATGGTCAATAAAGCGATGAAATACGGCGAGTACGGCTACGGCACGTCGCTAGCCATCATTATTTTCGCGTTCGCGCTCGTGTTGACGGCGATCTATCAGCTCACCTTCTGGAAGACGGAAAGGATTGAATACTGATGACGCTGACGAAATCGCTGAAGAAATCGATACCCCATATCGTGCTGCTAATTTATGTCGCGATTATTTTGTTCCCGTTCGTATTCGTACTGTTCTCGTCTCTGAAGGCAGACAACGTCGAAATCTCGCAAGCGCCGTTCGCGTTCCCGAAAAAGCTGTTTTTCCAAAACTACTCGGACGCTTGGGTGCAAGCGAAAATCGGCAAGTATTTCTTCAATAGCGCGTACTTGGCGTTATCTTCCGCTGTCGTCGGCGTGCTCGTGGCGGCCGGAACGGCGTTCGCACTGACTCGCATGAAGTTCCGCGTTACGAGCAAGGCGGTGTACGGGCTGGTGCTGATCGGGATGCTCATCCCAGGCAACGTGTTGTTCATTGCGCAATACAAGCTGATGATGGACCTGCACATTTTGAATACCCATTGGTCTTTGTTCCTGCCCTATACGGCAGGCGCGCTACCGTTCAGCGTATTGCTCATCTCGGCGTTCATGAAGTCGATTCCGAGCGAACTGGAGGAGGCGGCCATCATGGACGGGCTGAGCGCAGCGGGATTGTTCGCCCGCATCATTTTGCCATTGACGGTTCCCGCGCTCGTCACCGTGTTCATTATCAACTTCCTGGGCAACTGGAACGAATACTTGCTGGCGAACTTCTTCATCAGCAAAGACGCGCTCCGCACGTTGCCGACCGGGATGGTCGGATTCCGCGACGCTTACCAGACGAACTACGCGCTCATCAGTACGGGCATCGTGTTCAGCGTCACGCCAGTCATCGTAATGTATGCGGTGCTGCAGAAGCAAATTATCGAAGGCTTGACGGCAGGCAGCGTCAAAGGCTAATGTTCGAACGGCGTTCGTTCCCAATTTGGGAATGGACGCTTTTTGCGTTTATAATAGAGGCACCTGAGTTAAAGCGGAGGTAGATCGTCATGCGCGTGCATAGCTTTCCGCCGATTATCGACGAACGATCGCGCGTTCTCGTACTTGGCAGCATGCCCGGGGTTGCCTCGTTGAAGGCTCACCAATATTACGGCAACGAACGCAATTACATGTGGCGGCTCTTGTACGCCGTATTCGAGGGACGCGAGCCGGACCCGGTTTACGAGGAAAGGATTGCTTTCGCGCGCAAGCACGGGGTCGCATTGTGGGACGTCATCGCGTCATGCGACAGACCCGGCAGCTTGGATAGCGATATCAAACAAGTAGTGCCGAACGATATTCCCGGTTTGCTCGAGGCTTATCTGAACGTCGATACGCTAGCCTGCAACGGGACGAAGTCTTATACGGAGTTGTTGAAGCATTACGGGGACCATCCGGAAGTCGCGCGAAGGCGCATCTTGAAGCTTCCATCGACGAGTCCGATTCCGACGCCGAAGTATCGGGGGTTAGAGGATCGGCTGGAGGCTTGGCGAGTTGTAGGAGAGTATGCAAAAAACGGTCTGGACTTAAAGTCCTGACCGCTTTTTGTGTGCTTCATAGATACGTTAATTTCGAGCTTGCCAGCCCATCCGCTCGCGAAGCGACGTAATATGGGCGATATGGTGGTTGCCGTGCCATACGTACATCGCGAACGCCGTATTCAAGCTCATCGGGCCGTATACGGGATGCAGGAACGTTCTGCCGAAGTCGCTCGCGGACATCCCGCGCAAAATGGCGTCCCACCGAACATACAAGCCGTCCAGCAAAGACAGCGAGGAGGCGATCGGAATCGTCGAATCGACCATTGCCGCCCACAGCTCCTCCTCGAACGCTTTGATCGTCGGATTGTCTTCGGTCAATGCGAGCTTGAATCGGGTAAATTGATTGATCGAAGCGTCGGCTACATGGTGAACGACTTGACGCACCGTCCAACCTTCAGGGCGATAAGGCGTGTCGAGCTGTTCGTCCGACAGACCTTCGACCGCTTGCTTCAGCTTCGCGGGTACCGATGCGAGCGAGTCGATCATCCCCGCGCGTTCGGTGTCGGTCAAGCTATCCGGCTTAACGAATTTTCCGATCGGGTATTTCAACTGTTCCAGCGTAATTTCCATGGTGGGTTCCCTTCTCCATGCAAAGCTATATATTTGCTTATTTCGACGTGAGTTGCTCCATTTGCTCGATCAGACCCTCGAACACGCTCATCGCTTGGCGAATCGGCTCTGGAGACGACATGTCTACACCGGCTTTCTTCAGGATGTTGATCGAGTAGTCGCTGCCGCCGCTCTTAAGGAAGCCGAGATAGCGGTCGACGGCCGGTTTGCCTTCGTCGAGAATTTGTTTGGCGAAGCTCGTCGCGGCGGAGAAGCCCGTCGCGTACTTGTAGACGTAGAAGCTCGTATAGAAGTGGGGAATGCGCGCCCATTCCATCTCGATATCTTTGTCCACGACCATGCCTTTGCCGTAATACTGCACGTTCAGGTCGTAATAGATTTTGCTGAACTCCTGCGGAGTAAGCGCCTCGCCGTCTTCGGCTTTCGCGTGAATGATTTTCTCGAATTCCGCGAACATCGTCTGACGGAACACGGTCGTCCGGAATTGGTCGGCGTAGTACGTCAGCAGGTACATTTTTTCCTTCGGATCGGTCGCCTTTTCCAGCATGTCGTGCATGAGGAGCGCTTCGTTCAGCGTCGATGCGACTTCCGCCAAAAATATCGTATATTGCGCATCGCGGTATTCCTGGTTGTTGTCCGAGTAGTACGAATGCAGGGCGTGGCCCATCTCGTGCGCGAGCGTGAACATGCTGTTCAGGTTGTCCTTGTGGTTCAGAAGCACGTAAGGATGGGTGCCGAACGCGCCCCAGCTGTACGCGCCGCTGCGTTTGCCTTCGTTCTCGTAGATGTCGATCCAGCCTTTATCGAAGCCTTCCTGAAGCACTTTGCGGTAGTCGTCGCCAAGCGGCGCCAAGCTATCGTATACTTTCTTCTTCGCGTCTTCGTACGAGATTTCCATGTCGAACTCATCGACGAGCGGGGCGAACAGATCGTACATATGAAGCTCGTCTAGCTTAAGCAGCTTTTTGCGAAGGTCCATGTACCGGTGCATGAGCGGCAGAAACTCATGAATCGTACCGATCAGATTATCGTATACCGACTGCGGGATGTTATCGCCGAACAGCGACATCTCGAGCGCGGACGGGTAATGGCGGGCTTTGGCGTAGAACAGGTTTTTCGTAACGTTGGCGTTAAGCGTGGCGGCCAGCGTGTTTTTCCATTTGCCGTATGTATCGTACATCGCCTTGAACGCGTCGCGGCGAACTTCTTGTTTACGGCTCTCGAGGAACTGGATGTAACGGCCGTGGGACAGCTCGACTTCCTCGCCTTGCTCGTTTTTGACTTTAGGGAACTTCAGATCCGCATTGTTCAGCATGCCGAAAATCGTATTCGGAGCTTGTGAGACGTTGCCGACTTGCGCAAGCAACGATTCTTCGTTCTTCGAAAGGATGTGCGGCTTCTGGCGGAGCATCTCGGTGAGCGTGCGCTTGAACTTCGCAAGCTCGGGAGCGTTCGTCAGTGCCGTCAACTCGGCTTCCGTCAAGCTCAGTATTTCCGGGGTAATGAACGAAGTCGCTTCGCTTACTTCTACGCTAAGCTTCTTAGACTTGTCCGACAGCGCTTGGTAAGCCGATTCCGCCGTATCCTCGTGATGGCGCATATTCGCGTAGACGTATAGGCGTTCCGTGAGCAAGGAGATGTCGTCATCGAGCGTGAAACATTTCGCGATCGCGTCCGCGTTGTTCAACTTGCCTTGGAAAGCGGCTACTTCGCCGAGCATACGCTTAACCTTACTGTACTCGGCGTCCCATGCGGCTTGATTAGCGTATAGATCTTCCAGCTTCCAACGATGCTCCTGCGGCGTTTCACTTCGTTTAGGTACTTGGCTCATAGGGTTCGATGACCTCCTTAAGGGTAGTTCGCGAACGGCCTGCGGGGAGTTGATTCCCGCATCGGTCGTCGCGGGGTAAGCGGATGAGTGCTGGAGCGTAGTGGCCAGCAACAGGAAAGCCGCCATAGCGGCGGCGATCGACAAGGAGTACGGTCTCATGGGCACCTCCGTCTAACGGAAATGGTTACCTGAGACAGTATGCCCCCGCGCGATTCGATCTTTGCATCTCCGATTGAAGCGATAGCGTATTAGCTGCCCGCCTTGAAAAAGCTGTACACGATCAGGAAGAAGGCGAACAAGACGAGCCCGATGGAGGTAAGGGCTAACCCGCGTCGCATGTTCTGCGGAATGCGTTCGCGCATCAAGATGAGGACGACCGCAAGCCCGAATGACGAAACGATAAAAATAATGTTGGCTTCCATGTGAGCATTGCCCCCCGACCGTCGGCGATATTAGATGTTGCGAAGCGTTTCGATCGTTTGTTTGAGCTCTTCTTCGCCTCCCGGGAAATCCTCCGCGCGGAAGCGGCGATTCGCCCAGTCCATCATCTCGGGACGGCTAATGAATTTGTGGCATTCTTCGCCCCATTGATCGGATATTTCGCGAACGACGAGCGTCTTTCCTTGTACTTCTACGGTAAGCATATTGTAATTGTCGTGTTTGTAGACGGTGTGTTTGGCGAACATGTGTAACTCCCCTAGTCCTGGCAGTGTCTGCCGTTTTTTTCATCATAGAAGAGATGGGCGTAGAAATCAACGTAGCGCTGGAAAAAGGTGGTTGACAGTAGGATGGGGCTGTGCGATTCTACTATAAATTGTTTTGGATCCGGCTTAGCGCCGCGATTGAAGCAATTGGAGTTAGCTATTCGAGACGAGCTTTGACGAGCCGAGAGGAGAAGAGCGCAATGAATAACAATGGAGTTAACAAGGGTGCCGATGTAGGTGCTCCGCCAGCGTATCCGCAGACGGGGGTAGCGTCCACGTGCCGCGCTTACCGGGAATACGAGGCGATGTTCCGCTTGGAAGAAGGCGATCTGCGCGCCGGTACCGTGCTGGATGTCGCGGGAGGCGCATCGTCGTTCACGGCGCATTTGCGTACGTTAGGGATCGAAGCGTTCGCGGTAGATCCGTTCTACGAGGGCGTGACCGAGCAAGTAATCGCGGACGCCGAGAAGGAGATCGAAGTGTCCTCCGCGAAGATAGCGGCTAATGCGGCATCTTTTGACTGGAGCTTTTACGGCTCGCCTGAACAGCATCGCCAACTAAGGGAGCAATCGCTTCAGCGGTTCGCCGCGGATTTCCGCATGGAAGGCGGTCGGAAACGTTATATTTCGGCGGCGTTGCCCAACTTGCCGTTCGCGGACGATACGTTCTCGCTGGTCGTATGCAGCCATTTCTTGTTTTTATATGCCGACTCCTTCGACGAGCGTTTTCACGCGGCGGCGATCGATGAAATACTCCGCGTTTTGAAGCCGGGCGGACAGTTGCGAATTTACCCATTAGTTTCCTTGAAATGGGAGGAAATCTCCTATTTAGACCGCTTAATCGATGGGGTTTCGGGGAAGGCGAGAGCGACGTTAATTTCGACCGGTTTACCGTTCACGCCAAGGCCAAGTTCCTTGCTACGCCTGGTTAAAATGGGGTAAGCGAACCCGCCGGACATATTGCAACTTAGTGCCAATTCGGTTATAATTACCTCATTCGCCGAGTAACGGCGAGATTTTAGGAGGTTTTTCATTTGAGAGGAACAGTTAAGTGGTTTAACGCAGAAAAAGGCTATGGTTTCATCTCCGTAGAAGACGGCAACGATGTATTCGTTCACTTCTCCGCAATCCAAGGCGACGGCTTCAAAACATTGGAAGAAGGCCAAGCGGTTGAATTCGAAATCACGCAAGGCAACCGTGGTCCTCAAGCATCCAACGTGGTGAAACTGTAAGTCTCGCGAAGCGAGGACTTATTTTCATAATCACGAAGTGCGCAACGAAGCCCCTGGCACATGCTAGGGGCTTTCGCGTTTCCATAGACGAAGTTTTGACCGCTCGATTGAACTAATGGTAAACTATTAACCGATACTAAGTCTCTCGGGGGTAAGTCGCTATGCCAAAATTCAAGCTGTTTGCCGGTCGGAAAGGCAAGGCCGACCAGGCCAAAAACAACCGATTCGTGAAGCTAGCCCGCGAAATCTACGTACAAGCCCGCAAAGGCGGGACAAATCCGGAATCGAACTACGGCCTAAAAGCAGCCATCGCGAGCGCGAGGGCGATCCAGATGCCGGCCGACAATATCGATAGAGCGATCAAAAAAGCATCAGGCGGAACGGACAGCGTCGACTACGAAGAAATCATGTACGAAGGATACGGCCCGGGCGGCGTGGCGATCATGGTCAAATGTTTGACCGATAACCGCAACCGTACGGCTGCCGACGTTCGTTCGATCTTTAACAAACGCGGCGGCAACATGGGCGAGTCCGGCTGCGTCGCTTATATGTTCGACGAGAAGGGGTTGCTCGTCGTCGCTCGCGAAGAGGACGACGGACGCGACGAAGACGGCGTCATGATGGAAGCGTTGGAAGCGGGAGCGGAAGACGTGATCGCGGGGGATGAGAGCTTCGAGATTTTGACGGCTCCAAGCGAATTCCTTACGGTAAAAGCCAATCTTGAAGCGATGGGTTACGCCTTCGTCGAAGCGGGCGTTCGCTGGTTGCCTCAGAATACGTTGGCGTCGGAAGGCGAGAACGCCGAGAAGCTGCTGAAAATGATGGACGCGTTCGACGACAACGACGACGTTCAGGACGTCTACCACAACTTCGAAATCAGTGACGAAGAAATGCATCGGATTAGCTAATCATATAGGCATGATATGCTGCGCGAAGTACGTGCCGCTTGTTCCCTTAGGGGACAGGCGGCTTTTTTGTTTTTGGATCGCGGGAAGCGTGGCTCATTTGGGCAGCAATGCAATGCTCGTTGGGGAGTAGGTGGGGGGATTATGGTGCGGACGATATATCTCATTGGGGCGATGGGGTGATTCTGTTGTGAACGATAACTCCGATCGAGGCTAATAGGGCAAATATGATGTGGGTAATCATTTTCAGTGGGCGGAGGAGTGCGGGTGGACGGCTTCGATACAGCTTTCGCAAAGTTTTTGAGGGAGCAGCAGCGTGAGGCAAGAGGAATGCGTTTAGAAATGTTGGACAAAGATTTGACGGGCACGAAGAAGCTGCTTCAAGTGCTGTGGCCCGTGCTTGGCTCGTTCGACGACTTGGTGCTCGAATATGAAATAACGAGCTTATCCGGCGTTAAGATCTATGCGGATGCGTATCATCGCGCGTGGCGCGCTGTATTCGAAGCCGAAGGTTATGCGTCGCACGCGGAGACGATCACCCGCGACCGTTTCTCTTTCGAGCGCATGCGCATACGGACATTCACGAACTTAGGCTACCGTTTCATGCCATTTAGCTGGGATGAGCTGGACAAGAGGCCGGAAGCGTGCCGCCGCTCCGTTTACGAGATGCTGGGGAGGTTTGGGAGCGGGGGGCTCGGTGTCATGGGCGCACGTGTACGCTGGACGGAACTTTCCGTCTACGAACGCGAATTGATCCGCTGCGCGTGGCTGCATAATGGATCTTTCGGCCTGCCGGACGTGTGTATGTGGCTGGGATTGAAGGAGGATGCTACACGCTTGGTGGTACGCAAACTGGAGCCGAAGGGGCTACTGCTCCGCGTAGGCGGAAGCGCGCGACATGCTCATCGTTATAAACTAACTGAGTTGGCGGCACAACTGAGCTAGATTGAGGCCAAGATCCCCGGGAAAACCCGGGAACTAGCCCGCTGAGAGTGCGCTGAAGGCCGAGATCACCGGGAAAACCCGGGAACTAGCCCGCTGAGAGTGCGCTGAAGACCGAGATCCCCGGGAAAACCCGGAATCTCGCCCCGCGAGGATGCGTCAAAGACCGAGATACCCGGGAAAACCCGGGAACTCGCCCCGCAAAGGTGCGTCAAAGGCCGAGATACCCGGGAAAACCCGGGAACTCGCCTAATACCAAAAAAACCACCCGTCTCACGACGCCGAAGCGGCAGAGAGCGGGTGGTTCTAACAAAGCGGCAGGTCAAACGCCGGCTTCGGCCGCCTCCAGCTTGTGTACCTTGTCGATCGTGCCGCCGCCGAGGCAGACGTCCCCGTCGTAGAACACGACGGCTTGCCCGGGCGTGATCGCCTTTTGCGGCGTGTCGAAGTCTACGCGATACGACCCGTCGCCAAGCGGCGTCAGCGTGACGCCTTGATCCGGCTGGCGATAGCGGAACTTCGCTACGCAGCGCGCCGGTCCGATAGGCGCTGCCGGGCTGATCCAGTTTACGCCTGTCGCCGTTAGGCCGACCGAATACAGACTCGCGTGCGTGTCTCCTTGCACGACGTACAACACGTTCTCGGCCAAATCCTTATCCGCCACGAACCACGGCTCGCCGTTGCCCGATCCGCCGATGCCGAGTCCTTGCCGCTGCCCGAGCGTGTAATACATAAGGCCATCGTGACGGCCTTTCACTTGGCCGCTCACGAGGTCGACCATATTGCCGGGCTTTGCCGGCAAGTACTGACTCAGGAACTCCTTGAAGTTCCGTTCGCCGATGAAGCATACGCCCGTGCTGTCTTTCTTCTTCGCCGTATACAAACCAGCTTCCTCGGCGATCTTCCGCACGTCCGGCTTGTTCAGATGACCGATCGGGAACATGGCCCGAGCAAGCTGGGATTGATTCAGCGCATGCAAGAAGTACGTCTGGTCTTTATTGTTGTCGACGCCTCGCAACAACCGATACTCCCCATCCTCCAGCGTCACTCGCGCGTAGTGGCCGGTCGCGATGACGTCCGCGCCTAGATCGAGAGCCTTTTGCAAAAATTCTCCGAATTTGATTTCGCGGTTGCACATGACATCCGGGTTCGGCGTGCGGCCGCGGCGATATTCCTCGAGGAAGTATTCGAATACTTTGTCGTTGTATTCCGCCTCGAAATTTACCGTGTAATAAGGGATGCCGATCTGATCGCATACCCGTCTAACGTCCTCGGCGTCCTCTTCCGCGGTACACACGCCGAATTCGTCGGTGTCGTCCCAGTTTTTCATGAATACGCCGATGACGTCGAAGCCTTGGTTTTTGAGCAGCAACGCGGTAACCGAGGAGTCGACGCCCCCCGACATGCCGACGACTACCCGCACCTTGGAAGGGTCGGGGAATCGATTGTCGTACTTATTGTCGTTCATCTATTCGTTCACTCCTTGACGGATTGCTTAGCTAGAAGAGCTATAACTTATCCCTTAGTTTAGCACATTCGCGCAAGTAACTCACTTGCGTAACACTCCCGACATGAATATGTCAACTTTTTTTTGACCACAAAGGTAGTAGATGTGATAACATAGATATGATATGGGGATACCCTCCATTTACCGGATGGATAGGCATACGAACACGATTCCGTGCTTCCGGCGAGAAAGCAGGTGTTGACTTTGAAAATTTCGACGAAGGGCCGCTACGGCTTAACGATTATGATGGAACTTGCGGCAAAATTCGGCGAAGGCCCGATTTCTTTGAAAAGCATTGCTGAAAAGAACGGACTGTCCGAGCATTACCTCGAGCAATTGATCGCTCCGCTGCGTAACGCTGGTTTGGTCAAAAGCGTGCGCGGCGCGTATGGCGGGTACGTATTGTCGCAGGATCCGGAATCGATTTCCGCCGGCGACGTTATCCGTGTACTTGAAGGGCCGATCAGTCCCGTCGATTTCACCGAAGAGGACGACCCGGCGAAGCGCGATTTGTGGCTCCGCATAAGAGATAGCATCGCGCAAGTGTTGGATTCGACGATGCTTACGGATTTGATCCACTTCAAAGGCGAAGGCAAATTGGACAATTATATGTTCTATATCTAGAAGAAGGTGCAAGGCATTGAGTTACATCTATTACGACCATGCCGCCACCACGCCGATGCACGAGGACGTCATTCGAGCCTACGTCGAGGCGGCCAGCGCGGGTCCGGGCAACGCTTCGAGCCTGCACGCGCAAGGACGCGCCGCGCGCGGACGAATTACGGCGGCCAGAGATACGCTGGCGCGTTATCTGTGCTGCGACGCATCGGAGCTCGTCTTTACGAGCGGCGGCACGGAGAGCGATAACGCCGCCTTATTCGGCGCGGCGCTGGCGCAACGCAGTAACGGAAGAATAGGCATCGTGACTTCGGCGGTCGAGCATCATGCGGTACTGCATGCCTGCAAACAACTGGAGAAACAAGGCTTCAAGCTGACCGTGCTTCCCGTTGACGACAACGGGCGCGTCTCGGTCGCGGAAGCCGAAGCGGCCATCGACGACACGACGGCAGTCGTGAGCATTATGGCAGGCAACAATGAGACTGGGACCATACAGCCGATCGCCGCGATTGGCGAATGGGCTCGCAAGCATAAAGCTATAATGCATGTCGATGCGGTGCAAGCGTTCGGCTACGCCTCGCTCGAGCTTCGCGAACTGCCGATCGATCTATTGAGCCTGTCGGCTCACAAAATCAACGGCCCGCAAGGCGTCGGATTGTTGTACGCCCGCAAAGGCACGTCGTTCCAGCCGCTCTTATACGGCGGGTCCCAGGAACGCAAGCGTAGAGCCGGGACGGAGAACGTCGCGGGAATCGCGGCTTTCGCCAAAGCCGCCGAGTTGGCCGTGTCGGATCGCGAACTGCGTTCGCGCCATGCCGAGACGATGAGGGAGACGTTCCTAACTCGGCTAGGGGATCTGATCGGATCCGAGTCGTTCGTCGTGAACGGCGAAGGAGCCGAAAGACTCCCGCACATCGCGAACGTAAGCTTCCTCGGCATCCGTTCCGAAAACATGCTTATGAACTTGGACCTAGCCGGCGTGTCGGCTTCGGGTGGATCCGCGTGCACGTCGGGCTCGCTTTTGCCCTCCCATGTGTTGCAAGCGATGGGCTTGCCCCAAGAAAGAGTTGCATCCGCTGTAAGATTTAGCTTCGGATTGGGCAATAATAGCGAAGAAGCTGAAAAAGCAGCGCAAATTACTGCAACCATTTGGGCGCGGCTGCGTAATTAATAGCAGAAGCCCATCACCGAGGGGCACTGAATGATCCAAATTCAACAAGTGCTCGGCCTTCCGGTATTGCTGCGAAGCGGTAGAAGGATCGGCAGAGTCAAAGATATACGGTTCGACGAATTTTGGAGCTTGAGCGGCATCGTGCTCGATCATCGGGTGTGGCTTCGCAAAGCGTACAAAGTCGTAAGCTGGGACGATGTCGTCTCCTGCGGTCCTGACGCGATATTCGTCAATGACAACGCGGAAATCGCGATCGTCGACAAGAAGCGGTTATTTCGTACTTACCATACCGGGATCATCCAACTAAAGGACATGCCGGTCTTTACTAAAGAAGGTTTGCGTCTCGGAGACATAACGGATGTTTATTTCAAGGAGACTGCGGGAAGACAGATTATAGGATACGAGTTAACGGACGGTTTTCTCGCGGACGTGATGGAAGGGCGCAGACGGTTATTTTTACCGGAGCAACCCGAGAACGTAACGATAGGCGAGAATGCCATTATCGTACCCTCCTCTTACGAGAGGGTATTGGAGAGAGACCATACGTGGAAAGTGACAGGTGAAGACGGATGATGAGATGCCCGAACTGCAATTCCAAAGACATCGGAAAAATCGGTTCCCATCAATTTTACTGCTGGAGCTGTTTCATCGAGCTTACGGTGAACGGCGAGAAAATGTCGGTGTACCAAGTCGAAGAAGACGGTACGCTTAGCTCCTTGGATGACCTATTTTTCAGCGAGTCGGAAGTACCTCAAGTGCACGCGAACTAACGATAGGCTAGCATACATCAAAGCGATGCGCCGGCGCTCCTTATTGGAGTTTGCCGGCGCATTGTCGTATATGCTGGTTTAGACGCACGGACAAGTACATATACTGGAAGGGAGCGTGAAGCCTCGCTGGCGGCTCGACAGGGGGTGGAGAGTTGAATCGGTTTACCCAAAGCCGTCTTTTTACCGTGCTGATCTATACGATCCTCATTTTGTTCGTCTTGTTATTGCTCGTACATGTAAGGCCGATGCTGCTGTCCGTGTGGGGGTTTCTGAAGTCGGTGCTGGCGCCGTTCCTCGTAGCGATGATCATCTCCTACGTGCTTAACCCGATCGTGAACTTGCTGCATAATCGCAAAGTTCCTCGTACGGCGGCGGTGCTGCTTATTTACGCGGTATTCATTACGGTGTGCGTAGTTATTCTGATGAACGTCATTCCGATGTTTATCGAGCAAGCGAAGGAACTGAACCAGCATATGCCGGAGCTGACGATGCGCGCGCAGAACGTCGTGGACCATTTTAACAACGTCAATTCGTTCCCCGAGAGCGTCCGAGTCGGCATTAATCGTTCGATTGACGGGCTGGAGAAGCAAATCGAAGAGCGAATCGCGGACTTTCTGAACAATATCGGAGCGGTCGTAAATGTCCTGTTCCTTGCGATGATCGTTCCGTTCCTAGCCTTCTATATGATGAAAGACATGGACGTGTTCGAACGGGCGGCGTTGCAGCTAGTGCCGCGCAATCATCGCAAGCATGCCGTCAGGCTGATGAAGGATATCGATGCCGCGCTAGGCAGTTACATAAGAGGCCAATTTATCGTGTCGATGTGCATTGGCGTGCTGGCGTACATCGGGTATTTGCTCATCGGGATGCCTTATCCGCTGCTCATGGCGGGGTTCGTCTCGCTGTTCGATATTATCCCGTACCTGGGTCCGTTTTTCGGGGCGCTGCCTGCGCTTCTTATGGCGACTACGATTTCTTGGAAAATGGTGCTATTGGTCATTATCGTCAATTCGGTGTGCCAAAACCTGGAGAGCAACGTAATCAGCCCGCAAGTCGTGGGCAAGTCCATGAAGATGCACCCGCTTACGATCATTCTCGTCCTGCTCGTCGGCGGAGAGCTGGCGGGTATCATAGGCATGATTCTCGCGGTACCGTTCTACGCGGCGATGAAAGTCGTCGTCCAGCATCTGGGCGCTTACTACATTCGCAGAAAAACCGTTTGACAGCGCCGATTGTCGTTTACTATAATTTAAATGTTAACCATAACGTAAAGCATTGACGAAACATGAGTACTTTGCAGACCGCATCGCCAGAGAGAAGATTTCTTGCGCGCTGCCGCGAACCGGAAGCCGGATTCGTCGCACGTCGCTTGGCTGGGAAAGTCTTCGTTGCGAAGGGTAGAGGAAGCCGGTTTCGGAGCGCGGACGAAATCCGCCGGCGAAGGCCGTTAACACTGATCGAGGAGATCGCGCAAGCACGTTCGCGCGATAACCAGGGTGGTACCGCGAAGACATTCGTCCCTGAATTTATTCAGGGGCTTTTTTTATTTGTTCCCCCGCAACCCATTTAATGAATCATTAGGAGGCACTTCACATGAAACCAATGAAAGCCGCTGAAATTCGCGCCAAATGGCTGGAGTTTTTCGCCACCAAAGGCCACAAGATCGAGCCGAGCGCTCCGCTCGTTCCGCATAACGATCCATCCTTGCTCTGGATCAACGCCGGTATGGCGCCGCTTAAAGCTTACTTCGACGGGCGCGTGAAACCTGAAAATCCGCGTATCGCGAACTCCCAGAAATGCATCCGCACGAACGATATCGAGAACGTCGGCAAGACGCGCCGCCATCATACGTTGTTCGAGATGCTCGGAAACTTCTCTATCGGCGATTATTTCAAGGAAGAAGTCATCACGTGGGCATGGGAGTTTCTGACGAGCCCGCAGTGGATCGGATTCGAGCCGGAGAAGCTGTCCGTCACGGTTTATCCGGAGGACGAGGAAGCGTTCAAGTTCTGGAACGAGAAGATCGGCTTGCCGGCCGAAAGAATCTACAAGCTGCAAGACAACTTCTGGGATATCGGCGAAGGCCCTTGCGGTCCTTGTACCGAGATTTTTTACGACCGCGGCGACAAGTACGGCGATCTGTCCGATCCGGAATGCACGCCGGGCGGTGAGAACGAGCGTTTCCTCGAAGTATGGAACCTCGTGTTCTCGCAATTCAACCATAACAAGGACGGCAGCTACACGCCGCTACCGAACAAGAACATCGATACCGGCGCCGGTCTCGAGCGCATTACGTCGATCGTACAGGACGTCGATTCGAACTTCGATACGGATCTGTTCATGCCGTATATCGAGCGCACGAGCGCTATTTCCGGCATTAAATATAAGCAGAACCTCGAGCAAGATATTGCGTTCAAAGTGATTGCCGACCACGTGCGCATGGTTACGTTCGCGGTAGGAGACGGCGTTCTCCCTTCTAACGAAGGACGCGGTTACATCATTCGCCGCTTGCTTCGCCGCGCGGTCCGTTACGGCAAAGTGCTCGGCATCGACCGTCCGTTCCTGTGGGAGCTTACGGCTACCGTAGGCGAAGTAATGGGCGGCTACTATCCGGAAGTGCTCGAGAAGCGCGAGTTTATCGAGAAAGTGATCCGCACGGAGGAAGAGCGTTTCCACGAGACGCTGACGGACGGCTTGGCGATTTTGGCGGATTTGTGCGCGAAAGCCCGCGCCGAAGGCAAGAACGCGATTTCCGGTCCGGACGCGTTCAAATTGTACGACACGTACGGCTTCCCGTTCGACCTGACCGAAGACTACGCGACCGAGCAAGGCATGACCGTCGACCGCGAAGGCTTCGATGCTTCGATGGAAGAACAACGCGAACGCGCTCGCGCGGCGCGCCAAGAAACCGACAGCATGAAGGTGCAAGGCGGACCTCTTGCCGATTATACGGATAAGAGCGAATTCATCGGATACGATCAATTGTCCGCGGAAGCTCGCGTCATCGCGATCGTCGCCGACAATCAATTCGTAGACGCCGCGGGCGTAGACGAAAAAGTGCTAGTCGTATTGGATCGGACGCCGTTCTATGCCGAAAGCGGCGGCCAAGTGAGCGACCGCGGCTTGCTGAAGGGCAACGGCATGACTGCCGAAGTACTCGGCTTGAGCAAAGCGCCGTACGGACAGCACGTGCATCAAGTAGCCGTGACAGCCGGCGCGCTTCGCGTAGGGGATACGGTCACGGCAACGGTCAATGCTGCCGAGCGCGGCGATACGATCAAAAACCATACGGCGACGCACTTGCTCCACAAAGCTTTGAAGGAAGTGCTAGGCGAGCACGTTAACCAAGCGGGATCGCTCGTCGGGCCTGAACGTCTGCGCTTCGACTTCTCGCACTTCGGCGCGATTACGGCTGAGGAGCTGGCGGATATCGAGCGTCGCGTCAACGAGCAAATCTGGCTCGGCACCGAGCTCGACATCACGCTCAAGCCGATCGCCGAAGCGAAAGCTATGGGCGCCATGGCGCTATTCGGGGAAAAGTACGGCGACGTCGTTCGCGTCGTTCGCGTAGGCGACTACAGCCTTGAGCTGTGCGGCGGCTGCCACGTGCGCAATACGTCGCAGATCGGCTTGTTCAAGCTCGTCAGCGAAGGCGGCGTCGGATCCGGCGTGCGCCGGATCGAGGCGGTAACGGGCAAAGGCGCGTACAACTACTTGGATGAGCAACTGAACGTGCTCAAGCAAGCGGCATCGCTTCTGAAGTGCAACGTCGCGGACGTGCCGAAGCGAATCGAAGCGGCGCAAGCGGAGACGCGTCAGCTGCAACGCGATAACGAGTCGCTCCAAGGCAAGCTTAGCCGCTTGGAGGCGGCGGATCTCGCCGGTCAAGCGAAGTCGATAGGCGGTGTTACGCTGCTCGCGGCTCAAGTAAACGCGGGCGGCATGGACGCGCTGCGCGGCGTGGCCGACGAACTGAAGCTTAAGCTCGGTTCCGCGGTACTCGCTCTCGGCGCGGTAGACGGCGACAAAGTGAATCTTGTCGTCGCGGTTACGCCGGACTTGGTAGGTCAAGGTTTGCACGCAGGCAAGCTGATCAAAGAAATCGCCGCGATTTGCGGCGGCGGAGGCGGCGGCAAGCCGGAGCTCGCGCAGGCCGGCGGCAAAGATCCTTCCAAGCTCGCCGAGGCTTTGGCAACGGCGGAACGGCTCGTGCTCTCGCAAATCAATTGACTGTGATTTCCTGTCCACTGCAGAATATGATATGATGAGATCAAATAACGATCTGTGCGTTAATATGAGAGCGAGGTGCAGGATATGAGTCAAGCGGATAAGAACCATCTTGATCTGACAGTCAAGTTTGATGTCGTAGCAGACCCGCAAGAGGTTTCGTCCCGCGATATTTTATTCTCTGTTCACGATGCTTTGCAAGAGAAGGAATATCACCCCATTAACCAGATTGTCGGGTATTTGCTGTCAGGTGATCCAGCTTATATCCCCCGCCACAATAACGCGCGAAGTCTGATTCGGAAGAAAGAACGCGACGAGCTTATCGAAGAGCTCGTCCGGTTCTACCTTCAGCAGAACCGGTAACCGATGAGAACAATGGGATTGGATTACGGGGAACGGCGGATCGGGGTTGCCATAAGCGATGCTTTCGGATGGACCGCCCAGGGTTCCGAAGTGATAGACAGGAAGATCGTCAAAGACGAGTTCGCGCGAATCGCGGAGCTCGTTAAGTTGCACGAGGTCGACAATCTGCTCGTAGGATTGCCGAAGAACATGAACGGTACGATAGGCCCAAGTGGCGAAAATTGTATCGCATTCGCGGAGCAACTGAAACAGAAACTAGGCTTGCCTGTCCAATTATGGGATGAGCGACTAACGACGGTGGCGGCGGAACGAACGCTCCTGGAAGCCGACGTTAGCCGCAACAAGCGCAAGCAGGTCATCGATAAGATGGCCGCCGCGATATTGCTTCAAAGTTATCTCGACTCGAGAGCGAAATGAGGGAAACCGGAATGGCTGATAACAACCAATTGCACGAAGAAGAAGCCGAAATTATTTACATCCCGGATGACGAAGGGAACGATGAAGCGTTCGAAGTCATCATGAGGTTCGAGCTAGACGACGGGACCGACCGCAAATACATTATGGTCGTGCCTGCGGAAGACGACGGAGACGAAGAACAAGAGGTGTTCGCTTTCCGTTATGAGGAAGAGAACGACGACATTCAACTGTTCCCGATCGAAGATCCCGCGGAGTGGGATATGGTCGAGGAGACGTTTAATACGTTAATCGGCGAATTCGACGAAGCCGAAGGAGACAAAGCGTGATTGAAAGCGGAGCGCTCAAACGGCAATTCGGAGATAGCATCGAATTGAACGGCGAAAGCGAAGTTTACGCGATATTGGCGGAGCTGAGCTTGAACGGCTCGTCGTACGCGATCCTTCAATCCGAAGCGATGCAAGGGGAAGACGCGATCGAAGTTTTCCGGATCGTTGCGGATGCCGAAGGCATCCTTCAACTGGAGACGGTTGAAGACGACGACGAATGGGAAGCGGTCTCGGAAGCCTACGACGATGCGCAATTTGGCAGTGACGACCAGCCTTAAGGGCGAATGAATCGAAAGAGAGCGGGCAACCGCTCTTTTTGAACATTTTTCGTGCCCGCGGGGCTGCTGGAGGGGACATAAGAGCGTGGACAGAGACGATGAGTCGCAATCGAACGGCTGGAAATCGTATTACGGTGACCGTTTGAACGACGACAAAGACGATAACGACGATATTGATACGCTGAAAGCCGAACGCGATCGGCTTCGCGAACGGTATGCCGCTAGCTCGCAAGACGCGGAAGAAGACGCGCATACACGCCAATTCCAAGGGTTTACGCAGCAGTTGCGGGAGGAAGCGCCACATCTTGCCGAAGCGACGACAGCTTCCGCCGGGTTAGCCGGCGGAATGCCGCCGCGCCAATCGGAGCCGCCGGCCGATCGGCCGACGCCTAAAGCGACATCGCGCAACGCGACGTACGTACCGCCCAAAAAGCCGAAAGTGCTCTTATGGTCGTTCCTGATCGCGCTGGGCATCGTCATGTCCGTAGGCGCCGGAGCGCTGTTCTACTTATGGAATGGATTACGTCCGCCAGCGGCGGGCGAACCTATCGAAGTGACGATCACGCCGGGCATGCGCGCGCAGAAGATCGCTGAATTGCTTGAGGAGAACGGACTTATACGTAACGCTTTTCTATTCAGCGGTTGGATGAAGCTTAAGGACGAGGGTTCGCGTTTTCAAGCTGGCGTCTATCGCCTTACGCCTGGCATGACGCGGGAAGAGATCGTGGCTAAATTCGACGCGGGCGAGATCGTTGCTGCCGCTACGATCAAATTCACGATTCCGGAAGGCTTTACCGTCCAGCAAATCGCCGCAAGGCTAGCCGATGCAGGAGCCTCGGACAAAACCAAGTTCCTCGACGCGGCGAAGCAGCCAGCGCTATGGACAGGCTCGGTATGGACGTCGACGCTGCCGTCGGACGGCTCGCTCAGATATCCGTTGGAAGGGTATTTGTTCCCGGATACGTACGAGTTCAAACGGGGAGCGACGGAAGCGGAGATCATCAACCGGATGCTTGCCGAGCTTGATCGCAAGCTCGATCAGTTGCCGGAAGATTGGCAGACGACGCTCGAAGAGCGCGGACTTACCGTTCATCAGTTGCTCACGATCGCATCGCTTATTGAACGCGAAGTCGTCGTCGACGAAGAACGGCCGATCGTATCGAGTGTTATTCAGAACAGGCTAAGGAAGAAGATGCCGCTCCAGATCGACGCGACGATCCAATATTTGCTCGACAAGCAAAAGGAACGCCTGTTGCAAGAAGACTTGAAAGTGGTCAGCCCGTACAACACGTATTTGAACGCGGGATTACCGCCGGGTCCGATCGCGACGCCGAGCTACAAATCGATCGAAGCTGCGCTATATCCGGATAAGACCGATTACTTGTACTACGTAACGAAGAAAGACGGCTCGAACACGCACTTGTTCGCCGTAACCTATAAGCAGCATCAGAAGAACATCCAGATCAGCGAAAAGAACGAGAAGAACAAAAAATAAAACGGACGCGCCCGAAAGCGGCGCGCCTCGGCCCGGACATGCGAAGATCGGCTAACCTCTGAGTTAGTCGACGCGTGCCGGGCCTAAGATTTCAGAGGTGATACTAAAATGACATCGACCATTCCCGAACTGTTGATCTCCGCAGGATCGATCGAACAGCTCGAACGTTATATCGGGGCAGGCGCGACCGCCGTCCTTATCGGAGAATCGAAATTCGGCATGCGTCAGCCCGGAGATATCCGCGCCGAGCAATTGGGCGAAGCGGTCGCCGTTGCGCATCGTCTTGGCGCCAAAGCCTATGTGAACGTAAATAAACTGTTCCGCAACGACGAGCTAACCGGCTTGCCCGAATATTTGCGGATCGTGAGCGAGTCTCAAGCGGACGCGATCGTATTCGGCGATCCGGCCGTGCTGATGAACGTTCGCCGGCATGCACCGGATTTGCAGTTGCACTGGAACGCCGAGATGACCGGCACGAACTCGGCTGCCGCCGCGTTCTGGGGACGTCGGGGAGCCGTTCGCGCCGTAGCTGCAAGGGAACTGAACGAGGCGGAAATCGCCGATTTCCGAAGCCAGATCCAGATGGAAATGCAAGTACAGGTGCATGGCATGACGAACATCTATCACTCCCACCGCAATTTGCTCGAGAGCTACATCCAGCATATCGGACGCGACGCGACGCTCATTCGCAAGGGGGCGGACAAAGGCTTATTTCTCGTCGAGACCGAGCGTCCGGACGAGAAGTTCCCTGTATACGAGGACGACAACGGCACCCACGTTATGAGCCCGGACGATATTTGCTTGCTCGAGGCGCTTCCCGAGCTGATCGAAGCGAACGTGGACAGCTTATACATCGAATCGCTCTTGAAATCGGACGAATACAATGAAACGACGCTTAGAAGTTATCGCGCAGCCCTGGATGCTTGGCAGAACGATCCCGGAGCTTATCGCTTCAAAGACGAGTGGCTGAACGCCATCCGCAAGCTTCAGAACCCGGACCGCGAGCTCGGATTCGGATTTTTGTATAAAGAGCAAGTGTATTAAAACGCATTAAGGAAGGAGGCCATACTAATGACACATACAGTTACGTTGGAAGGCGAATCGAGGCTCGGCAAACGCCAGCGTCTCGCTAAGCCGGAACTGCTCGCTCCCGCCGGCAGTCTAGAGAAATTGAAATTCGCGGTTCATTACGGCGCGGACGCGGTATACATCGGAGGGCAGCAATACGGCTTGCGCTCGAACGCGGACAACTTCAGCTTCGAAGAAATGCGTGAAGGCGTGGAGTTCGCGGCGAAATACGGGGCAAAGGTGTTCGTCGCTACGAATATTTACGCGCATCAGGAGGACTTGGCAGGCGTCGCCGATTATTTGCGCGAGCTAGAGAAAGCGGGGATCGCGGCGATTATCGCGGCTGACCCGGCGATCGTCGAAGTCGCTATGAAGGCAGCTCCCAAGCTGGAGGTTCACCTTAGCACGCAGCAGTCGACGATGAACTGGCAAGCGGTGGAGTTTTGGAAAGAGGAAGGCTTGCCGCGCGTCGTGCTCGCCCGAGAGACGACGATGGACGAAATCCGCGAGATGAAAAACCGCGTGGAAATCGAGCTGGAAGTGTTTATTCACGGAGCCATGTGCTCGTCCGTATCCGGACGTTGCGTGCTCTCGAATCACTTTACGGACCGCGACTCGAATCGCGGAGGCTGCTGCCAATCTTGCCGATGGAAATACGATTTGCACGCGGACGAACAATCCGTCTCTGAAGCCGGACAAAACTTGTTCACGATGGGTTCCAAGGACCTATGCATGATCCAGCACGTTCCGGACTTGATCGATGCCGGCGTCGATAGCTTCAAAATCGAAGGGCGCATGAAGAGCATCCACTACGTCGCGTCCGTCGTTAACGCTTATCGCCAAGCTATCGATGCATACATGGAGGATCCGGAGCATTACGAGCTTCGCCAGGAGTGGGTCGACGAAATCGGCAAAGCGGCGAACCGTCCGCTCAACACCGGCTTCTTCTACACCGTTCCAGGCGCCGAGGAGCATATTTACGAAGCGGAAGAGAAACCGGCCCCCTACGACTTCGCTGCGATCGTCACCGATTACGACGAGGCTACCGGCATCGCTACCGTGCAGCAACGCAGTCCGTTCCGTCCCGGCATGGAAGTCGAATTCATCGGTCCGGGAGGCCGTCAATTCAAGCAGCAAGTCGGCGAAATGACGGACGAAGAGGGCAACGCGCTTACGGTCGCGCGCCATCCGTTGCAGCGCATTCGCCTAGCCGTGGCACAACCCGTTCAACCGCTCGATTTGATGCGCAAAAGAATCGGATAAAAAACTACAGTTCGTGATTAAAAAATTAAATTATTTTTAACAATCAACAGGAGTTTTGTTTGGACTTGTCGAATTGACTCTCTTATAGTAAATCCTTGGCATTATTGGCCAATGGTTGCTGAAGAGAACTTCGACAAGTCCTTTTTGTTGCAGCTTTGTCAGTCGTCATTACGTAGAAGAGGGTGTTACATCAGATGAAGAAAACGTGGCGTGAACACGCGGAGTCGGTCAATTGGAAAAAAGGCGCTAAAAGTGTAAGCGTTTTTTCGAAAAAAGTTGGCGGTCAGCTGAAGGGAACGAAGTTCGAAAATCCGATTCGTTCGGTAGGCATGAAACTGTTCTTGCTAATTTTTTGTAGTATACTCGCGGTCGTCTTGTGCTTAGGATGGTTCTCTTATTCGAAATCCAGTTCGATCATCAAGAATAAGGTTGCGGACGCAACCGGCCAGACAGCGACGCAGACGGCAGGCAAAATCGGCTTGTTGCTCGACGGATACGAGAAAGCTTCGCTTCAATTCATTACGGACAACCAATTCATGAGCATGCTTAATACGCTCGCCGTTACGAAGGACGACTACGAGGTATTCGATACCGCACGGAAGTTGACGGAGAAGCTGAACGGCGTCGTTATGGCGGATGGCACCTACGAGTCGATCTCGCTCGTGCCTAAAGATCCCAACGACCAGCTTATTACGACGGGAAGCTCGTTAGTCAAAGAAGAAATCATGAAGTCCCCTTACATTAAGACGATCGATGAAGGCGGCGGCAAGGCGGTATGGGTACCGACCCAGCCTAAAGGGATCGACGGATCACGCAACGGACCTACGTTCTCGATCGGCCGCAAGCTGAGCCAAGGCAAAGATTATTACTTGATTTTGGAAATCAAAACCAAGGCACTCGAAGACCAACTGAAATCGGTTAACCTGGGCGAAGGCAGCAGTACATTTATCGTTTCGGATAACGGTACGATTGTGTTCGGCCCAAGCGTTGAACAGTTCGGCACGAACTATCCTTATCAGGAGCCGGAGGTCAGTGCTCCTAAGACGATTAACTTCGGCGGCACGGACAACTTGTCGTCGGCAGGCTTGATCGAGCTGAACGATTGGAAGCTAATCGGCAACATTCCGGTATCGTTGATGGTCAAAGACGCGAAAGCGATCAGCAACTTGACGTGGTTGATGTCCCTTCTGGCTGCGCTTATCGCGGCAGGTATCGGCGTAATCGTCATGCTGACGGTAGGTCGTCCGCTCGCTCAATTGCGTACGCTGATGAACGAAGGGGAGAAGGGTAACCTTACCGTTCGTTCAACGATCCGCAAGAAGGACGAGATCGGGCAGCTGTCCGACAGCTTCAACCGCATGATGGAGGAAATTACCGGACTCGTTCGCCAGACAACGCTATCCGCGCAAGAAGTGCTCGAAACGGCGGCTTCGTTGACGGAATCCTCTCGCAAGACGGCCGGGGCGGCCAAAGAAATCGCTGTCGCTACCGAAGAGATCGCGAACGGCGCTACGAACCTTGCGGTAGAGTCGGAAAAGGGCACGGACTTGACGATCATGATCGGTTCGCAGGTTCAGTCTGTTATTACTTCCAACATACAGATGGGTCAATCGGCGAGCGAAGTCGAAGAAGCTAGCCGGAAAGGCTCGGAATATATGGGCACATTGATTAAAAAGACGGGACAGACGGAAGATATGACCCGTTCCATGGTAGAGAAGGTAGACAAGCTCAAAGACAGCACGCGTTCGATTCGCAAAATTTTGGACGTGCTGGGCAACATGACGAAGCAGACGAACATCCTGTCGCTTAACGCCACGATCGAAGCTGCGCGCGCGGGCAATGCCGGCAAAGGCTTCATGGTCGTCGCGGACGAAATCCGCAAGCTCGCGGATCAATCGAGACAATCGATCGGCGTGGTCGGCGAAATCGTAGAGAAGATCCAACGCGAGATCGACGAGACGGTATCCGTATTGTCCGAAGCGTACCCGATCTTCCAAGAGCAAATCGAATCGGTTCGCGAGGCCAACCAAATCTTCTACGTCGTTCAAGACAACATGACCGGCTTCGTTCATCGCCTAGAATCGGCAACCGACTCTGTCCGCGATCTGGAGGAAGCGCAATCGACGCTGTCGCTCGCGATGAGCAACGTCAGCGCCGTAGCGCAAGAGGCTTCCGCAACGTCGGAGCAAGTCGCGTCGCTCAGCAACGAGCAGCTTAACATTAGCGACGGTCTCGTTCAGTTGTCGAACAGGCTTGAAGCGGTATCGGGTAAGCTGCGCGAATCGTTGAGCCGGTTTACGGTAGCTTAAGGCAAAGTAAGTTCTCGAAGGTTAATCTACGAAGTCCGATCATAAACGTAAGGCGCCGTTCCATAAGGGGCGGCGTCTTACGTTTTTAATCGTTTTTGGGGGATAACTTAACTATAGCGGGAACGCGTTTTTCTGCATATGTGGCATTCTTGAATTAAGCCATGACGATCTTAGCCAACGCACTCGACGTATTTCGACAAGCCAAGATCGAACGGGGAAAGTTTGTTTTCCTCTCATTGTGACGGGCGACGACCGCCATATAAAATTACCGCGTACAAGCTCTTTATTAAATAGAGAAGGCGGGTCTATTATGGACGTTCGGAACAAGGGAAGGCTACAAAAGTGGCTTGCATTAGCCCGACGGAACACAAGTGGAGGGAACGGTGGACACCATTCGAGAAGGCCGAGCGGGATAAGGAGAGTCCGCTTCTCGAACCCGGTTCGCTCGGTAGGAATGAAGCTCTTCCTACTAATCTTTTGCAGTACTCTCGTATGCGTGTTATGTCTCGGATGGTTTTCCTATTCCAAATCCAGCTCTATTATTCAACAGAAAGTCGCCGATGCCACGAATCAGACGACTAAAGAGAACGCGGGCAAGCTTGCGTTGCTGCTGGAAGGGTATGAACGTCAGTCTTTGCAGTTCGTGACGGACCAAACGTTTTTGAGCAACATGAAAATTATCGGAGCGCCGGCAACCACGGAGGAGGAAGGCGAAGCGGTCCAGGCGATAACGGCAAAGATTAACGGGGCGGCTCTAGCGGACTCGGCGATCGAATCTCTAATTCTATTGCCTTTCGAGAGAGATAAGCCCGTCATTAAATCTAACAGCAACCTGAACATGTCGAAAATCTGGAACGCGCCTATGTTGAAGACGTTTGAGGAAGGGGCCGGGAAAGTCGTGTGGTTGCCGACTCAGCTTAAAGGGATCGACGGCATGCGTTTGAACTCGACGATTATGCTCGGTAGAACGATCAATATCGCTCACAAGTATTACTTGATTATGGAGATCAAGCTGGAGGCGCTCGAACAGCAAATGAGCAGCGTGACGCTTGGCGAAGGCAGCAGCGTGTACGTCGTCTCTCCGGACAATAAAATCGTATTCGGTCCCGATTTAACGAAGGTGGGTACGGACTATCCTTATCCGCACGGGAACGTTAACGGATCGAGGACGATCGATATGGCCGGCACGAAGATGGTGTCTTCCGTCGGCGTCATAAAGACGAACGGTTGGATGGTGCTCGGCAACATCCCCGTGTCGTCGCTCGTGAAAGATACGAAGGCCATTAGCCGGTTAACTTGGGCAATGTCCGCCGTTGCGGCTGTAATCGCGGCCGGCATAGGCGTCATTGTCATGTTAACCGTCGGGAGGCCGCTTGCCCGGCTTCGCACGCTAATGAACGAGGGAGAGAAGGGCAACTTGACGGTTCGATCGACCCTTCGCCAAAGAGACGAGATAGGACAGCTGTCGGATAGCTTTAACCGAATGATGGCAGAAATTACGGGGCTTGTTCGCCGGACGAATCAATCCGCGCTAGAAGTGCTCGAGACGGCGGCAACGTTAGCGGATGCTTCGCGCAAGACGGCAAGCGCGGCATCGGAAATCGCGGTCGCGACGGAGGAGATCGCGGGCGGCGCGACGAATTTGGCGACCGAATCCGAGAAAGGCACCGATCTGACCGTCTGGATCGGAACCCAGGTGCAATCCGTCATCTCGTCCAATGCGCGAATGGGCGAATCCGCGAACGAAGTCGAGGCGGCGAGCCGAACGGGTTTGGATTATATGGACGAATTGATCGACAAGACCGGCCAAACGGAACGGATGACCCGCGCGATGGTCGACAAGGTAGACAAGTTAAAAGAGAGCACGTATTCGATTCGCCGTATTCTCGACGTACTTGGCAATATGACCAAACAGACGAACATCTTGTCGCTCAACGCCACGATCGAAGCGGCGCGCGCCGGCGCGGCCGGCAAAGGCTTCATGGTCGTCGCGGACGAAATTCGCAAGCTGGCCGATCAGTCCCGGCAATCGATCGGTATCGTAGGTGAAATCGTAGGGAAGATTCAGGGAGAGATCGAGGAGACGGTGCACGTCTTGTCCGAGGCGTATCCGATTTTTCGGGAACAGAACGACTCGGTCCGCGAAGCGAACCATATTTTCGGCGTCGTGCAGCACAACATGAACGATTTCGTGGACCGGTTGTCATCGGCGACGGCTTCTATTCGCCAGCTGGAGGACGCGCAATCAACGCTTTCGCTAGCGATGAGCAACGTCAGCGCGGTCGCCGAGCAAGCATCCGCCACGTCGCAGGAGGTCGCATCGCTTAGCAACGAGCAACTCGGCGTGAGCGAAAGTCTCGTACGATTGTCGAATAGACTGGAAGACGTGTCCGCACAGCTGCGAGAGTCGCTTAGCCGGTTTACGGTCGATTAATGAAGGACGGGGAAACAAAAACAGGATGGAGCAGATTATTGAATCTGCTCCATCCTGTTTTTTACTTTTTGCGCTGGTACCTCATTGACTTATCGTTTTCTTGTAATAAATCAACGTAGCTTGGTCATTGAGTCGCTGCTGAACGCCCGTCCGCTCATATCCGATTTTTTCGTAAAGATAACAGTTGCGCGTCTCCTCTAAAATCGTGGCCAGCTCCCAAGACTCGGCTTCGGGGTACAGCTGCTCCGCTAAGGCGAGGGCTTGTTGCGAAAGTCCTCGGCCTTGATGAACGGGAGCAATGAAGATCGGGCTAATCCAGAACTGCGTTTCTTCCTTCCACCATACGCGAATCGCTCCGACGAGGACGCCGGCTTCGATGATTTTGAAGTAAGCGCTACGGGGAGCGTTAATTCTGGCGCGCACGCGATCGAGCGTTTCGTTCGCCGGGCTTGTATCGTAATCTCGATACTTCTCGAGCAACGGGGCAAAAGCTTGAATCTGGATGTCGTAAATCGACTGCGCGTCTTGATCGATCGCGCGTACGAGCGCAACTCCCATTCCCATCCCCCCGTAGCTCGATCCGTATCCTTTAAGCGAACTTCACCAAGAAGTAGTTTTTCTTGCCGCGGCGGAGGACGATGAATTTGCCATGAAGGCGTTCTTCTTTGGCGATCATCGCTTCCGTATCGGTTACTTTACGTCCGTTTACGAGAACGGCGCCGCTCTCGATGTCTTGACGCGCTTGTCTGCGGGACGGCGCGGCTTTCGCGGCGACGAGCAGATCCATCAAGCTGGACGCATCGGCGTCTTCGGCGATCGTGCTCGGCATGTCTTGCAAAGCCTCGATAAGCTCGGCTTCACTGAGCTGCGCGATGTCGCCGGAGAACAACGCTTGCGTGATGAGCTCGGCGCTTGCCAGACCATCTTCGCCATGGACGAGACGGGTGACTTCGCGGGCCAGCTCGCGTTGGGCGGAGCGTTTTTCCGGGCGTTCGGACAGTTCGACCGCAAGCTCGGCGATTTGTTCCCGGGATAACGGGGTGAAATATTTCAGGAACTTGACGACGTCGTTGTCGTCCGTATTGATCCAGAACTGGTAGAACTGGTACACCGAAGTTTTGCTTCTGTCTAGCCAGACAGCGCCGGACTCCGACTTGCCGAATTTTTTGCCGTCGCTCTTCGTGACAAGTGGAAGCGTCATGCCGTAAGCGTCTCCGCCGCCCATTTTACCGATTAGGTCGAGACCCGCGGTAATGTTCCCCCATTGGTCGCTACCGCCGATTTGAAGCGCGCAGCCATGGTCGGAATGCAGCTTGTAGAAGTCGAATGCCTGTAAAATCATGTAGCTGAACTCCGTGAAGGAGATGCCGTTCGCCAGGCGCGAGTCAACGGAGTCTTTGGCCAGCATGTAGTTGACGGTAAAGTTTTTGCCGATATCGCGCAGAAACGTAATAATGTCGAGCGGTTTAATCCAATCGTAGTTGCTGACGAGTTTGGCCGGATTGGCGGACGCGTCGAAATCGAGGAAGCGCGCCAGTTGTCCTTTCAGCCGCTCGGTCCAGCCGGCGACGGTATCGTCCGTGTTCAAGGAACGTTCCGTCGTGCGTCCGCTCGGGTCGCCGATGAGGCCGGTACCACCGCCGACTAGGGCAATCGGCTTATGTCCAGCTTGCTGGAAGCGGCGCAGCACCAAGATCGGGAGCAAATGTCCGATGTGCAAGCTGTCTGCGGTCGGGTCGAAGCCGGCATAGAGGGTAACCGAATCTTCTTGAAGCTTCTTAGCGAGTTCTTCTCGGTGCGTCGTCTGGTGAACGAGTCCCCGGTATTCCAAATCGTCGAGCAAAACGTTGATCGTGTTCGTATCGGTATTCGTGCTCATGTTCATCTCTCCTTGTCAGGTTCCATTGTTAACGCACAAAAAAGACTCGCCTCTGTCATAGACAGGGACGAGTCATCGCGGTACCACCCTTGTTGAGAACGTCAAGAAGAAGTTCTCCACTCTCGCCTGATAACGGTCGGCAGCCGTCTTCTCCTTCTGTCCGGGACAGGTTCGGAGGAAGAAGCTCGGGGACGTAATTCACGTTCGTTGGAGTACCGGCTTGCACCTGACGCCGGCTCTCTGTAACTCCGATTACGAAAGCTACTGATTCCCTTCATTGCGATAAAGCGATTCGGTTCGTCATGCATGGATTTAGTTCAGTTTATACCATGTTCGCGCTTTTGTGTCAAATACGCGCATGTCAGGCCAGTCTGATCGGCGTTCGCGAGGGAATACTGAGAGGATGAGAATCGTACGCTCAAGACAACGCGGGGGGCTATAAAGAATGAATCGGGAATGGGCGAGAAGAGCGTTCCACGTGCTGCTGCTGATCGCCGTCGTCCTAGGCGTGGAAGGCGCGCGATTGGCATGGCTACAGCTAGGGTTCGGCAATGCGCGGACGGCTAGCGGCTCGCTCTTGAGCAACGCGGTTATGCAGCGGTCCGACGGCTTGCTGCTCGATAGCGGCCGGGGACAGTTCAGGGACCGGTACGGGAGATTAATGACCGGGGAGACCGTTCAGACGTTGGCCGCTTTCCCGGACAACGGCATGCCTAGGGGGACTGCGACGTCGCTCGATAGCGTTTCGCGCGCGCTGAAAGTCGAGTCGGCAACGCTTGAAGATTGGCTGGCAAAACTGCGCGAGCCTGCTTTCTGGAAAGAGAAAAGCTCGTTACGGGCGCTCGATCTGTCCGATGCGCAGATTAAAGCGGTGAACGAGGCGGGGCTAACCGGAGTCGCCGTATTGCCAGTCCTTAACAGGTATCCGAAATCGATCGCGCCGCTCCATGCAATCGGGTATATTTCGCAGCATCCCGAACGCGTGCAGGAGCTTTACGGTACGCAGGTTGCGAAGCGCGACATGTCGATTACCCGTCCAATCGGGGGCTCGGGACTGGAAAAGTCGATGGACAGATTGCTGCAAGGGATCGGTCCGACGGCCGTCATTCAAGTGACGGATGCGAAGAGACAGCCGCTTCACGGACTCGGACTTCGTATGATGTTGCCGAACAATGAGCACTATCCGTTGCAAGTAACGACGACGATAGATTTGGATATTCAACAGGCGGTAGATCGCGTTCTAGAGGGCAATCGGATCAAGAAAGGGGCCGTCGTCGTCCTTGATGCCGAGAATGCCGACATTGCGGCGATGGCGTCGCTTCCCCGCCTTAACCCTTATAGCATAGGCGAGCTAGGCACGGACGAACGTAATCATGCGCTGCACGCGGAGCCTCCGGGCTCCGTCTTCAAGACGGTAACGCTGGCCGCGGCGATCGAGTCGGGGATCGCGAGGTGGGACGATGTGTTTTATTGCAGCGGGCATTACGGGAAGTACGGGTTGAAGTGCTGGAAGCATGAAGGTCATGGGGTAATTACGTTGAAGGAAGCTTTCGCCCAGTCCTGCAACGTCGTGTTCGCGCAGCTTGCCGAGCGAATGGATCCCGCTTGGTTGCAAATTACGGCGGACCGTTTAGGTCTAGGCAGACAGATCGGGTGGCATACGGAGAAGTTCGTCGACGGCGCGCCGTTAAGGTTATTGCAAGAGGAGGAGCAAGGCGAGATTTTCTTAAGCCGTAAGCTTGCGGAAGACGGAGGCATACGGGCTGGAACGGGAATCGGTCAGAGGGACGTACGAGTAACGCCGTTGCAGGCGGCGAATATGGTCGTCTCGGTGTTGCATGACGGCAAAGTGTTGTCGCCGCGACTCGTGAAAGACGTTCGGTATGCGGACGGAGGGATTATGACCGATGTCCCCGTTCACGCCGCGAAATCCAAGTACGGCCAGATCGAACCGCGGACCGCCGCTCTGCTACGCGACGGGATGAGAGCGGTCGTGCAGTCGGGTACGGCGGAACGGGCTCTTGCGGGGTCTGATTGGCCGCTTGCGGGCAAATCGGGAACCGCGGAGCTCGCGGGCAAAGACAAAGCCCGTAACGACCATTGGTTCGTCGGTTACGGGCCTGCGAAAGGTAAACCGCATTACGCGGTTGCCGTGCTGCTCGAAGATCAGCCGGCCGGCTTGCGCAATCGGGCGGCGGAACTGTTCGGCGAGATTATGGCGCAACTTCGCCTTCTGGATCATCGGGCTGCGGAGCGAGCGGCGGAACGGTAAATTCTTCTCTCGGATAACGAATCCATTGATGGAAATAGCCTTGGTCGTACAGCGCCTTCAGCAAAATCATGAGAATCGGCGCCAGGATCATTCCGGCGACGCCGAACAGCGACAAGGAGATCATCATGAAGGAGAGCATCGTGAACGCGGATACGCCGACCGTCTGTCCGGTTATCCGCGGCTCTAGAATTTGCCGCGCGATCGTAACGACGAGCAGCAGCCCGGTGAGCCATAAGCCCAACTCATTGTCCCCGGTAAAGAACAGATAGGCGATCCACGGAATGAATAGCGTATTCACGCCTAGCAACGGGAGTACGTCGAAGATGCCCGCCAAGAGCGCGATAGAGAACGCGTTGTTCACGCCCAGCGCGAACAGCGTGATGAAGATCGTAAGGAACGTAATGCTGATTAACTTTCCCTGCGCTTTCAGATATGCGCTTATGCCCCGGAAGACGTTGTTTCGTAAAAACTCCAGCGCGACTTTCAGCGTCTTGGGAGAACGCTCGCGCCCGAGCTTCTTCCACGTCTCGATCTCGACCGAAAGGAAGTAGGCGAGGATGATGGCGATCGAGAAGTTGAACATGAACGACGAGAAGGAAGTAAGCGCGCCCACGAGCCAATTCAGGAACCCGCGCGCCAGCTTGGCGCCTTGATCGGTGACGAAGCCGGTCGCATCGTTCAGCTTCTGCGCGACGTCCGGCGGAAGCGCTTCGTAGTGCCCTTTCATGCTGGCGGTCCAGTCTTGAATTTTAGCTTGCAGTTGAAGCTGATAGTCGGGAAGCTTGTTCGCAAGCTGCGTAATCTGTTGCGTGAAGATGTACCCCAGACCGATGAAAGCCGCCAGGATGATCAGCGTAAACAACAGCGTGCTGATGCCCGAGGCGATCGATTTACGCAGACCCCAACGGTTGAGCAAACGGGCGAACGGTTCGATAATCCAGAAAATAATGAAGGATAGGAACACCGGAGTCGCCAAATTGTACAAATAGCTGAACACGTACATGATTAGCCACACCGTCAGAAAAATAACGCCTATGTCGAACGCGGTACGCCAATATTTTTGATATAACGAGATCATCCGCACATTCACCCTATCTACACGGACGCATCGCGCCCGTATTCCTTTTATTGCTATTGTACATGATTACAAAAAAGATGCCTACTTGGACACTAATTTTATGGCGGGTATGCTAGAATAGATGAAGCATACAGCCGCGGATATTTATACTTGCAATCAAGATGGTGAGGTAGGCATGGGACTCATATTTTGGCTCTTTTTTTACTTTTTGACCTTTTATGCGTTTTTGCCGGCGATTGTAAGCCGGATTTTTGGTTTTCGGGTATTCATGCGAGGCAAGACGGAGCGGGAAATCGCCCTTACTTTCGATGACGGACCGGATCCCGAGTATACGCCAAAGTTGCTGGATTTGCTCAAGCAGCACGGCGCGAAGGGGACTTTTTTCGTCGTTGGCGAGAACGCGGACCGGCTTCCGGATATTATCGCACGGATTCACGAGGAAGGGCATGTCCTCGGTATTCATAACTATGTACATAAGTCGAATTGGTTAATGCGCCCAAGCACGGTGAAGAAGCATATTCAACGGACATCGGACGCGATCGTCCGGATTACGGGCGTAAAGCCGATGTATTATCGTCCTCCGTGGGGAATCGTTAACGTGTTCGACTACGCTAAGCTTGGCCATCTTCAGATCGTGCTCTGGACGTCGATGTTCGGAGATTGGCGGGCTAAGGTAGGCGCCGAGCAGCTCTATCGAAGAATGAGAGCCAAGCTGAAGCCGGGTCAAGTGTTTCTGCTTCATGATTGCGGAACGACTTTCGGGGCGGACCGCGATGCGCCGGCGAATACGATCGAAGCGCTCTCGCGGATTTTGGTCGACGGCGAGAAGCAGGGCTATCGATTTATCGGAATCGACGAGATGATCTCGTTAACGGAACAGCGCAAGCAACGCCGCAAGTCCAAATCATCCAACGACAGGAGCTTGTAGATGTCGAGTCAAGAAACCGCCCCTACTGGCGCAACGAAAAAGATCGGACTGCTTAAAAAAGCGGTCGTAGCGGTCTGGTTGCAATACGAGAAGCTGTTCCATGTCGTATTCCGGCTTCGTCCGGTGGGAGACGGCAAATCGTTCAATTATCGAATTCGCAAGTACTCCGGTCCGCCACTCGAACTTCGCGACGCGCCGGTTCTCCGTTCCGGGGATCATATCATGGAGATTCACTTCGAAAATCAAATGTTGTTCGAGACGGGAATGAGTTCGCGGACGCCTATGCAGATCGGGATTAAGATCATTCGCGAGATGGAAAAAGCTTTGCCCGACCTGGGCAAGGAATTAAGCACCGCTCCTAACGGAGATAAGGTCAAGGCGTTATACGGCGTATCGATGATTCATCGGGGCTCCGAATCTCTCGGATACCAGAACTTCGATCTCCCTAAAGGTATGTTCGCATGGATGACGAATATTTATTTGCGCATTCTGATCCGGGTCATTCACCCGGCGGGCAACGAGCGCGTCAAGGATCACGGTCAATCGTTGAAACCGCGCATGCTTATAATGCCGCGTGAGCAGATGCTCATCTGGGCAAACGACGACGAACCGAGACGAACGATCCGGCAAATGCAGCAACGATAACGATAGAAGCCCCCTCAAGCTAACTTGAAGGGGGCTTTTTTTATTTATTTTACGAATTAGGTCGCGTTTTCATCATCGTCGTCATCGTCGTCATCGTCATCATCGTCATCGTCATCATCGTCATCGTCGTCATCGTCATCATCATCGTCGTCATCGTCATCATCATCATCATCGTCGCTCGGATCAAGGTCGATTTCATCTTTATCCCCGTTCGCGAATTCGACCTCGACTTCCTCTACGTCGTCCCAATCTACCGTGCTTAGCAGAGAGGAGATCGCTTCTTCCTTAGTGACGCCTGTATCTTTCGGCTCCAAGGAATAGTCGGCGGAGCTTCCGTCTTTATATTCGACTTGCACTTCGACGACCTTTTCGTTGGATTCGAGAAACTGACGAACGATTTCTTTGCTATCCATAATCGATCCATTCCTCCATTTTTAATAAAACTTTTCAAGTCATTCGTATAGTATGGCTAAATGCCCGTCCCGGTCATGGGCTAATATAGGTGTTTCGTACAACTATTTTTCAAAGCGTCGATACTCGCCCTTACGTGAATGCCCCAAAGATCATAGCTTATATCACCATTGCTATATGGTAGCGATAATCATCCTTCTTACACAACAAGGGAGAATGCGGATGAAAGGCTTAATTCTGGGCGCCGGTAACGGGACGAGACTCCATCCCTTTACGCGCGTGACGCCGAAAGTGCTGCTTCTGGTAGCGAATAAACCCATTGTTCATTATTGCATCGAAAAGCTCGTTCAACTGGGAATAGAGGAAATCGGTATAGTCATTCAGCCTGCCCAAAAGCCGCTGTTCATGAAGAGAGTAGGACTCGGTGAGCTATGGGGAGTGAATATTCAGTATATAAACCAATACATTCCAAAAGGAATAGCAGATGCTATCAAGCTTGCGGAGCGGTTCATCGAGAACGATGCCTTTCTCTTGCTGCTAGGCGACAATATGCTCGCGGAATCGCTTGAAAGCTTAAGAGATTCGGTTCTAAGCGGGCAACACGACGCGGCGCTGCTTCTCGGGAAAGTCGCGAAACCGCAAGACTATGGAATCGCGGAAATCGAAGGTGATAAGATCGTCGGGCTGGAAGAAAAGCCTTCGCACCCGAAGACGAACTTGGCTGTTCTTGGCGCCTATGCGTTCGGTCCGAAATTGTTCGAGGCTGTTCATGCCATTGCGCCATCGCAGCGCGGAGAATACGAGATTACCGATGCGCTCAAGTGGCTGCTCCGAGAGAATGCTTCGATTTCCTATCGGATGACGGAACGCGAACACTCGGACGTCGGCAGACCCGATCGGTGGTTGAGCACCAATCGATGGATGCTAGAGCAATTCGTCCATACGAGCGGCCGTCACGAACGTTTGATCGCCGCGGGCTGCACGATCATAGGTCCGGTAATTATCGATGATCGGGCGGAGTTGGACAATTGTACGATCGGGCCTTACGTTTCGATAGGTCCGTACGTTCGATTGAAGAATTGCACGGTTAAGGACAGCATCTTGCTCGAGGGCGTCGGCATGATGAACAAAACGATCCATCACGCGATCATTAGCCCGAGACATTCGTATTATCTTAATCGCTTGGAGGCTTCCCAATGAGTATCTTAATTATGGGTACAGGCTATGTGGGCATAACGACCGCGATTATGTTCGCCGAGTTAGGCATACCGTCTACCGGATTCGATTCGAATGCAGGTAAGATCGCAATGCTTAATCAAGGTCACCTGCCGATCTACGAGCCTGGAATGGAGCCGATTTTAGCGAAGCATCTTGCCAGTGGCACGCTTCGATTCGTCCAAGACGAAGAGGAAGCGATCCGCGAGCATCAGACGGTCTTCCTATGCGTCGGCACCCCCTCGAACTCGGACGGCAGCGCTAATCTTCACGCGATTAAGCAGGCTTCGGAATGGATCGGCAAGTATATGCAAGCCGAGACGCTCGTCGTCATCAAGAGCACCGTACCGGTAGGCGTGAACGAAAAGGTGAGCGAATGGATATCGCGCAAACAGACGTCCCCGATCCCGTTCGACGTTGTCATGAATCCCGAGTTTTTGCGCGAAGGGTCCGCTCTCGAAGATGCCCTCGCGCCTGATCGCATCGTCGTCGGCAGCGACAACATGGAAGCCGCCTGGCGGCTTTTGTCCCTCTATGCGGCCATTGAATGTCCGAAGATCATTACGACTCCGAAGGCAGCTGTCATGATTAAATATGCTTCCAACGCTTTTTTGGCGACAAAAATATCGTTCGTGAACGAGCTGTCGGGCTTGTGCGATCGGCTGGGTATCGATATCGAGGAAGTTTCGCACGGGATGGGGTTGGATCCGAGAATCGGCACGAAGTTTCTGAGGGCGGGCATCGGCTACGGTGGTTCTTGTTTTCCGAAGGACGTGGACGCATTGCTCCACACGGCTGCCGCCAGCCGGCAGCGGTTAACGATCATCGAGAACGCGGCGAAAGTCAATCGCATACAACCGCTGCAAGCTTTGGATAAATGGGAGCTCAAGATGCCGTCTACGTTTAGCGGAAAGACGGTCGCCGTGCTCGGCATTGCCTTCAAACCGATTACCGACGATTTGCGGGAAGCTCCGTCTCTTGTTATTTTATCGGAGCTGCTGGCTAAGCAAGCCAAAATTCGCGTGCATGATCCTCTCGCCGTGCTGCCCGCGCACTTCCGGTCTCTCGGCATCATGCAATACGACTCGATCGAAGAGGCGTTGCAAGGCGCGGACGCCGTTATTTTATGCACGGAATGGCCGGAATACCGTCAGGCGGACTGGCAGGCGATGAAGCCATTGTTGAACGGGAACTTCGTCTTCGACGGCCGCAACGCGTTGGATAAGCAAAGCTTGACCACTCTAGGCTACGAATACTATGGAATTAGCAGACACTAGAAGGAAGTTGCCATATCGGCCGCCAAGCGCGGCGAGTACCCAAGCCATGACTTATCCGCTCCCATATACTGACATAGGTACTGGAATTGCATATGGGGCTGGAGGAGATGCTGGTGGAGGAGTATCGTATCGTTCCGTGGGATCAAGATTCATCGATTCCGTTCGGAGTTGATCGCGAGTTTTATATTCCCCCGGAAGTCGAAGAAATCGCGCGCGAGGTCATAACGCACTATGATATGAAGGTTAGCGAGATGACCTTGATAACTTCCAAGCCGGACAAAGGCGGAGCGATCTGGAAGATCGAGACCGACAAAGGGCCTCGAAGTCTAAAGTGTCTTCATCGCGAGCCGAGAAGAAGCTTGTTCAGCGTATATGCGCAACAATGGTTGGTAGAGCAAGGAGCGCGCGTGCCCGCGTTGGTCAAGACGAAGGAAGGCGCGTTATACCTAGAAGCGGGAGGCAAGCTTTGGATCGTGACGGATTGGATCCCGCTCGTTCCCGCATCCAAAGTAGACCTCGAGGGGGCCGAAGCGTTAATATACGGTCTCGGCGAGTTTCACCGTGCGACGCGTGGCTTTATTCCGCCCAAATTCGCGCATCAATCGTCGCGAATTCATAATTGGCCGAAGTACTATTCGAAGATGATCGAGAAGATCGGATGGTTCAAGGATTTAGCCGCTGCTTATCCGGAAACGACGGGGAGCGGACAGCTTCTGCAAGTCGCCGAACATTTTCAACAGCAGGCGAAAGACGCGATGGCCAAGTTCGAAAAGTCGAGCTTTCGCAAAATGGTCGGCAAAGGGGAAAAGTTCTGGGGGCTGGTCCATCAGGATTTCGGCTTCTCGAATGGCCAGATGGGTCCCGATGGCATATGGGTCATAGACTTGGACGGCGTCTCCTATGATTTTCCGATCCGGGATTTGCGCAAAATCATTACGAGTTCGATGGACGATATGGGCATATGGGATCCGGAGATCATGAGAAAGCTGATTCAAGCTTATCATCAGGCCAATCCGATCGACCGGGAAACTTACGAGCTGCTCTTGAACGACATGGCTTTCCCCAATGAATTCTATAAACATATCAAAGAGATGATCTTCGACCCGGAGCTGTTCATGAACACGGAGCTGGAACTGGTTCTTACTCGCGTTCTCGCGACGCAAGAGAGCAAGACGGCGGCGCTCGCCGAACTCGAACGCGATATAACGAATTATGCGCCCGGAGATTACGTGGAAGTATCCGTAGAACAGAAACGTTTGGAACGGATGAAGTATTTGCAGTCGAGGGGCGACGAAGAGATAAGGGTACCTCTAGTCGCCGGAGACGAGTTTGCTTCAATGATGCCGACCGGCGAAACGTCGGAGTTCGATCTCGAGGAAGTGCCTTCGCCGATCGACTTGGGCGCCGAGCTTTCCGAGGTTGCGGAGGACGCCGTTGCCTCGAACGCTCATGACGCGGGCTTTGCTCCCGTACTCGTATTCGGTGATAACAATCAATCGGCGAGCGTCAGCCCGTTCGTATCGGCGCAAACCTCGGATACAATTGCAGCGGGCGCTATAACGTCGCCGGTTCCGCCTATTGTAATTCCTCTTGCAGCCGGAGCGGTTGCGGGTCCTTCAGACTCCACTAAAGTGCCTCTGCGCAAGCCGGGACAACGTACGAACCGTACGATTCGGCGGCGTAAACGCATCATTCGACGTCGTAAATCACCGTTGCCTGCGCGAAAGACTAAAACCAAATCAACCGTTCGTTCCAAGTCGCCCCGTAAATCGAAACCGAGAAAATCAGTCGTTTACAAAACGGCAAACGTCGCGAAACGCAAACTTAACAAGACGAGGGTCCGTAAATTGGCCAAGCGCGCCTAAGGCGTAAGTGACGAGAGGAGAATGCCGTTTGAACGTTTTAATGATTTGTACGGAGAAGCTGCCGGTTCCGAATATAAGGGGAGGAGCGATTCAAACCTATATTTGCGGCGTTGCTCCTCTTATTAGCCAGAAGCACCGTTTGACGATAATGGGTCGAACCGATCCGGATTTGCCGGACAGTGAGACGGTGGACGGCATTCGTTACGTCCGAGTCCGCTCGGACGATTCATTCGAGCTTTATACTCAGAACGTGTTCGACTATTTGAAGTCGACGAAAGAGAAGTACGACGTTATTCATATGTTTAATCGCCCGAAGCTCGTGGATGCCGTCCGCGAAGCCGCGCCTCATGCGCGATTGTTCCTGAGCATGCACAACGACATGTTTAAGCTGGAGAAAATTACGTTCGAGGACGGAGTCGCCGCGATCGAACAGCTGGAAAAAATTATTACGATCAGCAATTACATCGGGAGAACGATCTGCGAATATTTTCCCGAGGCCGCGCCGAAAGTGCGTACGATCTATTCGGGCGTCGACTTATCGCGGTTTACGCCTTGGCTGCAATCGGACACGACTCGGCAAGCGAGAGACAGTCTTCGCGAACAATACGATTTAACCGGGAAAAAAGTCATTCTCTTCGTTGGTCGGTTAACTCGCAATAAAGGGCCTCACGTGCTTATCAAAGCACTTGAATACATTAGACATGAAGATGCGGTACTCGTTATCGTGGGCGGTACTTGGTACCATAACGAGACGGCGTTCAGCGATTACGTGAGCTATATGAGGGCGCTAGCCGCCAGAGCGAGCATCCCGGTCATTATGACGGGTTACGTGCCCGCGCACGAAGTGCACCGTTGGTTTTACGCGGGAGACGTATTCGTCTGTACGTCCATCTGGGAGGAGCCTCTCGCGCGAGTTCACTTCGAAGCGATGGCTACGGGCTTGCCGTTCCTGACGACGGCCAGAGGCGGCAATCCGGAAGTCATTCAGACGAAGAACGGTATTCTGGTCCACAATCCGAACGACCCCGAAGAGTATGCGAAAAATCTTAACTTCCTGTTATCGAATCTAGATTTGGCGAGAGAGATGGGGATGCGCGGCCGACAATTAGTGGAGCGGCATTTCACTTGGGAACGGGTAGCGAGGGAAATTATGGAGTCATGGGAAACGATGCCCGCAAGACGAGTCGTAAAGCTCAGCGAGCTGGCGCCTCCGGTGAACGAATCCAAAGATGCGAAACCATCGAAATGGAACAAAAACTAAAACAAAGGGTGGGCAGAATTGAATTCTGCCCACCCTTTGTTTTTGCTGATATCGCGATTACATCTTCATAACGCCGCCGCGGCTTGCATTCGTGACGAGCGCAGCGTAACGGGCGAGATAGCCGCGTTTGATTTTCAGTTCGAAGCCCGGCCAGTTCGCGCGACGTTGTTCGAGCTCTTCGTCGCTCACTTCGAGCGTGATCGTACGGTTGTTCATGTCGAGCTCGATCATATCGCCGTCGTTAACGAAAGCGATCGGTCCGCCTTCGGCCGCTTCCGGAGAAACGTGGCCGATCGAGATGCCGCGCGATGCGCCGGAGAAACGACCGTCGGTGATAAGGCCGACTTTCGTGCCGAGGCCCATGCCGACGATTTGCGACGTCGGAGCGAGCATCTCAGGCATGCCGGGACCGCCCTTCGGACCTTCGTAGCGGATAACGACGACGTGGCCTTCTTTGACTTTGCCGTTCGCGATGCCGGATAGCGCTTCGTCTTGCGAATCGAAGCAGATCGCCGGTCCGCGGTGGTAGCCGCCTACGGATTTGTCGACCGCTCCGACCTTGATGATCGAGCCGCCCGGGGCAAGGTTACCGAACATGACGGACAAGCCGCCTTCTTTGGTGTGCGGATCGTCGATCGGACGGATGACGCTGTGATCCGTAATTTCGCAGCCCGCGACGTTCTCGCGAAGTGTCTTGCCGGATACCGTCATTTCGTCGCCGAACAGAGCGCCGTCTTTCTTGAGCAGCTCGTTGATGATCGCGCTGACGCCGCCGGCGTTATGCAAATCTTCGATATGGTGGTCGGAAGCCGGCGCGAGCTTGGACAAGTAAGGTACGCGCTTCGCGACTTCGTTGATGCGTTCGATCGGATACTCGATATCCGCTTCGTGAGCGAGCGCGAGCGTATGGAGAACGGTGTTCGTCGATCCGCCCATCGCCATGTCGAGCGCGAACGCGTTGTCGATCGTATTCTTCGTGACGATATCGCGAGGCTTGAGGTCCATTTTGATCAGTTCCATCAGTTGACGCGCGGATTTCTTGACGAACTCTTTGCGTTCTTCGGCGACGGCCAGAATCGTGCCGTTGCCCGGCAACGCGAGTCCGAGCACTTCGGACAAGCAGTTCATCGAGTTCGCCGTGAACATGCCGGAGCAAGAACCGCAAGTCGGGCAACCGTATTGTTCAAGCTCGGTCAAGCTCTTCTCGTCGATTTTGCCGGACATGAAGGCGCCTACGCCTTCGAATACGGAAGTAAGGGAAATCGCGCGTCCGTCGCTCGTGCGGCCGGCTTTCATCGGTCCGCCGCTGACGACGATCGTCGGAATATTGACGCGCAAGGCTGCCATAAGCATGCCTGGCGTGATTTTGTCGCAGTTAGGAATACATACCATGCCGTCGAACCAGTGCGCGTTAACGACCGTCTCTACGGAGTCTGCGATAATCTCACGGCTCGCGAGCGAGTAGCGCATGCCGATGTGGCCCATGGCGATGCCGTCGTCTACGCCGATCGTATTGAACTCGAAAGGAACGCCGCCTGCTTCTCTGATCGCTTCTTTGACGATTTTGCCGAATTCTTGCAAATGCACGTGTCCTGGGACGATATCGATGTAAGAATTGCAAACCGCGATGAAAGGTTTTCCGAAATCTTCTTCTTTAACGCCTGCAGCGCGCAGCAAGCTGCGGTGAGGAGCGCGATCGAAGCCTTTGGTGATCATGTCTGAACGCATTTTTTTGTTGGCGGACATGGGTTGTCCCTCTCTTTCAAGGTATATTCCTGTTAGTCATATTCTTGAGTTTAGCATAGAAATAGAGGGATTGACCAGTGATCGTAGCTTAGGCGATAACATCCAACTATTATGTCACATACATGTTATATAGTTAACAATTACTTGCAAATAATCACAACTTTTCGCAACCAAATGTAATAAAACATTACATAAAAGATTTACTTCCGCGGACGGCTTTTCTATAATGGAAGAAAGTTCAAGGGAGGAGCAGTGGCATGAATCTTACGGAACGCGAAAAAGAGAAGCTATTGATCACGGTAGCCGCGGATTTGGCCCAGCGGCGCTTGGCGCGCGGCGTGAAGCTGAACTATCCCGAATGCGTGGCGTTCATTACGTCCGCGATCATGGAAGGCGCGCGCGACGGCAGGACGGTTGCTGACTTGATGGCCTACGGGACGACGCTGCTTGCTCGCGATCAAGTGATGGAAGGCATCCCCGAGATGATCCATGAAGTGCAGGTGGAAGCGACGTTCCCGGACGGGACGAAGCTCGTAACGGTACATCGTCCGATTACTTGACGAAGAGAGGGATGCGCATGATTCCTGGACAAATAAAAGCGAAGGCCGGGGAAATCGAGTTGAACGCGGGAAGACGGACGGTTTCGTTAATCGTCAACAACGTCGGCGACCGGCCGGTACAAGTCGGCTCTCATTTTCATTTTTTCGAAGTCAATCGCTCGCTTACGTTCGATCGTGCCGACGCTTTCGGCATGCGATTGAACATTCCGGCGGGTACGGCGGTCAGGTTCGAGCCGGGCGAAGAGAAACCGGTCGAATTGACGGAATTGGCGGGAGCAAAGCTGTCTTACGGCTTGAACGGATTGGCGAACGGAACCGCGTCCGGCGATATGTCCGAAGAAGTAGCGGCGCGATTGGCCGCATGGCAAGCTTTAAGCGAATCGTAATGGCGGGGAGGGGGAGCGCTTCATGCGCATGGATCGGCAGCAATACGCGGACATGTTCGGACCGACGACCGGAGATGCGGTAAGACTAGCGGATACCGGGCTATGGGCCGTCATCGAGCAAGATTACACGGTGTACGGGGACGAGTGTAAATTCGGCGGCGGCAAAGTCATCCGCGACGGAATGGGGCAATCGAGCCGCGCGACCAGAGACGAGGGGGTGCTCGACACGCTCATTACGAACGCCGTAATTATCGACCACTCCGGCATCGTGAAAGGCGACATCGGCATCAAAGACGGACATATCGTCGGCATAGGCAAGGCGGGTAACCCCGACATTATGGCGGGCGTCCATCCGAATATGATCGTCGGCGCAAGCACGGAAGTTATCGCCGGTGAAGGCAAGATCGTAACGGCGGGCGGCATCGACACGCATATCCATTATATATGCCCGCAACAGATCGAGACGGCTTTATCGTCGGGAGTGACGACGATGATCGGCGGCGGGACGGGGCCGGCGACCGGCACGAACGCGACGACGTGTACGCCGGGGGCTTGGCATTTGCGCCGCATGCTGGAGGCGGCCGAAGCGTTCCCGATGAATCTCGGGTTCCTCGGCAAGGGCAACGCGTCTTCGCTGCCGCCGCTCGTCGAGCAGATCGAAGCGGGCGCAATCGGACTCAAGCTGCACGAGGATTGGGGAACGACGCCGGCGGCGATCGACGCTTGCTTATCGGCGGCGGACGCGTACGACGTGCAGGTCGCGATCCATACCGATACGCTCAACGAAGCGGGCTTCGTCGAAGATACGCTTAGGGCGATCGGAGGCCGCACGATCCATACCTACCATACGGAAGGCGCGGGCGGCGGTCACGCGCCGGACATTATCCGCGCGGCGGGGGAGCCGAACATCATTCCTTCCTCGACGAATCCGACGCGACCGTTCACGGTCAACACGATCGAGGAGCATCTCGACATGCTGATGGTATGCCACCATTTGGACAGCCGTATTCCCGAAGATGTCGCGTTCGCCGATTCGCGCATTCGGCCGGAGACGATCGCGGCGGAAGATATTTTGCACGATCTGGGCGCGTTCAGCATCATTAGCTCTGACTCTCAAGCGATGGGCCGAGTCGGAGAAGTCATTCTAAGGACGTGGCAGACGGCGGATAAAATGAAGATGCAGCGCGGGCAATTGGCGGAAGACGCAGAGGATGGCGACAACGGCCGCATTAAGCGGTACGTCGCCAAGTACACGATTAACCCCGCGATCGCGCACGGGATCTCGCATTTGGTCGGCTCGCTCGAGCCCGGCAAATTCGCGGATATCGTCGTATGGTCGCCCGCCTTCTTCGGCGTCAAGCCGGACTTGGTGTTGAAGGGCGGCAGCATCGCCCACGCGCAAATGGGCGATCCGAACGCGTCGATTCCAACGCCGCAACCGGTGTTCGGGAGATCGATGTTCGCCTCGTACGGGAGGGCTTTGACGCAAAGCGCCATTACTTTCGTCTCGCAATCGGCTTTCGATCGCGGCATCGCGGATGAGCTCGGCTTGCAGAAGCGGATTGAACCTGTCAGAAACTGCCGGAACATCGGCAAAAAAGACATGATCCACAATAACGCGACGCCGGATATTCAGGTGGATCCGGATACGTACAAAGTCACAGTGGACGGAGAATTGGCGATTTGCGAGCCGGTAGCCGTCTTGCCGATGGCTCAGCGGTACTTTTTGTTCTGACGCACGATCGGAGGTTGACGGCATTGGTGGATCATCACGGCGCATCGGCGCTCGGATTATCGGATACTTGGCTCTCCATGCAGCTGTTGCTCGACTCCGCGCTGCCGATCGGCGGGTTCGCCCATTCGTTCGGGCTGGAGACGCTCGTGCAGGACGACAAGGTGCGGGACGGCGCGGGCTTGCGGGCTTACTTGGAAGGGATGCTTCGGCATAGCTGGTCTACGAGCGATCTGATGATCGTTAAGGCGGTCTACGCGTCGCCGCCCGGAGACGATTCGTACGCTTACGGCATCGAGCGGCTCGTGCACTTACAGCGCGTCGCGACGGAGACGAGAGACGGCATGGAGAAAATGGGGCGAAGGCTGCTCAAGCTAGCTCCGGAGCTGTTCCCGGAATTGTCGATCCGGCATGTGGCGGAAGCGGCGCGCGAAGGGCGATGCTTCGGCAGCTATCCGCTAGCTTACGCCGTCATCTGCAGAGAGTTGGGGATCCCGCTCGACCGGGCGGCCGAAGGCTATTTGTACGCTTCCGTCGCGACGACCGTCAATGCGGGCTTGCGGCTTATCTCGATCGGTCAGACCGAAGCGCAACGGATTACGGCTTCGTTATTCCCGATGCTCGGGGAAGCGTGGCGGGCGGTGCGCGATATGGCGCCGGAAGATGCCTACGGTGCGATGCCGCTCGCGGATTTGGCTATGATTCGCCACGAGACGCTCTATTCGAGGTTATTCATGTCATGAATGTATTAAAGCGGCAATTCGGAATGACAACATAAACTTAACTATTCGGAGGGATTGCTATGTGCCAAGGAAAAGAAGGGCAACATCATCATCACGGGTGGGAGACGCCCGAGATCGTAGGCGGCAGACCGATGCGGATCGGTATCGGAGGACCTGTCGGCTCCGGCAAGACGAAGCTGGTCGAGCAACTCGCCTTTCAATTGAAGGATAAGCTGAACTTAGCGGTCATTACGAACGATATCTATACGAAGGAAGACGCGCGTATCTTGACGGACACTGGATGCCTGCCATCGGAACGGATCATCGGCGTAGAGACGGGCGGATGTCCGCACACGGCGATCCGCGAGGACGCTTCGATGAACTTCGAGGCGGTCGAAGAACTGGAGGGGCGGTTCCCGAATCTCGATCTCATCTTGATCGAGAGCGGCGGAGACAACTTGGCGGCAGCGTTCAGCCCCGAGCTCGTCGACCGGTTCATCTATATTATTGACGTCGCCCAAGGGGAGAAAATCCCGCGCAAAGGCGGGCCGGGCATCATGCGCTCCGACTTGCTCATCATTAACAAAATCGATCTCGCACCATACGTAGGCGCAAGCTTGCAGGTGATGGAGGACGACTCCAGACGCATGCGCGGCGACAGGCCGTTCGTGTTCACGAACTTGTTCGGCGGCGACGGACTCGACGTCGTGGCGGGATGGGTCGCGCAGGAGGCGGGCCGCCATGCGGCGGCTATCTAGCGCGGCGGAAGCCGAAGAAGTTTCCGTGCTTCGCCCTGCCGAGCTATGCGTCGTCGCGGGGCTCGTCTACGGGCGGCCGGAACTGATCTCGCGCTATCATACATCCCCGCTTAAGATCGCCAAAACGTTCCAGTTGGACGGTAATGGAACGAAGCAACTAGCGGTCGTACAGATGGACGGTTCTCCAGGGCTATTGGAAGGAGATCGGTATCGCTTCGATTGGCGCGTGCAGGAGAATGTCAGAGTGTACGCGACGAACCAGGCGTACACGCGCGTACATCCGTGCGGCGAAGGCGAATCGCGGTTGACGCAGCGGTTGGCGCTGGAACGGAACGCCGTGCTGGAGTGGATGCCGGAGCCCGTCATGCTGTTCAAGGACGCGCGGTTTGCAAGCGAGACCGAGATCGATCTCGCGGCTGGAGCGATCTGCATGGCGAGCGATATTTTCAGCCCGGGCAGGTTATCGCGAGGGGAATCGTTCGCGTTCCGCACGTATGACAATCGGGTGACGGTCCGGTATAACGGCGAGCTCGTCCATTATCAGCGGCAACGTTGGGAGCCTTCGCATATGCCGCTCCGGTCGGCAGGTTGCTTCGGCGACGCGACGCATATCGGCTCGTTCTCGATCTTCTCCGATCGGGTGAACGCTAGTACGGCTGCCTCGCTTCGCGAATGGTTGAACGCGGCTCCCGCGCTTGCGGAAGGCGTGAGCTGGGGCATCTCGCATACGGCGCGTTACGGCGTCGTTCTGCAAGCGGCGGGAGGCGCCGCCTGGCGTTTGGAGCGGATCATCCGCGCGGCGTGGGACGGCGCAAGGAAGCTGCTGTTAGACGAGCCGCCGCTTAGGTTGTTACGCAACAAATAAGGCAGGCGCATACGAAGGGACTGTTTCCAATCCTCCGAAGCTGGAGGGGAAACAGTCCCTTATTCGTCGCGCTTAGTCTTTGGAAAACAGATTGGCGAGTCCTGCGAACGGCAAGTTCTCGTAGTGGTCGGTTTTGTAGACGACTTCGCTTTCGATCTTCGCCTCTTCGCTGATTTTGTTATGTTTGAACTGCAGCTTGTCGTACAGCTTGACGAGAATTTGCGCGGTGTTCATCGCATCGTCGAGCGCGCGGTGGTGGGAGCCCTCGAACGGAATTTCGAGCATTTCGAGCGCGGGCTTCAGCCCCATCTGCTGCTGTTTTTCGAGCTTATATATTTTGGAGAGCATCTTCTGTAAATTGTTATGGTTCACGATCCATTCTGTCGGGATCTGATGCTGGCGGCATTCTTGCACGAGCTGGCGCTGATCGTCGGGACCCCACGCGCACAAAAAGTACTCTTCGGATCCGATCCAATCGGTGAAGTCGCGGACGACTTGGGAAAGCGTGCCCGCGTCGTTAACGTTATCTTGCGTGATGCCGGTGAACGACATCGTGTCCGTTGTTAGCTGCGGGACGACCACCGGTTTAACGAACGATTGGAAGGTGGATATAATTTGCGGCACTCCGTCGGCTAAACCGACTTTCGCGGCCCCGATTTCTATGATTTCGGCGATTTGGCCTTTCTTGCGCCTCACCGTCATTTCAAGATCATATACGATAATGGTCAATTTCAAGCACCTCAAGGACATCGATGGATAGAAAACGTATCCTTGTTATTATAGTCTTCCGACGGCATTTTGTCAGGGGATGTTAACAAAAAAGTAAGAACCCCGCGCGGGGCGGGGTTCGGTCGTCATCTATGCGGAAATCAGAGGGTCGGCTTGAAGAACATGAACAGGAACAGAATGATGCCCAAAGTCGTGGCGATGTAATTGATTGCGTTCACTTTGCTTACAGCAGCGCTCAAAACATCGTTGGCAGGCTTCTCGGAATCATCCGTGGAAGCGAACGCTTGAGCGGCTGCTCTGGCACCCGCGGGAGCCATGAAGCCGATGACGACGATCTGAATAATAACGTAGAGCGCGATCGAACCGTAAATCCACAATTGATCGAAGCCGTAGTCGCCGAGCCAAGCGAGCAGCAAGCCGGATACGACCGCGAGAGAGCCGAGAATTTTCGGAAACAGTTCAAGCTTTTTGACTAGTTGCAGCGAGTTTCTCAATTGGTTCAAGGTTTGGCCTTTGCGTAGAAGCACATGGGAGAAGAATGCGGGACCGATACCAACAATCGCGGAAATTACATGGATTGCGACTAGCACGTTAAGCCAATCCTCCGAAAAACTGTACCCATTGATCGACATTCCAACAATTCCTCCCATGATTTGGGTTATTAACCAATCAGATAGTAGCACGTATTCGCGCGTTTGACAACAAAATTTGTTACTAATCGAGTAGTTCCGCTATAGTTCTCTTGTGCTAAATTTGGTAGTATAAATGAGAATTGTTAGAATAATTTGCTATTTATTTCGTTCATTTTGGCTATAAATATTCGCTTGCAACGGTCTCTGATAAGTATATTAGAATGCCGTTTTTTTAGTACATAACGGATCGGGTTTGGCGTAATTAGGGGGACAAGGCATGTGGGTTAGGCGGGGCGTTCGTTCATCGAAGAATTCATTCGCAGTTGGGATCTTGATAGCGGTGTTATGCGTATGCGTGCTGCTACTGGCATGCGCGGGTCGGGCGGAAGCGGAATCGAAGTTGCCGTTCCTCAAATCGATCGCAGGAGAAACACCTGCGAGCAGCGCGAGCGTGGAACCTAAGGAGAGCGAAAGCCCGGTACCTGCTGAAAGTGGAACTCCGGAAACGGCGAACGATCCGAACGCCGAGCCTAAAGCTGCAGCCGACGAGGATGGGAAGGCGAATTGGACGAAGCCGGTGTGGATCGGGGGAATTGCCGTCGCATGCGCGGCTGTCGGATTCATTGCCGGCGCGTTGGTCGCTCGCAAGCGAAGGGGCAGAGCTTCTTTGGGTAAGAACAAGCCGGAGCATTCGCCCGCGAACGAACTGACGGAATCTCCGATGCAAACTGCGGTTTCATCCGGCATGGTGTCCGGGACCGGCTTCGCGGCGAAAGTCGTGCCTGGTAATGCCCAGCATATCGGCGCGCGGCAAGAACAACAGGACGCTTTCGCATTTTCGGATTTCGACGACGAATCGCAAGTACGCCTTACCGGTTTTTACGCGGTGCTCGCGGACGGGATGGGAGGTCTCGCCAAAGGGAGAGAGACGAGCAATCTCGCGGTCGGCACGATGTTGCGGCAATACGGGGAGAGGAAGGCGTCGGAATCGATCCCCGAAGCGCTATTAAGAGGCGTGCGGCTTGCCAACGAAGCGGTCTGCCGATTGGCGCGCGATTCCGATATGGAGTGGAACATCGGAACGACGTTAATGACCGCGGTCATTCAAGAGGGTAAGCTGTATTGGATTTCCGTCGGTGACAGCCGGATTTATCTCGCTAGACAAGGCAACGTCACGCAATTGACGACGGATCATGTCTATGGCCGCAAGCTGCAAGAGGACGTAAGGAACGGCATTATCTCGCGGGAGCAGGCGGAGAGCCATCCGGAGCGGGCAACTTTAACAAGCTATCTGGGTATTCCGGAAGTGCAGGAGATCGATAAGAACTTGACACCGTACCCTCTCCAGCATGGAGATTGCGTTATGTTGTGCAGCGATGGCTTACACGGAGCGATTACGGAGTCGGAGATGAGCCGGTGCTTCACGGAAGGCGGACATCCGCAGCAGATCGCGGAGTCGCTCGTGCAAGCCGCGCTAGCCAAAGGCATTGCGAATCAAGATAACGTTACCGTAGCGATATTAGCTTATAGGTAGGGGGCGGCGAAGTTGGACAATTTATCGGTCTTTCGTAAGTTAGGCGGATATTTCGGCGCGATTAGCTTGCTATCCGGGTTGTTGATTGTTCCGGTCGCATCCGCGGCAACGCCGGAAGATAAGATTCTGAAGGCGCGGGAGAGCGTCGTGCGCGTTTACGCGCCTCTCGATGAGGAGCAGGCGAGTCTCGGTACGGCGTGGCCGGTCGGGACATCCGACGAGGTCAAGTATTTCGTGACTAATCATCACGTCATTGACGGAACGCAGGCGGTTTTCATCGTCCACGACGAGCCGCAGTCCGAGGATTCGCTAATCCCGGCTAAAGTTATCGATTTTTATACGCAAGACCGTCAAGATCTAGCGTTGCTCGAGCTGGAGCGTCCGATCAAGATGAAGCCTTTCAAGCTCGTCGAGAGCAAGGACGTTAGCCCGATCGAACACGTATGGACGCTCGGGTTTCCGGGCATCGCGGACAAAGCCTTCGGCAAAGAGCAGCAGCTTGATTCCAGACCGGAGAACGTAACGATCGCCCAGGGCAACGTTAGCAAAATCGTCGATGACGTGTCGCAAGGAAGAGCGATGTATCAGGTTACGGCGACAATCAATCACGGCAACTCCGGCGGACCGCTCGTTAACGATAACGGAGACGTTATTGGAATTAATACGATTACGATTACGGGAGAAGACGCGCAAGGTCTATACGGGGCAGTGCAAGTGGATGAACTGATTCCGTTGCTTGAGCAAAACGACGTAGAATACGAGCTCGCCTCAAGCGGCAGTAAGGGCGGAAACGGGAGTTCGAACAGCGATGACGAAGAGTCTTCCTCTTCTAGCGACACGCAATGGTATTGGATCGGGGGAGTCGTTGGCTTAGTCGCGGCGATTGTGGTCGTAGTTAACCTCAACCGTCGCAAGCAGCGTCCGATGGCCGTAGCGGCAGGGGGCGGCGTCTATCCGCAATTTCCAGTGCAGGCGCCGGCGCCTAGCGTGCCTCACGTCGGACCGGTATCACCTCCTGCGTCTAGTCCCGATTATTATGAAGCGCAGATAAAGCCGCCTTCTTTGTTCGGTATTACTGGAGAGTTCGCCGGCAACGACTTCGATCTGACGGGCGGGCCGATCTCGATCGGACGCGATCCGTTGCAAAGCCAGCTCGTGTTCACGAATACGCCCGACGTAAGCCGCAAACATTGCACGATACAATACGATGCGTTGAACGACCAGTTTATTTTGGAAGATAACGGCTCTTCGAACGGGACCTACCTGCAATCTGGAGAAAAGCTCGTACCTGGGCAATTTTACGCCTTGCAGCGAGGAGAGCGATTCTATCTTACGAATCCGAACGTGCTGTTCGAAGTTAGATAAGCTTGTACACCGAGGGGCGGTGCGGCGATGAAGTTCATTGCTGCTTCAAGTAGCGAGGCCGGCGGCAGGAAATCGAACGAGGATTATTGCAATTACGTGCAGCAGCAACGATTCGGCTGTTGGGTCGTCGCGGACGGGCTTGGCGGACATGAAGGCGGAGAGTTCGCTTCTCTGATCGCCGTTTCCAGAATCGTCGAGACGGCAGGCCGCAAAATGCTGCATTCGGACGCGATTATGAGGTATTACATTCAAGAAGCCCAGGAAGCGCTGCATGCGCGGCAAAAGCTAGAGATGCGTCTCGCCTCGATGCGTACGACGATCGTCGTGCTAGCCAGCGATCATAAGACCGCTTCATGGGCGCATGTGGGGGATTCTCGACTCTATCATTTTCGGGACGGGGCAATCGCGTCGGAGACGAAAGACCATAGCGTCTGCCAAAGTCTCGTTAATTTAGGGGTAATTACCCGGGCGCAAATTCGTCAGCATGAAGACCGCAGCAGATTGTTACGCGTGCTCGGAGCGGAGGGGGCGGCTCGGCCGGACGTTCGTACGAACGTCACATTGAAGCCGGGAGATCGATTTCTGCTCTGTACGGACGGATTATGGGAATACGTCACGGAGACGGAGATGGAGATCGATCTCGCGAAGTCGGCAACGCCGAAAGATTGGATCCGGCGAATGGAACAGCGTCTTTTGCCAAGAGTGAAACCCGGGCATGACAATTACTCGTCTATCGCGATTTTCGTAGAGTCTTGAGGTAAGGAGGGGAGAAGCCGATGAATCTACAGCAGCTATGCATGGGATGTATGACGAACAAAGGCGAGGCATCGCAATGTCCGACTTGCGGATTCGTGGAAGGAACGTTGCCGGAATCGCCGCAGCATCTAGTGCCGCGAACGATGTTGAACGATCGCTATTTGCTAGGCAGAGTACTGGGACAAGGCGGATTCGGCATTACTTACTTGGCTTGGGATATAAATTTGGATACAAAGCTGGCCGTGAAGGAATATTTGCCTCGCGATTTTGCGACGAGATCGGCGCAGCAGACGGAAGTGTCGGTCTATTCCGGTGACAACCGGCAGCACTTCCTGAGCGGCCTCGAGAAGTTTCTCGAAGAAGCGAAAATACTCGCTCAATTCAACAACTCGCAAGGCATCGTATCCGTCAGAGACTTCTTCCGCGAGAACGGAACGGCGTATTTGGTCATGTACTATTTGGACGGGATTACGTTCAAGCAATATCTCGAGCAAATGGGAGGCAAAATCCCGTTCGAGACGGCCAAATCGATCATGAACCCGGTGCTCGAAGCGCTGGCCGACGTGCATGCCAACGGCTTGCTGCACCGGGATATTAGTCCGGACAATATTTACATAACGACGGGACGACAAGTCAAGCTGCTCGATTTCGGCGCGGCGCGTCATTCGATTACCGAGCATAGCAAGAGTTTGTCCGTCATCTTGAAGCCAGGCTTCGCCCCTGAAGAGCAATACCGGACTAAGGGAAAGCAAGGTCCTTGGACTGACGTTTACGCGGCCGCGGCTACGCTTTATCGCTCGATCGTAGGCACCGTGCCGCCGGAGTCGCTTGACCGAATGGAAGAAGATACGCTGGAGCTGCCGTCTAGCCTTGGCGTGGCGATTCCGCCGCATGCCGAGACTGCATTATTGAAGGCGTTGTCCGTGCGGGCGCCTCTGCGCTATCAGTCGATGGGCGAATTCCAGCAGGCATTGTCTGGCGGAGGAGCGATGTCGCCCGATCAACAACCGACGCAGCCTTATCGGGATCCGAATGCGACCGTGCACGTCCCTCAGCAAGCGCAAAGCGCGGGTGGGTATGGACATGAGGCATCAGGTAGTCCGGCGTATCCGGTGAGCGGGGCAGGCGCGGCAAGTTCGGCAAGTCCTCAGCAGGATGCGCGGCAGCCGTTCTTTGCGCAGTCTTACGGAGGTCAGCAACCGCAGTCAACTCAGCCGTATCAACAAGCGCCATCGCAACCGTATCAACAAGCGCCATCGCAAAACTATCAACAAGCACCATCGCAACCGTATCAACAAGCACCAATGCATGCTCAGTCAAACGCCCCTTATGTATCGTACAATCCGCAACCGCGTCCGCAGCAATCGAGAAAAGGGCTCTGGATCGGTTTGATTTCCGCGCTAGTCGTCGTTGGTCTTGGAATCGGCGCGTTCTTTTACATCTCGGGAGGCGGCGAAGACAAGAAGATCGGCAATTATAAAGGCATGGCAATCGCCGACGTACGCAAGGAACTGCGGAGTAAGGGGATTAAATACGAAGTCGAGGAAGATTACAACGACAAGTACGACAAAGGGGAGGTTATTAAACAGTCCCCGTCTTCAGGCACGACAATGGAATCCGGCGATGTCGTCGAGTTGACGGTCAGCTTGGGAGAAGAGAAAGAAGAACCGTCGCCTGCACCGTCCGATGATCTCGTCGAACCGTCTCCGTCCGTGGAACCGACGCCATCCGCCGAACCGGATACCGGAGGCGAGTTGACCGCGGATCAACAATATTTTGCTCAAACATCCGGCGTGTTCGAGACGTATCCGCTTTCTACCTATCAGGTTGCCGATTTGAATAGTGACGGAACCGTCGAGTTGGGACTCGGATATCCGCTAGACAACGGAAGTGCGCAGGTGACCGCGTTCAAATGGAACGGAAACGGATTTACGGCATGGGGAATATACGACGTGCCAGAGTCAGTGATTGGTCTCGCTCGATCACCGGGCAACGGCACGGATACGCTCGTGGCGATTGCAGTCAATAAAATATACGAGATGGGAATGGATCAAGGAACAACGCCTGTAAATAACTTTATCGAGACGGATGAACAACTTCTCGAAGTAACTTACGGACGGTTGGATAGCGATTCCGTCGGCGATGTTGCGGCCCTTACCACTAGAGACGGAACCTATTACATCACGTATAACGTATCATCGAATCCGAGTTCGGAAGCGCTGACTCTGGAGAAATACCCAAATAACATGCAACTGGCCGATTTGAATGGCGACGGGATCAGCGAATTGCTCTACTGGGGAGAAGACGGCACGATTCACGCGAACGAGTGGAACGGCAGCAACTTTGAAGAAACGGCCTTGTTCTCGTTCGGAGAAGGTATTCTGTCATCCAATTTCCATACCGCCGATATCGACGGTAACGGGACGTACGAGGTCGTCACCGTCAGCGAAGTGAACGGCGTCCTTCAAGGAAGAGTTTGGAAGTGGGATGATGCGCAGAAGAATTTGGTCTGTCGGCAAATTTTCGATTTGTCCGGATTCAGCGCTGCGGTAGCACCGTTATTCGGTGATTTCGACTACGACGGACATAACGATATCCTCGTGCTGGATGTCGATTCGAACGACGCGGGCAACACCTATTTCACGCTGTTCAAAGACGGAGCGCTATAAGCGAAGCCGTACATTTTCATAGGGAGGCAATCGCATGCAAAATGTTCGTTGCGCCAATGGTCATTTTTTCGATCCGGTAAAGCATAATTTCTGCCCGCATTGCGGCGTTAAGGTCGATGGCGGTGGTAACGGGGGCATGCAGCAGACTATGCCGCAGCCTCAGGCGGGGATTCCGCTCGTATCGCCTCGTCCGGTTGCATCGCCCATCGCTAGCGATGAAGGCAAAACCGTCGGCATGTATCGCAAAAAGCTCGGCATCGATCCGGTCGTAGGCTGGCTCGTCTGCATCTCAGGCGCCGATAAAGGCAAAGATTATCGCTTGCGTACCGAGCGCAATTTTATCGGCCGCGGCGAGTCGATGGACGTACGAATTTCCGGCGATGAGTCGATATCCCGCGAAAATCATGCGATCGTCAGCTACAACCCGAAGAAAAGCCTATTCCGAGTGTTCCCCGGCGAAGGGCGCGGCATCGTCTATTTGAACAACGAGGAGATTATTGCCGCGGAAGAGTTAAAAGCAGGGGACGTTATCGAAATCGGGCAAACGAAGCTTATGTTTGTGCCATTTTGCGGCGCGCAGTTCCAATGGGATTCGGAATCCTAATTAGCGGTTGTTAAATAATGTCTAATAATGGTATATTGTTTGCATATGGTTTGAATGAATAACATACCGCAGCCGGAAGCACCGCGCATTCAAGGAGACCCCTTGTTTCGTGGTGCTTTTCTAATGCGTGCTAAGCCTAATTCAACTCTAAGGAGAGCATCCAAATGAAAAAAATCGCAGCTATATTAGTAGTTCTAGTCATTCTCGCAGTTCTACCCACTTATGCAGAGGATAAGGCGAGCACGCCTGCTTTTAAGGATGTTCCTGCAACCCACTGGGCGTACGATTATATTAACGAAGCTGTCGCGAAGGGGATCGTGAATGGCTATTCGAATGGAACGTTTAAGCCAAACGATCCGGTAACGGTTGCAGAGTTTTTGAAGATGATCTTCCTCTCGATGTCGGAAAAGGATCCGGACGGGAGAATACATTGGAATCGATCGTTAGAAGCGTTGGTGCCCGATTGGGCACGGAGAGCATTATATGATCCACGTGTAAGCTTCACGCAAGGCACTCCATGGTATATCAACTACGCAGAAAGCTCGAAGGCCATGGGTGTAATACACGAATATGAATATGAAAAGCATTACGATGATAAACTCACTCGCCTAGATGCCGCATACATGATCGATAATTTGGATAGTTACTTTCATGGAAATATAGATTTTGGATATGCTGATGTTGCCGGTCCACAGTTATTTAAAGACTTGAATCGTGCAAATGGTCTAGCGGCGCAAAGGAAAATTGCAAGTGTTGCTCTTCGTGGCATTATGGTCGGCAGTAACGGTTACTTTAATCCAACTACGACGATTACCCGTGCAGAAGCCGTGAAGATCGTGGCTTTGCTTCCAGATGTATCTAAGAGAAGTAAGGTTAATGTAAGTCTAAAAGGTGTTCCGTACTCCATGGTCACGAATCCAGGTTATCAAAGCAGAGTGTTTGTATTTGCAAATGAAGAAATGAAGGTAGTGTATGACAAACTTCGCGCCGCACAATCTTCTTACCAAGGGTCGACGGATGAAGAAAATGCCGGACTTAGTTATTATGAAAATGCAGATCAAAAAGCAAAAGCTTTTCATCAGTTATATTACGTAGATATGTCAGACACGGGGACTTACACCGATATGTATATCTCGTTTACGGGCAACAATTATACGCTTAATCTCATAACGGTTGATGGATATGCAGAGAGAGCTCTTAAACCTCTTTATCAAATGATAGACATACTCTATAAAGACTCTGCACCGGTTAAAAAAATGATCGAAAGTGCTATCGCGGCAAACCGTAAAGGGCAAGCAGTAGATGTTAAAAAAACGCTTGAACGGCGGGATATTTTACTTTATGCCCCTTCAAATGCAGATGCGATCAGTATTTCGATAGGCGCATACGGAGATAAATAGGAGGACTAGCAAATGATAGGACGCAGAGGGCGTAGAGATAGATACATTACTTTCACCTTGCTACTCGGTTTTTTAGCCTCCATTTTATCTGTTGTTGCGCAACCCATTTCAGCAGCAACAACGGATAATGTCGTGGACTGTAACGCCGGTCATACAGAACTTAAGCCGCCGCCAGGTTTTGATCGCTGCATACTTGTGTCAGGAAAAACGAAATTGTTTAACCAAAAGCTATACGATGAGACGAAACTTGTCGCTTACGGCAAACTTGCGGAAGTAAACTTGAAATCAACAGATTTCAAGTCGCGTTGGTTGGATCTTGAGGGAGAGGAACACCCCAATACATACGAGAAGCTAGAGGGGGACAATCCACCGGTTAAGCATCCGTACTACAAAAGTTCAGACACCGGAGAAAAAGGCGAGTATCGCTATCACGGATACGATCGAAACGGAAATCTTTACGCGAATAATAATTTCCCTCGTGATGGCGGTGCAGCGAGCAATGTGGATCCGGAAGATAAAATGTGGATTTATCGGCCATGGGATAGCACGGTTATTCCAAGTTCAAATAAAAATAAACCAAGCGGATTTTCGCCATTAAAATTGTTTGGTAATAACCTTACTGATGCGAAAGATATATATTCTAAAGGACAAAACACCATTGACGCTGTTAATAAAATCATACATGTCAATAACTTCAACGGTGGGATTATTGAAACGAAAAATGATTATCCGAAGGATCCAGAAGGTAATAAAACAAAACGAAATTTGTTCGATTACATGTACGTAGAACAAACACCGTCCACGTGGGCTGGCGGCCAAGGGCGCATGCTTAACCAACGTTCTGACGGCAGTATTTGGTACCAAGAGTTTGCTATAGATCGGTTAAAGAGCAGTAGCAAAAAGAAGCCTGGGATGAAGAGTACAACTGTTAAGCCTACGAAAACACTCAACGAAAAATGGGTTATCTCAAGTACAGCAAGTCAGACCCAAGTCGATTTAAGAACGGCACCGGAAAATTGGAAATGGTCCTTCGATTTTTCTTCTATCATCAACGACGATCGCAAAGTTGACCCGAGTGACGACGACGTGATGTTCAAGGATCGATTCCGGAAGCTTGAATACTATACCCGAAGTGATGTGAACTACTGGCAATTCACGATTACCTACAACATTGCGGGTAAGACGCCGATCGTAAACACCTATAAGACGGATCAGAACGGCAAAGTTATCTTCGATAACGATCGTCAGATCGGAAGGTTTACCGATAGTGCAATCACTTTCAATAAGAATGACTTCTCTATCGATGATCAAGTCTTTATACAGTTACATGCAGAGACACATTATGAATCTGAGAATGTTGCCATGACGTTTGATAAAGGCGATGCGAGCTATACGATTTATTTTAAAGACACGGTTCCGATATTTGTTCCGGATTTGCCTCATAGAGTGATAACAGATCCAGATCCGGCATTACCGCCTCTGCTTTCCTGTGCTGCTACAATCCCTAAAGATGCATTCGACATTGTATCTTATGGCGCATCAGATCAGACGGACGCTAGCAAAGTCCAATCTCGCAAAGTATTTCTGGATGGAAGACTTATAAGCGATGCTGATTTCTTTAGCGGAAACTATGTATTCGGTGATGACCTCGACGGAATTCATCAAATCATGGTTCAGTGGGTTCCATTTCCGACTAACGACCCTCGCATAGAGGATCCGGCAGGCTATGATCCTGGCTGTCAAAGCGTACGCTATGTTTACGTGCACGATACGGTACCAACGGCACAGTTTCTCTTAAAGGGTGGATCCTTTAAGGAGAACCGCAAGATGACGGTAGATGACACATCGGCGCAAGCGGTTGATGCTTATGTGCAAGCTACTTATCCATTAGTCGATTGGCAATGGTCTTGGTCGGCGCTAGGAGAAAGTAGCGATGCCGATCGGAGATTAAAAGTTAACCAAGCGCAGCATAAAGAATTTCTATATAAACAACCTGGCCGGTATCAGCTTACGCTCACCGTTAAGAATGCGCTAGGTCGAACGTCAGAAGCCTATGTCCTGCCATTTAGCGTGCTTCGCGACGAGAATCCTGCCGTAATCTTTTATCCTTACTCTAGTGAAATCAGCCGTGAGGATGCGCTTACTCCTTCTTATGATGCGGTAAGTACCGATGGCGACGTGATATCTAACCAAAGTTTTAAGGTTTACTATGACTCGGCGGGGGATGAGACGTACACGCAGCTCATCGACTCGTTTACGAGCCCAGTTCCACAGTATAAACCGCCGATCTCAAAGCTAGGAAAATATCGTATCGTCGTGATGGTCAATGAAAATTATGGCCAAGATACGTTCCCTGAATATTTAACTGCAGCTGATAAACGGCAGACAACAAAGCAATTTGAATTTGAAATCAATAACTACATTCCATACAGCGATATCTACACGGACATTCCTACCAAGCAGGAGCAAGTCGACACTTACTTCCTTGCCGACAAAAACTTGGCGCAAGCAAAGATCGATTACTTAAAAAGTAATGGCGTAACGATTAATAACGAACTGCGGAAGGAAGGAATAGATCCTTACGTAAGTCTGTGGGACATGCACACCTACACTTACACGCAACCTGCTTCGACAACCAATGTCACAGGTCAGAGCTACCCGCCGACATCAACTAATTATTGCAATAACGGTTATTGTGGAGTGCTTACCCGAAGCTCCATAACCGATAATGGTTCGAACCAAGATTTCGGATCAGACAAGCTCAAAGATATGTCAGATACGCAAACGAAAGAAGCAGTTTGCACGAATACCCAAAATGTCTCCTATGACAAAGATGGTCATGGGACGGAGAGTTTTACTGGGTCGTGTGGCGACAGCTACGCCTATGATAGTGGTGGTTATAAGGGTAGTTTAAGCAGAACCTATACCAGTCCTTCAAGCGGATGTCCAAGCACCGACACCAGTAGGAAAAATGGGTCATGTTCCACACTCTATACAGCACACTACTCTGGATCGGCAACTAGAACATGGCAAGAATCATACCATGAGTATGATTGGAGATGGGTAAGCAATTATTACGGTTATTACTCAGGTACCATCAGTAAAGACGTGCGCCAGCTGTTAACGAATCCATTTTCGAGAACGACTTCGACCAAATACGTGATTTACATCTCCGACGGAATCGTTAATGAGCTTGCGGACTTTAACCAAGTTAAAGGCTTGTCGGATGCCAGAGTTATTCTCGTCGGCACATCAGGGATTCAATCGCAATCTTCACCAGCTGACTATATTGCCAATACTGGCCAGCCGATAGAGGCGATTGTGCAAAGTGTCGTTGATCTTATTGCATCTCGTAATCCACCAACGGCGACGCAGACGGTGCAAGTGAACGAGGCATTTACTCTGCTTACGGACGAGAAGGATCCGGAACTTGATCCGATCATTCAAAAGCAGACGATGTACGTCCATAACGAGAATTTCTATGACAATCCGACCGGACATGCAGCATTTGCGAAGGCGGCATACGATCCTACCGGTTGGTCTGCGGAGACGTTAAAAACAAGCTTCGCTTACCCTGGGGAGTACACGATTTACAGGCGAGTCAAAGATCAGCCTTCTACGGATCCGAAGCTCGCGCAATACAGTTACTACTCCAATGAAGCTGAAACGGTTATCCGCGTGCATCGCAAACCATTTGCGCTGGCGACTCTCGACTGGACGTACAATATGGGTTGCAGCTGTTACAAAACGACGTGGGTAGATAAGTCGTATGATCTAGATCACAACGTTAGCGATCCGGTTGCTCGAGGTATCGTAGAACGTAAAATCCGGTACCAGTTCAATGGCGAATGGTATTACAAAATTCCGGACGAGCTGCAGCCAGGTAGCTATCACCTGGAATACACGGTAAAAGACGTTGAAGGCGCTTGGTCAGATCCGTTCGGGCTAGATTTTGTGCTGGCTGCAACACCGCCACCGCAGCTCAAGGCAAAATTGAAAGCAACAGATTCTACTTTCACTATCGCAGGTGGTGTACCGGCGAGCGAAAGCGTAACAGGTTACGAGCTTTGGACGCGATTCCCGTTAAGCGTCAACTTGCAGTTCTTAATGGGTAGCTACATTAACAAAACCGTTTCATATTTCACGGGAACGATGAGTGGTAGCGACATTAGCTGGGATGATTACACGACGGCCATTCCTGCGACAACGCCAGATGGGACTTATAATTATCGAATTCAAGCTAACGGTGTAAATGGGACTTCAGCGTACCAAGACTTTAGTATGAAGGTTTTAACGCCGATTAATCTTGTGCCGCGCGTCGATAGCGCAACGGCGACAGATGTAACGGATATCGTCACCAAGGATCCAATTACCATTCGGGCCATAACAACGGAGTATCCCAACCAAACAATCGTTAAGTTGTTCAAGGGAACTTCTTATCAGCAATCGATTAGCTTGACGGGCACGGTAACCGCGACGACTGGTGTTGGAAGCAAGACGTGGGTATCTGCGGCCTACACCGTTCCGACGATACCCGATGGCAATTATACATTCGAATGGACATCTAGAACGCCGAACGGGAATGTCCAAGTTGTTTCTAAAGTAATCCATGTCATTAACAACCGACCGCCGACTGGAGATTTCAGCTGGTCGCCTTCGCCGGTGTACGAAGGAGATATGGTTCAGTTCAGTACGGCGGTTGACGATCCGGATCAAGACGCGTTACAAGTGGCCTACGAGATAACCTCGCCAACAGGAACAAGGCAGTCTTATAACTATCAAAGGAATGCTCCCTATCTCCAACATAGCGGACCTTCTTTGCGCATGCTAACTCCTGGACTTTGGACGGTATCTATGACGGTAAGCGACGGGACGGCTCCACCTGTGTCCATCATGAAGACGATTCGCGTCGAAGCGCTTTCGGTGATAGGCACGGTTAAGCATACGCCGGAATGGGAGAGTAATCGTCAAGTTTACAATTCGAAGCATAACCCGGATCGATCCGCGGACACGTTCTGGGCTGGCGAAGCATTCGTTTTGGAAGCGGGGACGACGGATACCGGAGCTTCAAGCACGAAAGCAGTCAGCGTTACCGTTAGCATGTTCGACGGGAACGCGAAGACATTATCCGCGAACGATGCCGTTCGAAGAACAAGCTGGAGCGGTATTTTACGCAGTGCCGACACGAATATTGATTTCTTGCAATTAGAAGACGGAGCTTATACGTTCGTTTTTACGGCGACTTATTCGAATGGGACCGTGAAGACGGATGCAGTTACGATCACGATCTCCGATCAAGTGTATGCTTTCGTAAGGGTACACCGTCTACAATAGGTTCGGCATTGATGGAAATAGGAGGGGATTTCTATTTTGTAGAGAAATGTAACATTAACGATGAAGAAGGGGTGTTCCAATGACGCTTATCGATCGTGCAATCGAATTTGCCGCCCATGCCCATCGCAAGCAGACGCGTAAAGGAACGAAGATCCCCTACGTGAGTCATCCTTATGCCGTAGGAATGATTTTGCAGCGGGCAGGTTGCAAGGAACAGGTTGTCGCCGCGGGCATCCTGCATGATACGCTTGAAGACACGGATACGAGCAGCGAGCAATTGCTGAAAAAATTCGGTCCCGTCGTGCTAGAAATCGTGGAAGGCTGCTCCGAGCCGGACAAATCGGCGACTTGGGAGGAGCGCAAGCAACATACGCTAGATTACTTGAGAGATGCATCGCTTCCAATTCGGATGGTCGCTTGCGCCGATAAACTGCATAACATACGTTCGATTAAACGTGATTTGGACAAACATGGTCCGGAAACTTGGTCGAGATTCAAACGGGGGCGCGATCAACAGCTTTGGTATTACACGGGACTCATCGAAAGTCTCGGATACGCCTCTAGATTCCCGTTGCTAGACGATCTGCAGGACGAGGTCGCCGAGGCGTTCGAGATTGAACTGGACTCGCAAGATTGGAAGTCGCTCCGCAAAAACAAGAAGTTTTTGGCGGCTGCGTTCGAGACGGTAGACGGTAATCCGGATGTCCTTCAGGCGAAAATGCAGTATTTCAAGAGAGTGAAGGGTGCATGCGAACTGATGACGATGGTTCATGAGTGCGCGTATCCGGTCTCGCCGGAATACGAGGAACCCTACAATCGGTTGACTGAATATTTTCGGAAGCGGGAACTGCTGCTTTCAGACGGCAACGAGGAATTGGACAAGACGATCGGGTTTTGCGCGGTGTTGATGCAATCGCTGAACATGTATCCGTCGGAGGTTTATCATTATTTGGCAGCGAGGAAATCCCCGTCCTAATGGATGAGGCCGCTTTCTTTCGCCTTGCGCACCAAGGCGGCCGATGCTCTATTAATCCGTTCCTTCAGCACGACTCCCAGCACGAAAGCTATTCCCGCGAAGATAGCTATAGCTTCCATATCGCGCACCGCTATATCCCACAGCATTCCGCCGACGGCTTCTCGCATGAGGCTGATACCGTACGTGAACGGAAGGAAAGGATGGATCGCTTGGAAGAAGGGAGCATGCACCTCGATCGGGAACGTTCCGCCGGATCCGGCGAGCTGGAGGACAAGCAACACGATCGCGATAGCCTTGCCGACGTTGCCGAAGACGGAGACGAGCGTGTATACCATGAACATGAATACGACGCTAAGCAATATGCCGAACAGAACGAAAGGTAGCTTATCCGCCACATAGGCGTGCAATAGAAACAAATCTCCGAAGGTTACGATGATGGATTGTGCTATGGCCAACGTCGCGAAAGTAAGGTAGCGGCCTAAATAGACCTGATAGCTTTCGTACGCGACTGCAGATCCGTGAATTTCAACAGGGATCAACGACACGAGCAGCAGGGCTCCAACCCATAACGATAGCGTAGTAAAAAACGGCGACATCGCCGAGCCGTAGTTCGGAACGGGATATAATCGCGTCTCCTTCAGAACGACCGGTTCGGCGAAAAAATCGCTCTCCTGCTCGGCACTGCGCGTAAGCAAAGCGATCAGCTCGTCCAAATTCCCTTCTTTCTCTAGCTGGCGGATCCGATCCGCAAGCGCCTCGATTTTCGATTCCGCCGCGGGCATCGCCTGGCGGATCCTCGCTAACTCTTCAGCACCGCGAACCAATCCTTTGCTAGCATCGCTCACTATCCCTTCCACGTCAGGAAGTCCCGCAACGGCGTCGGTCAGCACGCGTTGCGCCTCGTGCGCAGCGACCTTAGCGCGGTCTGCGGCTTGTCTGATTCCTGGCGCGATCTCAGCGTCGTAACGTTTTAATATTTCCGTAAGCTCGGAAGAAGCGCGCCCGGAGAGGTCGCTAATCTTGTGCGCTAACGTCTGCGAAGGCTCTTTGTTATTGGCAAGCGCCTCGCGAATACTGGTAGCCGCCTGCAACTGCTTCTCAAGAAGGTCATATACGGATTGAACCCGGGTTGAAGCGGAAGACAACAAAGGTTGTTCAGCTCCGAGCTTATTCAACCCTTCGAGTGCTTGGAGGAGTCCTTTCGACGTGCCGACGGCTGTCGTAAGTCTCGGGATCGCAAGGTCTGGAAGGTCTGCAACTTGCTCGGGATGATCGGCAAGAGCTGCTTGTAGAGCTGCGCCAGTTTCCGTTATGTAGCGCGCGGTTTCCTCGAGCCGCTGTAATGTCTGCTTAAAATCCGGAACTGCCGTATCCAGCGCAATTGAGCTGCTCTCAAGAAAATTCGCCGTACGGGAAGCGGCGTCGGCGCCTTGCTTGGCAAGCTGCTCTACGACCGGAAGATCGTCCTGCACCTTGCGAGCGATCTTTTCCGCTTTGGCTACATCGTTCTGCGCAACCTCGATGGAATGATTGATTTCGGGAATCATCGATTCTAGCCGGAATACGGTATCTCGCACTTGTTCGATCGCGGGCTTATTCGTCTGAAGCTCGCCGCCGATTTCATTGAGCACACTGAAAATCGCTTCGTTCGCTGTCTTCACGAATTTGCCGCGGACCTCTTCGACGATACCGCTCGCCCCTTTGGCCGTAATCTTCGGAGCAATGGCATTGATTTTCTCGTTAACGGTATAGCCGATTTCCGCCTTCTGCGGTTTGCCCACCAGCACCGTAGCGATCTTGGCCGAGAAGTCGCTCGGAATCGTAACCGCGGCATAGATATCCCCATGGCGTACCTCGTCCAACGCTTGCTCCCCGTCCATGAACACCCAACCGATCGCTTTATTCGAGTTCAAAGCCGTCACGATCTCGTCACCGAGCCGAATGTTTCTTCCCCGAACAGTCGTCCCCTCGTCTTCGTTCACCACTGCGACCTTGAGTCCTTCGGTATGGCCGTAGGGGTCCCACGACGCTTCAATGTTGAACCAAGCATACAAAGACGGAAGAAAAACGAGACCAAGGATGACGACCGCGGCAGCGGTGTTGGTCCAAAGCTTGCGCATGTCGTTCCAGTAAATGTTGCCGATCGGTCCCACGGCTTGTCCTCCTGGCATGGATGATTGCCTATTTTATCCTCTTTAGTATTGCTGAAAGTCGAGGAATCCACACAAGTAGAGTTAGTGCTCCTAATGTTCAATCGTTACGCGGTGATTCCTTGCCGGCTTTATTGCACACTATCTTTACATCGAACCTATTATCATCAAGTCGAGATCATTTTCAACGGATATCCGACAGGAGGATGTAGGGAAATGGATTATTATGTAAGCCTAAATGGCGAGGATCGCAATTCCGGCAAATCGCCACAGGAAGCTTGGAGCACGATTGATAGGGTGAACGAAGAAAAATATAATAGCGGCGATCGGATCCTTTTTGAAGGAGGCAAATCTTTCGCGGGCACCGTTCGCATCAAGGATGTCACCGCGGAAGAACCGGTTGTCATTTGTTCTTTCGGTGACGACCGCGCGCTGATTGACGGGGGGGCCGGATCGGGAATCGTAGTGGATCGTTGCAACGGCGTACGGATAACGTCTATCGACGTGCGGGGAGCAGGGCGGAACGCGGGGAACAGACAAGGCGTCGGAATAGGGCTGATCGATTCCAGCCAGATTGACATTGATCAGGTCAGAGCAACGGGATTTCAAAAAGCCGGCGTTGCCATAGACGGCTGTTCGCACATTCGCTTGACGCACGTACTAGCCCAAGAGAACGGGTACGCCGGAATCACAACCTTCGGACGACGATCGCACGAAATCTATATCGGCTATTGCAAAGCGATCAACAATCCGGGAGATCCGACGATCACGGACAACCACAGCGGCAGCGGAATTGTTCTCTTCAACGTTCAAGACGCAATGGTGGAGTATTGCGAAGCCGCGGAGAACGGGTGGGATATGCAGCAAATCAACTCCAACGGGCCGGTGGGCATATGGACGGCCTGCGGAGCGGACAGAGTTACGATACAATATTGTATCTCCCATCATAACCGGTCCCCTCAAAGAGACGGTGGCGGCTTCGACTTTGACGGCGGAACGACGAACAGCCTTATGCAGTTTAATTATGCCTACGAGAACAATGGTTGCGGCTATTTGCTTTGCCAGTACGGCGGCGGAGATCCGGTCGTGAACAACACCATTCGTTATTGCATAAGCGAGAACGACGGCCAAGGAGACCATAACTCGGGGATCTATACGTATCTGGCGGACGGCAGAATCTATGATTGCGATATTCACAACAACGTGATTTATAACGAACACGGACGAGGGTGCGTCGTCGGGGCAATGCCCGACTCCAGGTTCAGCAACAATATTTTCATCCTCAAAGGCTCGGGGGTCCATGTCAAAGAAGCGGAGTTCGGATCGTTCCAAGGAAACGTGTATAGGACGATCGACGGGCCGACCATGATGGACGAGACAGGCACCTTAAGCGCCGAACCCGAGATGCTGAAGGAGTTGGAGAAGGTGTGGGCCATGAGGGTCGAATCGCCGTTAAGACAAACGGGACTTCATCTTAACAAGACTTTCGGAGTGCAAGCGGAATAAAAACATGCGTTTTCGATTTAAGCGCTTACAAACCTACACGCGATATTCACATCCGTTTTCTTATAATGCAAGGGTAAGTAGATAATTATTCCATGGAGGTCATGTCCAATGAAAAGTCTGAAAAAGTGCGTTACGGGTTTTGTATCCTCTGCATTGATTTTCGGTGTGGCAAGCGTTGCTAGTGCCGCTGCACCTGCCGACGCCAGCATCGGTTACGCTCAAAAGGCTCCGGTTATCGACGGCAAAGTAGACAAGGCTTGGAGTACCGCCAAGTTACACAAAATAGAAAACTTCCCGGCTCCGACGCCTGGAAACAAATTCACGGCTCCTAAAGACGCAGCGGATTTGTCCGGTTCGTGGAAAGCGATGTGGGACGACAAAAACCTTTACATCCTGGTCCAAGTAACCGACAACAAGAAGGTTAAAGACATCGCTCCACCTAAAGGCGACGGCATTGAGCTGTATATCGATCCGGACAACAGCAAGGACAACGGTATGGGCGTTAACGACAGCGTATGGCAATTGGGCTATGGCTCGGACAAGATGGCTGGATGGACCGGCAACAATTGGGCAACCCCTGACGTAAAAGGCGCTAAGTTTAAACAAACCGATACGGACAAGGGCTATATCGTCGAATACGCTATTCCTTGGAAGAACGTCTTGGGCAATAAAATCGGCACCTACAAAAAAATCGGTTTCGACGTCATGCTCAACGATAACGACGACGGCAAAGACAAGCATGCCAAGCTGTCCTGGCATTCGAAGTCCGATGACGCTTGGGAAAAAGCATCGTTGATCGGCACCGTGCAATTGACCGGCAAGAAGAAATAATACGATACAAACGAGAAGGAGGGGCTTGCTACCCTCCTTTTTATTTCAAATTATTGTTCACATCAATTTCACAAGAAGGCGTTTATACTTGAAAAGGAATACAGAAGATAGGCACCGACTTTCTAATTGGGGGGTTAACCATGAACAAAGCATTGTATAAAATCGTAGGCGGCGCCGTTATGACCGGTCTGATCGCCGGATTGGTTACCGGTTGTTCCGGCAGCAACAATAACGCATCCAACACTCCCTCGGCAAGCCCGGCAGGCTCCGCGGCGCCATCGGCGTCGGCATCCGCTCCGGCTTCGCAAGAGGTTGCGCAATTCCCGACCGATAACGTAGAACTATCTTTCTATTATCCGTTCGGCGAAGATACTTTCAACACGACGATCAAAGCTCCGCTGGAAGCCAAGTATCCGAACATTAAATTGAATTTCGTAGATAAGATGAACGATGAGGATATTAGCCAAGGCATCGTTCCGGACATCATGTATTTGCAAGGCATCACCAAAATCGATGAAGACCTCATGCCCAAAAAGCTTGAATTCGATCTTCAACCGTTCATCGACAAATACGGCATCGATCTAAGCCAAATCCAACCGAACCTGATCAAAGACATTAACCGCCGAGACGGAAAGCTATACGGCATGCCGTATATGATGATTCCGGACGCTTTGTTCTACAACAAAGACATCTTCGATAAACTCGGCGTCGAATATCCTAGAGACAGCATGACATGGGACGAGATCGTCGATCTCGCGAAACAAGTGACGCGCAACGAAGGCGGCGTTCAATATCGCGGATTAGACTTCGACTATCCGTTTACTTTGCTGGACCAATACAAGCGCGACGTACCGGATACCGTGGAACCGACGTTCTCGACGCTTAACAAAGAGGTTTATCAACAATGGATGGACCGCGTTAAAACGATTCTTTCGATTCCGGGCAACTATCCGAGCGATCCGCAAGAACGTTCCGGTAAAATGCTCATGTGGGGAAGCGCCTTCCTGAACGATAAAAACGTCGCGATGTATCCGTATTGGGACTTCACGCGTAACTTGGCTGATGCTGTAGACCAGGGCGCCGGCTTTAACTGGGATCTCGTATCGTATCCGCAACTGCCGGAAAACCCGGGCGTTGCGCCGACACCGTTCACTCACGTATTGACCGTAAGCCCGGTAAGTAAATATCCGGACGCTTCCGTTCAAGTACTCAGCTACTTGATTAGCGAAGACTATCAAACGCTGCTATCCAAAAAAGCATGGGGCGGTCCGATTCTCACGAATCCGGCAATCCAAGATGCGTACGCTACCGAGGATCCGCGGTTTGCCGGCAAGAACATGAAAGCGATGTTCGCATATCCGCCAGCCGATCCGTCCACGAAGCCGCCGGTTCGCAACTTCGAATTCGATATTTTGTGGAACGGCGTGTACGACTTGGCCAAAATGGAAAAAGACACGAACACGCTACTGACCGAGTGGCAAGACCAAGCCGCCAAAAAAATTCAAGAAAACAGCGGCAAATAAGCACGAAGAAAGAGGCGCGGGATGCGCCTTTTTTTATTCCCGAAATGCGCGAAAGGGGTCGCGATTGCGGATGGAGAAAGCCGAGAATGCTTTACATCTTGTTCACACCGCATCCTGTATACTGTCGGGTAGATGGCAGGACAAAGAAGGAGGAACTTACGTGAAAGTACATAAATCATACGGTGGCGAGCACTTTCTGTATGGGGTTTGCTACTTCCCGGAGCACTGGGAGCAATCGATGTGGGATGACGATTTCCGGCGCATCAAAGAAATGGGGATGAACGTCGTCCGCATGGGCGAAGGGGCTTGGAACGTATGGGAGCCCGAGGAAGGCCGATACAGCTTCGAGCTGTTCGACCAGGCCATCGCGCTCTGCGTCAAGCATGACCTGAAGGTTATTCTGGGAACGCCGACGTATACGCCTCCCGCATGGCTTACCGAAAAGTATCCCGAGGTACTGCGAGTCAACTTCGAAGGGGACGCGATGACGCACGGTTCCCGTCGCCATTATAACTATACTTCGCCGGTGTACGTGGACTTGTGCCGCAAAATCGTCACCCAGATGGCGGAGCATTACAAGGATCATCCGTCCGTCATCGGTTGGCAAATCGATAACGAATTCAATTGCCATATGGACGTTAGCTTTGCCGAAAGCGATCATGTCGCGTTTCGTGAATGGTGCCAACTGAAATACGGAAGTCTAGACGAGCTCAACCGGGCTTGGGGCACCGCGTTTTGGGCGCAAACTTACACCGACTGGGGCCAAGTTTACTTGCCTCGTCCAACGGCTACCTACCACAATCCGAGCCTGCTGCTTGATTTCTACCGATTTACATCTGATACGGTCGTCGACTTCGCGCGCGTGCAATACGATATTCTCAAGGCTGCGGCGCCGCACCAGTTCATTACCCATAACGGGTTGTTCAGCAACCTGGACAATGAGAAATTAACCCGCGAGGCGCTCGACTTCATGTCTTACGACTCTTATCCGGCGTTCGCGTTAAAGCGCAAAGATCGTCCTAAGCACTTCCGCGATCGCGGTATGGGCCTTTCATTGGGACGCGTAAGAGGCCATTCCGAGAAATTTCTGATTCTGGAGCAGCAAGCAGGACCGGGCGGTCAAGTCGGCGGCGTGCTCAGCGGTCCGGAAGATTATTTGCTCATGACGCCGAAGCCGGGACAAATGCGCCTATGGGCGTGGCAGTCCATCGCGAACGGCGCGGACGGCGTGCTCTTCTTCCGCTGGAGAACGGTACCGTACGGATCGGAGACGCTGTGGCACGGGCTGAATCATTACGGCAACCAGCCGAACTGGCGATTGGATGAGGCCAAGCGTCTCGGCGAAGAGATTGCAACGGTTAAAGAGCTGCTCCTGAACAGCCGCGTGAAGGCAACGGCCGCGCAATTATACGACTACGATAACGAGAGCCATTGGAAAATCGAACGGTTCACCGCCTGGGAAGGCTGGAGCAGCGTCGAATCGATCTACCAGGCGCTGAACGAGCGGCATGTTACGGTGGACCAGCTATCCTATCAACATTTGAGCGAGACCGACGAGCTCGTCCGGAAATATGCCGTAATGTTCTACTCTAACGCCCAACTGCTGAACGAAGAAGACGTGCGGTTGCTTCGGGCTTATGTAGAACAAGGCGGAACGCTTGTGTTTGGTCCGCGAAGCGGCTATAAAGACCGCGACAATCAAGCTTACATGCAGGCGTTCCCTGGCGTGATCAAAGAGCTGGCCGGCGTGGAAATAACGGACTTTACTATGGTGGATAGCGACGAGCCGTCCATGATGTCGTTCACGGGCGAAGAAACCGAATGGCCGGCGCCTGCCTTTAACGAAATCGTGGAGCCGCGCCAAGGCAATGCGGAAGTGCTCGCGCGTTATACGAAGGATTATTACGCGGGCAAGCCGGCGATCGTTCGCGTGCCAGTAGGCCAAGGCGCGGTCGTCTACTGCGGCGCGTATTTTACGCCGGACAATACGTCGGCGTTGCTCGACCGTCTAGGTATCGTGGACCCGATAGCCGCGTGGGCTGAAGTGCCGCTGGAAGTCGAAGTCGTCGCCCGGGAAGCGGATGGCAAGGAGCTCTATTTCTTCTTTAATTATTCGGCAAGCGCTATGTCCGTCACGTTCAAAGAAACGGTCTCCGATTGCCTTTCCGGACGCGAGCTAATGGGCGCAGCGGAAATCGAGCCATACGGCGTTAAGCTAATTGCGCGCAAACCTTAATTCGTCGCGAGAGGAGCATTCGAACATGAATCCAGTAATGAAGATTTACGCGGAAGGCATGGAAGCGACGGGAGCGGACATAGCGTTGCCGGTCGATCCGATGCCGGGAAAGGAACTGCCTAGCCCGGTCATCTATGAGGTTGAAGCGCAGGGCATCCGCTTCCGCTTCGCCTATAGGTACAAATACGCCGAGACGGCCTCCGTCATCGAGAAAACCGTTCGCGTCTCGCATTTGGGCGGGCAACCGTTTTGGATCGTCAAAATGGGGCTTAGCGTCTACGAGACTTCCGCGACGGAACGCTGGAGCGGAGGTGGAACGGGGCAACCGGCGTTTGCCGGGGAAAGCCGGTTCGCGGCTGTCCGACACCCGCAGGCAAAGGTTGATATAAGCGAGGATGGCCGGAGCGTCAGCTTATGCCAACATCCGGGCATGAAGCTAACCGAAGGTGAGTCGTGGGATAGCTTCACGGTCGTTATCGGACAATCGGAATCCGGGAATGCGCGCGACTTGCTGGATAAGTATGTTCGTTCGACGGCCAAGTTCCGTCCGAACACCGTCAAAGTATACGGAGACTGGGCGCTTCACGACGAACTCGCGGAACAAGGGCGCAACGTCGAGCTTACGGAGAAGATGACCCGAGATAATCTTAAGCTTATGCGGAAGCTGCGCGAGGAACACGGCATCGCGTTCGACTATTATTTGATCGATCACGGCTGGTACAGCAAGCATAGCTTGGAGCAAGTGAAGAAGCCCAATTTCGAATCCGAAGGGCTCGCATGGGTATCGGAGCAACTTCGCGACATGGGGATGAAGTTCGGCCTTTGGTTCCCAGTCAACACGTATTTCATCAACGACGGGATTTATTGCGGCGTTGCCCGCGAAGGCGTTGAAGACGACTACCAGATGCATTGCTTGCACGCCTCCCACGGCGAGCGCTGGAAGAAGGCGCTGCTGAACGCGGTGGAAAATTGGGGCGTGCGGTTGATCAAGCTTGATTTCACCAATTTGCATTGTACGGACGCGACCGGACACGGATTGACCGACGCGATCGACAAAGAACTGCTGCATCAAGCGATTCTCGAGCAAGAGACGTCGGCGCTCCTAGGCGTCCTGTCGGACGTCTATGCCAGCCATCCAGACGTGATGTTCGCCGCCTTCAACGGGTTCGTGGCTTCTCCTTGGTGGCTCGAATTCATAGACACCTTGTACATCGGAGACGTTAAGCCGTGCGCCGTGCCGACGATCGGCATTCGGCCGAGCATGAACGTGTTTACGGCGCAGAAGCTAGAGCAATACGGACGCTCGAATGTTCCTCGGGATTATTTGGACGACTGCGGCACGTTCGTCGGCGAGACGACGACCAATTTCTATATGGGGCGAACCGATTGGCGCAGCCAAGCGTTGCTAAGTCTCGGACGCGGCATGAAAGCGATCTGGTATTACGGCGATTTGGGCTTATTGAACGCCGAGGATTTAGTCTTCCTTAAAGCGATATTCGACGAACACCCCAAGCGCGATGGCGCATTTCCTTCGTTCACGGTAGGAAGCGCGACAGGCAATGAGCCGTTTATGTTCGTGCACGACGATTATGCTGCCGTATACAATCCGACATTGGCTCGGGTTACGGATAAGTGGAACGTCCAGCACCCGGCGAAGGGCGAATTGACGGTTCGATTCGATTTAGCTCCATACGAGGCCCAATGGATTAGCCTGGAGGAGCACAACAAAGTCATCTTCTCCAGCGAAAAACAGCTTCCTTCCGGCGTAAGCGGCGTACCGATCGATACGGTTAAGGACGACGGAACGGGCCGTTATGCGCTGGCATCCGAAAATGGACAAGGCCAATGGGTGTTTTTCCCTACTTTCAAGAGGGATGGCCAGAGCGTCTATTGCAATCGTCCGTTCGAGCAATGCGAGGTAGAGTCCAATTATCCGGTCAAAATATTGCCGGACCACCACGTCTGGAGCACGATCCCGTGGCTTGCGCTCATCGTGGACGTGCCAAGCGCTGGCGGAGAAACGCCGTGGCTGAAGCTTACGCCGAAAGGCGATTGGAACGGATGCGAAATATCGCATGTTTCCTGGTGGTTGTCCCAGTCGGGTAACGCATAGCAATCTAAGCGAAAATTAGAATAGACCGGGAGCGATCTTATGTCGGCAAACTTTACGAGAACGATTTTCGTGTCGCCGAGAGGCAACGATTTCAATGATGGCTTATCGATGGACAAGCCGATAAGGACGTTGGCTAAGGCTGCGCAGTTGGCGCCGTCCGATGGAGAAGCAGTTCTGCTCGAAGGCAACTGCGTGCATGAAGGCATGCTGCAATTCACGAATATTACAGGCGTTACGATAGGCGGTTACGGACCGGGACAACCGGTCATCCGCTCGGGCAACCAAAGCGGCGTCGTGTTCGAAAACTGTCGGGATATGACCTTGACTGGCGTTAAGCTGATCGGCGCAGGGTGGAAGGTGTTGAACAATAGCCACGGCGTGCTTGTGCGCGGGAGCGGTCGCGTGCTCGTTCAGAACGTGGAAGTGACGGGGTATCATGCGGCGGGCATCGAAGTTCATTCGTCCAAGGACGTGCGAATTATCGGATGCTTCGCCCACGATAACGCTTCGGTCGGCATATACTCCGGGGGAACGCCGGAAAGCGAGAACGTTACGATCGCCTTCTGCAAAGCCTACGATAACGCGGGGGATTATGCTGTACGCGGCAATCATAGCGGCAACGGAATCGTCATCGGCAACACGAACCATTCGGTAGTCGAGTTTTGCGAAGCCGCGGGCAACGGGTGGGCGCAAAGACAGACTAACGTTAACGGACCGGTCGGCATCTGGTGCTGCGTCGGCGCGCGGGACGTCGTCTTCCGTTGGAACATAGCGCGGCACAATCGTACGCAACCGGGCGCGATCGACGGCGATGGCTTGGACATCGACGGAGAGGTGCGCGACGGCTTGATGGAGTACAACTACACGTACGGCAACGAAGGCGCCGGCTATTTGCTCTGCGAATATTGGGGAACCGCATCCGACGTGCTATGGGAAAATAACCGCATGCGCTACAACGTCTCCTTCGAGGATGCGATCCGAATTCCCGGTTACGGTCCGCTGAACTATTCGGCGCCTCGCGACGTTCCGTTCGAGAAAATGTACGTCGAACGCAACTTGTTGTCCGCAGGACCGAAGCTCCACGCGGTATACAACTATAATTTAGCCGACACCGTCAAAGATCTGAACGTTACCGACAATATCTTCGTCACGGACGGCACCCGGGCGATCAACGACGAGAACGACAAAAATACGCGGTTCGAGAACAACGTGGCATTGCTCGACAACGCGGTCCGCGAAGATATCGCGAAGCACGCGCCGCGTCTTACGGACGCTCGCGATTTACCGAAGCAACCTGTATACGCGCAGTTGCAGAACGGCAATGCCGCCGAAATATTAAAGCGCGAAGGCGCATCGGCCATGTTCGTGCAGCGACCGGCCGCAGCGGCTCCGCAAGGTACCACGATGATGATGTTGCGCATGGACGGTCTGGATTTGGAAGGCTGCGACCAGACCGGCGACCTCCGGCTCTCGTACGATAGCATCAAACCTGGCGTATCCACCCGAATGAGCCGGGAAGGCGACGAGTTTTACACTCCGCTCACTTGGTGGACGAAGGGGCGGCGGAACGTGATTCGCGCCAAAGCGCGCTTGCAATCCCCCGACGTGAAGGCATGCTTGTTCCTTCGCGACGCCGACGGGACGGAGCAGAAGGCGTATTTTGCGGGAACCGTCGCAGCCTACGGCATTGCAGAATTGGAATTCGTCGGCGGAGACGCATGGGGGAATCCCGGCAAATTCGTCGGCATTCGGCATGAAAGCGGTCATGGGAGCGTGTTCGTGGACTCGATTGAGGTGATCGAGCTTCCAGCCGATAGCGACTACCGTGAACAATCGGACTTAAACGCGCTGAGCCAATGGAACAGCTGTGGGGACGGGGAGTCGGGAGCCGATGCGATTTTGTTGCACGGGGCTGGCAGCGGAATCCTGCGCGCGTATCCATGCGGAGGCAAGAAGCTACGCATTACGGCAAGCTGCAGAACTGAAGACGGCGAAGGATTGCTGCAAGCGCGAAGCGGCGGGACGCAACAAACCGCGGCGATTACGGCCGATTCATGGACGACGGTAAGCGTCGAAGTTCAACCGGATGGCGGCTCCGTAGACATAGGCTTCTGGAACGTAGGCCGACCGGCGGGGAAAGTTCTGATCAAAGAGATCGCGATCGTCGAAGCGTAATCATAGTCCGTCTTAATCGAGGGGTTTCCTTAAGTCATACACATATGACTTGGGGAAATCCCTTTCGCGTTTACACACACCTACTTCACACGGCGGATTTTATAATTAGATCAGTCATTTTTTGAGTTGGGAGCGAAACCTTATGGCGCGAATCTTATTTAATCACCTCTTCAAACGATATGGTAAAAATACAGATCCGGTCGTCAAAGACTTCGACGTGGAAGTCGCCGACAAGGAATTTTTAGTGTTCGTAGGACCGTCGGGCTGCGGAAAGTCCACCGTTCTTCGTATGATCGCCGGTCTGGAGGATATCTCCGAGGGCGAAATTTATATCGGGGACGAGCTCGTTAACGATCTTCCTCCTAAAGACCGCGACATCGCGATGGTTTTTCAAAACTATGCGCTTTATCCGAACATGTCCGTCTATGAAAATATCGCGTTCGGACTTCGACTCCGCAAGATGTCGAAGCACGAAATCGATTTGAAAGTAAAAAAAGCGGCGCGGATTCTCGAAATCGAGCCGTTTCTAGAACGCAAGCCGAAGCAATTATCCGGAGGCCAACGACAGCGCGTCGCGCTTGGACGGGCGATCGTACGCGATCCGCAAGTGTTCTTGATGGATGAGCCGCTCTCCAACCTGGATGCCAAGCTTCGCGTGCAAATGCGGACGGAAATCATTAGCCTGCATAAGCAACTTGGGGTTACGACGATCTATGTTACCCATGACCAGACGGAAGCGATGACCATGGGAGATCGAATCGTCGTCATGAAAGACGGCGTCATTCAACAGGTAGACACGCCCGAGAAAATTTACAATACCCCCGCCAATATGTTCGTAGCGGGCTTCGTCGGTTCGCCGCCGATGAACTTCGTCGAAGGTTATCTACGCAGAAACGACAAGTCCTACCGCTTCGAGACGAACCGCTTCGATTTGGAAGTTCCTCAAGGAATCGCGCTAGCCCATTCCTTCGAGCGGTACGTCGATAAGACGATCGTGCTGGGGGTTCGACCGGAGAACATTAGCGTCGATAGCATCGTACTTGAAGCATTTCCCGGCTGCGTCCTGCAGGGTGTACACAAAATCAGCGAGCTGATGGGAGCCGACCGGTACCTCTACCTGGAGATCGGAGCCAAAAAACCTTTGATCGTAAGGACGAGCCCGCGCAATGCTTACGACGAAGACGCCAAAGTGACCGTCGCCGTCGAGATGAGCAAGGCGTTGTTCTTCGATCCTTACTCTGGAGTCCGCATCTCGGATTGATACTGCATAGATGAAGGTGATGACTTTGAGAAAATTCGGCATCAGTAAAAAATCCATGTTCATGGTTTTGGCAGTCATCGCCGTGCTCGCGTTAGGAATCTGGGGATATGCGAGAGTGACGGCGGGCGATTCGAACGGTATTTCCCAGCCGGCGTCTTTGGACGCTCTTTATACTTTGAATCTGCTTCCGGAAGTGAAGGACAATTCGCTATTGGAAGTTTATTACGCGGAAGCCTTGCAAGCTTGGGAGAAGGCCGGAATCAATGACGTTGCGGATACGGAAACCGTCGACGTGGACGCAGTCGGAACGACTGCTCACTCCGAGCAAAGCGCGCTGAGTACGGAGACGTTTGATCAACGGGCGAACGTGCTGTCGTGGCGCAACGTCGGCGAAGGCTGGATCGAATACGTAATCGACGTCCCGTTCGCCGGTTTGTACCAAATGGATCTGACGTATCATCCCGTCATGGGCGAAGGCGGCAGACCCGCCGTCATCGGCATGCAGATCGACGGCGCATATCCTTTCCGCGAGGCGCGTTCGATGGAGCTGAAGCGGGAATGGCGCGATGAGCTTCCTCTGAAGCTCGACGATAACGGCGATCATATACGGCCCAAGCAGCAGGATGTAAGCGGATGGATGACGCAGCCGCTTAAAGATTCGACCGGCTCCTACGCGGCTCCGCTGAAGTGGTATTTGACCGCAGGTAAGCATACGATCCGGATCAATAGCTCGGACGCCATGTATATCGCGACCCTTCAGGTGAAGGCGCCCGACGCGCCTAAGCCCTATTCCGAAATTGACGGACAAGGGCCTAGCGGAACGTCGGCTGAGACGATCGTGCTCGAAGCCGAACAAATGTCAGCGAAGACGGTGTCTTCGATCCAGATGGACTCGGATCCCGACCCGTTGTCCAGTCCGAAGGCCGGACGTCATCTCCTGTTCAACTTCGTCATGACGTACCATAATTCGGACGCGGTTTCCTGGAAAGTCCAAGTGCCGGAAAGCGGACGGTACAAGCTGGTATTAAGAAGCAAGCAAGACCGGATCATCAACAAAGCGTCCTTCAGGACGTTATATATCGACGGTCGAATTCCGTTCAGCGAGATGTACGCGTATAAGTTTCCTTACGCGAAGGGATGGAACGCTACCCCGATTCAGAACGATCAGGGCGTTCCTTTCGAGTTCGCTTTGGAGAAAGGCGAGCACACGATCACGCTCGAGACGACCCATGCGCCGCTACAACCCTATATTATCGTCCTCAACAAATTGTCCGCTACTTTGAAGACGATCGATGCGGACTTGAAGAGGCTGACGGCCGACCAAGTCGATACGAACCGGACTTGGTTCATCGAGCGGGATATGCCGGACTTGCCGGAACGTCTTCGCATGGTTACCGAGCAACTTAAGCAGCTTCGCGTCGAGATGGAGCAGATCAACGGCGGAGACGAGTCCGTTCGCGGGCTGGACGGTTCGATCAGGGATTTGGAGGCGTTGCTGAAATATCCGGATGAAATTCCGAACAAAGCATCCTCGGTTACGGTAGTGATGGAGCATCTCGCTACTTTGCCTAAATCGTTTATTTTCCAGCCGCTCGAATTGGATCGGATTTACGTTGCTCCGGTCACGGCGGAATTACCGCGAATGCAAGCCGATTTCATCGAGAGAACGAGCGCGGCGTTAGGTAATTTCTTCGGCTCCTTCAGCAAGAAAACGACGCTTTCTTCGGATAAAGACGTGTTGAACGTGTGGATGTATCGCGGACGGGATTACGTCAATCTGCTTCAGCAAATGTCCGATCAGCTGTTCACGCCGCAGTCGGGTATCAAGGTCAAAATCAATCTGATCTCCGATCCGACCGTGCTAATGATGTCTAACGCCGCGGGCAACCCGCCGGATGCGGCCATCGGCGTGCCTCAGAACACCCCGTACGAAATGGCTTTGCGTCACAGCGCGGCGGATCTATCCAAGTTCAAGGGCTTCGATAAGACGATGGCAGATTTCAATCCGGGTACGCTGCTGCCTATGTACTATAGCGGGGGGTATTACGGCATTCCGGAGACGCAGTCTTTCAACGTCCTGTTCTACAGAAAAGATATATTGGATCGGTTAGGCTTGAAGGTCCCGCAGACGTGGAACGACGTCATCGCCATGCTTCCGACGTTGCAGCAGAACAAAATGAATTTCTTCGTCAGCTCCAACGACATGATTCAATACTTTTACCAGAACGGGGCCGAATTTTTCTCTCCCGACGGTCATAAGACGGCGCTCGATACGCCGGAAGCGTTCAAGGGCTTCAAGCAATGGACCGATTTATTCAATACGTACGGGATGGATATGTCGGTATCCAGCTTCTATCAGCACTTCCGCGACGGGGATATGCCGATCGGGGTCGCGGATTTCAATACGTACATCCAGATCAAATCCGCGGCTCCCGAGCTGGACGGCTGGTGGGGAACCGCTCCGATTCCGGGAACGAAGCAAGCGGACGGCACGATTGCCAGATGGTCCGCCGGCTCGGCAGCCGTGCCTTCCACGGCTTCTCTCATCAGCGAGAATTCGCAGAAGAAGGATCAGGCTTGGGAGTTTCTCCAATGGTATATGTCCGGCGAAGTGCAAGACCAATTCGGACAGCAGATGGAATCGTTCTACGGTCCCGCCTACCGCTGGAATTCGGCTAACGTGGACGCCTTTGCTCGACTCCCTTGGGAGAAAGACGATTTGAAAGCGATTTTGGAAACGTGGGCTTGGATCAAAGAAGTTCCGAACGTTCCCGGCGGCTATTTGTTAAACCGCGAGCTGAACAACGCTTGGAATCGCACCGTCGTGGACGGCATGAATTACCGCGTATCGCTTGAGCAGTCGATTAAGGAAATCAACCGAGAACTGACCCGCAAAGATCGTGAATTTACCCGAGTGGATCCGGATAGGTACCGTAGCGGGGCGAATTTGCCGCTAATCGATCATCCTTGGGAAGGCGTGAATAAATATGCTTCAAAGTAGATTGGGCCGTCTAGGCGCACGAATATGGAAAAACCGCTTGGCTTATTTGTTCATTGCTCCTTTCATGCTCTGTTTCATTACGTTTATTCTGATTCCGGTATTGGCGGCGTTCTTGCTAAGCTTCACGTACTTCAATGGCGTCGAATCGCCGAAATTTATCGGCTGGGATAACTTCTCTAATCTGTTGTCCCAGGATCTGACGTTCCTGCAGTACGCGTTGCCGAATACGATCAAGTTCGCCGCCATTGTTGGACCGGGAGGCTATATTGCCGCTTTTATTCTCGCATGGCTAATCGCTCAGCTCCCAAGCAAGGGGCGCGTCTGGTACACGCTCGCCATGTATACGCCCTCGATGACGGCCGGCGTTATTATGACGGTCGTATGGATGCCTCTACTTTCCGGCGATAGAATGGGGTATTTGAACAGCGAGCTGCTTAGCTTCGGCTTGATCAGCGAGCCTCATCTTTGGGTGACGGACAAGCAGTATTTGATGGACTCGATGATCGTCGTCTCGATCTGGTCCAGCATGGGCGTCGGCTTCCTGGCGATGCTGGCCGGCATATTGAACGTCAATCCGGAGATGTACGAGGCTGGCAAGCTCGACGGAATCAAAAACCGGCTCGAGGAAATTTGGTACATTACGATCCCGTCGATGAAGCCGCAAATGCTGTTCGGAGCGGTTATGGCGATTACCGGCACGTTCCAGACGGGGTTTCTCGGAGAGACGTTGTCCGGCCAGAACCCGACCCCGCAGTATGCCGGTCATTTGTTGATGAGTCACCAGCACGATTTCGCGTTCGTCCGTTTCGAGATGGGTTATGCATCCGCCATTTCTATCTTCTTGCTGCTGCTGATGTATTTGGCTAACAAGCTTGGATGGACGTTATTCGGGTCGAAGGAGGAGTAGTCATGAATAAAACAAGCAACCTATTCCGCCGGCCCGCGTTGTTTCGCCGCCAACAGAGGCTGTTCCGCATGGACCGCTTCCAAAAATTCCTTGTCGTGTTCATGACGTTATTCAGCCTATTGATGCTGATCCCGCTCGTGTATATATTCAATAACGCCTTAAAGCCGTTCCAGGAGCTGTTCGCGTTCCCGCCAACGTTGTTCGTCCGGCATCCGACGTTGCACAACTTCCTGGACCTGATCGCGGTTACGCAATCTTCGGTCACTCCGATCAGCCGCTATTTGTTCAACAGTATCGTCGTTACTGGGCTTGCGGTCGTCGGCGTAACCGTCGTAAGCGGGATGTGCGCCTATCCGTTGTCGAAGATGAAGTTCCCGGGCCATAATCTCGTGTTCGGCACGATTCTTCTGACGCTGATGTTCGCTCCGGAAGCCGTATCGACGACGCGTTATATCGTCGTTACCCATATCGGCATCATGAATACGTATTGGGCGCATCTGCTGCCGCTTATGGCTGCGCCGGTTGCCGTGTTTTTGTTCAAGCAGTTCATGGACCAAATTCCGAACGAGCTGCTCGAAGCGGGCAAAATGGACGGCGCCAAAGAACTGACGGTGTTTTTCAAAATCGTCATTCCGATGTGCATGCCGGCCGTAGCCACGGTAGCGATCTTGACGTTCCAAGCCGCTTGGAGCAATACGGAAACGTCATCGCTGTTCATGCAGGACGAGTCGATGAAGACGTTCTCGTTCTACATCTCGACGTTAGTCTCCGGTGCTTCGGCGAATATTGCCAGGACGGGAACGGTCGCGGCCGCGGGTCTAATCTTGTTCATTCCGAACTTAATCATTTTCTTGATTTTCCAGAGAAAAGTAATCGCGACTATGGCCCACTCCGGGATCAAATAAAGGCAGGGAGTCTTGCACATGATGAAAGCGCGACTGGGCAAATCCCTATTTACGGCCCTCCTAATCATGATTTTCACGCTGTCGGTTAGTTCGTCGGCGTTCGCCGAAGTTCCCTATCGGACCTATGCCAAGGACAGCTACGGCAAAGTCGTGTCGACGCAGCCCGCCTTTTACCCGGCGGGAGTAATCGGGAAATCCATCTATATACCGGATCCTAATAAACCCGGAGCGAAGATGTTCTCTCCGATGCGGGACCCGCAGGATATTTTCATCGACGGCAAGGACGAGATTTATATCGCGGATACGGGCAATAACCGGATCGTGCATTTCGATGCCCAAGGTCAATTGCTCCGCGTAATTACGGTTCAAGAGCATCCGCTTTCCAGTCCGACGGGCGTATTCGTTACGGATGACGGACAAATCTACATCGCGGATAAGGGCAACCACCGGCTCGTTCATCTGGACCCAGAGGGCGGTTGGCTCGGCGAGTTCAAGAAACCGGACTCGAAGTTCGTAGGGAGCATGGAAAGCTTCGATCCGGTCAAAGTAATCGTGGATAAGCAGGGGTTTGTGTACGTTGTCGTACTAGGCGATTACAGAGGACTCATGAAGCTGAATGCCCAAGGCGGATTCGAAAGTTTCTTCGGGGCTAACCAAACCCAATTGTCCTTCTCCGACGCTCTGAAAAAGAAGTTCTATACGCGCAAAATGTACGCCCGCGAATTGAGCAAGCACCCGAGCGCCATCGTCAACGCGACGGCCGATACCAACGGGTTTTTGTATACCGTCAGCGGAGGGAGCATCAGCTCGAACCAAGTCAAGAAATTCAACGTGCGCGGCAAAAACATGCTCGCGAACAAAGATACTTACGCTTTGAACTATTCGAGCTCTTACGGCGAGTCGCTCGGCAAATCGGATAACCCCCAGCTTACGGACATCGCCGTCGATCGGCTCGGCAATATGATCGTTGCCGATTCGGTATCCAAATTCGTGAGCGAGTACGACCAGAACGGCAATCTGATGTTTTTCTGGGCCGGCAATCCGAGCGACGAGTCGACGCAGCTCGGTCTGATCAAAAATCCGGTTTCCGTGGCCGTGAATTCAAGCGGCGAGTTGTTTATTTTGGATAACCAGGAAGGAATCGCGCAGAAGTTCCGCTCGACGGAATTCGGATCGCTGATCAACCAGGCGAACCTATTAACGAACGACGGCAAATACGCCGAAGCCGAATCGTTGTGGAAGGAAGTTCTCCGGCTGAACTCCAAGTACGATATCGCCTTGCTGGGACTGGCGAAAGCCGCTTACCAGAAGGAAGATTACCGGGAAGCGATGAGGTTGTTCAAGGAAGCCGGCAATCAGCAAGGCTATTCCGATTCCTATTGGCAAATCCGGCTTCAGTGGTTCCAGAACCATTTTGCGACCGCGATTAACGTTATCGTCGGACTGTTCGTTCTATGGGCCGTACTCGGCAGATGGGCACGCAAAATCCCTTGGATTCGTCAGCGGATCAAGAAGGGCAGCAGACAGCAAAGCTTGGAAATCTCAAGATCGTCGCGTCCGCTTTGGCAGCAGCTTAAACATGTGTTCTATATGGTCCGGCATCCGATCGAAGGATTCACGGGCATTAAGTTCGAAGGTAAAGGTGGCTATAGAAGCGCGGCGATTATTTTGATGCTAGTCTACGCATCGCTCTGTCTGTCGCAATTTTATACGAGCTTCGTATTTAACCGCACGCTTAAGATGGATATTAGCCTAGCTAACGTGTTCGTTAAGTTTTTCGCCGTATGGATCCTATGGGTCGTCGCGAACTACTTGACCAGCTCCATCTCGAAAGGCGAGGGAACGTTCAAAAACATTTTCGTCAGCAGCGCCTACTGTTTGATTCCTTATTTGTTCATCAATGTCCCGCTGACATTCATGTCCAATGGAATGACGTTTACCGAAAGCTCGATTTATGGGTTCCTGCAGCAGGCGATCGTCGTATGGACTGCACTGCTGTTCTTCTGGCAAGTGCAGACGATACACAACTACACCGTGTACGAGGCAATCGTCAATATCGTATGGACGGTATTCGCCATGATCGTCTTCGGCGTCTTGCTGTTCATCACGTACGGCTTGACCGGCGATCTTAAGGACTTCATTATTTCGATTTACAAGGAGGCGGCTATCCGATGAACAAGCGAATCGTCAAACCGGCGGCTCTTCTCTTGCTAATTGTTTTGATCGGCGGATATGCCTATTTCACCTACAAGCACCAGAAGGGGAGCGATCCGGATTCGACGCCGGCGGTAGTAGCGGAAGCTAACGGCAAGACCGGCGGGGAGGCGGCTAACGTTGCTTTCGATAGCGCAGCTTGGGAACAAAATTTCCCGTCGGATGCCGACTTTCAAGAAGTGGCGCGCACGGACGCGTTAACGCTTAAGGCTGATCCGAAGACAGGTCATTTTATAGTCGCGGATAACCGGAACGGCATCGTATGGCGCTCGTATCCGGATCCGAAGGATTGGGACAAGGAGACGATTCAGGGCGTATGGAGAAATCATCTCCGCTCCCCCCTCATGTATGAGACCGTCGATCTGAACAAGAAAAACTTGCCTCCGACGGAGTTATCGAACTTGATTCAAGATAAGGGCGCGATTACCGGCTGGCAAAAGATCGAAGCCGGTTTTCGTTTGACTTTCGTTGTTCCGTCCAAAGGTCTCTCGATTCCGGTAGAAGTGCGTATCCGGAACGATTACGTGGAAACGAAAATCGTCGATTCGGCGCTGAAGGAAAGCAAAGTCAGTCTCGTTAACCTGCGTATTTATCCGTTTTTCGGCGCCGAGCAATCTACGGGTCAGGACGGTTACCTGTTCGTTCCGGATGGCTCGGGCGCTCTGATCCGTTTTAATCCCGATCGGATCAAGGACAACAGCGTTTATTACAGCAGAGTGTACGGAACGGACTACACATTCTCCCACAATAATAAGGCGACGTTTCATCAGCAAGTTACGCTTCCTGTGTTCGGTTTGAAGTCGGCGGATTCGGGGTTTGTGGCAGTCGTCCAGGAGGGCGCGGAATACGCGAGCCTTTTCGCCTCCCCGTCGGGCAGTTATAGCCAATACAATTGGATTACCGCAGAAATGAACTACCGGTTGAAGTACAGGCAAATCACGTTAAAGGGACAAACGCCGGAAGAAGATAAAGGCTTCGATACGTATAACGCCGATCGATTCGGCTCGGACCGGACTGTCCGCTATTACTTGCTCGACAAAGGGAAGTCGGATTACTCCGGCATGGCCGAACGCTTCCGCCGATATTTAATGGAGGATCAAGGTCTCGTACCGCTCAAGAAGAAGAGCGATAGCGTGCCGATGTATATCGGCATTATGGGCGGAGATACCGAACATGGATTTTTGGGCGACCGGTACGTTCCCGGCACGAAAGTGTCCGATGCTATGCAAATGGTGCAGAAGCTGTACGGTCTAGGCATCGATAACATGTCCGTCACTTATCTCGGTTGGAAACAAGGGGGAATCAGCTCGCTGGGCGGGCAATTCCCCGTAGACGATAGATTGGGCGGCAACAAAGCGATGCGCCAATTCATCCAATACGCCGGAACGCTCGGCGTGCCCGTATATCTCGAAGGTCAATATTTATATAACAATTCCGGCGACGACGGCTTCAAGTCGAGTAAGGACGGTCTTAGGGATCTCGGCCAATCGGTCGTGGACGACTTGGTCAGTCCGTTGTTCATGAAGTCGACGATTAACGACGATCTTCCGTTGTACAAGGAATTAGGCGCTGCCGGAGTCTACTATTCCGATGGAATGGGCTACTTCTTGAACAGCGATTACAACGTCAACCATCCCGTGAGCCGTATGGAGTCCCGCCAGATCCAAGAAGAGCTGCTGAAGCAGACGAAATCGACCGTCGGAGGCGTGCAATTGTACGGCGCGAGCTTGTACGCGCTAGGTTCGGTCGACCATATCATGGGCTTGGCCGACGACTACTCCTACGATTTGTTCGTAGACGAGCAGGTTCCCTTCGCCGAAATGTCCCTGCACGGCCTAGTAACGTATAGCTTCGGCTTCTCGAATCAGTGGGAGCAATTCAAGCAATCGTTCTTGCGCAGCATCGAATACGGAGCCGTTCCTAGTTATTTGTTCTCCGCGGCTTCCGGCGAGGAGCTGAAGTACACCAAAACGTTATCCGACTATTACAGTCCGTCCGTCTCCGACTGGGAACAATCGGCCGTCGCCGATTATCAGCGGTACAACGACGCGCTAGGCGACGTGCAGGACCAATTCATCTCCAGCCACCGGAAGCTTAGCGAGAACGTCTACGAGACGACGTTCGCGGGCGGCAAGAAAGTAATCGTTAACTACAACGCGGAACCTTACTCCGACGGCGCAGTGCAAGTTGCCGGCGAGGACTTCGTCGTCATTAACGGAGGTGCCCGGCCATGAAATTCATACGCAAACGCAGACTTAAAGCCGAGACGATCCGCAATATCGAAGGCTCGTTCTTCATCGCCCCTTGGGTGACCGGATTCCTACTATTCGCGGCTTATCCGCTTATTTACACGCTCTATATGAGTTTTCACAAAGTAAACATGTACGTGACGGGGATCGAAACCCGCTACGTCGGAATGTATTACTACAAGCAAATTTTGTTCGAGAACGGATCGGAGCTGTACGAGGACCTCTTCCCGTTTTTGCGTCAAGTGCTTATTATGTTGCCGATCATCATCGTCTTTTCGTTGCTGGTAGCGATGCTGCTTAATCAGAAATTTTACGGCCGCATGATTTTCCGTTCCGTGTTTTTCCTGCCCGTCATCTTCTCGGCCGGGCCGATCGTATTCGAATTGATCACGCAAGGCCAAGGGACTTTGGGATTTTTGGAAAAATACGACGTATCGGCGCTGATCGACGGCAATTTGTCCGGCGGATGGGCCGGGCCGATCAAGACAGTGTTGGAATCGTTCGTTCTCATTTTGTGGTATTCCGGGGTCGAAATTTTGATTTTCCTCGCCGGTCGTCAGACGTTGCCGCAATCGGCTTACGAAGCGGCGCGTATCGACGGGGCAAGCCCTTGGGAATGTTTTTGGAAAATCACGCTGCCTGCGATGGTCCCGTTTATTTTCTTGAACGTCATCTTCTGCGTCGTCGACCTGTTCACGTTCCCGCAAAATCCGATTTTGCAAAAAATCGAAACGGGCGTTTACGATTCATACGGCTATTCCAGCGCGTTTTCCTGGATTTATTTCATCATCATTCTTTTCTTCCTCGGACTAGCGTCCTTGGTGTTCTACAGAATCAACAAGAGCTACGCGTCAAGCCGTTAAACCCGCATTTTTCGAAGAAGGGAGATCGACTATGAAATTCAACTTGGAGAACATCCGCCATACCGCCGCCCGTTCGAACAATAAATTCGCATTCAAGGGCCTATTACGCAAATTGAAGTACGCGATTATCGGCAAAGAAACGGACAAAGGCCTTATCTTTAAGTTGTTCATCTATCTGGTATTGATAGATGCGGCTTATATTTACTTAAAGCCGGTCTTCTACATGCTCACTACGATGGTTAAGGATTTGCCCGATTTGATGGATCCGTCCGTCACTTGGGTGCCCAAGAGAATTTTCATGGAAAATTTGGGGAACGCGTGGGAAGGGCTGCATTATATGAAATCGTTCGCCGTCAGCCTCGGTATCTCGACGACGGCATCGGTATGCCAGGTCGTAAGCTGCGCGATCGCAGGATATGCATTCGCCCGGCTCAGCTTCCCGTTCAAAAAGTTTTGGTTCCTATGCTTGATTTTCATATTCATTATGCCGCCACAAATCACGATTTTGCCGACTTACCTCGTATTCCTCAAGAGCGGCATCCTGAACACGGCTTGGACTGTTCTTCTGCCTACGTTTTTCGGGCATGGGCTCAAGGGAGCTTTGTTCGTTATCATCTTCCGGCAGTTTTTCTCCACCCAGCCGAAGGAGCTCGAAGAAGCCGCGAAGATCGACGGGGCATCCGTATACCGGGTCTTTTTCCGGGTTATGCTGCCTCTTTCTAAACCGGCCATACTGGTCGTGTTCCTGTTTTCCTTTGTCTGGCACTGGAACGACTCGTTCTTACAAGGTATATTCATGAGTAGGGCGCATGTAGTTCCCCTATCGCTAGGTTTGACGGAGCTTAAAGACTATTTGAATGCTCTGGCAAGCAGCGGGAGCGGCGGAGTAATGGGACAGATCAATTTGCTGAAGGACGAGCCTATCAAAATGGCCGCGGCTTTCCTCATGATCATGCCGTTGCTCGTGTTGTACGCATTCGCGCAGCGATGGTTCATCGAGAGCGTGGAACGGGCGGGGTTGGTCGAATGATGCCCTATTCATGGACAACCAGAGGAGAAGCTTAGATGCACATATTAATCGTTGAAGACGAAGTCAAAATCCGGGAAGTTCTAGTCGCTTATTTCGAAAACGAAGGCTGGAAAGTGGATTTTACCGAGGACGGACACGAGGCGGTACGAAAGTTCGATTACGAACAGCACGATCTCGTGATCTTAGATCTGATGATCAACGGGTTGCCGGGCGAAGAAGTATGCCGCAAAGTGAGAGAAAAATCGAAAGTTCCGATCATTATGCTGACGTCCAAATCAAAGGAAAACGACGTAATGACGGGCTTTCACCTGGGCGCCGACGACTATGTCGTCAAGCCGTTTCGCGTGAAGGAGCTGGTCGCCCGCATCCACGCCTTGTTCCGTAGGGTGCATACGGAGCCGGAGCAAGCGACGCTCGTATCTTACGATAAAGGCAAGCTGGTCGTGAATTTCGATACGAAGGAAGCGTATTTGAACAGCGCTCCCGTAAATTTGACGAGCACGGAATTTAAATTGCTGTCCGTGCTGTGCAGCAAACCGGGTAAAGTCCATCACCGTAACGAGCTGTATTATCACGTGCAGGGATACCGTTATAAGACCGATGGGAGAACCATCGATACCCATATTAAAAATTTGCGCAGAAAAATCGAAGAAGACAGCAAAGAGCCCAAATACATTTTGACGATGGTCGGATCCGGCTACAAATTCGCGTTTCGGCCGGACGCGTGATCGGCCATGACATTCTTTCGTCAATTACGCAAGACGAGTTCCATTCTGTTTCTATCGTTTGTTTGTTTTTCGATGCTCTTCATCACGATCGTGTCCGTCTTCCTTAACGTGAATTGGCAAAGGCTGTTCCAGGACTACTTGGACGAGCAATTGCAGACGAGCGCCTATCAGATCATGGACGACTTGCGCAACGAACGGATGACCGAAGGGCCGTACACGGACGAACAAGCCGAATGGCTGCGCCGTAGAGCCGCGTTGCATCGTATTCTATTGAAATACGAACCGGTTCAAGGCAACGAGCCGTGGTTCGATTCGATAGAAGGCATCGCGGGACGAGATGCGTCGGAATTAAAATTCGTCACGGTTCCTTTCGTCGCCGAGGGCGTTACGAAGGGATTCGTGACGGTCGCGCAATTCAAGTCCGATCAATTGAATTCTATCAATATCAAATACGGGGAGATGCTCCAAAGCCGGTCGATTCAGCTGTACGCGGCCATGTTCGCGTTGTCGGCCGTCATGAGCTGGTTTGCCGCGCGCTTCTTATCCCGCCACTTGAAGAAGCTAGCCGAATCCGCGAACCTGATTAGCCAGAGTGGCGGGGAGTCCGAGATCGCGGTTACAGGACCGGAGGAAGTCCGCCAGCTTGCCGCAACGTTAAACGGGTTGTCCAAGGAGCTGAAGAAGCAGGAGGATTGGCGGCATCATCTGTTGGAAGATTTGATGCACGAGCTCCGTACGCCGCTGACTTCGATGTCCTCCAACGTGGAAGCGATGATCGACGGCATTTACGAAGCGAACGAAGAGCGTTTGACGATCGTCTACGAAGAATTGATTCGTCTTTCCCAGCTGGTCAACGATTTGGAAAGCTTGTCGGAATCGGAAGCGGCCACATTCACGATGAATAAGAAACGAACGGATCTCGTGCAGCTAGCGCGTAAAGTACATGACAGCTTCCTGCCTATGGCTAAGGACAAAGGGGTTAAATTTCTATTCGAGTCCACGAACGTGCCTTGTTATGGCGAAGTGGACCGCGACAAAATGGTTCAGGTGCTGGCGAATATCGTATCGAACGCGATAAAGTATACGTCAGACAAAGGCAGCGTGACGCTCGGCGTTTATTGGAATTCCGACTTTACCTTCCTCTATTGTTCGGATACCGGAATCGGCATCGCCGAGGCCGATTTGCCTTATATTTTCAATCGGTTGTTCAGAGCCGATAAGTCCAGGTCTCGATTCAGCGGGGGCGTGGGGCTGGGGCTTGCGATTGCCAAGGCGCTAGTAGAAGCCCACGGCGGTACGATCGAGGTGGAAAGCCGAGTGGGGCAAGGATCTTCGTTCGTGGTGAAAATCGCCAATTCCATACAGTAACGGATAAGGAGAGACGAGGATGAACATAACCGAACGATACGTACAAAGGTTTTTGCTTGAAGGCAACGAATTGATTCAATTCGAAGCGTTCGTCCATTCCTCGACAAACGCGCCGGTTACGGTGACGATCGCTTTTTACGATGCTATCGGCGGAGCTATTAAAACGGTTACTGGTTCGACGAATTCGGAGGACTACGGCAAGGCCGAAATTTATGTTCAATCTCCGGCGTTGACCCGTTATGCCGAAGCTCGTATCGAAGCACCCGGCGATGCGTATGCCGATATTTCGATAGACAAAGTCGTGTTAACGAAAGTGAATTCGTCCGCTTATGTGGCACCGGAAATCGACTTGGACGCTTACGGGCTGCCTTTATGGGAAGGGAATACGGTGCATGACGAACCGGTAATGTTCTTTGCGGAAGCCGGCGAAGCGCCGACCGGCAAGCTCCTTCATGCGCCCAACCGAATCCTGTCCGTTAAGAGCCGTGATCTAAGAACGTTGTTTGCGGAGGGGGCAGATTATATAATCGACGGGAACAAGCTCACGTTGACGCCTAATTCCGCGATCGCTTATACGAAGGATGCCGATCTGCCTGACGATTTGTTCCACTATTACGATTTGACGGATATACGGGTTGCCGTAACTTATACCCATGACGGCTTGTGGGAGGGACCCGAGGTTGCATCCAAGGGAGACCGCTTGTCCCGTACGCTCGCGAAACTCCGCACAAAGCAACAGGTTCGGATCGTCGCTTACGGCGACAGCATAACGAGAGGGCTTAACGTCTCTTCGTACGACCGCGTACCCCCATACATGCCGACTTGGGTTGAACTCTTCGCGGATCAGCTGAGTAAAAAACATGGCTACGACAACATTGCTATATATAATGCCGGACTTCCCGGAGCGACCTCGGAATGGGGGGCTGACGAAGCGGATTTATACGTGACTCCGTTACATCCCGATCTTGTCGTCATCGCCTTCGGTATGAACGATTTTTGGGGCGTCGACGGCGTCCGGTTTAAAGACAACATACGGAAGATCATAGACAAAGCGAAGGCTGCGCACGACGACACGGAATTCGTGTTGATCAGTTCGATGCTATTCGATCCTGCCTATCCGAACGACGGAAAGCTCGACGATTATTCCCGCAATATGCAGGATTATCGGTCGGCGCTTCTTTCGCTAGAGGGTCAAGGAATCGCCGTTCACGATATGACGGCGATCAGCGAATATTTATACAGCCGCAAAAAACCGAAAGACATGCTTCCGAATCCGCTGCACCCGGGAGATTACCTCGCCCGGTGGTATGCCCAGGGACTGGTTCGAGCGTTGGAATAGAAAGGTGGGAAATCTTCTAACAACAAATCGATCAAGACTGAGGCCGCAGCTATGCGGTCTTTTTTTGGTGGATTTCATAGAGTAAAAATCAAATAGAAACCGTGAATGGTCAGTTAGACTATTCATCGGTTTCTCGATTTAAATGCAACCAGCGGCAAGAGTTCCCCTCACCGCTTAGCCTTATAAAACTCATGATAAAGCTTCATCAGCGCTCTCTTCTCGATCCGCGACACGTAGCTCCGGCTAATGCCGAGCTCGCGCGCGATTTCGCGCTGCGTCCGTTCGTCACCGCCTCCGTCCAAACCGAACCTCCCCCGGATAACCTCCTGCTCCCGTTCGTCCAAAATATCGAGATTGCGGTAAATTTTGCTTTTCTCAATCTTCAACTGCACCTTCTCCACGACCTCGTCCGGCTCCGTTCCGAGTATATCCTGCAACGTAATTTCGTTGCCTTCCTTATCCGTTCCGATCGGATCGTGCAGCGACACGTCCTTTTTCGTCTTTTTCAAGGATCGTAAGTGCATGAGAATCTCGTTCTCGATACATCGCGCGGCGAACGTGGCCAACTTAGTTCCCTTGCCCATCTGGAAGCTCTCGATCGCTTTGATGAGTCCGATCGTGCCGATCGAAATCAAATCCTCGAGGTCTTCGCCGGTATTATCGAATTTCTTGACGATGTGGGCGACCAATCGCAAGTTATGCTCGATGAGCAAATTGCGGGACACCGGATTTCCTTCGGCTAACCGCGTTAAATGCAGCGCTTCTTCGTCGTCGGTGAGGGGCTGCGGGAACGCGTTGTTTTTGACGTAAGAGACAAGTAATGACAGCTGCTTCAGGAACAAGGCAATCGATGTAATAAAACCAGGCACGATGAAGCCACCTCCGTCTGTAAAGTCGACGTGCGGGAAATAAGCATTACCATTGTATGTAGGTAACTGCCCATCCGTGCCTGTACCGCGCGAACTAGATCGCGAAACCTCCCGAACGCCATTCCGAATGACCATCCACCCCTTTGGGAAATAATGAACGCGACAACCGGAAGCAAGAAAGCAGGGGAGGTACCCATTATGGCAGTGAAAAGCGCGGGCAGAAGCGCTAAAGGTTATAAGCCCGTATCGATGTCCGCCAAGGAATACAAGGCGTTCGCTCAAATTCGCGAGCCTTCCCGATCGGTCTGGACGAACTGTTTAAAAGCGTTCTTGGTCGGAGGACTTATATGCGCGATCGGCCAAGGCGTGCAACAATTTTTCATGGCGGCGTTCAATATGACGTCCAAACAAGCGGGCAATCCGACGGTCGCCGTACTGATTTTGCTGTCAGTCATTCTAACGAGCATGGGAGTCTACGACAAAATCGCCCAATGGGCAGGCGCGGGTTCCGCCGTTCCCGTTACGGGCTTCGCGAACTCGATGAGCTCGGCGGCCATAGAACATCGCAGCGAAGGGCTCGTGCTCGGCGTAGGGGCGAATATGTTCAAGCTGGCGGGTTCCGTCATCGTCTTCGGCGTCGTGGCTGCTTTCGTCGTAGGCATCGTCTACTGGGTGTTCGGGATCGGAGCGTGGCATGATACTACAGGGTGATCGGACATGGGTATTTCAGGAGCCCCCCGTCATACTGGCGACCGGTACGGTCGTCGGTCCGGACGAGGGACAAGGGCCGCTAGCGGCGGAATTCGATCTCGTGCATCCTGATTGGGAGGTCGGACAGCCAAGCTGGGAAAAGGCCGAGCGGGCATTGCTAGAGCAGGCTACCGATATCGCGCTCCAGCATGCGAAGCTTAAATCGGACGATCTAAGCTTCTTCGTCGGCGGCGATCTCATGAATCAGATTATTAGCAACACGTTCGCCGCCCGAACGCTCGGGGCGCCGTATCTCGGCGTCTTCGGCGCCTGCTCGACGTCGATGGAATCGCTGGCGCTCGCGTCGCTCATCGTGGCGTCCGGCGCGGGCAAATACGTCATGGCGGGAACGTGCAGCCATAACTGCACGGCGGAGAAGCAATTCCGCTATCCGACGGAATACGGCTCGCAGAAGCCTCCGACCGCTCAATATACGGTTACCGGAGCAGGTGCTTCTATAGTCGGCAAGCAGGGCGAAGGGCCGATCATTACGGCTGCGACGATCGGTAAAATTATGGATCTCGGCATAACCGATCCCTTCAACATGGGAGCGGCGATGGCTCCGGCCGCCGTGGATACGATCCAAGGCCACCTAGAAGATACGGGAAGATCGCCGGGTTATTACGACGCGATAATAACCGGCGACTTAGCCGGAGTAGGCCATCCGATCGCTACCGACCTGCTTAAGCGCAACGGGGTACCGATGCAGCAGACGCAGTTTCTCGATTGCGGGCTCATGATCTTCGACGTGCAAAACCAGAAAGTTCAAGCCGGCGGCAGCGGGTGCGCTTGCTCTGCGGTCGTTACGTACGGGCATCTGCTGAAGCGAATCGCGAAGGGCGAGTTCAAACGCATCCTCGTCGTTGCGACCGGCGCGCTGCTCTCGCCGTTATCCTTCCAGCAGGGCGAGACGATTCCGTGCATTGCACACGCGGTGGCTATAGAGGCGCCTAATTAAGCGTATAAGCAAATACCGATAAGGAGGAGGGCTAGCCTATGATGCCCTATGTATGGGCGTTCATCGTCGGCGGCGGCATTTGCGTATTCGGTCAGCTATGCTTCGATGTCGTGAAGCTGACGCCGGCGCATACGATGTCTTTGTTAGTCGTGATGGGAGCGGTACTCGATGCCGTCGGCTGGTACGACCCGTTGGTCGATTTCGCCGGCGCCGGGGCGACTGTTCCGATAACGAGCTTCGGCAACGCTTTGGTGCACGGAGCGTTGACGGAGCTTCAGCAGGACGGTTGGATCGGCGTCATTACCGGCATTTTCTCGATCACGAGCGCGGGCATATCGGCTGCGATCGTCTTCTCGTTCCTCGCCGCGCTCGTCGTTCGTCCTAAGGGATAAACCCATTATTTTCAATAACTATAAGATCGCTTCCTGACAACAGCCTAACCTTATCCAGGTTTGGCTGTTTTTCTATTGTTTTTTGTAAGAATCTAAAATTACAATGGCATCCAAATTTCGGTATAATGGTAAGTACATAAATAATCAACTATCAAAGTAGATTCCATAGGAGGCAAACGGCAATGGATCATCAAGGCGCGATGCAGTTGTTGGATCAAATCAGACGCAATATGGAATCTTGCATTTACGGCAAGAAGGAAGAGATTGCGTGGATGTTGACGGCCTTGCTGGCCGGAGGACACGTACTGATCGAAGACGTGCCGGGCACCGGCAAAACCCAAATGGTCAAAGCCCTCGCCTTATCGGTCGGAGGCGTATTCCACCGAATTCAATGTAATCCGGATTTATTACCTACAGATATTACGGGTGTATCGATCTATCATCCGAAGCAAGAGCAATTCGTCTTCCGTCCGGGTCCTGTCATGGCGAACCTGCTATTAGCCGACGAGATTAACCGCGCGACGACGAAGACGCAATCGGCGCTGCTCGAAGCGATGGAAGAAAGACGCGTGTCCGTTGACGGAGAGACATACGTGCTGCCGCAGCCGTTCATGTTGTTCGCAACGCAAAACCCGATCGACTTTGAAGGAACTTACAGCTTGCCGGAAGCGCAATTGGACCGTTTTTTGATGAAAATAAAGCTTGGCTATCCGGACGAAATTTCCGAGAAACGCCTGGTGCTCGAGCCAAGCGCAAGCCGCGCGGCCGAATCGCTGACCGCGGTCGCGAGCGTCGAGGATATCGCGCACATGCAGAAGCTTGCCGAGAGCATTCATCTAGACAACAGCGTCGCCGATTACTTAATCTCTCTCATCCGCGGAACGCGGAAGCATCCGAGCGTGTTGCTCGGCGCAAGCCCGCGCGCGGCCGTCGCGCTCGCTTCCGCGGCGAAAGCTTACGCATTCCTGCAGCATCGCGCGTTCGTCATTCCCGACGATGTGAAGGCCATGACCCATTTGGTGCTAAACCACCGGCTTCACCTCCGCTCCGAAGCGAGAATGCAAGGCATCACGACAGTGAACATCCTGCAAGACGTGCTTAGAAACTTGCCGGTTCCCGTCGGAATGGAGCGTTAATCATGATTCGTATTTTGTCGCGGACATGGCTGTTGGGTACGGTCTTATACATCACGGCTGCTTGCTATGTCCTCTTCCAAGGCGGCAAAACCTCGCTTATGCTGTTCGCGATTCTGAACGTGCTGGGCATCTATTTGATGCTTGGGCGTTGGAGCGGAATCGGCGGCGTGAACGGCGCAAGAACGATCGATACGTATGGAGGCAATACGGCCTTACTGATGGCGGGCATGCGAATCGGCGTAAGGCTGAGAATGCAAATCCCCGGATTTTGGCCGCTCCCATACGTGATCGTGCGTGAGAAGCTCGTGCGTAGATCCGGCGGCGAGAGCCAGCTCTACGAGATGAGCTTCGTGCCCGACTACCGCAGACGCGGCGAGGTGCGTTTCGAGACCGCGCCGCTACGCAGAGGACAATACGAATTTCAACCGACCGACTGCTCGACCCGCGATATATTCGGCTTGTTCGAGCATCGGGGATCGTTCTCTCAGCCTCAATATTTGCAGGTTTTGCCGCGAACGGTAGAGCTACGGGATTGGAAGCTTTTCCGCCGCGCGCAGAGAGGCGTGTTCCATCATACGTTCTCGTCGCATTGGGCGCGCGAGACGACTCAGATCGATGGCGTCCGCGATTATATTCACGGAGACCGGTTATCCCGGATTCACTGGAACGCTACGGCTAAGACGGGCCAATGGAAGTCGAAGGAGTTCGAGCGCGAAGCGCTCCCTCGTATTGTCTTTTTGCTGGATCGCAATCGAGCTAACTATAAGACCGCCGAGCAATTCGAGCTTGCGGTATCGGTCGCGGCTTCGCTCGTCGAGCTTACGGCGCGCAAGAGGATGCCGCTCGGCTTCGCTTCGGCGGGTCAATTCCCCTATTGGTACGGCGAAGGAAAGACGACCGTATCCCGGGACGAAGTGTTCCATCATTTGATCGACGTGGAAGCGGACGGCTCGCTCGCGCTCAGTGACGTTCTAGCCCAAGTGGCGGAGCGTTACGAACCGGGCGTACATATCGTCATGGTGACCGCTTCCGTGCAAGAAGACACGGCTGCGGCGATCTCCGCGCTAGAGAGTCGGCGTATGCTGCCGAGCGTCATCCATATCGCCGATAAGCATCCGCTTCCGGAAGAGACGGCCAAGCTTCGCCATTGGCAATGGATGTGCCAATCGAAGCAGTGGGAATTTTGTTCCGTTGCCCAACTGGAGCAGCTTCCCGTCGCATTGGGGGTGGGCAGCGCATGAGAATTAACCGGACTTCGCTCTTTTTGCAAAGGCTCGTCCTTGAAAGACTTCATCGGGTACTCGCGATCATTATCGTTCTTCAGCTTATTCAGTGCTTCACGGATCTATGGTGGGAAGAGACCTTTTCGATCATTTATGGCACGCTAGCCGTAACGGCCGTAACGGAACTATTGTTCACGCGCGGTTTTCTGTGGCGGTTCATCGTGCAATTGGTCGCCGCGCTCGTATTCATCTCCTACAAAGCTCCCGTCGAATGGGGAGGCTGGCCTTACAGCTGGCGCGATGGAGGAGCCATCAAAGATTTCATAACCTATCACGCGGACCAGCTTCATCCTTTTTACGAGATTACGTTAGGTACGCTATTGGTCGTCCATCTTATGGCTTGGATCGGCAGAAACCGGGCGGGTACTATTTCCATTCTGATGGCTTCGATTATTACGATGGCCGCGGTGGATTCCTACTATTGGTTGCAATTATGGCACAATATCGCATGGATCATTGCAGCCGGACTAGTGTGGCTTGTCGTCGTTCATCTCAGGCAGCTTCAAGCGAGGCATCCGGATAGCTGGGAAAATTTAGCGGAGAGGCCTTTCGATCTGATCGTGCCCGCCGTGCTCATTATCGGCGTCGTGCTGGTCATGGGGATCATCATGCCTCGCGTACCGGTGTTGCTGGAGGATCCGTATACGATCTTCATGGAAGCTAACGGTCACAAGGTGGCGAACGCGGGCGGCGAAGGCGGAGTATTGATCACTTCCCCGAGCGTCAGCTCGTCCAAAGGCTCGTCTTTATCCGGTTACAGTCGCGACGACAAAGAGATAGGCGGAGGGTTCCAGTTCGATTATTCTCCGATCATGACGGTAACGACTTCGCAGCGCAGCTACTGGCGCGGCGAGACGAAAGCGGTCTACACCGGCAAAGGGTGGGGAGATCGCAAAAACCCGACTTTGCTGCCTTACGATTACGGCAAAGATACCGCGTTGACGCTGTCGCCCGAGCTTCCTAAGAACGTGGCGACCAAAGAAGTCGTGCAGACGGTCAACGTGCTGCGGAAGGACAAAATTCCCGTCCTGTTCGCTGCCGGTCCGGCGTTCAAAGTATCCGAGCTGACTAGCGGCGGCAAGACGGATTTGCTGTGGAATCCCGAGGAATGGGAGCTTAAGCTGAGCAAACCGACTCGGATCGAGAGCTACACCGTCGTCTCGGAAGTTCCCGTACTCGATGAAGACGCGCTGCGTCAATTGCCGCCGGCACAAGACAGCTTACAAGATCTCGCGCCGTATTTGCAGCTTCCGGTCAGCTTGCCGGAGCGGGTGCGCGACTTGGCGAAAGCGCAAACCGCGGGTCTCACGAACGACTACGACCGCGCGAAACAATTGGAAACGTATTTGAGGGCAACGTATCCGTATACGAATACGCCTGACGTCAGCAAGCAGACGAGCAAGGACGTCGTCGATGCGTTCCTATTCGAAATTCAAGAAGGTTATTGCGATTACTTCTCTACCTCGTTCGTCGTAATGGCGCGATCGATCGGATTACCGGCGCGATGGGTCAAAGGCTATTCGACCGGGTTCGATCCGGCCGAGCTGGAGCGCCAGCGGTTCGGTTTCGACGAATCGCAAGACCCGTCCGGCGCGGGCACTTATACGGTGCGGAACGCGGACGCGCACTCGTGGGCGGAAGTGTATTTCGAAGGTTACGGCTGGATTCCGTTCGAACCGACGTCAGGCTTTAGCTTGCCGCTTCCGCGTCCGGCAGGCGCGGTCGATGATACAGACTTGTCGACTCCGGCGAATGCCGATCCGGTAACGGAGACCAACACGGACAAGGAACAGAATTGGATCGTTCCGGCCGTTGCTTCGACGGGCGGAGCGCTTATCCTCGGCGGATTGCTGTATTTGTTCCTGCGTCGTCGCAATGGAAGCGTTGGCCTCTTGTGGCGCAGGCTCAGGTTCTACGGCTCCACGCCGGACCAACGCGTCGTCAGAGAGATGGAGAAGCTCGTCGTCTTCCTTCATCGTAGAGGTTTGCGTAGAGACGCGCATGAGACGATGCGGGAATCGTTCTTGCGCTGGGGAGGCAAGTTCGGCTCCTTGCGAAACGACTTCGATAGCGCGGTCAATCATTTCGAGCAGGCAAGATACGGTCAAACCCGCGGCAACGAACAGCGGCTCCAAGCGTTCAACGACGCGGCATCCAACATCCGTAAGGCATTATAATCAAGGAAGTCGTGGCTGGCGCTATCCTCGGGGTGGCGTCAGCCGTTTTACTTATAACGATTCGGTGTGGTATATTTTGAGGAAGATTAGCCGTATAGAGACAGGAGTAAATACCTAGATGTTCAAGCGTTTGATTCCCGATCAGATCGTGAATACCGTGTACGATATCGATCTGAAAGCATTAAAAGCCCAAGGCGTGAAGGGCATCATTACCGATTTGGATAATACGCTGGTCAGCGCCAGGACACCGCTCGCGACGCCGAAGCTGGTAACCTGGCTTGATTCGGTTAGAGATATGGGCTTCAAAGTCATCATCTTATCCAACAACAACAGCCGCCGCGTGAAGCGGTTCGCCGAACCATTGCGCATTCCGTATATTCCCGCGGCCCGCAAACCGACGAGCCGAGCTTTCGGCGAAGCGGTCAGACAGCTCGGGCTCAAGCCGGAGCAAGCGGTCGTAGTGGGCGACCAAATGATGACAGACGTGCTCGGCGGTAAGCGGGCGGGTTTGCGGACGATTCTCGTGACGCCGATTGCTAGGAACGAAGAAGGCTGGGGTACGCGGATTAACCGGGTTATCGAGAAGTTCGCGTTGCGCAGCCTGCGCCGTAAAGGCTTATGGCCGTCCGACAAAGGAGGGCGCTAAGTGGAAAACACGAACATAAGACAAACGCCGCACTGCGCCGGTTGCGGTATCGCTTTGCAAAGCGACAACCAACAATCCCCAGGCTATGTTCCGATGGCTTCGATCGATAAGGATGACACGATCTGCCAACGTTGTTTCCGGATTAAGCATTATAATGAAGCTTCGTCGATCACGGTAGATCAGGACGAGTTCCTTAAGCTGCTCGGCAGCATCGCATCGACGGAAAGTCTCGTCGTGCACATCGTCGATCTATTAGACTTCGAGGGCAGCCTTATTTCCGGTTTGCAGCGCTTCGTAGGCAATAACCCGGTATTGCTCGTCGTCAATAAGATCGACTTGCTTCCGCGCGTCACGAACTGGAACCGGATGCGCAACTGGGTGCAAAAGCAAGCTCGCGAGAACGGCCTGAAAGTCGCGGACGTCGTCCTATGCAGCGCAAAGCGCAACATAGGGTTCGATCGGGTAGTCGAAGCGGTAACGACGATGCGCGGCAAACGCGACGTCTACGTCGTAGGCGCGACCAACGTCGGCAAGAGCACGCTCATTAACCGGCTCATATCGGATTACAGCGATCTCAAACGAGAGTTGACCGTCTCCCGTTATCCGGGCACGACGCTCGATGCCGTCCATATTCCGCTGGATGACGGGCACAGCATCATCGATACGCCGGGCATCGTCTATTCATCGCGTCTTACCGAGCTAGTCTCGCGCAAAGATCTCGGGGCGATCATGCCGGATAAGCCGCTCAAGCCGATGACGTATCAATTGAATGCCGCGCAATCGCTGTTCTTCGGCGCGCTCGCCAGATTCGACTTCGTCGAAGGGGATCGCCAATCTTTCACCGCGTTCGTATCTAGCGGACTTACGATCCATCGCACGAAGCTGGAGCGGGCGGACGAGCTATATGCCGAGCACAAAGGGACGTTACTCACTCCGCCGGAAGTTGCGGATTTGGATAAGCTGCCGGCTTGGACAAGACATCGCCTGCGTATTCCATCCGGCAAGTCGCAAGATATTTTTATTTCCGGGCTCGGTTGGATACAAGCGAACGGAACGTCAGGCGCGACGGTCGACGTGCATGCGCCTCGCGGAGTCAAAGTGATGCTGAGGGATTGCATTCTCGGCAGCGGCAATTAAGCACGACATCTTATTCGCTAATCGCTCTGGAGAGGAGCAATCGATAGATGGATAGCTACACCGTACTATACGGCGTCATCGGAGATCCGATCCGACATTCGAAGTCTCCGGTGATGTTGAATCGCGCGTTTCAAGAGAGAGGCATTAACGGCGCTTACGCCGCTTTCCACGTCGTCCCGGATAAGCTGGGCGAGGCGATCGCGGGCGTTAGGGCGCTGGGCTTCCGCGGATTGAACGTAACGATACCGCATAAAATCGAAGTAATGTCCTTTCTAGACGAAATTCACCCCGGAGCCAAAGCCGTGGGCGCGGTCAATACGATCGTGAACGAAGGCGGGCGGCTAGTCGGTTACAATACGGACGGCATCGGTTACGTGCGTTCGCTCAAGGAAGAAGCGGAGCCGAACTTGGCCGGCCGCACGATCGTCGTACTCGGCGCGGGCGGCGCTTCGCGGGGGATTCTATGGGCGCTTGCCCAGGAGAAGCCCGCGAAGCTCATGCTGGCTAACCGCACGGAGGAGAAAGCGAGAGAGTTAGCCGACGCTTTCGCGTCGGAATTCGAAGTCACGCCCGTTGCGTGGGGAGATTTACGGCAAGCCTGCCAAGAAGCGGACGTCGTCATTAACACGACTTCCGTCGGAATGTCGCCGAACGTGGACGCGGTACCGATCGACCCGACTTGGCTTAAGCCCGGGGCAGTGGCGAGCGATCTCATTTATAATCCGCTGAAGACGAAGTTCCTCCAGCAGGCCGAAGCGCACGGTTGCCGCGCGCATGGCGGTCTGGGCATGTTTATTTACCAGGGCGCATATGCCTTCGAATATTGGACCGGGCAACCGGCTCCGGTCGACGTCATGCGGAAAGCCGTCATGGCGTCCTTCACCTAATTGAACTTAAGAAAGCAGGAATCACCATGTTGACAGGCAAGCAAAAACGTCACCTACGTTCGCTCGCGCACCATTTGAAGCCGATTTTCCAAGTCGGCAAAGGCAGCACGAACGACCATCTCATTCGTCACATCGAGGAAGCGCTCGAAGTGCGCGAACTCATTAAAGTATCCGTCTTGAACAACTGTCTCGACGATCCGAAGGACATCGGAGAAGAGCTGGCCGAACGCTCCGGCGCGGAGCTGGCGCAAGTGATCGGCAAAACGATCGTCCTCTACAAGGAATCTCGCGAAAACAAACAAATCGTACTGCCTCGTAAATGACGAAAGGCGGGAATAGATGAGAAAAATCGGCCTGATGGGCGGCACGTTCGACCCGGTTCACATCGGTCACTTGCTCGCCGCGGTATCCGCCAAGGAAGCCGCGAAGCTGGACGAGGTTTGGTTTATTCCGACCTCGATTCCGCCGCATAAGCCTCAGCCGGGCACGGACGCCGTTACCCGCTGCGAGATGCTGAAGGCGGCTCTATCCGGTAATCCGGCGTTCCGTCTCGAGACGATCGAGCTGGAGCGCGAAGGGGCTTCCTATACGATAGACACCGTCATCGCGCTGCAAGCGCGAGAGCCGGATGCGCAGTTTTATTGGATTATCGGCTCCGATATGATCAATAATCTGCCGCATTGGCGCCGTGTCGAAGAACTTGCGGAACGCATTTCCTTCATCGGACTGGAGCGGCCGGATCAACCTAGCAACGACGGCGAATTGCCGCCGCCGCTGCGCAGGCGATTGCTAAGGGCGGCGATGCCTCCGCTTGGCATCTCATCTACGGACATTCGGCATAGGCTCAAGGAAGGCCGATCGATACGCTACCTTGTGCCGGAAGCGGTACATGATTATATCCAAAGGAATGACTTGTATGGATCTTGAGCTGCTCAGGGAAGCTACGCGCAATCAGATGCCGGACAAACGCTGGCAGCATACGCTCGGCGTCGTTCGGACGGCTATCGAGCTTGCGGAGCGATTCGATGGAGACGTTCGTAAGGCAGAGCTTGCGGCCTTGCTCCACGATTATTCGAAGTCGTGGCAGACTAGCCGAATGGAGCAGATCATTCGGGAGCAACGGCTGCCGCAGGAGCTGCTGGATTACGACAAGGAGCTTTGGCACGCGCACGTCGGCGCTTGGGCGGTCCAAACCGAGCATGGCATCGCGGACGAGGAAGTGCTAGACGCGATCCGGTACCATACGTCCGGACGAGAGCAGATGACGCATTTGGACAAAATCGTCTGCTTGGCGGATTACATGGAGCCGGGGCGCGATTTTCCCAGCGTAGATCGAATCCGACAGCTCGCGGAGTCCAGTCTGGAGCAAGCGCTCATTGCCGGCTTCGATTCGACGATCTTGTTATTGCTAGATAGAGGCAGACGTATTTTCCCTCTTACGGTTAGCGCGCGCAACGGTCTCATACAACAACTTGAAGCAATACAACTACAGGAATCAAAGGCTAATGGAGGCTGAGACATGGCAGGAAACTCGGAAAAATTGTTGAAAACGGTCATTGATGGCGCGGAAGACAAAAAGGCGAACGATATCGTCGCCTTGAATTTGCAAGGCATTTCGCTCGTCGCGGATTACTTCGTTATTTGTCACGGTAATTCGGACACGCAAGTCCAGGCAATCGCCACGGAAATGAAAAAACGCGCGGAGATGAGCGGCGCCCGCGTCCGGCTCGAAGGCATGGATACGGCAAGATGGGTGCTCATCGATATGGGTGACGTCGTCGCTCACGTCTTCCATCGCGACGAACGGGAGTATTACCACTTAGAGCGTCTGTGGTCGGATGCGAAGGCAGTTGAGATCGTATGAGTTTGATCGCCGGAACGCTTAGAACGTTGCGGGTTCTCAGGGAAGTGTCTCCGTACGGATGGTTTCTCGGAGAAGATGAGGACGGGGGCGCAGAAGTGCTGCTCCCTTACGGCGAATCCGTCGGCGTGAAGCAGGAAGTCGAGTCGCTCGTCGAAGTGTTCCTCTTCCACGACGACAAGGAACGGATGACCGCGACGTTTCGCAAACCGTATCTTGTCGCAGGGGAGATGGCCCGCGTGGAAGTCGCGGACTTCCATCCTCGCTTCGGCTTTTTCCTCGAGATCGGCATCGGCCGTCAATTGCTGTTGCCGCTGAAGGAGCTTCCGGAAGGCCGTCGGGACGTATGGCCGCAAAAGGGCGACGAAGTACATGTCGTTATGAAGCACGACAAGGAAGGGCGCATGCTCGCACGTCTTGCAAAGCTGGAAGATTTCGAGCCGTACATTTTCCGTGCGCCTTCCACGTGGAACAATGAGTGGCGCGAAGGTTGGGTAACGGACGTATTCAAAGACGGCGTGTTTACGCTCGTTGACGGAGGCGTACTCGGATACGGAGCGCTAGGCTATATTCATAACTCATCGATGATTCACCCGCTGCGCGTCGGCCAGAAGTTCAAAGCGCGCGTCACGCAAGTTCGCGACGACGGCCGAGTAAGCCTCAGCGTTCGTGCGGCGAAGGAATCGGGCAGGGTAGAAGACGCGGACAAGCTGCTTGCGTTCCTGAAAGAGCGTCCGGGAGCCGCGATGCCTTATTCCGACGAGACGAGCGCGGACGATATTCAACGCCGGTTCGGCCTTAGCAAATCCGCGTTCAAGCGGGCGCTCGGCAAGCTCATGAAGGATGGCATCGTTATTCAAAAAGGCAGCTGGACCCACCTTGTTCAGAAGAACGAGGAGTCCGGGACTGACAACGGATAATTATTTTCGAACATTGGAGAGACAGCTATGCGTTCCTATCGGCAGTTCGCGTCCGTTTACGATCGGCTCATGGAAGAGATGCCATACTCGGAATGGATGCTCTTCGCCCGTCAATGCTGGGATAAATACGGCGTACCGAAGACGATCGTCGACCTCGGCTGCGGCACGGGTAACATGGCGATCCCGCTGGCGAAAGCCGGCTTCACCGTATTCGGCATCGATCTATCCGCGGAAATGTTGTCGATCGCGCGCAGCAAGTGGGATGAGCCTCGCAGCCGCGGAGGCCGCGACGAATCGGGCACGATTCGCTGGCTGCAGCAGGATATGCGGGATTGGGAGCTTCCCGAGCCGGTTGACGCGGTCATCAGCTTCTGCGACTGTTTGAACTATTTGACCGAGGCGGACGATGTCGTTGCCGCCTTGCGTCATACGTATGCGGGACTGGCATCGGGCGGGTTGTTCCTGTTCGACGTTCACTCGCCGCTCACGTTCGAGCGTTACGCGGATGAACAGCCGTTCGTCTATGACGAAAAAGACGTCGCGTATTTGTGGACTTGCGATTATGATCCGGAGTCGCGCACGATCGACCACGACTTGACCTTTTTCGTGAGAGACGAAGGCGCCGGCGGAGCCGAAGCGGTCTATCGCCGGTTCGAAGAGTCGCATTCCCAGCGCGCGTACGATCCCGAGTGGATCGCGGAGCAACTGCGGGAGGCGGGCTTCGAATTGCTGCATCGCGCCGCGGACTTTAAGTGGGACGCGCCGAACGCGCAATCGGAGAGACTGTTCTTCGTCGCTCGCAAGCCGAAATAATCCTCAAAACACAAAAACCGTCAAGAACATCGTCCTTGACGGTTTTTTACTATGTTTATAACGACCGCTCGCCTGCGACTTGATCCGCATCTTCTGCTTTGCCCGGCCAGAATGACCATTTGCCTAGCTTCATCGTAATTGCCGGCACGAGAAACGGCCGCACGACGAACGTGTCGAGCAACACGCCGATCGCGGTAATCAGACCGAACTGCACGAGTACTTGAATCGGTAGCGTAGCGAGCACGGCGAACGTTCCCGCGAGGATGAGTCCCGCCGACGTAATGACCGAACCGGTCTCGCCGACCCCTTCGCGGACCGCCTGGTCTAGCGGCATTCGTTTGCGTTTCTGCCAGATGCTTGAGATCATGAAGATGTTATAGTCTTCGCCAAGCGCAACCAAGAACACGAACGAATAGAGCGGAATCGACCCTTGAATCGCGTCTGCGCCGAACCCGTAATGAAGAATGATCCAACCGAGCCCGAGCGCCGAAAAATAGGACAAAATAACGGTCAGCACCAGATAGATAGTCGCAATGACAGAGCGAAGATAGAAGAGCAGCAATAACGTTATAAGACCGATAACGATCGGAAGGATAAGCTTCGTATCCCGGTCGCCGGTGTTTTTCGTATCGTATTGCTCCGCGGTTTGGCCGCCGATCCAAACGCGGTTTTTTGCATCGGACGCGCCAGCTTCGGAGAGAGCCTGCTCGGTAGCTGCGCGTAATTCCGGAATGCGGTTCATCGCCTCCAGCGAGTACGGATTCATGCCGAGCTCTACGTCGTACGCTAGGATGTTCTCGTTCGACTTGCCGACCCGAGGCTCGGAGACGCTGTCAACGTAAGGTAATGCTGACAGATCTTCCGCGAGCGAAATGTCTTTGCCCTGCGTATCGATCATCACTTTGACCGGGGCCAATTCGCCGGGCGAGAATTTATCGCCGATGAGCGCGAAGCCTTCCCGGGAAGCCATATCTTTCGGAAAAGAAGATAGGATGTCGTAGGTGACTTTGATCTGCGTCGTGAAAACCGCGAAGCCGCCGAGGATAACGACGCATAGCGCGATAATCCATCCGGGCTTGCTGACGACGGACCTTCCGGCCCAATTGCGTGGCGCGCGATCGGCAGCGATATCCTTCTTCGGGGGGACCCCCTTGAGAGCGGCTCGTTCGGCGCGCATTTCAGGCGTACGGGGAACGAAAGGGTAGAAAGAGCCGCGTCCGATGATGGCTAGAATCGCGGGAACAAGCGTAAGGCTGGCGATTCCCATGACGAAAATCGCGATGCTGAACGGAGCGGCGAAGCGATGATAAGCGCCGTACTTGGCGACGAGAAGCGCGAGCAGCGACAGCACGACGGTTAAGCCGCTCATGGCGATCGCGCCGGAAGCTCCGGTAATCGCGGATAGCAATGCCTTGCCAGCATGCTCCTCCGTCTTGAGCATTTGACGGAACCGCGAGATTAGAAACAAGCAATAATCCGTTCCCGCGCCGAACAACAGTACGGTCATGATCGATAACGCTTGGGAATCGACGACGATCCAGCCCTCCCGCGCCATCCACCCCAACAGCGGATTGATTACGCCGTAAGCAAAGCCGACTGCGATGAGCGGGATGAAGGCGAGTATCGGTGATCGATAGATGAGGAGCAGCAAGACGAGGACCAGTGCTACGGTACCGAGCATGAGCGACACGTCGGCATTCTTGAACAAGCCTGTCGCGTCGATCTGAATGCCTACGGGACCGGTGACGCGAACGCTTAAGCTCTCGTTGCCGTTTATCGGCTGTGCATAAGGATCATCGCCGAATAGCTTCACGGTCGTCTCTTGAATCCGCTCGATACCTTCCTTCAATTGATCGACATCCGCTTGTTTGTCGAAAAATACCGGCGTTACGAGCGTGCTGCCGTCTTCGGAAAGCTCGGCTTTAAACGCCGGCAAGGGCATCCGATCGAGCGGTGGCGTCTCGGTCTGATACGGCGCGGGCGACGTTGCGAGCTGGGCGGACCATTGTTGAATGCCGATAAGATCGGTATCCGTTAAGCCGCCCTCCCGATGCCAGACGAACAATGCGGGTATGTCCGCGCCGCTCCCGAATTCCCGCTCGGCGATGGTGTCCGCTTGGACGGAAGGCTTACTGGCGCTTAAGTTGGGCGCGTTGTTATTTTCTTGGCTTGATGCGCTCGGTAGAAGGGCGCTGAGCAAACCAGCGGCAACGATCCATGCCAGTAACGTAATCCATTTAGCGCGTTTTCCAGATATCCATTCGGCGAATCTGAACTTTCCCGTCATCTGCTATCGTCCCTTTCATTGCTGATTTTTGATGCTAATGATCCGCCATTGAGGCTATAATGGTTATAGAACTACTTAATTATATATACCGGTAGGTTAATTAATCAATATATAATATAACGTTCAACGAATGGAGAAGCCGAGCGTATGAAATCCTCGCACGAACCGACTAGACGAACTCCGGGCAGACCGAAGGTTGCCGCAGGAGGCGTCCCGATGAGAGATAAGGTGCTGAGCGCGGCTTCGCAGCTGTTCATGGAGCTCGGGTACGAGCCCGTGTCGATTAATATGATCGCGGACCGCGCAAGCGTTACGAAAGCTTCCGTCTATTATTATTTCACCAACAAAGCGGATTTGTTCGCGATGTCCGTCATCGAGATGATGAGTCGAATCCGTCGGCGCACGTTTGACCTGTTGGAGGGGGAAGGTAGTTTAAAAGAACGGGTCGGACGAATCGCCCGGACGAAGCTATCGCGCATGCACACGGATTTCGAGAGCATGATGCGCGAAGCGGTTCCTTTTTTGTCCGAAGACCAGCTACGGGACATTCGCATAGCCGAGCACGGCATACACGAAGTGCTCGCTGAGGCTTTCCATGCCGGGATGCAAAACGGCGAGCTCGCCATGGGAGATCCGATGCTGCTGTCCCATGCGTTCTCGGCTTTATTGATGCTTGGCAACAGAGAGCAGCTTGGCGATCGGAAGCCGAGCGTCGAGGAGCTGGCCGATATGATCGTCGAGCTGTTCTGGAACGGGGCGGTCCGACGATAATCGAGACACAACAATGCAACAAAATTTTCACAAAGCCTTGTAAGAAGGACGAGCATTTCCGACAAAAATAAGGTATTATAAGTACAACAGCATACAAATCCGATCGCCCGCCCTTACGATGGCAGCCTTCGGGAGAGGTTCTAGCATACACCCTCTATAAAAAACTAAGGAAACGGTCGCTCCTTAGCGCCCGTTTTTTATTTTAACTATCAGAAGAATAAGTGTTTAACTCCTTATACTCATCTGATAGCTCGATACAAACGTATTATGCCGTCCTTAGGACGTCGAAGCCGTTTTACTTGGGAAGGAGATTGCGTCAACATGAGAAAAGGCAAAGCCGTCGTCGTCTTCAGCGGCGGTCAAGATAGCACGACCTGCTTGCTGTGGGCATTGCGGGAGTTCGAAGAAGTTGAAACCGTTACGTTCCAATACGGACAGCGCCACTCGCTGGAACTGGAGTGCGCGGCTAGCATCGCGAAGGAGCTCGGCGTGCGGCATCACTTGCTCGACATGTCGTTGCTCGGGCAGTTAACGCCGAACGCGCTGACGAGGCACGACATGGCGATCGAACACGAGGAGGGGCAGCTTCCTTCGACTTTCGTAGACGGGAGAAACTTGCTGTTCCTGTCGTTCGCGGCCGTATTGGCTAAGCAGGTCGGAGCGAAAAATATCGTAACCGGCGTCTGCCAAACCGATTTCAGCGGGTACCCGGATTGCCGCGACATATTCGTGAAGTCGCTTAACGTCACGCTGAATCTTAGCATGGACTACGAGTTCGTCATCGACACGCCGCTTATGTGGCTCACGAAGGCGCAGACGTGGCAGCTCGCGGACGATCTCGGCGCGCTTGATTTCGTTCGCAATCGTACGCTTACGTGTTACGAAGGCGTTATCGCCGACGGATGCGGCACGTGTCCGGCTTGCTTGCTTCGCAGCAGAGGGCTGCGGGAGTACGAAGCGGCCCAAAGCGAGGGAGTACGTCTATGATTCAGCAAATTTACCCATTCGTACAGCACCCTTATCGCTATGAACTGAACAAAGATATGCAATTCGCCGCCGCTCATTACGTGCCTTCCGAGCACGCTGGAGATTGCGCAAGAATGCATGGACATACGTATTTCGCCAACTTGACGATTGCCGGAGACCGGTTGGACGAGAGCGGTTTTCTTGTTAATTTCTCGACGATCAAGAAGCTCGTGCACGACAAGTTCGACCATTCCGTGCTGAATGGTCATTCCGAATACTTCGGAGACGATTCTCCCGAGCGGTATCCGACGACGGAAAATGTAGCCAGAGTGCTGTGCGACATCGTGCAAAGTTACTTGGACGGTATGGACAATAAGCCGCGTTGCGTGCAAGTTTTCCTGCGGGAGACGCCGACGAGTTACGTGATTTATCGACCGGGAGCGGGAGGCGCGCATGAGTAAAGAAGCTCTTGGGCGCCGGATTCCGGTACTAGAGGTGTTCGGACCGACGGTGCAGGGCGAAGGCATGGTCATCGGGCAAAAGACGATGTTCGTCCGCACGGCGGGTTGCGACTATAGTTGCTCCTGGTGCGATTCGGCGTTTACGTGGGACGGCTCGGGCAAACAAGATATCCGTATGATCACAGCTTCGGAAGTTTGGGAGGAGCTGCGACAGGTCGGCGGTTCGACTTTCTCGCACGTTACGCTGTCCGGAGGCAACCCCGCGTTGTTGCCTCAGCTTGGCGAGCTGATCGACCTGCTTCATGCCGAGGGCGTGAAGGTGGCATTGGAAACGCAAGGCAGCCGGTGGCAAGATTGGTTTCATCGCATCGATGACTTGACGCTGTCGCCCAAGCCTCCGAGCTCCGGCATGACGACTGATTGGGACGTGCTGGACGAGATCGTCGGCAAGTTGCGGTCGGAAGGAAGATCGTACAGTCTCAAAGTCGTCATTTTCGACGAAGCCGATTTACGATACGCAACCTCTGTTCATCACCGTTATCCGGGCGTTACTTTTTATTTGCAAGCCGGGAACGACGACGTGAAGGAGCAAGATTCATCCGTTTTGCTTCGTCGTCTGATGGATCGTTACTTATGGCTCGTCGATACGGCTATGTCATCGGAGGAGCTGAAGGACGTACGCGTTCTTCCTCAATTGCACGCTTGGTTGTGGGGGAACAAGCGGGGCGTGTAAAGAGGTGTCTGTGCCGGCGCGGACGCAGGTGCGCGGAACTTGACATCATTTGCCTCGAATCGCTATAATCAAGGGCATACATTATGGCTGTGAAGAGGAATAGTAATCGATGGAAGTCGCCCAGAGAGCCGGCGGGTGGTGCAAGCCGGACGACGACTACGATGAACTCGCCTTGGAGCCTTCGCGCTTAGCGCGGCGACGCCCCCTCGTTACGGGGCTCAAGTGGGCGAATCCTCAGGCAGGGGCTTCGTCAACTAGGGTGGTACCACGGGAAATTAACCTCTCGTCCCTAGCGATTTCGCTAGGGCGGGGGGTTTTTATTTTTTGTATTTTGGCGCATGTAAGTAAGGGGAATATCCCGCGAATAGGAGCTTAAACAGACGATGAGCGAACAAAACAAGCAATACGATCCGTTGACGATCGAGCCGAAATGGCAAAAGTATTGGGACGCCAATAAGACGTTCCGCACGACCGAGGATGCGGATAAACCGAAATTTTACGCGCTCGATATGTTCCCTTATCCATCCGGGGCGGGGTTGCACGTAGGTCACCCTGAAGGTTATACGGCGACCGATATCGTCAGCCGTTATAAGCGGATGAAAGGGTTTAACGTCCTTCATCCGATGGGATGGGACGCGTTCGGCCTTCCAGCTGAGCAATACGCGTTGCAAACCGGCCGCCACCCGCGCGATATTACGGTGGAGAACATCAACAACTTCCGCCGCCAGATCAAGTCGCTAGGCTTCTCGTACGACTGGGATCGCGAATTCAGCACGACGGATCCGGATTATTACAAGTGGACGCAATGGATTTTCATACAGCTGTACAAAAAAGGTCTCGCATATGTCGCGGAAGTGCCCGTGAACTGGTGTCCGGCACTGGGCACGGTGCTTGCGAACGAGGAAGTCATCGACGGTCTTAGCGAACGCGGCAACCATCCGGTTATCCGCAAGCCGATGCGTCAATGGATGCTCCGCATTACGGAATACGCGGAACGGCTGTTAGAGGATCTGGAGGAGCTGGATTGGTCCGAGAGCATCAAGGACATGCAGCGAAACTGGATCGGCAAGTCGACAGGCGCGGAAGTGAACTTCGCGATCGAGGGTCACGATGCGGCGTTGACGGTGTTCACGACGCGTCCCGATACGCTGTTCGGAGCGACGTACTGCGTATTGGCGCCTGAGCATGAATTGGTGGGCGTTATCGCTTCCGACGAGCAAAAAGCTGCAGTCGGCGCGTATGTCGACGCGGCCGCGCGCAAGAGCGACCTTGAGCGTACCGACTTGGCGAAAGATAAGAGCGGCGTGTTCACGGGAGCATACGCGATCAATCCGGTTAACGGCGCGAAAGTGCCGATCTGGATCGCGGACTACGTGCTCGGCGGCTACGGCACGGGCGCGATCATGGCCGTACCTGGCCACGACGAGCGCGACTGGGAATTCGCTACGAAGTTCGGTTTGCCGATCTTGGAAGTCGTCGAGGGCGGCAACGTTGCGGAAGCGGCTTACACGGGCGACGGCAAGCTGGTGAACTCGGCCTTTTTGAACGGCATGAACACGGCGGAAGCGATCGCCGCGATGATCGCTCGTCTGGAGAAAGACGGCAAAGGCAAAGGAAAAGTCACATACCGTCTGCGCGATTGGCTGTTCAGCCGCCAACGGTATTGGGGCGAGCCGATCCCGGTCATTCACTGGGAAGACGGCACGATGGACACGGTTCCGGAATCGGAGCTTCCGCTCCTGCTGCCGGATATCGACGCGATCGAGCCTTCGGGCACGGGGGAGTCGCCATTGGCTAACGTCGAGGACTGGCTGAACGTCGTCGATCCGGCGACAGGCCGTCGCGGTCGCCGCGAGACGAATACGATGCCGCAATGGGCAGGCAGCTGCTGGTACTACCTGCGGTTCATCGATCCGCACAACGAAGAGGCGATTTGTTCGCCGGAGAAGCAGAAGGAATGGCTGCCGGTCGACCTGTATATCGGCGGCGCGGAGCACGCGGTCCTTCACTTGCTGTACGCTCGTTTCTGGCATAAGGTGCTGTACGATATCGGTGTCGTGAATACGAAAGAGCCGTTCCATAAGCTCGTTAACCAAGGCATGATTTTGGGCACGAACAACGAGAAAATGTCCAAATCCCGCGGCAACGTCATCAATCCGGATGAAATCGTCGGAGAGTTCGGCGCCGATACGCTCCGGATGTACGAGATGTTCATGGGTCCTTTGGAGGCGACGAAGCCATGGAACACGAACGGCGTAGAAGGCGTATATCGCTTCTTAGCTCGCGTATGGCGCTTGTTCGTAGACGACAGCGGCAGCCTGAACGAGAAGATCAAGGACGTTTCGGGCGAGGAATCGTTCCGCCGCACGTGGCATAAGAGCTTGAAGAAAGTCGGCGAGGACTACGAAGGCCTGCGCTTTAATACGGCGATCAGCCAAATGATGATTTTCATCAACGACGCTTACAAGTCGGAAGTGCTGCCGAAAGAGGCGATGAAGCATTTCGTTCAAATGCTGGCGCCGATCGCTCCTCATATCTCCGAGGAGCTGTGGGAGAAGCTGGGCGGAGAAGGCTCCGTCACTTATGCGCCATGGCCTGCGTACGATGTCTCGCTGACGGTAGACGCCGAAGTCGAGATCGTCGTGCAAGTGAACGGCAAGATCGCCGATCGCGTCAGCATCGCCGCGGATCTTGACGAATCCGGCATGCAAGCGATCGCGATGGACCTCGAGAAGGTTCAAGCGCTGATCGAAGGCAAAACGATCCGCAAAGTCGTTGCGGTTAAAGGCAAGCTCGTAAATATCGTGGCTAATTAAGCTGCGGCACAAAATCTGTTTCACTCTGCGTGAAGAACACGCCGTTTGCCCCGTCCGGGGCAGGCGGCGTTTTTTATTTCAAGGAGGTGCGCATAGATGATTTTTGAAGAGGCGTTTGAACGATTGTTAGCCATGCAACGAACGGCCGCTAGCGGGCAGAGGAAGGAGTTGCTGGAGGGAGATTTGACGGGGACGAAACAACTCCTTATGGAGGTCGTGTGGCCAGTACTCAGTACGTTAGAGGGAGTAACGCTTGAGTTCGAGATGAGAGGGGCGAATGGCGAACGGAATTTTATCGATGCGTTCTTCGAGCCGCTCTCCATCGGGTTTGAGTGCGAGGGGTTCGTGCCTCACGCCGAGATGATTACCCGACGCCGATTCGCTTATGAGAAAAGACGCGTACGCAAGATGGCAGCTTATACGTACGTGTATTACCCTTTCAGCAAGGACGAGCTCGACAAGGAGCCGGAGATGTGCCGTCAAGACTTGCGGGAATTTCTCGGCATCCATTCAATCGTAGCCGGAAGCCGGGCAATGGAGGAACTGTCCGTCTACGAGCGTGAGGTGTTGCGTTATGGCATTCGGTTGATGCGTCCGATAAAGCTTGAGGATGTGAAGTATTGCTTAGGATGTGCTCACGAATTTGCTAGAAAAGTCGTGAGAGGCTTGGCCACGAGAAAACTACTCGCTCCCGTGAAGGCTGGGAAATTACGAAATCATGGCTATCAATTACTCCCACTTGCACGGGAATATTTATTCAACTAGGGGCATGCGAGCATATATGCAAATAGCGCGATGGTATCGAGTTACTGAAGGCGAAGTGGCAAGTTAGCACACAATAGCACGATGGTACCGAGTTACTGAAGGCAAAGTGGCAAGTTTGCACGCAATAGCGCGATGATATCGAGTTACTGAAGGTGAAGTGGCAAGTTAGCACGCAATAGCGCGATGATATCGAGTTACTGAAGGCGAAGTGGCAAGTTTGCACGCAATAGCGCGATGATATCGAGTTACTGAAGGTGAAGTGGCAAGTTTGCACGCAATAGCGCGATGATATCGAGTTACTGAAGGCGAAGTGGCAAGTTTGCACGCAATAGCACGATGGTACCGAGTTACTGAAGGCAAAGTGGCAAGTTAGCACGCAATAGCGCGATGATATCGAGTTACTGAAGGCGAAGTGGCAAGCTTGCACGCAATAGCACGATGGCATCGAGTTACTGTTAGCGAAGTGGCAAGTTTGCACGCAATAGCGCGATGACATCGAGTTACTGAAGGCGAAGTGGCAAGTTAGCACGCAATAGAGCGATAGTATCGAGTTATACTGAAGTGGAAGTGGCGAGTGAAACCGTAATAGCACGATGGCATCGAGCTACTAATGGTGAAGCGGCTAATTTACACGAATAAGCCGCAATAAAAAAGCTCTATCGCAAGCGATAGAGCGAAGGATACTATTATTGCCAATCTAACCCCCTAAGTCCGCTCCCGAGGAAACAAGGCGCCTTCGACGCGGTCAAGGTCTTCTGCGAATTTCTCGTGGGTCGTGTTGAGTACTTGCATGAAGGCGCCGCGGGTCGTTTTGCGGAGCACTTCGAGCGCCACTTCCGTGATGCCGCCGGGAACGCTCACTTTGGCCTGGAGCTCTGAGGGCGTGCAGGGATATTCGAGCAGCATGCGCGCCGTACCGAGCATCATTTCGCTGGCCAGCGAAGTAGCGGTCTGGCGATCCATGCCCATCGATACGGCGGCGACGATAAATTCCTCCAGCAAATAAGCTAGGAACGCAGGCCCGCAGCTCGATAAATCCGATGCCGCGCGGACTTCCTCTTCTTCGATTTCGATCGGTTGGCTGATCGTAGAGAACAATTGATACAATTCGGCGCGATCTTCGACGTTCAGTCTAGTTCCCCACATGAACAAAGTAGCGCCGCTGCCGACACCATTCACGACGCTTGGAATGATTTTGACGACTTTGCAAGGAAGCAGCTCTTCCAGTTGTGAAAGCATGACGGGACTCGTAATAGAGATGACGATTTGATTAGGCGTTAACACGGGTGCGATTTCGTCGATAACGCAGCGGTAATCCATTGGTTTAACGCACAGCAAAATATAGTCGGAGCCTATAGCGACTTGGCGATTTGAGCTTGCGATCTGCAAGCCGGGATAGCGTTCCGCTAGAGCTGAGAGTTTGGAGAGGGTACGGGAACTCGATACGATCTGGTCAGGCTTCAACGCGCCGACGCGTATGAAGGCGCTCATTAGCAGACTTCCCATGCTTCCCGCGCCGATAAATCCGATTCTCATTTCTGCAGACCTCCTCCGGCACCTTTTCTTCATCCCATTGTATGAAGAAGGGTTTGGCCGACATGACGTTTTTCGATAATACATTCCTTTTAGAAGAGAGGGTTTGAACGGTGAACGCGAGAAGAACAAGCATTGCGATAGGATTAGGGGCAGTCGGGATCATTATAATGATATGGGCATGGTACTTCGAACGTACGCCGAGCGGATTGCCTGACTGGACACCGGTTAACGCGCCTTTGCAAGAAACGTTAATATCGCTTCAACCGCCGGCTATTAACGCCAAGAACGGTGAGTCGCAATCGACCGACGATTATGCGCGTGACGGCGGAGCCCAATCGAAACCATCGCCGAAAGCTGCGCCAAACGAGCCATCTGCCCCAAAAGCCGAGCCGCCATCGCCAGCCGCTTTACCCGTCCAACAGTCTGAGGCATCCCCAGTCAAGCCATCCGCCCAACAGACAGAGCCTTCATCGCCAGCCGCTCCCGGACCGGATGCGAAGCCCGATCTCAAAGCTAATGAGTCGCGTCTCGACTTGAATGAAGCTACGCTTTTGCAGCTAGAAAACTTACCGGGCATAGGCCCGTCCAAGGCGAAGGCGATCATAGCTTATCGCGAGCAACATGGCGAATACCGCTCGGTGGAACAGCTGCTTGAAGTGAAAGGGATCGGTCCGAAAATGCTCGAGAAACTATCGCCCGAAGTGTTTGTGCGCTAATACGCGAGAGTGGGGAAGCCGATGCTTCGCCTTACTTTCTTCTATGTCCAAAATATGAGAGAATACGAGAGATGGTAACTATCTCACGAATTATGGGAGGCTTGTTAAATGGCGAAAGAAGGCTCGTATTCACTTGAAACATTAGCCGTTCACGGAGGGCAACAGTTGGATCCCACGACGATGTCGAGGGCGGTTCCGATCTATCAGACGACGTCTTACGGGTTTCGCGATACCGATCATGCTGCCAATTTATTCGCGCTAAAAGAATTCGGCAACATCTATACGAGGATTATGAATCCGACTTCCGATGTTTTCGAGCAACGTGTCGCCGCGCTTGAAGGAGGCGCAGCCGCGCTAGCGGTCGCATCCGGACAAGCCGCCATCACATACTCCATCTTCAATATCGCCGGAGCGGGGGACGAAATCGTCTCTTCCGCGAGTCTGTACGGCGGCACATACAATTTGTTCGCGATCACGCTTCCGAAGCTCGGCATTACGGTCAAGTTCGTCGATCCGTCCAACCCGGAAAACTTCCGCGAAGCGATTACGCCAAAGACGAAGGCGGTTTTCGCCGAGACGATCGGCAACCCGCGAGGAGACATTCTCGATATTTCGGCGGTAGCCTCCATCGCTCACGATAACGGCATTCCTCTTATTATCGATAACACTTTCGCATCACCATATTTATGCCGACCGCTCGAACATGGTGCGGACATCGTGCTTCATTCCGCGACCAAATTCATTGGCGGACATGGCACTTCCATCGGCGGCATCGTCGTCGACGGAGGCAAGTTCGACTGGGCGGCGAGCGGCAAGTTCCCAGGTTTAACGCAGCCGGATCCGAGTTATCATGGCGTCGTCTACACCGAAGCGGTCGGACCGGTGGCGTATATTATCAAGATGCGCGTGCAGCTTCTCCGCGATATGGGCGCGGCGCTTGCGCCGTTCAACTCGTTCATGTTCTTGCAAGGGCTTGAGACGCTTCATCTCCGGATGGAACGCCATAGCAGCAATGCGCTTGCGGTCGCTGAATTCCTGGAAAGCCATCCTGCCGTCGAATGGGTCAACTACCCTGGGCTACCGAGTCACCCTTCCTACGAGCTAGCTCAGCGTTACTTGTCTAACGGACAAGGCGCGATTATGACGTTCGGCATTAAAGGCGGTATCGAGGCAGGCAAAAAAGTAATCAACGCGGTAGAGTTGTTTTCCCATCTCGCGAACGTCGGCGACTCGAAGTCGCTGATCATTCACCCGGCGAGCACGACGCACCAACAGTTGTCCGAGCAGGAGCAGGGAGCGGCGGGCGTGCAGCCAGGCATGATTCGTCTGTCGGTAGGCACCGAGGGCATTAAAGACATCATTAGCGATTTGGAACAAGCGTTGGCCGCAAGCCAACGGTAGACATAAGTATCGGGGGATTAAGCAGATGACTTCCCTGCGCAAAGATTGGGATACGTATTTTATGGACATCGCCTTCATGGTATCGACGAGGTCGCGCTGTCCAAGGCGGCATGTCGGCACCGTGCTCGTGCAGGGCAAAAAGCTGCTGGGAACGGCCTACAACGGCGCGCCGATGGGCGTACATGACTGTTCCGAAGCGGGTTGCATGATCGTCGAGGAATTCGTCGCATCGGATACAGGCATGATCAAGAAGGAGCGCTGTATTCGCACGATCCACGCGGAACAAAATCTTCTCCTGTTCACGGACCGCGTCGACCGCGAAGGCTCGGTCGTGTACGTGACGGATCAGCCGTGCTGGACGTGCGCGAACATGCTGGCGAACAGCGGCATCGTGGAAATCGTCTATCACCGTCCGTATCAGAAAGACTTCGACAAAGTGAACGAGCTTATGCAGCAACGCGGCATTCTGTTCCGTCGCATTGGGAACTACGTTCCGCCTTCGGATACCGAAGTGCAAGACGGATCTTAAGCTGATACAAGTTAGCAAGAAACAGAGGAAGAACCTCTTTTGCCTTTAGGCGAAAGAGGTTCTTTTTGTTCATCCATCCGAAGGAGGCGACAGCCATATGAATAAAAGACCGCTTGTAGTGATTGCGATCTGCTTCATCGTCGGAGTCGCCATCCCCTCGTTATGGTCGGGAAATAGCGGACTTTACGTTGTCATTGGTTTGTCGCTAGTTCTAATCGCGATAGGTTTATCGGGACGTGCCAGAGGGATCATCGCGCTACTCTGCGTAACCGCAATGTTGATCGGAGCAGGCGAACGGTGGTGGGCTGAACGAAGCAACGTAACGAAAATAATTGTGCCCGGCGACCTATCGGAAGCGGAGGCGACGCTGTCCGGCGTCATTACCTCACCTGTCGAAGTGGACGGCGATCTCGCACAGTTCAAGCTGCGAACGGCAACAGTCTCTCTTGCATCGAGTGCGAAACCGAGCAGCATAGCAGAGACAATCGTCGTCCGAGTGAAACTCGCCAAGCAAGAGGAGCAACTGGAGGCGTCTGATTGGCAACGCGGTGATCACATTCAAGTAAAAGGCGTGTTAACGCATCCCGGGGACGCGGGAAATTTCGGCGCGTTCGATTACCGCGCGTATTTAAAGAAGCGAGGCGTATTCTGGGTACTGAACGCAAAAGGCATCGAAGCGGCCGAAAAAATAAAAGGCGTAACGCCGCTTAAGCTCAAGCCATTAAGAACGCTGGATCAATTCCGAGCGAAAGTTGGCCGTCTGATGGATCGGCTGTATCCTCATGGGGATGCCGGATACATGAAAGGACTCGTGGCAGGTATAGCTTCGGATTTCGATCCGCAGCAATACGATGCTTTTGCCCGGTTAGGGCTTACTCACATCCTGGCGATTTCCGGCCTGCATGTCGGAGTCGTCGTTTTCTTGCTGCTCCAGCTAGGCGCATGGGCAAGGTTGACGCGAGAGAGGGCGATCGATTTCACGATTGCCATGATGCCCGTCTATATGCTGGCGACCGGTGCTTCTCCGTCAGCAATCCGCGCATGCTTGATGGCCATGCTCGCCCTATGGCTCGCGCGCCGGCATCAATTGAAGGACGGGCTGCATTTGCTTGCCGCAGCCGCGCTCCTAATGCTGCTATGGAATCCACGTCTGATCGAAGAGGTAAGCTTTCAATTGTCTTTCATCGTGACGGCGGGGTTATTAATGTTCGTTCCGATCGTGACGGGGTCGTTGCCCTTCCGATGGGCATGGCTTCGCGGTTCGCTTGCCGTCGCGTTAACGGCGCAGGCGGTTTCTTTTCCGGTGACCGTCTATTACTTCCATGCCGTTCATTTGTTGTCTTTGCTCGCGAACTTCGTGCTCGTTCCGTTCGTCAGCTTCATCGTCATGCCGCTTGGCATGGCATCGGTCGCATTAGCCGCATGCTGGATGCCGCTCGGGAAGTTACCCGCGATGCTTGCGACGATCGGTAATCAGATGACTTTCCGAATCGTAGACTACTTAGCCTCATTCGATCAGCTTCGTACGGTGTGGCCTCAGCCTAGTCTAACGTGGGTCGTTACCGGATTCATGGGAATGGCCGGCATAAGCGCTGCGCTTCATTGGCGTCTAGCTAGGCGTAAGGAGAGAGCGTGGTGGGACGAGCAATATTTTCATGCGATAGATCAGGCAGAGCAAGCCAACGTAACCCAGCCGATAGAACAACACAAACCGTACGTACGCGATCAACGTAAAATAAAAGTTGTGTTATCGCTTGGACTAGCCATACTTAGCCTGTTATGGGTCGTTTGGGGATTACGTCCGGGTTGGACGGATCAAACCGCCAAAGTGATGTTCCTTGACGTCGGACAAGGGGACAGTATCCTCATACGTTCGGGCGGGGGCAAGCATGTGTTGATTGACACGGGAGGTACGGTAACGTTTCGTAAAAAAAGCGACGAATGGAGAGAGAGGCAAGATCCATACGAAATCGGGCGCAAAATGCTTGTACCCTTATTGCTGCAGCGTGGTATCAGGCAACTGGATGCGCTCGTATTGACGCACCTTGACGCCGATCATATCGGCGGAGCAAAGGCGGTCATCGCGAACATTCCCGTTCGCGCGATTCTGTTCAATGGTACTTTAAAGGATTCGGAAGACGTGAGGGCGCTTTTCGAACTTGCGCTCAGCAAGCACATTCCTTGTTATGAGGTATCTGCCCCCATGACTTGGGAAGTAGACGAATCCTTAACGTTCGCCGCTCTCTCGCCGCAATCTGAGCAACGCTTGAAGAGTACCGTTCCGATCGAGAACGATCAGAACGAGAGAAGCGTTGTCTTGCTTGCCACCTTATACGGGCGCACATTCCTGCTACCCGGAGACCTGGAAGCGGAAGGGGAACGGGAGATTGTCGCGACAACGACGCTGACGGCTTCAGCCTCCCCCTCCGCACCTCCAGCCATAGACGTTCTCAAGGCTGGCCATCACGGAAGCAAAACTTCGACGACGCAGGAATGGCTCGACCTCTGGCATCCGATCGATACCGTCATTTCCGTCGGACGAAACAACCTGTACGGACACCCTCATGCAACCGTCGTCGAGCGACTCGAAGCAGCCGGAACGCACGTTTTCCGCACCGACGAAGACGGCGAAGTACAATATCGCATCTATCCGGACGGCTCCATGGAGCGGCGGACTAAACGCCAAGGATAATAAGATAGACGTATCGATATTTTCCAACGAATATTCTCCATCATAAAACATTAGGCGTTTGCGCGCATTTTTGCTAGACTGAATGTTGGAATGATAGAGGGATTGTCTAAATTTTCAAATCGAACACTGCAACCTTTCTTAAGACGACAGCGTCTGAGAGGGTGCATGGGAGGTGGATCTTCTGTGATCGAGCCGGCTCTCATCAAATCCGCGCAAGCGGGCGATAGGGAAGCTCTCGTGGCGTTGCTTCGCGAAATCGAGAATCAAGTGTACCGAACGGCATACTACTTGCTTAATCATGAGCAAGATGCAATGGATGCGTCGCAGGAAGCACTTATTCGCATTTATACGAAAATCAATACGTACGAAGAAAAAGCGCAATTTCGGACATGGGTCCAACGAATCGTTACGAATATATGCATCGATAAATTTCGGCGCAAAAAACCGTCCGTCTCGATCGACGAGCACGAATTGGTATTCGAATCGGGGGACAACGTAGAAACCGAAGTTCTTTCGTCCTATGCGGCTGAAGAAATACGCGAAGCGATCGGCAAGCTGCCGGAGCATCATCGTACCGTCGTCGTGCTTCGTTACTTGCAGGATTTTTCCTATAACGAAATCGCGGATTCGCTCAATTTGCCGCTTAATACCGTCAAATCCTATTTATTCAGAGCAAGGCAGCAGCTGCAAACCCTTCTCCATGATTATCAGAAAGGTGGTGTCCGGGGATGAATTGCCAAGAGGTGATGGAACTCATGCAGCGTCAGATGGACGGGGATTTGGATCAACACGAAACTTCGCTCATGATGGATCATGTTGGCCGATGCCCGGAATGTGCCGCTATGCTGGACCGTCTTCAAAGGCTTTCAAACGATTTGACCGCTTTGCCGCGCGTCGCGCCTAAGTTCAGTCTCGTCGACGCGATTATGCCGGAGCTTGATAGGCTGGATGAGGACCGTCTGAACGAGTCGCCTGAGGAAGAGCATCAAGTAACCGAACCTTACGCGCCCAAGCGTTCAGTCCGGCCTGACCGACAGATCGTACGCAAAGTGTCCAGTCTCGTCGCGTTTTTAGGGATCGGTTTGGTGTTGCTCATCACGTTGCAAAATTCTTTCTCGAGCAGCTCAACGGATGACGACTTTGATGCCGCCGCGCCAATCCAACAAAGGCAGACCGCGGCGCTCAACGCGACCAGCGACCAGTTCGGCGAGGGCCAAGAGGCTCCGCAAGCGAAAGTAGAGAACAAAACCGACGATGCAATCGCCAACAAGGAGTTGGAGCCGACGGTTATGGCTGAAAGCGCCGAGCCGCAGGCGGCTCCTGCGCCTTCATCGGCTCCTGCGCCTTCATCGGCTTTCGCCGACGGCGATCGTAAGGATGCCGTGAAAAGCATTGACGCCGTCGATCAGAACGACAAGGGCATCGCGATCAGCTCTTCGCCTAGCGTATCTGGAACCAACGCGGACGCCAAAAGTCCGGAAGAAAGCGGCACGACAAGTTATTCGCTTGCTTCGCCGGCAGCGGCGATCGTCTCTCCCGACGGGAAGTGGCGCGCGGTCGCCATCGAAGGAAGCGGAACGCTCCAAGTGTATGCGACTAAGGACGACAGCTTGGCATTCGAATCCGACAAGCGTTCGGGTGCGCTCAGCCACCTATCGTGGGATCCGGACAGCAAGCTACTGACGTACGTTTGGACGGATGAGCAAGGCAAACAATGGCCGCTGGCGTTCGATGCGGATGCAAGCCAAGAAATTAAACGTTAACTGTCGTCACCGATAGCACGCAACGCGCGTATATTGTATGGAGAGAGTTGACGTTCGTTCAATCGGACGGCGTCACGGTCGTTCGCGCACGGCACCATGGGCCGGCCGGCGAACGTTGATATAGATGTCCGAGGACAAAGGGATCGCGCCTACCCGTAGGCGTGATCTCTTTGTTGCGTTAGCGAGGCAGGCGAACAGGAGGAGGATGCAGGATGGACGTCAAACAAGCTTTTCGCGATATGAAGCAAGGGAAAGTGTCGCCCGTATACGTGTGCTACGGGACGGAATCCTATCTCATGAACGAATTCACCGAACGGCTCATCGAGAAGCTCGTGGAAGCGGAGCATAGAGAGATGGCGCTGATTCGGTTCGACACGGGCGAATCGACGATCGATTCGATTATCGAAGAGGCGGAGACGCTTCCTTTTCTCGTCCCGAGCAAAATCGTTCTCGTGCGCGATAGCGTCTTATTCGCGTCGGGCAAAGAATCGAACAAAGTGGAGCATCGCACGGAGCGGCTGCTAACTTATTTAGCTCAGCCTTCTGAAACGACTGTGCTTGTTTTTCTCGTGCCGCACGAGAAGCTGGACGAACGCAAGAAGCTGGTCAAATCGGCCAAAGCCGGCGAGATCGTCATCGCGTTCACGCCTCTGTCTGCCGAAGAGCTGACGCAATGGATACATAAGCGCGCGACGAGCCGGGGAAGAACGCTCGATCGGAACGCGGGGGAAGAGCTGCTTCGCCGCGTGGGCACGGACATGCATGCGCTAGCCGCCGAAATGGACAAGCTAATTTTGCATGCGGGAACGGAAGGGACCATTACCGTCGATGCCGTGAACGAGCTAGTGATGGTCGCGACGGAGCAGAACGTCTTCCGGTTGACGGAGGAGCTTGCCGCGCTTCGTACCGGTCCGGCGATCGCGCTGTACTACGATTTGTTGAAGCAACGAGAAGAGCCGATCAAGCTGATGGCGCTCATGGTGCGTCAGTTCCGCAATATGCTGCACGTGAAGGAGCTGGGGAGCCAGGGGTACTCGCCTCAGCAGATGGCGGGGCAGTTGGGTTTGCATCCCTATGCGGTCAAAATTACGGCGGAGCAAGCGCGCAAGTTCAGCACGGAACGGCTTGCGACGCTGCTCTCGGAGCTTGCGGAGCTTGACTACGCTATGAAGACCGGGCGAGTCGATAAGACGCTCGGATTGGAGTTGTTTTTACTGAAGACGGGCTCTGCCGGAGCAGGGTGACTATACGCAAAGAAAAGCCATCCTTTCGCTTCGCGAAGGATGGCTTTTCTTTGGCTGCGCGCCGGTTGGACGCGAAACCTGAATATGCATCAGGCACTAGCTTACGCTTGTGCGGACAATGCGTTGACTTTTTTGGCCAGACGGGATTTTTTGCGGGAAGCTGCATTTTTGTGAATGAGCCCTTTAGTAGCCGCTTTGTCCAACTTCTTCTGAGCCGCGATAAGCGCTGCTTTAGCTGCAGCAACGTCCGTTCCAACTACTGCTTGATCGGCTTGTTTAACAGCCGTACGCAGAGAGGATTTTTGCGAAGCATTGCGCAGACGGCGAGCTTCGCTCGTTTTCGTACGTTTAATTGCGGATTTGATGTTTGGCATTCTTTTCACCTCCTGAAAAACAGAAGTATTTCTCTACACAACTTGTAACATTCTATCATGGAGGGGGTCAAATAGCAAGGCTGTTATCCCGTAGCATGCCCGGCTATCCGTTATGCCTATCGTAAGCAGACTACCCGCGTAGGAAAGGGGTTCGACACAGACAGATGGACAAAGATTTGTCGATGTACAATATCCGAACGGACTTGGCGCTCGAGGCGAAGGAAATGGCGGCGCCCGGAGGCGAGGACATACCCGGCGTCTGGTCGGAGCAAGACACGCAGGGCGAAGTGACCGTAAGCAGAATGCACATACAAACCGATGAGGGCGCCAGAAAAATCGGAAAAATGATCGGTCATTACGTGACGCTCGACGTACCCGGCATGCGCCAAGGGGATACCGAGCTCCAAGATCAGATCGCGACGATATTCGCCAAAGAATTCGAAGCGTTTCTGGCGCGCATCGGTACGAAGCCTACGGGCAGCGTACTTATCGTCGGGCTCGGCAACTGGAACGTAACGCCGGACGCGCTCGGGCCGCTCGTCGTGGAGAACGTCATGGTGACGCGGCAGTTTTTCGAACTTATGCCCGATCAGGTTAGCCCGGGTTACCGCCCGGTCAGCGCGATCGCCCCGGGGGTGTTAGGTACTACGGGTATCGAGTCCAGCGATATCGTCCAGGGGATCGTGGAGAAGTCCAAGCCCGATCTGGTCATCGCGATCGACGCGCTGGCCTCCAAGGCGCTGGAGAGGGTGAACACGACGATCCAGATCGCCGACACGGGTATCCATCCGGGCTCGGGCATCGGCAACAAACGCAAAGGGCTGACGAAAGACATCCTCGGGGTGCCTTGTATAGGCATTGGGGTTCCGACCGTCGTGTATGCTTCGACCATCGTCAACAGCGCGATGGATCTCGTATTCGGGCACATGAAGAAGCATACCCCGGAAACCGGTCAGCTGTTCGGTGTGTTCGGATCGATGGCGGAGCAGGAACGGTTGCAGCTCGTCAAAGAAGTGCTTCAGCCGATCGGACATGATTTGCTCGTTACGCCCAAGGAGATCGACAAGTTCATGGAAGACATCGCCAACATTATCGCAAGCGGTTTGAATGCAGCTTTACATGAAGCCGTCGATACCGACAACGTCGCGGCTTATACGCACTGAAGGTTGAACGTAACGGCCGCAGCCACTTTCAGTGGGGCGGTCGTTTTTCTCCTTTACAACGATATCCCCGTCGCTCAGGTTAACTCCTCGACGCCTCTTCAAGCGATTTAACGCGAAGGCATGTGCTTATTTCGCTGCAGACCGCCTCTACAAGTAATTTAACGCCACCGCATGTGCTTATTTCGCTGCAGACCGCTTCTACAAGCAATTTAACGCCACCGCATGTGCTTATTTCACCGCAGACTACCCCTACACACGATTTAACGCGACGGCATGTGCTTATTTCGCTGCAGACCGCCTCTTCGAATGATTTAGCGCGACCGCATGTGCTTATTTCACCGGAGTTTGCGAACATGCTTCCTAACTGAGCGAAGGGGATATCGTTGTAAAGGAGCATTCGCTCCTCTACCCCTCCTAGCGCAGTCGCCCGCCCCTCGCCGCCCCGACTCTATCAACCTACCGAAAATCAGGTTCTATCATTTTTGCTCCTCTCATAAGCTCAAATACATGAACCAATTCAAGAGAGTAGAGAGGGCATCCGCAGCTAGACGCCCCGGGAGGTAAACCGATGAAACGAATCGTCGTGGCGATGGATTGGGCGGGCTTGCGCGCGAAGTGGCGGCGGGTGCTGATCACGGGCAAAGCTTTTGTCGTGCTCAGCTTATGTTCGATGGTATTGTTCATCCTATTAGGGCTAGGCGGCATGCTGCAGCTGAAGCTCGCGGCGTCTCCCGTGCAGTCGATGAGAGGGTTGGCCGCATCGTTGTCGGGACAAGTGTTCCAATCGCTGCTGAGCATGGAGCTGCCGAATATGAAGACGGAAGAAGACGGTTCGACGTTGCAAGCGGACCAAATCGCATCTTTCCTGCTACGTTTCATGACGGGCGTGAACCCCGGGGATCCGAAAAGCTTGATCGCGCAAGAATTGCCGGGCATGGACCGCGATCATTCCGTCTTGCTCCGTCCGCCGGGCGGAGGCGAGCCGGACGCGCCGGAGGACAATAGTCCGATCCATGAAGATCAGCAACAAGAGGAGCCGAACACCACTTCGCCGCAACAAACCGAAATTCCCGAAGAGGAGCCCGATGCGTCGACGCCTCCCGCCACGCCGGACGAGCAACCGGACGATACCGGTACGGACGTGCAGACTACGAACGGCCGCAAAGTCGTGTTCATCTACCATTCGCACAATCGCGAATCTTATTATCCGGAGCTGAAATCCAGTACGAAGGATCCGAATTCCGGGACGGTCAACGTAACGCTCGTAGGTAAACGGTTGGCTCAGCAACTGGAGAAACAAGGAATCGGAAGCACGCATTCGAGCAAAGATTATGCCGCCTCGATAAAAGGATATAATTGGAATTATTCCTACAAATATTCGTTGCAGACTGTTAAGCAGGCATTAGCTCGCAACGACGACCTCACGTTCTTTTTCGATATCCATAGAGACTCCCAACGCAGATCGAAGACGACGGCGACGATCGACGGCAAAGACTACGCCCAAGTGTACTTCATAATCGGACACCGCAATCCGAATTGGCGCGAGAACGAAGCGTTCGCCAACGCGATCCACGAGAAGCTGGAGAAAGATTATCCCGGCTTGTCCCGGGGCGTATGGGGCAAAACGGCGGCGAACGGCAACGGCGAGTACAACCAGTCGGTCGCCCCGGACAGCGTGCTGATCGAGATCGGCGGCGTAGACAATACGCTCGAGGAGTGTTACCGCACGGCCGACGCGCTGGCGAAAGTGATCGCGGAGCAATATTGGGACGAGCAGGATGCGGTTAAAGTGAACGCGAGCGCGAAAAAATAACGATGAGGAGTGGTGGATATGCGCCGGGAAACGTTCAAGCTGCTGGTGCTCGCGGCAATCGTCGCGTTCGCCGTTTTATACGGGATGGAGTTATCTTCGAAAGGAATCGAGAGCGTTAACGGGAAATACCAGTCCGTTGGCGACAGCTCTACGGGAGACCCGGAGGCGACGGATGAATGGACGCTTCCCTCGAACGAGCGATCCGTGAAGCAGCCGACGGCGTCGAAGCGGCAGTCTTCCAACACGGACGGTCTGTCCGATTTGAACGATTTCGACGAGGAATTGTACGGCATACCGCGCAATGACCATAAACCGCTAGTGGACCGCGTGTCGGGTGCGACCGCAGGCGTGTTGCATGATTTGTCGAAAGGCGGCATCAAGTTCGTCGTCTCGATTTTCAACAAAGCTACGGGCTCGTAATCTTGAAAATTCGTTTGTTGACAACGGAAATCAGCTGTGATAATCTCACATCCAACAAAACATACAAGAATTATCGGAATTAATAAGCAGTCCACCATTCGCATGGAGACTTTCCTTACCCGACGGGGTAATCGGAAAGTCTCTTTTGCGTTACGGGGCTAGTCTACCGTTCTTACGGAGGCATTCTCAATCGGGAATGCCTCTTTTGTTTTAGGAGGACGGATTAAGCGGATGAAGGAGAGGGGAATGGCGATGAGCGTATCTGTGCTTGAAATCGAGCGATTGAACAAATCGTTTCAGACGCCCAAGTCGACCGTAAACGCACTAAGCGGTATCGATCTGAAGGTGCAGGAGGGAGAATTCATTACCGTCATCGGCCCGAGCGGTTGCGGCAAAAGCACGCTGCTCAAAATCGTCGCGGGGCTCGATCTAGCCTACGAAGGCAGCGTCAAGCTAAGCGACAAAGAGGTGACCGGTCCGGGCATCGACAAAGGGTTTATTTTTCAGGAGCCGCGGTTGTTCCCGTGGTTGACGGTCGAGAAGAACATCGCCGCGGACCTCTCGCTAAGAAATCCGGACATACGAAAGAGGGTCGATTCGCTGATCGAGCTCGTGCGGTTGCAAGGCTTTGAGAACGCCTATCCGCGCGAACTGTCCGGCGGAATGGCGCAGCGGGTCGCTATCGCCCGCGCGCTTCTCCGTAGCCCAAAGGTGCTGTTGCTCGACGAGCCGTTCGGCGCGCTCGACGCATTCACCAGGGCGCACATGCAGGAGGTGTTGCTCGATATTTGGCAGCACAACAAGACGACGATGATTTTCGTCACCCACGACATCGACGAAGCGGTGTTCCTCGCGAACCGGATCGTTATCCTGAAGCCTCGTCCGGGCAGCATTCGCAGCATCGTGCCGGTTACGTTGCCCTATCCGCGGAAGAAGGCGACGACGTCGTTCCAGTCGCTAAGGCTCAAAGTGCTGAGCGAATTCGAGCGAATCGAGGACACCGAATGGGTGGACCGCGCAGGCTTATGACGAAAGGGGGAAGCATTCATGAGCAGACAGGGAGTTGCGGCTAGCGCGGGAGCAAGCCGCCGCTGGGTAATCGCGGCGCTAGGAGCGGCGTTGCCCGTCACCTTATTAGCGGTCTGGCAGGCGCTCGGCGATCTCGGTTATATTTCCACGATGCTGTACCCGACGCCGTACACGATCGCCCAAGCATTCGTCGATCTAAGCGCGTCCGGCGAGCTGTGGATGCATCTTCATATCAGCTTGACGAGGGCGGCGCTCGGATTCGCTCTTGGCGGAGGGCTCGGGCTCGTGCTCGGTATCGCCGTCGGCCTGTTTCGGAGCACGGAGAAGACGCTCGATCCGACGGTCCAAATGCTGAGAATGGTGCCTTCCCTCGCGCTCGCTCCGCTGTTCGTCCTCTGGTTCGGGATCGGGGAGGAATCGAAAATATTGCTGATCGCCAAAGGGGCCTTTTTCCCGCTCTACATCAATACCTACCTTGGCATTCGCTCGGTGGACCGCAAGCTGTTCGACGTATCGCGCGTGCTGGCATTCGGCCGGTTCAAACAAATTATCCGGCTCGTGCTTCCGGCCTCGCTGCCGCACATTCTGCTCGGCGTTCGGTTATCGCTCGGCGTTGCCTGGCTCGGACTCGTCGTGGCGGAGCTAATGGCGTCCACCTCGGGCATCGGTTATATGATGTCGGACGCCAGACAGTTTACTAAGACGCCGGTCGTGTTCGTCGGCATCTTCGTATTCGCGGTCGTCGGCAAGCTGACGGATTCGCTGGTTAAGCTCTTGGAACGCAGGTGGCTTCGCTGGCAAGACACGTACAGAGGCTAAAGCAAGGGAGGAAAAACGACTATGAGCATCGAGCAAGCGGAAATAAGGCTGCCGCAAGCCCCGGCAACGACGTTGCCGCCGCCAGCGAACGCCGCCGCGCCGGTTAAGAAAGATCGCAGCCAAGCCTATGCCCGGTGGAAAACGCTCGGATTCGATTTCGCCATCGGAGCCGTTATACCCGTTCTGTTGCTCGTCTTGTGGCAATGGTCGGCAGCGCAGGGGTGGACGAATCCGCTATTCCTGCCTTCGCCGGAAGCGACCGCGGATACGTTCGGAGCGTTGATCTCGTCGGGCGAATTATTTCACCACCTGGGTATTAGCGTTTGGCGCGCTTTAATCGGATTTCTGATCGGCGGCAGCCTAGGTCTCTTGGTTGGGCTGCTCGCCGGATTGTCCCGCAAGGCGGAATACGTGCTCGACCCGAGCATGCAAATGCTGCGGATGATTCCCCATCTGGCCGTCGCGCCGCTCATCATCTTATGGTTCGGCTTCGGGGAGCAGTCGAAAATCGTCATCATCGCGATCGGCGCCTTTTTCCCGCTTTACGTGAATACGTTCATGGCGATCCGCAACGTGGATAACAAGCTGTTCGACGTAGCTAAAGTGCTGGCTTTCAGCCGCGCGCGCCTACTGCTGCGGCTTGTCATCCCCGCCGCGTTGCCCGGCATTCTGCTGGGCGTCAGGTTGTCGTTGGCGCTGTCCTGGATCGGCCTTGTCGTGGCGGAGCTGATCGGATCGCAGTCCGGCATCGGGTTTCTGATCAACCTCGGCAAACAGACGTCCGTCACGGAAGATATTTACGTCGGCGTCCTCGTGTTCGCCATCGTCGGCAAGCTCGTCGATTCGCTCGTTCGATTGTTGGAACGCAAGCTGCTGCATTGGCGCGAAAGCTACGAAGGGTAACCATTTATTAACGATAGATCAATAGGAGGCGGAGAAAACAATGAGCGTACAACAGTTGAACGATTTGGTGCTGGATGCCGACGTGCTCGTTATCGGTGGCGGGCCGGCGGGTACATGGGCGGCGCTGACGGCGGCGGGGCAAGGCTCGAAGGTCGTGCTCGTCGACAAAGGCTATTGCGGTTCGAGCGGCGCGACCGCGCCCTCCGGGACCGGCGTCTGGTACGTGAAGCCCGACGAGAAGCTTCGGGAAGAAGCGAAGGGGAGCCGGTATACGCTGGGCGGACATCTCGCGGAATCTCGCTGGATGGATCAAGTGCTCGACCGCACGTTCGACAATATGAACAAACTGGCAACGTGGGGCTACCCGTTTCCGCTGGACGAATCCGGAACGCCCTACAAACGCGGGCTGCAAGGGCCCGAATACATGAAGCTCATGCGCAAGCTAGTTCATAAGGCCGGAGTCAAAATTCTCGACCACAGTCCGGCGCTGGAATTGCTCGCCGACGAACACGGCGTCGGAGGCGCGACCGGCGTTCGGACGCAAGCGGGCGGCACGTGGACCGTCCGATCGGGCGCGGTCATCATAGCCACGGGAGGCTGCGCGTTCCTGAGCAAGGCGCTCGGTACAAACGTGCTGACGGGCGACGGATATCTGTTCGCCGCCGAAGCGGGAGCGGAGCTGTCAGGCATGGAATTTTCGAACGCGTACGCCATCTCTCCGACGTTCTCGTCCGTAACGAAGACGGCGTATTACCGATACGCTTCGTTCTACTACGAGGACGGTACGGTCGTAGAGGGCGCCGGTTCGACCCGCGGTCGTTCGGTCATCGCGCGCAACTTGCTGCAAGGCCGTCAAGTATACGCAACGCTCGACCAAGCGCCGGAAGACATTCATCACCTGCTGCGCGTTGGGCAGACGAATTTCTTCCTTCCGTTCGACCGACTCGGCATCAATCCGTTCAAAGACAAATTCCCGGTAACGCTTCGGCTAGAAGGCACCGTCCGCGGCACGGGCGGCATTCACGTCATCGACGAGAATTGCGCCACGATAGTACCGGGGCTGTACGCGGCGGGCGACGCGGCGACGCGGGAGTTCATCTGCGGCGGCTTTACCGGCGGCGGCAGCCATAACGCGGCATGGGCGATGTCCTCGGGCTCGTTCGCCGGCGGCGGCGCGGCAGCGTACGTCAAGAAGCTCGGCGAAGGCGGCGAGACGCGCAGGCTTAGAGGATTGTCCTCTACGGTGCTGACTCACCGGACGACGGGAGCGGCCGAAGCTTTGACCGCCTCCCGCACGGAAGAACGCATCCAGGCGGTAAGAGACGAAGTGACGCCATACGATCGCAATTTGTTCCGTACGGACGCAGGGTTAACACAATCGCTCGGTCGGCTCGACGATCTGTGGAAGGATATTCGAGGTTCCGTATCGACTCGCGACGCGGGCGGCGTGAAGGCAAGAGAAGCAGCCGCGATGACGGCAACCGCGCGCTGGATGTACCGTACCGCCCAAGTCCGGACGGAAACGCGGGGCATGCACAAGCGCGAAGACTTCCCTAAGCTGGACGGCGGTCAGCGCTACCGGCTAGTCACGAGCGGTTTAGACGATATTCAGGTTCGCGCCGTAGATGTCGCCGAGAGCATCGCGGAGCTTAAGGAGGGTGCGCATTAATGATCGAGCTTCTGAGCGAGTCCAAATGCATTTCCTGTAACCAATGCGTCAACGTATGCCCGACGAACGTGTTCGATAGGGTCGTGGACGGCATCCCGGTCATCGCCCGTCAAAGCGATTGCCAAACCTGCTTCATGTGCGAGCTCTATTGCCCGGTCGACGCGCTTTACGTCGCGCCCGACTCAGAAAGCATCCTCGCGGTGAACGAGGAAGAGCTCGACGGCAAGGGCCTGCTGGGCGGTTACCGAGAGAAAGTCGGCTGGGGGCCCGGCCGGACGCCGGTGTCGAAGCACGAATATATGTACCAGCTCGCGGTCAAAACGTCATTTTAAAGCAGCCAATTCATAATCGTTCAAATTCGAGAGGAGCTTATCATCCATGTCATCAAAATCTATCGTATCCGCCTTACGCAAAACCGGATTGGTCGCTTTGACGGCCATCTCCCTAATCGCCGTGCAAGCCTGCGGCAAGTCCAGCAACAACGAGGCATCGCCCGCTGCGGCAGGCGCGGCTTCTCCATCGGCATCGGAGTCCGAATCGCCTTTCGCGAACATCCCCAAGACGCTTACTTACGGATACATCGGCACGAATAAGCTCAACCTGCCCGGCGGCGCCGAAGGCTGGGGGCTCTATAAAGGCATCATTCAAGCGGAGTTGAAAAAATACGGCATCGAGGAGGTGACGACCGTCGGGTTCCCGAACGGACCGGATCAGACGGAGGCGCTTATTAGCGGCCGTCTCGACTTCGGCAGCCTAGGCGATACGCCGGCGATTCTGGCACGATCCTCCGGCGCGAAGACGCGTCTCATCTCGCAGCCGCTGACGAACCAGATCGGTTATTTGATTGGGAAGAAGGACGGTCCGAAGACGCTGCAGGATCTAGCAGGCAAGACGATCGCGATTCAGAAAGGCTCTTACATGCACCGTTATATCGTCGGATTGCTGAAGAACGAAGGCATCAAGGACGTCAAGTACATCCATATGCTGCGACCTGACGGAGAGGCGGCCCTCGCGCGAGGAGAAGTCGACGCGATCACGAATTCGGGCGTGCCGTCCTTGAAGCTTATCGCTCAAGGGTTCCCGCTTTTGGACGACTCTTCGAAGCATCCTGAGCTACTCGGAACGAGCGCGACGGTCGTCTCGGATGCGTACCTCGAGAAGTTTCCGGATTTCCCGAAAATATGGAACGAAGCGCGGCAGAAGGCTTTGGCGGACTTGAAGCAGCACGTAGACGAGTATTACGAGTTTATCGCGCAGGTCAATAACGCGACCGTGGAGCAGGTCAAAAAAGTGTCGCCGATTTCGGATATCAAAGATGTTCCTTTCACGGACGATGGCCTCAAACTGCTAGAAGGGACGAAAAACTTCCTCGTAGAGGAGAAGCTGGCGTCCGCCGATTTCAACATACAGGATTGGGTGCTGAAACAACCTTAAGCGCAGGGGAAAAAGTGCGCAAATAGAGGAGGGATTAGAGATGACATCGGAAACGCTTGCCATCGCAAGTTTTGAAATTCCGCAGGCTAACGGTTTGCGCATTCGGGGCGAAGTACGCGTGCTGCAGGACGGGCGTCGCAAGCCCGTCCTCGTGCTCGGGCACGGCTTCCGCGCCCATAGGCTATGGTCGTTCTGGCCGGACGTCGCCAGACGGTTCGCCGAACAGGGGTATTATACGGTGAGCTTCGACTTCGCCCGTATCGCGGCCGAAGAAGATCGGCTAACCGACGAAGCGATCGCGCAAGCCGCGACGTTCGGGCAAGAGCTCGCGGATTGGGAAGCGGTCGTGTCGCGTCTGCGAACGACGGGACTAGGTTTGGAAGGCGATGCGGACATTGAGAACGTTGCCGTCTTAGGACATAGCCGGGCGGCAGGCAGCGGCGTCTTGTTCGCCTCCCGGGAGCCGGCCGTACGCGCCGTCATCGCATGGAACGGGGGAGTATCCGCGCCGAACGCGCCGATCGCTCAGGAAGGCGCGAAATTGACGATCCGCGAGGAGGCGATCCTGGCGGACCTAACCGCGAACGCCGATCGGTACGACGTGGTCGGCACGTACGGAGATCTCGACATTCCCGTGCTCGTCGTCTACGGAACCGCTGATCACGAACGGTTGCTTACGGCCGTTAACGAGCTGCAGGACGCGTACCCCGAGCAATCGTTTGTCGCGATCGGCGGGGCGGACCACTCGTTTAATGCGAAGCACCCGTACGAAGGCTTCACGAAGCATTTGGAAGACGCGCTGGACAATTCGCTCCGTTTTCTGCGGAGAGTATTCTCGAGCGAACTAAACGGAGGAAATACGTTATGAGTACGATACAGACGAAAGACTGGGAGCTTCCCTCCCGGTATTCTGCGGAAGTTTCCGAAGCACGGAAGGCAAATGCTCCCGTTCACCCGCTCGTGCTGAACCGGTGGTCGCCGAGAGCTTACGAGCCGCGCCAGGTGCCGGATGAGCTGCTGGCGACCGTTCTGGAAACCGCCCGATGGGCGCCATCGTCGAGCAATCAGCAGCCTTGGCGGTTTTACGTGGCTCGCACGCCTAAGGAGCACGCGACGTTCTGCAGGTTCATTAAGCCCAACAACCGACTTTGGACGGATGGAGCACCTGTGCTGCTATTGATCGCTTCCGAGAAGCTGAAAGAAAACGGAGATCCGAACGGCTCGCACGCCTTCGATGCAGGCGCGGCATGGGGCATCTTGGCGCTGCAAGCGCAGCTCGTCGGACTATCGACTCGGGCCTTAGGCGGCTTCGATCGCGAGCTGGCTCGCGAGTCGCTCGGCACGCCTGCCAACCTCGAGCTGCACGCGGTTATCGCGCTCGGTTATCGCGCGGATGCGGCTTCGCTTCCCGAAGCTTTGCGCGAGCGGGAGAAGCCTAACGGCCGACGCCCGGCTGAGTCAAGCTTGCTGGCCGTTCCGACCGAAGCGATCGGATGACCGCGTATGCGGGCAGGACGACGCGATTCGTCCACGCGTATTTTCACGCGCTGACTCACCGGAACTATAGGACGTTCTGGCTGGGACAGTGCGTTTCCTTGATCGGGACCTGGGTGCAGAACGTGAGCCAAGCCTGGCTCGTGCTCTCGCTGACAAAGTCGCCGCTTTTACTGGGGATGCTGGGGCTTGCGCAGTTTTTGCCGCTGACGGTACTCTCGTTGTTCGCCGGCGTCATCGTCGACAAGTTCCCGAAGAAGACGATATTGATGGTGACGCAGACTATTGCCATGACGCTCGCGTTCACGACCGCCGTCCTCGTGTTCACGGGGACGATCCGGTTCGAACACATTCTCGTTATGGCGTTCCTGCTAGGGGTATCGAATACGTTCGATATGCCGACGCGGCAATCGATGAATATCGAGCTCGTGGGCCGGGACGATCTTATGAACGCGGTCGCGCTCAACTCGATGACGTTCAACCTGGCGAGAATCGTCGGTCCGTCAGTAGGCACGCTGCTCATAGCGACTGTCGGCGTCGGTTGGTGTTACGTCTTGAACGGCACGTCGTTCATCGTCGTGCTGCTGACGTTGAGGCAACTGAAGCTTACGCCGTTTATCCGGGAAGTACGCGTCGGCAGCACCGTATGGAGCGAAATCCGCGACGGCTTGTCTTACATCCGCTCGAACGCGCAACTGGCGCAAACCGTGCTGCTCGTCGCGATCGTCGGCACGCTCGGCTTTAACTTCAACGTACTCGTCCCGGTGCTCACGCAAGACGTGCTTGGAGCGGGAGCGACGACGTACGGGGCGCTTATGTCGTGCCTAGGCGTCGGATCGCTTATCGGCGCTCTGACGATCGGCATGCGAAGCCGGCGGGGACCGAAGCTGAAGCTGACTGTCGCGCTCAGCATGGTTATCCCGCTAGGGTTGTTGCTGCTCGCGATCGCCCAAACATCGGCGGTGGCGGGTGTCATGCTGCTAATAAGCGGATTTTTGAACATCGCGGTCGCGACGAACAGCAATTCGTTGTTGCAAATTTCCGCGGCCGACGAATATAGGGCTAGAGTTATGAGTGTCTATACGCTCGTGTTCGCGGGCAGTACGCCTTTCGGCAACCTGTTCACGGGCTGGGCGGCCGACAAGTACGGGGTACACCTAGCGTTCCTGTTCTGCGGCTTATTGTCGTTGGCGCTCGGCCTCGCCGTCGTCTACGCATTCCGCGCCCGTAGTAGGCGGGAGCCGCTTGACGGGCGAGCGGCTAGTCGTCTATGATGAAAACACTTCAACCGTTAAGGGGAAAATTAATATGTTGGTCCTGGTTCTTAACTGATAATCCAATAAGCTGTGCCATATGCGAGTACGAATAGCCTTCTGATAAAGGTCTGTTTCGTCGTACGCATAGGCGCGGATGGATGCCAGTGAAGAACCGGTGAAACTTCCTAGCCAACGGGCGTAATAGGAATGTTAAGCCGTGCTCATTCGGGGCACGGCTTTTTTGCGTCCATCGCAATTCGAACCCACACATTAATTAGCCATTAGGAGGCTCCCCCTTTTGAGAACACATGCGCTGAACAAGCTGGAATATTACCGCGTCATCGAGACGCTATTAAGTTACGCTGCGACTTACTTGGGCAGACAACAGATCGAACAACTGCAACCGATCGAAGACATGCCTGTCATCGCGCAAAGGTTGGCTGAAGCCAAAGAGGCGTGCGCCTTGTTAGCCAAAGGAGCGAGCGCGCCGTTGCCTTCGCTCGAAGGCATGGAGACGATAACGGCGCTGCTCGGTACCGGCTACGTGCTTAACGAGCACGATTTCGGACATCTCGCCCAATTCGCCCGAAGCTGCGAGCAACTGAAGCAATACATGGCATCGAAGAAGGCGGAGGCGCCGTCCGTCGCTTCTTACGTGTATGCGATGCACGACTTGAAGCCGCTCCGCGAGCAAATCGAACAGAGCGTCGATCGCGGTAGGATCGTCGATACGGCGAGCGGCAATTTGCACAAAATTCGCAAAAAAATTCGCACCGCCGAAGAACGGCTGCAAAAGCGGCTTGAAGGCATGCTTTCGCATTTGTCCGATATTTTGCAAGAGCGGCTCGTCAGCCAGAGGAACGGAAGATACGTGCTGCCGGTTAAGAAGGAGTACCGCAAACGGGTGCCGGGCACGGTGCTGGACGAATCGGCGAGCGGGCAAACCGTATTCGTGGAGCCTTCCGAAGTCGCGGGGCTTCAATACGAGCTTAGCGCGCTGAGATCCGAAGAGTCGAGAGAGGAATCCCAAATTCTCGCGCAGCTGACCGGAGTCGCCGAGAGCTATGCGCACGAGTTGAACATTAACTTGGAAACGGTAGGACACTACGACTTTTTGTTCGCGAAGGCGAAGTGGGGACACGCGATCGGGGAGACGGCGCCGTCGCTTAACCAAGACCGTAGAATCGACTTGCGCGAAGGGCGCCATCCGCTGCTGTCCGGGACTCCCGTGCCGCTTAACGTACAGCTTGGCGGCGACTATCGTGCGTTGCTCATTACGGGGCCGAATACGGGTGGCAAGACGGTCGCGCTCAAAACCGTAGGTTTGTTGACGCTCATGGCGCAGTCCGGGCTGCTTATTCCGGCTGCGGAAGGAAGCAGCATAGCCGTCTTCCGGTCGATCGAAGTCGATATCGGAGACGATCAGAGCTTGGATGCCTCGCTTAGTACGTTCTCTTCTCACCTGCGCAACGTGATTGATATTTTGCAGCATGCGGGGAATCGGACGCTCGTGCTGCTCGACGAGCTTGCGACCGGTACCGACCCCGGCGAAGGCGTCGGCTTGTCGATCGCGGTGCTCGAGGAGCTGTACCGCCGCGGCGCGAGCTTAATGGCCACGACCCATTTTAACGAGATCAAGGAATACGCCCGCGTAACGCCCGGCTTCAAAAACGCGAGAATGGCGTTCGATGAAGAGACGCTTAGGCCGTTATACCGGCTGGACATGGGCGAAGCCGGCAACAGCTATGCGTTCGTCATCGCCGCGAAGCTCGGCATCCCGCCTCACATTATCGAACGGGCTCGGGTCATAACGGGTAGCTTGAAACCGGGTGATACCGCCGGGAGCTCGGGCGAGCCGATCGTTATTCCCGTCGCTCAGCACCTCGAACCTTCCGGAGGGACGAAACCGCAATCCGCTCGCGCCAAGCAACAAGCGCAACAGCCGCTCCCCGTGCAACCGGATTGGGAGGTCGGCGATGTCGTGTTCATCCCTCATCTGAAGCGAACCGGCGTCCTGTTCAGATTACCGGACGAGAGAGGCAACGTAACGATTCAAGTCCAAAAGGACAAGATCGTCCTGAACCACAAGCGCGTGCGCCGTTATATCGAGCGCAAGGTGCTGTATCCGGACCAGGACTACGACATGGACATCGTCTTCGACACGGTCGCCAATCGCAAGAAGCGCAAGCTCATGAGCAAACGTCACGTCGATGGCATTACGATCGAGTCGTCGTCCGAGAAGTAACCGGTACAACCATTCATTGATGCATCCGTCCGGCACTGCTATAATGAAGTGATAGTCAATGGACGCAAGGAACCGGCTGGAGGGTAATTATTTTAATGGCAGAACCGACAATCAAACAAAGCCATATCCGTAATTTCTGTATTATCGCGCACATCGACCACGGCAAATCGACGTTGGCCGACCGCATATTGGAATTCACCGGAGCGCTCACGTCCCGCGAAATGCAGGCTCAAGTGCTCGATTCAATGGACCTAGAGCGCGAACGCGGCATTACGATTAAGCTTCAGGCGGTACGCTTGAGATACAAAGCCGATAACGGCGAAACTTATTTGTTGCACCTGATCGATACGCCCGGGCACGTCGACTTCACGTACGAAGTATCGCGCAGCTTGGCGGCATGCGAAGGCGCAATTCTCGTCGTCGATGCCGCGCAGGGCATCGAGGCGCAAACGCTCGCGAACGTTTATCTCGCGCTGGATAACAACCTGGAAATCGTACCGGTCATCAACAAGATCGACTTGCCGAGCGCGGAACCCGAGCGCGTTAAGCAGGAAGTCGAGGACGTCATCGGTCTCGACGTCAGCGACGCTGTGCTCGCTTCGGCGAAGAACGGTATCGGCATCAAGGAAATTCTGGAGCAAATCGTAGCAAAAGTGCCGGCGCCGCAAGGCGATCGGAACAAGCCGCTTAAAGCGCTTATTTTCGACTCCCATTACGATGCATACCGGGGCGTCGTCTGCTACATTCGCGTCATCGACGGCGTGATCCGTCCGGGCACGAAGATGAAGTTCATGGCGACGGGCGCGCAATTCGAGGTCGTCGAGATCGGTACGTTCATGCCGAGACAGACGGCCGTCGACGAGCTAGGACCTGGCGACGTAGGTTATGTGGCCGCTTCTATCAAGAACGTGAAGGACACGCGCGTAGGGGATACGATTACGGACGCGAAAAACCCGACTCCGGAAGCGCTGCCGGGCTACCGCCGCATTAACCCGATGGTGTTCTGCGGACTGTTCCCGATCGAGTCTACGGACTATAACGATTTGCGCGACGCGCTCGAGAAGCTAGAGCTGAACGATGCTTCCCTTCGTTTCGAGCCCGAATCGTCGCAAGCGCTCGGCTTCGGCTTCCGTTGCGGCTTCCTCGGCATGCTCCACATGGAGATCATCCAGGAGCGCATCGAGCGCGAGTTCAACATTCCGCTCATTACGACCGCGCCATCCGTTATTTATCACGTCACGCAGACGGACGGACAAATGCTCGAAATCTCGAATCCGGCCGAATATCCGGATACGGCTAAGATCGATTTCGTCGAGGAGCCGTTCGTAAAGGCGTCGATTATCGTGCCGAACGAATATGTCGGCGCGATCATGGAGCTATGCCAAGGCAAACGCGGTGAGTTTATCGACATGCAATACTTGGACACGAACCGCGTCACGCTGAAGTACGACGTTCCGCTCGCGGAAATCGTCTACGATTTCTTCGACCAGCTGAAGTCGAGCACGAAAGGCTACGCGTCGTTCGATTACGAGCTGTCCGGCTACCGTCAATCCAATTTGGTGAAGATGGACATTTTGCTCAACTCCGAGAAGGTCGACGCCCTTTCATTCATCGTTCACCGCGATCGCGCGTACAATCGCGGACGCATTATTTGCGAGAAGCTTAAAGACCTCATCCCGCGTCAAATGTTCGAGGTGCCGATTCAAGCGGCGGTCGGACAGAAGATCGTCTCCCGCGAGACGATCAAGGCGATGCGGAAGAACGTTCTCGCCAAGTGTTACGGTGGGGACATTTCGCGGAAGCGGAAGCTGCTCGACAAGCAGAAGGAAGGCAAGAAGCGGATGAAGCAAGTCGGCAACGTGGAAGTGCCGCAAGAAGCGTTCATGGCCGTACTGAGTTTGGACGACGATTAAAGGCTCATAGCCATGCCGTCCCTATCGATAGCGTTATCGAATACCGTTATTGCATCAGATACGCAACGATCATCTAACAATAGCGTTATGCGGTAACGTTATCAGCCTTCTAGCTGGCCACGACGGCTTTCTGGGAGGAAATAACGTTGTCCGGTAACGCTATTCACATTTAACGAATACTAAAATACGGAATTAGCGCGATTCCATACCGCTATTCCCGAAGAGTGGTGAAGCATGAACACGACAAGCGTAATGCCAATGCACACGTGGACTCCGCGGGCGCTGTACATTCATATCCCGTTTTGCACGAACAAGTGCTTTTATTGCGACTTTAATTCCTATGTAGCCGCGGGACAACCGATAGATGCCTACTTGGACGCGTTGGAAAATGAAATGAAGCTCACGGTCGCAACCTTGCCGCCGGAGTCGATCGATACCGTATTCGTGGGCGGCGGAACGCCGACCGTGCTCGATCCCGCGCAGATGACCCGATTCCTCGATTCGGTCCGCAGGCATTTCCCGATCTCGCCGGATGCCGAGTTTACGATGGAAGCGAACCCGGGAACGACCGATCCGGATAAGCTTGCGGCCATGAGAGCGGGCGGCGTTAACCGGATCAGCTTCGGCGCGCAGACGTTCGATAACGGCTTGCTTCAGACGATCGGCCGCATTCATGCCGCGCAAGACGTCGTGCAGAGCATCGCGAACGCCAAAGCCGCGGGCTTCACTAACCTGTCCATCGACCTCATGTTCGGCTTGCCGAACCAGACGCTCGAGCAGCTCAAAGACAGCGTAAACAAAGCGATCGAGCTCGATTTGCCGCATTACTCGCTGTACGGCTTGAAGGTAGAGGAGAACACGCTGTTCCACAGGCTCTATCAACGCGACGAGCTGCCGCTTCCGGAAGAGGAAGAGGAGCTGGCGATGTACGAATATTTAATGGAACGGTTAGGCGGGGAAGGCTACCGTCAATACGAGATCAGCAACTTCGCGAGACCCGGCTACGAGAGCCGCCACAACACGACGTATTGGCGCAACGAGCCGTATTATGGTCTTGGCGCAGGCGCGCACGGCTATGCGCTAGGGCAGCGGCATATGAACATCAAAGGCGTTCAGCCTTATATCGACGCCGCGAACCGGACGCTTCCGCGGTTGGAGACGAATCCGGTCAGCGCGGAAGACGCGATGGGCGACTTCATGATGGTTGGCTTGCGGATGCTGCAAGGCGTCAGCCAGCTAGATTTCGGACGGCAGTTCGGGGGCGCGACGTTGGAAGATGCGTTCGGACCGGCGCTTGCGAAGCTGCAATCGCAAGGTTTGCTAGCGAAGACCGAGCAGGCGGGATACCGTTTGACGCCGCAAGGCGTGCTGCTCGGCAACGAAGTGTTCGGCGCCTTCGTCTAGCTGCGGTTCATGCGCGCGTTAAACGCCGCAGACGCGTTTTTGGCGATACTAAGCGTTCGCCACTCGGCGGATTTATGCGCTTTGGCTGCATAAACGATTAGCGATGTCGTCTACGAATTCGTCGTCGCGGTTACGATCGGGCTTCTCTCCGTCCGTGTTCAGGAAGTCCGTCCAGCGGGATACCATGTTACCGGACAGATGCTTGACGATTACGGCGATGCTGTTGCTCTCGAGGTCCGGCGTCCAGAAAAAGCCGGATTCATCCAGCTGGCTCATTGCTTTATCTCCGAGCTTCTTTTGGCTTTGTAAAACGGCGATGCTAGTTTCGAGCAAATGGTCGGCAAGGTTATCGTTGTTCGGCATGACGCTCTCTCCTTCGGGATGCATGATTTATACACTCATTTTAATCGATTGGCCACGCGTTTACAGATCGTTATTTTTATAGGCCCGATTAATAATCGCATTGACCGGAACTGGAATTGCGTCTTGTTACATCATTCGGATTGTTGTATATTTATTCATATCAATCAGCCAGATCGGGTAGAAAGAAGGGGTGGGTCATGCCCGTTATTTGTCGGAAAGCGAAGTCCGAGGACGTGAATGCGCTCCACGATCTTATACAAGGGTATGCGGCGCAAGGCATTATGCTGCCGCGTTCGCGCGAGGCGCTCGCTCGCAATATCGGCAACTTCGTCGTCGCGGATGACGCTGGCAAGCTAGTCGGCTGCGGGTCGCTCTTGAAGCTTGGCTCGGATCTCGTAGAGATTCGTTCGCTCGGCATCGCCGACGGCTATAAGGGGCAAGGTATCGGAAGCAAGCTCGTCGACGCGCTGATGGCAGAGGCGAAGGAGCAACGGATTCCGAAGGTCATGGCGCTCACCTACGAAGTGTCCTTCTTTCAGAAGAACGGTTTCCATATCGTCGACAAGGAAATTTTTCCGGAGAAAGTATGGACGGATTGCGTCAACTGTCCCAAGCAAAACAATTGCGACGAAATCGCCGTGCTGAAGCGCATCGAATTGATGCCTGAAGCCGCGGAAATGAGCTATGCGAGAACTTGATTTTCCATGCCAAACCGAGCGGGTACGTTCTTGACACGACCGTCTTCGGTTTGGTATTTTTGTATTAGTCGTTAGCACTCGACGAATTTGAGTGCTAACGAAATGAGCGGACCACGCAGAGGAGGACAACGGATGTTAAGCGAACGTCAACGGATGATCTTGGGTGCCATTATCGACGATTACGTACGTTCCGCGGAACCGGTCGGATCGCGCAGCATTTCCAAACGCGCTGACGTGTCCTTCAGTCCGGCAACGATCCGCAACGAAATGGCCGACCTGGAGGAACTGGGCTTGCTGGAGCAGCCTCATACGTCCGCGGGACGTATTCCTTCTATTAAAGGCTATCGTTACTACGTCGATCATCTCGTGACCTTAGACGGTGCGTCGGATCAGGACGTACGCAAGATCCGCAGCTTTTTCGCGGAGAAAATGAATCATTGGGAAGACGTCATCGGTCATGCGGCGACGATTTTGTCCCAGCTTACGAATTATACGTCGATCGTGCTCGGTCCGGAAATTTTCAATACGACGCTGAAGCATTTTCAGCTCGTCCCGATTACCGATGCATCCGCGGTTGCGATTATCGTGGCGAACACCGGACATGTCGAACATCGGACGATCAACATTCCCGAAGGCATAACGATGGAAGACATGAGCAAGATCGTGGCCGTGCTTAACGAGAAGCTAAGCGGCGTACCGTTCTTCCGCGTCAAAGCCGTGCTCCACAGCGAGATTGCCAAGGAACTCAACCGATACGTCGATCATTGCGAAGAAGTGTTGACGCTGCTCGAGCAGGCGATCACCGAGAAGCACGCGCCCAAAGTATTCTTGAGCGGCGCTTCGAATATGCTAACGCAACCCGAATTCAAGGACGTCGACAAGGCGAAGAGCATTCTCGGCATGCTGGAAGAGACGCAAAAATTGACCCAGCTGTTCCAATCGCATCCGGGCGGCATTCAGATCAAAATCGGCACGGAAAACGCGGTCGAAGCGATCAATCAATGCAGTCTCATAACCGCGACGTATTCGCTCGAAGGGCAATCGCTCGGCACGATCGGCATTCTTGGCCCCGTACGCATGGAATACGGGAAAGTCATGAGTTTACTCGATTATTTATCCAAGGATATTGCCTTATTAATGTCCCGAGGGTTCAAATAATAAGTTGTATAGCCCCCTATATAGGGTGGCACGGTAAGGAGGTGAAGACGGCATGAGCACGAACGAGACGAAGGAGTCCGTAGAGATGAACGATCAACACGAAGAAGAAATCATCGCGGAGAACGAGCCATTATCGGGCAATCATAATGCCCCTGCAGACCAAGAGGAAGCAGTCGAAACATCCGGTGAACAAGATTCTAGGCTCGCAGCGCTGGAGCGCTTGGCGGAAGACAATCAGAACCGCTACTTGCGCGCGCAGGCCGATTTCGATAATTTCCGTCGTCGCACGATGAAGGAAAAGGAAGAGTTGGCGCAATACGCGACATCGAAGCTTGTCGGGCAATTGCTGCCCGTGCTGGATAACTTCGAGCGCGCGCTCGCGGCGAACGGGGAAGGCGCGCAAAGCGATTCCTTCGCCAAAGGCGTAGACATGATCTATCGCCAGTTGTCCCAGGTATTGGAAGCCGAAGGCTTGAAACCGATGGACGCGGTCGGTCAACCATTCGATCCGGAGCACCATCAAGCGATTATGCAAGTGGAAAGCGACGAGTACGAGGAAGGCACCGTCGTGGAAGTGATCCAATCCGGTTATTGGCTCAAAGACAAAGTCATTCGCCCTGCGATGGTTAAAGTCAGCGGTTAATACGGGTCCCGTCCGTTAGACGGACGATAGCAATCGATTAAACCGAGCGTTAGAAGCGCACGTATTTGGAGGAGGAGCATTCGACATGAGTAAAGTAATCGGCATTGACTTAGGTACGACGAACTCTTGCGTAGCCGTAATGGAAGGCGGCGAGGCAGTTGTAATCCCTAACGCGGAAGGCAACCGCACGACCCCATCGGTCGTCGGCTTTAAGAAAGACGGCGAACGCGTCGTCGGCGAGACGGCTAAGCGTCAAGCGATCACGAACCCGGACCGCACGGTCATCTCGATCAAGCGTCACATGGGTACGTCCCACAAGGAAACGATCGACGGCAAATCGTATTCCCCGCAAGAAATTTCCGCCATCATCCTGCAAAAGCTGAAAGCGGACGCCGAAGCTTACTTAGGCCAACCGGTAACCCAAGCGGTTATTACGGTTCCGGCATATTTTAACGATAGCCAACGCCAAGCGACCAAAGACGCGGGCAGCATCGCCGGTCTCGAAGTGCTTCGTATCGTCAATGAACCGACGGCTGCGGCGCTCGCATACGGCCTCGAAAAAACCGAAGACCAAACGATTCTCGTGTTCGACCTTGGCGGCGGTACGTTCGACGTTAGTATTCTCGAGCTTGGAGACGGCTTCTTCGAAGTTAAAGCGACGAGCGGCGACAACCACCTCGGCGGCGACGACTTCGACCAAGTGATCATGGAATGGCTGTCCAACGAATTCAAAAAAGAACACGGCATCGAGCTGTTGAAAGATAAAGCTGCGGTTCAACGTCTGAAGGATGCCGCGGAAAAAGCGAAAAAAGAACTGTCCGGCGTATTGACGACGACGATCTCGTTGCCGTTCATTACGGTCGTTGACGGCGTTCCTCAGCATTTGGAGCTTACGCTCAGCCGCGCGAAATTCGACGAGTTGACCGCTTCTTTGGTTGAACGTACGATGGGTCCTACGCGCCAAGCAATGTCCGACGCGGGCATGACGCCTGCCGACATCCACAAAATCGTGCTCGTAGGCGGTTCCACGCGTATTCCTGCCGTCGTCGAAGCGATCAAGAAGCTGACGGGCAAAGAACCTCACAAAGGCGTTAACCCGGACGAAGTCGTTGCGCTCGGCGCAGCCGTTCAAGCCGGCGTTCTGACGGGCGACGTTAAAGACGTCGTATTGCTCGACGTAACTCCGTTGTCCCTCGGTATCGAAACCGCAGGCGGCGTCTTGACGAAAATGATCGATCGCAACACGACGATCCCGACGAGCAAATCGCAAGTGTACTCGACGTACGCGGATATGCAGACGCAAGTCGAAATCCACGTCCTGCAAGGCGAGCGCGCGATGGCGAAAGACAACAAAACGCTCGGTCGCTTCATTTTGAGCGACATTCCGGCGGCTCCTCGCGGCGTTCCGCAAATCGAAGTAACTTTCGATATCGACGCGAACGGTATCGTTAACGTATCCGCACTCGACAAAGGCACGGGCAAGAGCCAAAAAATTACGATTACGTCTTCGAGCGGCCTGAGCAAGGACGAAATCGAGCGGATGCAGAAGGAAGCCGAACTGCATGCGGAAGAAGACAAAACCCGCCGCGAACTGATCGAGACTAAGAACAGCGCCGACCAACTCGTATACACCGTCGACAAAACGCTGAAAGAACTGGGCGACAAAGTCGACGCTAGCGAAATCGAGAAAGCCAACGCGGCGAAAGAGAAAGTTACGGCTGCGCTTCAAGGCGAGAACGCCGAAGAGATTAAAGCGGCTGCCGACGCGCTTAGCGAAATCGTGCAACAGCTGTCGATGAAGCTGTACGAGCAAGCGGCAGCGCAACAAGGCCAAGGCGCGCCTGAAGGCGGTCCTGAAGCTTCGTCCGGACCTAAGAAAGACAACGTCGTCGATGCGGACTACGAAGTCGTCGACGAAGACAAGAAAAACTAAGATTCAATCGCGGCAGCATGCCGCATTAGCTTGGGATAGACCGAAAGTCAAAGCTGCTTCCGCACTGGGCGGAGCCGCTTTGACTTTCCTCATGAGGAGGTGGAGAAGTGGCCGACAAGAGAGATTATTACGAAGTGCTTGGCGTGGATAAAAACGCAGGTGCGGAGGACGTGAAGAAAGCTTACCGCACGTTGGCTCGAAAATATCACCCGGACGTCAACAAGGAACCGGACGCGGAATCGAAATTCAAGGAAGTTAAGGAAGCGTATGACGTGCTGAGCGATGATCAGCAACGCGCGCGTTACGATCAATTCGGCCATCAGGATCCGTCCGCGGGCTTCGGGGGAGGCGGCGCGGACTTCGGAGGCGGCTTCGGCGACATCTTCGATATGTTCTTCGGAGGCGGCGGCGGAAGACGCGATCCGAACGCGCCGCAACGCGGCAACGATCTTCAATATACGATGACGATCGAGTTCAAGGAAGCGGTATTCGGCAAGGAGACTGAAATTACGATTCCGCGCACGGAAACGTGCGACACGTGTCATGGCAACGGTGCGAAGCCGGGAACGAAGCCTGAGACGTGTACGATCTGCCGCGGCTCCGGCCAGCAGGAAGTGGCGCAAAATACGCCTTTCGGGCGTATCGTGAATAGACGCGCGTGCTCCGGCTGCGGAGGCAAAGGCAAGATCATCAAGGAGCGTTGCGGCGGTTGTGGCGGCAGCGGTCAAGTGAAGCGCCAACGTAAAATCTCCGTAAAAATTCCGGCAGGCGTCGATGAGGGTTCGCAGCTTCGCGTAACGGGCGAGGGCGAAGCGGGCGTTCGCGGCGGTCCGGCAGGCGATTTGTATATCGTGCTTCGGGTAAAATCCCACGAGTTCTTCGAACGCGAAGGGGACGATATTTACTGCGAAATTCCGCTTACGTTCGCGCAGGCGGCGCTCGGCGACGAGATCGAAATTCCGACGCTGACGGAAAAAGTCAAGCTCAAGGTGCCGGCGGGCACGCAGACCGGAACGTACTTCCGTCTGAAGGGCAAAGGCGTGCCGAAGCTTCGCGGCTACGGCCAAGGCGACCAACAAGTCAAAGTAACGGTCGTTACGCCTACGCAGCTAAGCGAAGATCAACGCGAGCTGCTTCGCGAATTCGCGAGCAAAAACGGCGAGTCGACGCACGAGCAGCACCAATCGATTTTCGAGCGGATGAAACGCGCGTTTCGCGGGGACTAATTAACTCCAATTAGAAAGCTGTTCGCAATCGGTTCGCCGAGCTGCGGGCAGCTTTTTTGGCATGGAATAACCTCCACCCCGATGGTGCAATCTAATGGAGATTTGCCGGGCCGCTCATGGCCCGTATCGAATAGGAGGAATCTTACCCATGTCCAAACGAGAATTGTCCCAAGGCATGACGAGCAGCCAATTGCCGATCGCATCCGATCAAGACGTCGAGTTCGCGGACGAGCTCGCCGACGAGGAAGATCAAGAAGCGCAAGAGCGGGCGGCCGCCGCGAATCGTCGCGTCTTGAACGAGGGAGTGTGACCGCGATTGGAGATGCAGTCTTTACAGGCGGCATTTAACTCGCAGGGCGAGGCGGAATCGGCCATCCGCAAGCTGTCATCGCTTCGCGCCGATCAGTTCAGGCTGGAACGGCTCGCAGGCTCGGGCTTAGCCCCGCGGTCGACGCCCGTGATGGAAGCGATGACTTCGTCCCATGCATTCACAGATACGGACGATATTTTTACCGATGCCGCGCCCGCGTTCGCGGTTGAATCTTCCAGCACGTTAGGCGAATTCGCAAGCCCGGAGGCGCTCTTCTCGCTTTCCGTTAAAGTTCCGGGTTCGGCGATGGAGCAAGCGCGTTCGGTCATCCAACAGGCCGGAGGGCTTTTATCTTAAGGCAAGTAACGCGTCTCTCCTATCGGAGGGCGCGTTTTTGTATGGGCTTTGCGCCGAGCAATTTGGAACGTGTATAATGAAGGGTACGAAAGCCGATACACCGTCTGGGTTGCATACATAGGAGGAGAATGCATTTGCGCTGGCATGAATTGACCGTCTTGGCGACGGAATCGTCTCAAGAGATGGTTACCCATTTTTTAACGGAATTAGGCGCGGGGGGCGTCTCGGTCGAAGAGGGCTGGGACGAGAACAAACCTCGCGATACGAAATATGGCGAACTGTACGATCGTCCGCTCAACGAAATTCGTAAAGGCTACGCGGAGTTCAAAGCTTATTTTGCCGAAGGGACGGACATGGCGGCGATCGCGGCGGAGCTGCGCGTTCTGCTGGCCGGGCTTCCCGAATATGGCTATGATGCGGGCGAGTTCACGATCTCGACGGGCGACGTTCACGAGGACGATTGGGCGCACGCGTGGAAAAAATATTTCAAGCCTATCGCGGTTACGGAGCGGCTGACGATCAAGCCGACTTGGGAAGAGTATACGCCGCGTCACGAAGGCGAGCTCATTATCGAGCTTGACCCCGGCATGGCATTCGGGACGGGCACTCACCCGACGACGGCGTTATGCTTACGGGCGCTGGACAATGCGATTGCCGGCGGCGAACAAGTGATCGACGTAGGGACGGGCTCGGGCATTCTCGCGATCGGCGCGATCAAGCTGGGCGCGGACAAAGTGCTAGCCGTCGATCTCGATCCGGTAGCGGTTACGAACGCCAAAGAGAATATCGCCCAGAACGGACTTCAGGAAGTTATCGAAGCGAGGGAAAGCGATCTGCTCGGCGTCCTGAACGGTAGGGATACAAGAGACAATGCCAATGCCGTAAAACCGCCCGTCGATATCGTCGTGGCGAACATTCTCGCCGAAATTATTTTGCTATTCTTGGACGACGTGAGGGACGTATTGAAGCCGGGCGGCATCTATATTTGCTCCGGCATCTATAAGAACAAGGAAATGGCCGTAGAGGCGGGATTGCTCGCGGCAGGGTTCGAGATCGTAGACAAGCTCCGGCAAGAGGAATGGATCGCGTTCGTTGCCGGTAAGCCGAAGGGGGATGGCGAGTGAGCTTATTTTGGTTCCCGATCGAGTATTTACCGGTCATCGTCTTAATTATGCTGGTCGCGTTCACGGTGCACGAGTGGGCGCACGCATGGACCGCTTGGAAGTTCGGCGACGATACGGCTTACCGCGAAGGCCGGGTGACGCTGAATCCGAGAGCGCACCTCGACTTGATCGGCATGCTGTTCCTGCTGCTTGCGGGCTTCGGTTGGGCGAAGCCTGTGCCGGTGCGCCGCAGCCGCTTTAAAAATCCTCGCGTCATGAGCATTCTCGTGACGGCAGCAGGTCCGATCAGCAACTTTTTGCTGGCTTTCGTCTTCTTGCTAGCTATCGACGTCCTGCACGCTTTCGGATTGTTCGCGGATCCTTCGGCCTCATACATGGACAGATTGATCGATTTTATTAGCTTATGGTGGCAAATTAATCTCGCGTTATTCCTGTTTAACCTGATCCCGATTCCGCCGTTGGACGGCTATCGGATCGTAGAAGAGTTTCTGCCGATCCGCACGCGCATTCAGATCCAGGAGAAGGCGCAGTGGGCGACGTTTATTTTCCTGTTGCTCATCTTCTTGCCGCCGCTTCGCGATCATACGATCGGTCCGCTAATGGATTTGCGTATTCCGATCGTCAAAGGCATGATCCACGTGCTGAACGCATGGTTCCCCGGGGGCTTCTTCGCCTATTGGGTCTAGTCTTCGGTACTAAATAAAGGATTATGGCGAATGTCGAATTTTCGCGGTATGATGTGGGATGGAGTTTAAGCAGGAGGCTAGGTCATGCAACGTTATTTCGTGCCTCCGGCGCAACTGGGGGCTGAAGCCGTGGCGCTCGAAGGCGATGACGCCCGGCATTTGGCGCAGGTCATGAGAGCGAAACCGGGCGATAAATTCATCGCGTGCGACGGCTCGGGCCGCGAAGTGTTGGCTAAGATCGTTACGGTAGACAAAGATAAAGTGAATGCGGACATCGTCGAGGAACGGATTTCCGGAGCCGAGATGGCTTGGCGGGTGACCGTCGCGCAAAGCTTGCCCAAAGGCGACAAGCTGGAGACGGTCATTCAAAAAGGGACGGAGGCGGGCGCCGCGGCGTTCTTGCCGTTCTTGTCCAAGCGAACCGTCGTCCAATACGACGAACGCAAGGAAGCCAAACGCATAGACCGCTGGCGCAAAATCGCGAAGGAAGCGGCGGAGCAGAGCCACAGGAGCATCGTCCCCGAAGTGATGGCGGTTAGTACGTGGAAAGCGTTAGTCGGCAAGATCGGCGGATACGACCTCGTGCTCATGTGCTACGAAGAAGAAGGCCGCGCAGGCAACGGGCTGAAGCGCGCGTTGACGGAGTTTGAGGCTTCGATTCGAACGAAATCCATCAATGCGCCTTGCATCCTTATCGTCGTCGGTCCGGAAGGCGGATTCGACGAGCAGGAGGCGGCTGCCGCTTCCGCGGCGGGCGCTAAGTTGATCGGCTTAGGCAAAAGAATATTACGGACGGAGACGGCGGCTCTGTACGCGCTTGCTTGCATTGCTTATGCGTCCGGAGAGCTAGGAGGAGATTAAAGATGCCTAACGTGGCATTTTATACGCTCGGCTGCAAGGTGAATTTCTACGATACGGAAGCGATCTGGCAGTTGTTTAAGAACGAAGGCTATGAACAGGTCGATTTCGAGCAGACGGCGGCCGACGTTTATGTAATCAATACGTGCACCGTGACGAATACCGGCGACAAGAAGAGTCGCCAAATTATTCGTCGCGCCGTGCGCCGCAACCCCGACGCAATCGTCGCGGTCACCGGTTGCTACGCGCAAACTTCGCCGGCGGAAATTATGGCGATCCCGGGCGTCGATCTCGTCGTCGGCACGCAAGACCGCGAGAAGCTGATGTCGTTCATCTCGGACATCCAGAACGAGCGCAAGCCGATTAACGCGGTTCGCAACATTATGAAGACGCGTGAATTCGAGGAGCTCGACGTACCGGATTTCTCCGATCGTACGAGGGCGTTCCTGAAAATCCAAGAGGGCTGCAACAACTTCTGCACGTTCTGCATCATTCCGTGGTCGCGCGGGCTATCGCGTAGCCGCAAACCGGACAGCGTGCTGAATCAAGCTCGCCAGCTCGTCGAAGCAGGTTACAAGGAAATCGTCCTGACCGGCATCCATACGGGCGGCTACGGGGACGATCTGGAAAACTACCGTCTTGCGAACTTGCTTTCCGATCTCGACAAGATCGAAGGGTTGGAGCGGATCCGAATCAGCTCGATCGAGGCTTCCCAGATCGACGAGCAGATGATCAAAGTTTTGAACGGCTCGCCTAAGATGTGCCGCCATTTGCACATTCCGTTGCAAGCCGGAGACGACGCGATCTTGAAGCGGATGCGCCGCAAATATACGACCGCTGAATTCGCGGAGAAGATTCGTCTCCTTCACGAGGCTATGCCCGGCGTAGCGATAACGACGGACGTCATCGTCGGCTTCCCCGGCGAAACCGAGGAGCAGTTCGAGAACGGCTTCCGCTTCATGGAGCAGATGAAGTTTGCGGAGATGCACGTTTTCCCTTATTCGAAGCGCACGGGTACGCCTGCGGCCAGAATGGAAGACCAGGTGGACGAAGAACTCAAGCATGAGCGCGTGCATAAGCTGATCGATTTGTCCGAGCGCATGCAAGCCGCTTACGGACGCGAATGGGTCGGCCAAGTGTTGGACGTCATACCGGAGCGCGAAGCCAAAGGGCTCGAAGGCCAAGGACTCGTATCCGGCTATACGGACAATTACATTCAAGTCGTACTGAACGGCGATCCGTCGCTCATCGGCAAGCTGTGCCGCGTGCGGATTACGGATTCCGGCGTTAACGAGTGCAAAGGGCAACTGCTCGAAGTCATCGATGCGGAACGGCCGGTCGCGCTGCAAGCATAAACGAAGCAAGGAAAGATTTCATTCCGGGCAAGTCGCGGTTGCGAGAGCTATCCAAGACGGCGCGGAATGAAGTCTTTTTCTCATAGTCAGGGGAGAGATGGCGAATGGTTAAAGAAACTTCGGGCGGCGGCGTCGTGTATAGACGTCGCGAGGGCAAGCTGGAAATCCAGCTCATCGAGGACAGGTTCGGACGAATGACGATCGCCAAAGGCAAAATGGAGCCGGGAGAGACGATCGAGCAGACGGCGTTGCGCGAAATCCAAGAGGAGACCGGCATCGTCGGAGATTTGAAGGATAAGCTGATGGTCGTCGGCTACACCTATGAGCACCAATCGTTAGGCACGGTGGAGAAAACCGTGTTTTACTTCTTGGTAGAAGCGCGCGAAGGCGCGCTAGTCGCGCAAGTCGAAGAAATAACCGGCGTAGGCTGGTACGCGGCGGATCGAGCATGGGAGCTGCAGCAGACGCAAGGCTACGATAACAATAACGAAGTTTTGCGCGTAGCGCTCGGCAGGCTGGGCCACAAGGTCTAGAACGGTAAGTACACGGAGGCATCATCAGTGGCAGAAGAACGTAATTTTCCGATATGGTTGCCTGGGCAACCTTTAGCGGCATTTATCGATTATACGCATTTAGTCGCGGAATCCGGCGCCAAAGAACTGATCAGCCTGTGCGACGCGGCCGAATCCGGAGGCTTCCATAGCGTCTGCGTCAACGGCGGCTGGGTTCGGTTATGCCGCGAGCGGCTCGGCGCCACGAGCGTGAAGGTGAGCGCGGTCGTCGGTTACCCGCTGGGTGCGCAAGCGACGCGGGCGAAGGCGTTCGAAGCGGCGGCGGCATTGGAGGACGGCGCGTCCGAGATCGACATGGTGATCGCGGTCGGCAAGCTGAGGGACGGGGATATCGACGCGGTCGAACGCGATATTTCCGCCGTCGTTCAAGCCATGCAAGGCGGCGCGCTCATTAAGGTCATCGTGGAAACGGGCTATTTGACGGAAGAGCAAATCCGAATCGCCGGCAAGCTGGCGGCGGAAGCGGGCGCGGACTTCGTGCAGACTTGTACCGGTTACGGCGGAAGAGGGGCATCGGTGTCTGACGTGCGCCTGTTGCGCGAAGCGGTCGGCGAGACGATCGGCGTTAAAGCGTCCGGAGGGATCCGCGATACCGCTACGGCGATCGCGTTTTTGAACGCGGGCGCCAACCGGATCGGGACGAGCGCCGGGGTCGCGGTCGCCATGGGCGGACGATAATCGCAAGCCGGCAGCGGTCAGCACCGCGGCTTAGGCGGACGGAGAGATCGATGCGGGCTTGCGCCAGCGAGGCAAGTAAGCGAGCGGCAGCGCGATCAGCGAGCAGAGCACGTTGAACAGCGTTTGCGCGTGCGCGATTTGCGCGGAAGGATCGCCCGGAGATATCGCCGCGGCCGCGGCGTGAAGCGCGCCGATGAGCGGATAGAACAACAACGCGCCGGCGCTGTTAAGCGCGAGTTGGGACAGCGCGACGAATCGTCCGCCTCGTCCGCCGCCGATCGATGCGACCAGACCGGTGAAGCAGGTACCGACATTGGCCCCGAGTACGATGGCGATGCCTGCTTCGGGCGATAAGGCGCCAGTCGCGGCTAATCCCATGCTTAAGGCGATAACCGCCGCGCTGGAGTGTACGAGCGCCGTGAGCGCCGCGCCTCCTAGAACGCCCCACACCGGATTGTCCGCCGCATGGCGCATGAGGGCGTCGAACGTACCGCTCGCTTGCAGCGACGGGCCCATGCTTTGCAATATTTTAAATCCTAATAGCAATAGACCGAACCCTCCGAAAGCTAAGCATACATAACGGAGCGTTAAAGCGTGCTTGGACGGCGCGGAGGCGATGCGCACTTCGTAGAGAAGCGCGGTAATCATCCATCCGACTAGCGCTGCGGCGAAGATCGAGAAGCCGAAGCGATGAAGCTTTAAGCTCATCAGTTCCGTCGTCAAGCAAGTCCCGACGTTCGTGCCGAGGATGATGCCGAAGCTGCGCGAGAGCGTGAGCCATCCGGCGTTCACGAAGCCGATCGTCAAGACGGTGACGGCCGTGCTGCTCTGCAGCAACGCCGAAGCGGCCGTTCCGACGGCAAATCCGCGAAGCGGCGTTGCGGTCGAACGGGCTACCCACAACGACAGACGTTGTCCGGCCCAACGCTGGAGGGCGATTTCCATAACCTTCATGCCCGAGAGCAACAGCGCGAATCCGAGCAAGGACGGAACGACGATGTCGGTTAGCATAACGATTATCCTTCCTGCCGTAAGGCATTGCTATCGAACTTTCTAGAAGAGTATGCGAGCGCAGGACAAGTTTATGAACGAAACGAGGAGCGTGAGGACGAATGGGAACAAGAGCGGCAGTATGGCTGAACAAAGGCAGAAGGCCTCGGTTAGAGGAAGGCCATCCTTGGGTTTACGCGAACGAGATCGCCAAGACGGAAGGCGAGGCCGAGCCGGGTCAGCTCGTCGAAGTGAAGGATCACCGGGGGATGCTACTTGGAAGCGGGTACTGGAATCCCGCATCCCAGCTGACGGTGCGAATCGTATCGTACGGTTCGCTGGAAGCGATGGACGAGGCGTTCTTCCGCAAGCGGTTCACCTTTGCGCTGGCGCATCGGGACAGATTTCTCGGAGCAGGCGCATCTTGCCGGGTGGTCTATGGCGAGGCTGATTTCTTGCCGGGCTTGATCGTTGACCGTTTCGGGAGCGTGCTTGTCGTGCAGGTGTTGACCCTCGGAATGGAAAAGGCAAAGGAAGCTTGGCTTCCCGCGTTGATAGAGGTGTTCAAGCCAACCGGCATTTACGAGCGCAGCGATGTAGGCGTGAGAACGCTAGAAGGGCTCGAGGAGCGCACGGGCGTGCTCTACGGCGAATGTCCGAGACATATCGAGATTGAAGAAAACGGCTTGAAGGTACAAGTCGATATCGAAGGCGGCCAAAAAACCGGTTACTTCTTCGACCAGCGCGAGAATCGCGCGGCGATCGAGCCGCTGATCGGCGGCTGGGGCTCGCGCAGCGGGATCCAACTGGAACAACGCGACGGCGCGCTCGTGCCGGTCAACGCCAAAGGCAGCGTCGTCACGTTCCCGTACTGGGACGGCGCGACAGTACTCGAATGCTTCGCCCATACGGGGAGCTTCACGCTTCACGCCTGCAAGTACGGTGCGAAGAAAGTAACTTGCCTCGATATTTCGGAGCATGCGCTGGAGACGGCGCGGCATAACGTGGAGATCAACGGCTTCACCGACCGGGTGGAGTTCGTGGCCGCCGACGCGTTCGAATATTTGCGCCTGCAGGTTAAGGGACGCGAAGAACGGGCGGCTCGCGCGAACGCCAGCGCGGCCGGCGCCAAAGTCGACACTTCCAAGCCGCTGACGACGGAAGCCCGCACGTGGGACGTCATTATTCTCGACCCTCCGGCGTTCGCCAAGACGAAGCGTGCGGTAGAAGCCGCTTGCCGCGGGTATAAGGATATTAACCTGCAGGCGATGAAGCTGCTGAACGAGGGCGGCTACCTCGTTACCGCAAGCTGCTCGTTCCATGTCCGTCCCGAGCTGTTCCTCGAGACGATCCAAGAAGCGGCCAAAGACGCGGGCAAAATCATTCGCCGCGTCGAATGGAACGGCGCGGGCAAAGACCATCCGCAGTTGGCTGGCGTCGAGGAGGGCCACTATTTGAAGTTCGGCATTTTCGAAGTGCGCAGCCGCAAAGAACTGTAGGCGGATTTGTCGAATTTCGTTAAGAAAGTGTTAGTAAAAATGAGTTTCCCGCTCTTCGAATTCCACGAACATTCCTAACGCGTTCCTTTTATGCTTAGCCTATAGGTTAAGGAACGGAGGGAACGAACATGGTGCATGACGTGATCCTTTTCGGCAAACGGGCGGTGCCTCTCGATAACCGGGCGAAGGCGCCGAGCAGCAGAAGCCGATTCACGAGCCGCATTCGGGACTTGTCGGACGATCTCGATTTTCGTCGCCGCTGGAAGCACGTAAGCTACATCGAGCTTTGGTCGGACGCGGCGATTTTCAAGTACGAGGACGGCAGCAAGTGGTATATGAATATTTCATAAAAGAAGAGCCGCCCGGGACGGATAATCGTCCTGGCGGCTCTTTTATTATCGATCAATGTCTCGTGTTCAAGTAATAGGCCATAATGCGGCTAATAAAGACGGATGCTTCCGCTCGCGTCATTTTTTTGTCAGGTAGCAAGTAGCCTTCCGGAGTGCCAGTCATCAAGTCAATAATGGTAATTGTTTCCAACCATTCTTTGCCTATGGTGACTTTATTCCCGTCCTTAAAAAAGCCTAGAGTGGCTTCTTTCATCGGCGGCAAGTCCAATGCGATGGCTGCCCAGATTCCCGCTTCCATTCTGCTCACCGCTTTCTCGGGATTGAAGTTCTCGCCGTAGTCAAAAGGTTTGAACCACCCGCTGGATAAGGCGTACTGGATATAAGGGGACGACCACCGCGAATTCGGTACATCTTTGAAGTGTGACGTCGTCACTCCGGAAATATTGGTTTTCACCGCTTGATTCAGCATTTTAACGAATTGTTCGCGGCTAATGGCAACTTCCGGCCGGAATGTCCCGTCGTTGAATCCGTTTACGACGCCTTGCTCGGCTAACCATGAAACCTCGTTTTTGGCCCAATGGTTGACCATGTCCGGATAGACGATAGGGAACTTAATGTCGAACGCATATTTGGTAAGCGTCTTGGTTTGCGGCGAGAAGGCAATGAAGCTGTTATTCCCGAGCGTTGCCGCATAGTCCATATCCGTCCCGAACTCGCCCGATTCCCATACTAACGTACCGTCATAACGGAATTTCGCGGCGGCGCTCACGGTTTTAAACTCCGGCTTTCCGATATGTTTCCAGACGAAAATTCCGTCCTCTTGCGCGCGGATACTGACCGTATTTTCGGTTTCAATCGTATTTATCGTTTCTCCTTTAAGAGTCATCATGACTATGTTCCGAAACGTCGGAACGAAAATCTGACCTTCATGAATAAGCGATGGCGACATGATCGTCTGTTTCAACGTTTTCGTCCAAATTGTCTTACCGTCAGGTTGAATGGCCATTATTTTTCCATCGCCGGTAGTGGTGATGATCGTTCCATCATCGGCGATAACGGGTTGGAGGAAATCCCTATCCGTAGTACCAAGATCGGCTTGCCACTTTAGATCTCCTGTTGCGGCATCGATAGCATATAATTTTCCGGAATAGAGTACCGGATTACGGACGAACGCCGTAACTATGCCGCTTGCTTTCTTTACCGCGACATAGTACAACACCGATTCGTCTTTCGAGAACACCGGTTGAAACTCGACGTGCCCGTCTACGGGGAGCGACCAACCCGGGGAATAGTCCGCTTTATACTGGAAAATCTGCCCGCGGGAGTTATCATCTTTGTTAGCGTAAATGTACCTTTCTTGATTGAAAGCAGTGAAGATGTTGCCTTTGCTGTCCAGCAACGTTGCTCCATGGTGATTTGTCCCGAAAGAAAGCTTTTTTATTATCTCGCCCGTGGAAACGTTGATTTTAAAGAGATTACCTTTGTCGGTACCAACATAAACGGCATTGTCCAAGCCAAGAACCAGGCTTTCGTAGACGTTTTGGAAGCCGGAACTTTCGACGTTCGTCGACCAACGTTCCTTTCCTTCCGGGGTGACGGATTTAACGAGCCCATTTGAAGTGACGAACAAGAGGTTCCCTTCATTATCGAGCAGTGCGCGTTGGTTATCCGGATATCCATCGCCGGAGGGTGCGGGAAGTTCCCAAACCGCATTGGCGCTCGCTTTACCGATCGGTACCGGCGTGCGGCTTTTGACTATGAAATTTACTTTCGTCTCGAAGGTTTGATACCTGATGGTTACGGTAGCTTTGCCCGGCGATAATGCTCGGGTCGAACCGCTTGCGTCAACGGATACGACTTTCGGATTCGAACTGACGAAGGTAGCGCCTTTGGCTAGCGGAGATTTTACCCCGTCGGCGTAATGTACGAACATTTCCAGGTAAAGATATTCGGATACGAGACGCGTAACTTCCGATGCGCCGTTATAAAAAATTCCGACTATTTGATCGTTCTTAGGGAGTTCGACGAATTGATCGCCTAACTTCATTAGATCGCCCTGAGATGTTCCGATATAGATCGAACCGTCATCGCCAACAGCGATAAGCTGTGCGAGCAATCCGGATTGGTTGAACGATCGGGTGACGACTAGTTGATCGTTCAAGCTCACGAGACCGTCCGAAGTTATGAATAACATATCTTCACCCATGGCATCGACGATCCCAGTAAGGGTAGACATTTCGGGGGGATTGAGCACCGTTGCTCCTTTGGCATCAAACAAGGTGAGCTCTTGTTTATTAGCAGAGAAGTTATAGGATAACGAGAGAAGCTTTCCATCCGAACGGGGGAACAGCGTTACGGTTGGACGCACCGACGTTTGCCAGAGCGGGATTCCGTTGGAATCGAAAACCTGTAAAGTATCTTTGCGATTGTTAATGAAAACTGTTCCCTCGGCTGAAACGGTTAATTGCAGCCTATCTTCCTGGAATTCTCGCAATAGACTCATGTACCCGTTTTCGATCCGATATAGAGCGTTCTTTCCGCTCGTTTGTCCTGCGGATGTACTAGTAATACCCCACGTATATTTCGAAGTCATGAAGTAAAGTTTTCCGCTGGAATCCATGGCAAGCTGTCCGGCTCCTCCTGAATCGTCCAACTTATGCTGTATGCCCGCATTTCCGTTTTGTTGTATTTCGTCGATAATCGCATCATTAATGACTTTCGCGCGCTCTGCAACGGACAAATTTATGTTGGAAAAATCAATTGCAGGTCTGAATTGAGTAAGCGTCGCGAATATGCGGTCCGTACCATTAACGCGAAACGCGTACAATCCACTGACGCCAGCTCTACGGCTTACTTCTGCTCCATCTGGACTTAAAGTAATAAGAGTATCCGATAAGTTAGCCAGCAAATGAACGTATCCCGTGTCTCGCGCGACAAATTTGCTTATATCAGCGGCTGAAGTTTCGTATACCCATTTGGTCGTCCCCGATGGCGCGATTGTGTACAGATTACCGGCTGAAGAAATATAGAGCGTACCGTCAGCGATCTGTTGAAATCGTACGGGCTGCGCGCCTGAATTGGATTGAGGATTAATCTTGATCGGGGATTTCCAAAGCGTCTTTCCTTCGGCAGACACAGCGACGATATACCCATCGGATACAGGCGCATATACGGTACCGTTCTGACCGATAAAGGGTTTGGAGATCACTTTTGAACCGACGGTAGCATGCCATTGCTCGTAATATTTGGCAGGCGCGGTCGTCTCCGCGGCGACAATAGATCCTGGTAATAGCGTAGTGAATAGATACATGCACATAAAATATAAAAGTATTGCTGGTTTAAGCTTGGTTCGTTTAAGCATGCCGGGCCTCCAAATGTCGCATTTTGTTCAAAAAGCTAACTGTAATGAATTCAACATTTGGACAAAATATCCTTCTTTTCCCTTTATTCGACTCCCGAACGCCTGTGCGCCTATCACCGCTTATGGTACAATAGTCGGAGTTGGCTCGGGGTGCGGACAAGCTCCCGACAAGCAAGAATGGGAGGTGCGGACGTGTCCCTTCGGCTCATAACAGGTCGATCCGGAAGCGGCAAAACGCGGTTCGCGTTGGACGAAATCAGAAGCAGGCTGCAGTCAGATCCGCTAGGCGCGCCGCTCATTCTGATCGTGCCGGAGCAAGCGACTTTCCAAGCGGAATACGCGATGGCGACGACGCCGGGGCTCGGCGGCTTCATGCGGGTTCAGGTACTCAGCTTCCGCAGGCTCGCGTTCAGGGTCATGCAGGAAACGGGCGGCTCCGCGGTCATTCCGATTCACGATAACGGAAAAGCGATGCTATTGCATAAAATATTGGAAGCGAAGCGGGACAACCTGAAGCTGTTCCGCGGAGGCGCGACGGAGTCGGGTTTAGTCGCACGCATGAACGAATTGTTGACGGAGATGAAACGGTACGGCATAGACAGCGCCAAGTTGCTCGGCAGGGCCGAAGCGGAGGCTAAACGATCGTTCGTCGCGCCGGAGGCTTCTTTGCTGCCGCTCAAGCTGCACGATCTATCGCTCGTCTACTCCGAAATGGAGCGCGAGCTCGCCGGACGTTGGCTGGACGGCGAAGATATGTTGGATTGGTTAACGAAGGGCGCCTCCGACGCGCCATCGCTTTCAGGCGCGGAAATCTGGCTAGACGGCTTCCACGGGTTTACGCCGAACGAATACGCGGCGATCGAATCGCTCATGAAGCGGGTCGAACGGGTATCGGTGACCTTATGCGTGGATCGTCCTTATTTGTCCGGCGAGCGGCCGGACGAGCTGGCGTCGTTCCATCCGACCGCGGTAACGTCTGCGCAGCTATGCGAGCTGGCTGACGCCGCGGGCGTTCGGTTGGAGCCGGCCGTGTCGCTGACGCCGGCCGTGTCGCCGCGATTCGAGCGGAACCCGATGCTCGCGTTCGTAGACAGCAATTGGGATAACCGCAAAAGATGGTCGGGAGACGCAGCTTTATTGCGCCCCGATCATCCCGAATGCGGTCTGTCGCTGCATGCCGCCGTTAACCGCCGGGCGGAAGTCGAGGCGGTAGCTCGCGATATGCAGAGGCGCGTTCGCGAGCAAGGCGGCCGTTGGCGCGAGCTGGCCGTGTTCGTGCGCCGTATCGGCGATTACGCCGACTTGCTGACGGCGATTTTCGGCGAATACGGCATTCCGTTTTACCTGGACGGCAAATCGGCGGTTTCGCATCATCCGTTCGTCGAATTCGTTCGCTCCGCCTTGGAGTGCGTATCCGGCGGCTGGAAATCGGAAGCCGTATTCCGCTGCGCGAAAACCGATTTGCTAGGCGCATCGGACGCGATCATTACGCGAGACGAAATCGATAGATTGGAAAATTACGCCTTGGCGACGGGCATAGACGGTTGGCGTTGGCATGACGACCGGGTATGGTATCCGTTGCAACGCGGAGATATAGAGGAAGAACGTTCGGAGGAAGACGCGGAAGAAGCGATGCGTCGATTGCTTGCCGTGCGCGATTCGCTGTTGCGTCCGTTACTCGCGCTGGAGAAGCGAATGAAAGAAGCGACGACCGTACGCGAGTTGTGCGAAAGTTTATATGCCTTTCTAGAAGATACGGGAGCGGCGGATACGTTGGAACGCTGGAGCCAAGCGGACGCGGACAACGGTCAGCCGGGACGGATGATGGTTCACCGGCCGTTATGGGACGGCGTATTGCAGCTATTGGATCAGCTAGTAGAGCTGATGGGCGATCAACCTAAGGACGTGCAGCTATTCACGGGCATGATCGATTCCGGATTGGAGGAGCTTAAGCTCGGCGCGGTTCCTCCGTCGTTAGACGGCGTGCTGATCGGCAGCCCGGAGCGGACGCGATCGGATCGCGTTGAAATTGTTTACTTGCTCGGCGCGGGAGACGGCGTTATGCCGATGCCGATCGCCGAGAACGGGTTGCTGGACGAGAAGGAACGCGACCTATTGGCGGCCGACGGAATCGCAATGGCGCCGGGCGCGAGAAGAAGGCTGCTCGACGAACGGTTTCTAGCGTATCTTACTTTGACGACGGCGTCCAAGCATCTATGGATCAGTTATCCGCAGTCGGATGAAGAAGGGGCGGCTTTGCTGCCGTCTTCGTGGATCAAGACGCTTAAAAAATGGTTCCCCGGCATCCCCGAGCAGGTCATTGCCGCCGAGCCGCATCCGTCCGACGACGAACGGGCGCAGCTTGCCTTCGCGGTGCATCCGGGACGCGCGCTGACGCATCTGATCGCTAGACTGAGAGGCTGGCGGCAAGGCGAGGAGATCGCATCCGGTTGGTGGAACGTGTACGAATGGTTGAGAACGCAAGAGGGCTGGAGCGAGCGTCTGGCATCGCTTATTTCTTCTTTGAGATATACAAACGAAGAGAAACCGCTGCAGCCGGAGACGAGCCGGCTCTTGTACGGCGATCGGTTGCTGGCGAGCGTGTCGCGGATGGAACGGTTCGTCGCTTGTCCGTTCCAGCATTTTGCCGCTCACGGGTTGAAGTTGAAAGAACGGCAGCTCTATCGCGTCGAATCGCCGGATATCGGCCAGCTGTTCCATGCCGCGTTGCGGCAAACGACGGAGAAGCTGTTCGCGGAAGGCGTAGCGGGCTTGGATGCGGCGCGATGGCAGGCGGAGGCCGCTGCCGCGGTTGAGCGGCTGCTGCCGCGCGTGCAGTCGCAAATTTTACTGTCGTCGGGACGGCATCAAGTAATGGCCCGGAAGCTGCGGGACATCGTAAGCCGAGCTTCCGCTATTATCGGCGAGCACGCCGGGCTGTCGGCATTCAGGCCCGTCGGCTTGGAGCTCAGCTTCGGACCGAACGGCTTGTTGCCGCCGTTATCGCTCGAATTGGGCGGCGGACGCTACATGGACATCGCCGGTCGAATCGACCGCGTCGACGCGGCGGAATCCGCGGACGGACTGCTCCTGCGCATTATGGATTACAAGTCTAGCAGCGTGAAGCTGAAGCTCGACGAAGTGGCGCACGGCTTGTCGCTGCAGATGCTCACTTATCTCGACGTCGTCGTTTCCCATGCGCCTCACTGGCTCGGGAAGCCGGCGAAGCCTGCCGGCGTGCTTTATTTTCACGTGCAAAATCCACTTATTCTCACGCCGAACGGCATGTCGGCATCGGAAGCGAAGGATGCGTTATTCCGTCAATATCGCATGCAGGGTTTACTGCTCGCGAACGGGGATTCCGTCAAGCTGATGGACGAGTCGCTTAACGATTCGAGCAAATCGGCGGTCATTCCCGTCGAATTCAAAAAGGACGGCACGTTCTCCTCGCGCTCCCAAGTCGCGGACGATGGCCAGTGGAGCGTGCTCCGCAGCTCGGTAAGATCGCAAATTCGCCGAATCGGCAAAAGGATCGTCAGCGGTGACGTCGCGATCAATCCTTATAAGCTTGATCGCCGCAGCCCGTGTCAATTTTGCGAGTATCGTCCGGTGTGCCATATCGACGCCGAGGTCGAAGGCAATCCGCATCAGACGTTAACCCGCGCGGCTAACAAGGACGAGCTGTGGCAACGCATTGCCAAGACAGCGCAGGAAGGGGGAAGCTCGCAATGAGTCAGCTAGCCGATTGGCCGGTTAAACCGGAGGGCAGCCAATGGACGGACGAGCAATGGGCGGCGATCGTAGCTAGCGACACGAACTTGCTCGTCGCAGCCGCGGCGGGCTCGGGCAAGACGGCCGTTCTTGTCGAGCGCATCATTTCGCGGATCGCCGACGAGACGAAGCCGCTCGACGTGGACGCGATGCTCGTAGCTACCTTTACGAAGGCGGCCGCGGCCGAGATGAAGGAGCGCATTCGCCACGCGCTGGATAACGCGCTGGAGAAAACGCCCGATTCTAAGCATCTCCAACGTCAGCTTGCGTTGCTTCCGAGAGCATCCGTTACGACGCTGCACTCGTTCTGCCAAAGAATCGTCGAACGCTATGCGCCGCTAATCGAGCTTGATCCCGGGTTCCGGTTGGCTAACGAGACGGACACCGAGCTGCTTCGCATGGATACGTTAGACGAGTTGTTCGAGGAGCGTTACGCGACGGAGGGCGAGAGCGGGTCGCTGGCGCAGCTTGCGGAAGTGTTCGGCGGCGAGCGCAACGACGAGCCGCTCCATCGCCTCGTGCTGGAGCTTCATAAATTCGCAGGCAGTCATCCATGGCCGACGCATTGGCTACGGCAGATGGCGGGACAATTCCGCGGCGCGGACGTTGATAGCTTAGTGCAGTCGCTATGGGTACGCAGCTTAATGAGCGATACGATGCTGCAGCTGCAAGGTACGATCTACATGCTTCGGTCCGCGCTTCGTCTTGCGCACGATCCGGGAGGACCGGCGCCGTATATCGATACGTTATTCGCGGATATCGACTGTCTCGAGAACGTTGCCGAAGCTTTTCGGACCGGCGGCTTTGCGGAGTGGCAAGCGTCGGTCGCGGGTATCGCGTTCGGACGTCTTAAAGCCTGCAAAGGCGACGAGTACGATCCTGTCCTGATCGATCGGGTCAAGGGACTGCGCGACTCCGCCAAGAAAGCCGCGGCTAAGCTATCGGAGGAATGGCTCGTCCGTTCACCCGCGCAATACGCGGAGGAGCTTTGCGCGATCGCTCCCCATATCGAGCAGCTCGCGGAGCTGGCGATCGTCTTCGACGAGCGGTTCGAGCAAGCGAAGCGGGCGAAAGGAATTCTTGATTTCGGCGATTTGGAGCACTATGCGCTGCGCATTCTTCGCGATCCGAGCTCGACGCCGGAGCTTAGCGTTCCATCGCAGGCGGCAATCAATTTCCGCGAACGGTTCGCGGAAATTTATTTGGACGAATACCAGGATACGAACGAGGTGCAAGAAGCGATCGTATCGCTGATCGCGCGCCGCAAGCCGGGTAACGTATTCATGGTCGGAGACGTAAAGCAGAGCATTTATCGGTTCCGCCTCGCGGAGCCGGGACTGTTCTTGAACAAATATAAGACGTATGACGTACTTACGTCCGGCGGCGACGGATATGGACTGGCCGCGCCGGAGACGAGCGCGGAAGGCAAAGCGGCTGACGGCATGCGCATCGATCTGGCTCGTAACTTCCGTAGCCGCAGGGAAATCATTCACGCGGTCAACCATGTGTTCGGTTTGATCATGCGCGAGCCGGTCGGCGAGATGAACTATGACGACCGGGCCGAGCTCATTTACGGCGAGGGATATCCGATTCCAAGCGATGCCGCGGACGCTGCAACGTCACCTTATGCGGTCGAGATGATCGTCATCGACGCGGCTAAGCCGAGCGAAGACGACGCGCAAGCCGGAAGCGAGGGCCAAACGGCGGACGCTGCGGACAGCGGCGGCGAGGCGTCGGGCTCGGCGGACGGCGAGGGCGAAACGGAAGACGCGGAAACCGCACAATTGGAGGCGCGATGCATCGCTACCGAAATCCGCAAGCTGATGGGCATGGAGAGCGAGGATGCATTGCCGTTCGCCGTCTACGACGGCAAGAACAAGCTGCATCGTCCGTTGCAATTCCGGGACATCGTTATTTTGCTGCGCGCGGTTTCGTCGCAGGCGCCGGCGCTTTTGGACGAGCTGCGGGCGGCGGGCATACCCGCTTACGCGGATCTCGCCACCGGTTATTTTGCCGCCACGGAAGTCGACGTTATGCTGTCGCTCTTGTCGATCATCGATAATCCGCATCAAGATATTCCCCTCGCGGGCGTGCTGCGTTCGCCGATCGGCGGCTTCACGGCGGAGGAGCTTGCGCTTATCCGTCTGAGCAAACGGGGTGCTAGTTATTGGGACGCGGTGAACGCCGCGGCGTCGGCTGAACTCGCGCTAAGCGGCAAGCTTGCTGATTTCGTGCGCAAGCTTGGTGGCTGGCGGGATTACGCGCGCCGGGAGCCGCTCGGCGATTTGCTGTGGCTCCTCTATCGGGAGACGGGCTATTACGACTACGTAGGAGGGTTGCCCGGCGGGGGACAGCGCCAGGCGAATTTGCGCGCGCTAGTGAACCGGGCGACGCAGTACGAGCAATCGTCCCGTTTCCGCGGTCTGTTCCGGTTCCTGCGGTTTCTTGGCCGGATGCGCGATACTGGAGCCGATCTGGGAGCGGCGCGCGCGCTCGGAGAGAGCGAGAACGTCGTACGCATCGTCTCGATCCATCGCTCCAAAGGGCTTGAATATCCGGTCGTCTTCGCCGCGGGACTTGGCCGCTCGTTCAACCGGCGAGATTTGAACGGATCGTTCCTCAAGCATAAGAAGCTGGGCTTCGGTCCGCGAATGGTGGAGACCGATACCCGGATCACATACCCGACGCTGCCGCAGCTCGCGATTAAACGCAAAATGGCGGCGGAAATGCTCGCCGAGGAAATGCGCGTTCTGTACGTGGCGTTAACCCGTCCGAAGGAAAAGCTTTATTTGATCGGCACGAGCAAGGACGCCGCTAAGTCATGGGAGCAATGGAGCGAGATGGCGGCCATGGCAACCGGGGATCGGTTGCCCGACCACGCGGTCGCGTCGGCGAGCAAATATTTCGATTGGTTAGGACCTGCCGCCGTGTTGGCTACCGAGCTTAAGGCCACCGAGCGGCGCTGGACTTGCGCGATCGTGCCGTCCGCGACGTTCACGCGGCCGAAGGAAACCGCGGACACGCAGGCGAACGACGATGCTCGGACCCGTTGGGAGGCCGTGCTGCAAGCGGGGCGCGTCGATGCGCCTGACACGCCTGAAGCCGACGCTGTCGGGCGAGCGTTATCGTGGCAGTATCCCGAGCAGGCTTCGACGCAAGCGGCCGCTAAAACATCGATTACGGCGCTCAAAAACCGGTTAGATGCCGAGCAAGCGACTAAAGCTTCTCCGATAGTTGACGAGGACGATACGACGGACGACGACACTTTACGGCTGGCAGCCGGAGATTCGCCGGAATGGCAACTGCAAGCCGCGCCCGCTACAACGTTCCGGCTGCGCCGGCCGAGGTTCATGTCCGCGAAGCAGCTTACGCCGGCGGAGCGAGGCTCGGCCTTCCACTTGGCGATGCAGCATCTGCCCTTGCAGCCTGGAACGGACACCGTTCACATTAGTGCGCTTCTGGACCGCCTGGTCGGTCTGCGCATCTTATCGAACGAGCAACGGCAAGCGATCGACGCGGAAGCCATAGCGAGTTTTTGCCGAACCCCGCTATATGGTCGGCTTTGCGCGGCAGACAAGGTTTGGCGCGAAATTCCGTTCACTTACGGATTAGCGGCGAATGACGTATATCCCGCGCTGAGGGATTCCGAATCGGAAGACACGGTGCTCATTCAGGGCGTTATCGACTGTCTGTTCGCGGAACCCGAAGGGCTCGTGCTTATCGACTATAAGACGGATACGCTCAAGGGCGGATCGGCGGCCAAAGCGGCCGAGAAACACCGGTTTCAAGTAGAGCGCTACGGCGAAGCGATCGGACGCATCGTCGGTCGGGACGTCGTAGAGGCGTACGTCTATTTCTTCGACGGCGGTCAAGCCGTGAGATTGATTTAAGCTATGGAGGACGATATGCAGGATAACAATAAGAGATCGTTTACGGTACCCGTGCTGCTGCTCATCATCGTTACGCTGGCTATTCTATGCATTCTCTTTTATTCGAAAAATTTACTGTCCGGACAGAACGAGCAGTCGGAAGCGGGCAAGCGGCTGGCGGAAAAATACGTCAACGCGCAAGCGTACGCCGCGTTATTGCAAGGCGGCGCCGAGCAATTGTTGAACGCGACCTCGGAGATCGATCGTCTGCATGCCAAAGAGAAACTCGGCGAAGCCCGGTTCGCGCTCGGCGAAACGCAAAGCCTTATCGCCGATGCGATTCGTCTTCAATCCGGCCAGAGCGACGAGCAGATCGAAGCCTCGCTCTCCGGCATGAACAAAGCGCTTGGAGCCGAGGATAGCCTGCTCAATACGGCGGGCGAGCATGACGGACCGCTAACCGAGTCCGAAAAGACGGCGCTGACAGCGGTCGTGGCGGTAGCGAAAGACGCGGAAGCCGCTTTGAAGCGTTACCTCGTGCCTTCAGGCGTCGGAGGGTACCGGATCATGGCGGACGGAGGCGAATGGATCGATGCCGTTATGGAAGCGAAGTCGAGCCTAGACGCGTTGGCCGTAACGTTGTCCGAGCCCAATTTGAAGCCTTGAGGTAGCCGTTCGCCCACCTAGGCATATGCTGTAGGTGATAGAGCCTCGAGGAGGAACGAACGATGGAAAAGAAACCGATTGCATCCAAAGTGATGCATTTGGCCAAGCAAGTACCCGCTGCCGTTCAACAAGTCGTTACGCATCCGATCGCCAAGCAACCTACGGCCGTAATGCCCGCAGCCCAAGCGCCCAGCAAAGCGTTATGCCTATCCCATATGCATCGTTACGTCGAAGTGCAAGCGGCGGACGGCTATTGTTACGACGGTATCGTGGAGCATGTAGACGATCAGTGGCTGTGTCTCGCGGTACCGGGTGCGGTAGATCCGATGCGGGGCTTTTTCCCGCCGCCGCCGTTTTATCCGCCGTACGCGCCGTTTCGACCGCGCAGATTCGAACGGCTCGCGCTGCCGCTGGCAGGCTTGGTAGCGCTGTCGCTGCTGCCGTATTACTGGTAAGCATCGCGCGTCCCGACGATACCCCTTGCGCAGCGAGGAGCTTGTCGCATCGATGCGACAAGCTCCTTGTTGCGTCGTTGGACTTTGACAGTCCAAATCAGTTATGATAGGCGTATATCGTTTGATCGAGGTGTCCTGTCCATGAGTTGTCTGTTTTGCAAAATCGTCGAAGGATCGATCCCTTCCCGGAAAGTGTACGAAGACGAACAAGTCGTAGCTTTTCACGATATTCAGCCGCAAGCGCCCGTTCATCTGCTCGTTATCCCGAAAAAACATATCGCCTCGTTGAACGATGCCGAAGCGGAAGACGCTGAAGTGCTCGGCCGTCTGCAGTTGGTCGCTCAGCAGGTAGCGAGAGAAGCCGGACTGTCGGAAAGCGGATATCGTGTCGTGACCAATAGCGGTAAGGACGCTGGACAAATCGTGTTCCACATTCACTATCATGTACTTGGCGGAGAAAAATTAGCTCTGCTCGGCAATAAGGAATAATTACCGAGGCTTTGAAGTTGACACTCGCTTTCCTCATCGCCTATAATGTAGTTTGATAACCGTGTGTTGTGGTCTGTTGCGGAGGGAGGGAAAACAGGTGTCCGAAACGAAAGTACGCAAAAATGAAACAATCGACGCTGCACTCCGCCGCTTTAAGCGCTCCATCGCCAAAGACGGCGTTCTCGCGGAAGTGAAGAAACGCAAACACTATGAGAAACCGAGCGTCAAACGGAAGAAGAAGTCCGAAGCCGCACGTAAACGTAAGTTCTAGGAGGAATCCGCACGCATGAACCTCGCGGAGCGTTTGAACGAAGACATGAAGCAAGCGATGAAAAGTGGAGAAAAATTCCGCCTTTCGACAATTCGGTTGGTTCGTGCAGCGATCAAAAACCAAGAAATCGAGCTGCGCCGCCCGCTTGACGATAGCGAATTGCTTACCATAATGAGCCGTGAACTCAAGCAGCGACGTGAATCCCTCCTCGAATTTAGAAACGGGGGTCGGGAAGATTTGGTGAGCAACGTCAGCGCAGAAATTGAGATCATATCCGAATATCTTCCGAAACAGCTGGACGAAGAAGAAGTCAAAGCCATTGTTGTACAGACCATGCAAGAAACCGGTGCTTCTTCTAAAGCCGATATGGGAAAATTAATGGGTGCATTGATGCCGAAGGTGAAAGGACTTGCCGACGGGAAAGTAGTCAATGGTATCGTCCAACAACTTCTGCAATGATTTCATGCGAACGACAGGCACTCCCTTAACGGGGAGTGCTTTTTGCTATTTTAGGCAATGGATGGAACGATACCGTCGCATTATCGTAATAATACTTATGCAGTAACATTTACATAAGGAGGAATGGAAGTGGCACGGACTTTGCGTACGAAGCTGGTCTTGATGCTGATGGCGTTGCCGCTGCTTGCGCTTGCGTGCGGTTGGTCGGCGTCGCGCGTCGAAGCGGCGGAATCGTCCTCCGCGGGCGCCGTATACGTCATTCCCGTAAAAATGAAAGTAGAGAGCGGCTTGGAGTCGTTCCTTGACCGGGCGCTTGCGGAAGCCGAAGAAGCGAAAGCCTCACTGGTCGTCCTTGATATCGACACGCCGGGCGGACGGCTAGATACCGCCGAACGAATCGGCAAACGAATTCGCGAGGCGGGAACGATCGTCCCTATTGTCGCCTTCGTGGACGGCATGGCGGCTTCCGCGGGCGCCTATCTGGCGCTGAACGCGGGCGATATCGCAATGGCTCCGGCGACGACGATCGGCGCCGCCATGATCGTGGATCAGAACGGCAACGCGGTGGAAAATCCGAAATACGTGTCGTTCTGGAGCGAGGAGATGGCCGGCGCGGCGGAGCTTAACGGCCGCAATCCGAATATTGCGGTGAAAATGGTCGATCCGAGCCGAGAGCTAACGCTTCCGGAGCTCGGGGAGACGTATAAGGCGGGAACGATATTATCGTTGTCTGCGGAGAAGGCTCTTAAGGTTGGTTACGCGGATACGCTCGCGGGGTCGGTCGAAGAGGTGATCACCTGGAAAGGGCTGAAAGACCGCGCCGTCGTCGAAATGAAATTATCGCTTGCCGAGCGGGTATCCGAGTTTTTGACGAGTCCAGGCATTTCTACGCTTCTGCTCATCGTAGGCATTGCCGGCGTAGCTATCGAGCTGCTCGTACCTGGATTTGGCGTACCTGGCATCGCGGGCGTCGCGGCGTTCGCCCTCTACTTCTTCGGGCAATTCGTAGCCGGATTCGCGGGAATGGAAGCAATCGTGCTCTTCATCATCGGCATATGCTTGCTTGTCTCAGAAATTTTCATCCCTAGCTTCGGAATTCTAGGCATTCTAGGCATCGCAGGAATCGTTACCGGAATCGCGATGGGGGCGCATGATACGGGAGACTCTCTTCGCGCGCTTGGCATTGCGGCTTTGGCAGCGCTCGTCATTATCGCCGTTTTCGTATACATTTTCCGCAAGCGGGGCGTATGGAACCGGTTCATCCTTCGCGAAGCGCTTACGACAGAACAGGGCTTCGTTCCGAACCAACCGCGCGCGAGCTGGCTCGGACAAGAAGGCGTGACGCTGAGTGAGCTTCGTCCCTCGGGCATCGCAGAAATTAACGACGTACGCGTGGACGTCGTTACAGGCGGCGAATTCGTGGAGCGCGGAACAACGGTTAGAGTCGTATCGGCCGACGGTACTCGCATTGTCGTGCAGGAAGTGAAACACGGTTCGACGAAAATATTGCAATAGCTTGCTCATACCCTAAATCGTTGGAGGTTATTTAACCGATGGAAAATGCAGACGTTCAGCTTCTTGTCATCGTGGCGCTAGCTGTCATCGCGGTCACGATCTTTTTAAGCTTCTTCCCGTTCATGCTTTGGATTTCGGCGCTCGCTTCGGGCGTGCGCATTAGTATCATCACATTGGTTGCCATGAGACTTCGCCGTGTAGTTCCAAGCCGGATCGTCAATCCGATGATCAAGGCAACGAAGGCGGGACTGGGACTTAACATTAACCAGCTGGAAAGCCATTTTCTCGCGGGAGGCAACGTCGACCGCGTCGTTAATGCTTTGATCGCTGCCCAGCGCGCCGATATTCCTCTCCCGTTCGAACGCGCCGCGGCCATCGATCTGGCCGGACGCGACGTGCTACAGGCGGTACAAATGAGCGTTAATCCGCGCGTCATCGAAACGCCGATGGTGTCGGCGGTAGCCAAAAACGGCATCGAGGTAAGAGTGAAGGCGCGCGTTACCGTACGCGCTAATATAGACCGCCTGGTCGGCGGAGCGGGAGAAGAAACGGTTATCGCCCGCGTCGGCGAAGGCATCGTCAGTACGAACGGCGCCGCCGAATCCCATAAAGACGTGCTCGAACATCCGGACTTGATTTCCCGTACGGTGCTGTCCAAAGGCTTGGACGCCGGTACGGCCTTCGAAATTTTGTCCATCGATATTTCGGAAGTCGACGTCGGCAAAAACATCGGCGCGCAGCTGCAAACCGAGCAAGCGGAAGCCGACAAGCGAATCGCGCAAGCGAAAGCCGAAGAGCGTCGCGCTATGGCCGTAGCGCAAGAGCAAGAGATGAAGGCTCGCGTCGTCGAGATGCGCGCGAAAGTCGTCGAAGCCGAATCCGAAGTGCCGCTTGCGATGGCGGAAGCGCTCAAAGCCGGTAAAATGGGCGTCATGGATTACATGAACATGAAGAACATCGAAGCGGATACGCAAATGCGAGGCTCGATCGGCCGTCAAGGCGACGCGCGCGGCGAAGGCGATGATAAGCGTTAAGCCTAGGACGTTTAGACGTACTATCGCACGGAATGGAGGCTTAACGTGGAACAATTGATCTCTTTCGCTATGAACAACTTTTTCATCGTGATCATCGTAGTCGGGATCCTATACCAGTTGTTCTTCCGCAAGTCGCCGCTAGAGAAGCCGCGCAACCGGATGCCGGACTTCGGAGGCGGCCAGCAGCGTCCGCGCCCGCCAGGCTCCCCGCCTACGCGCGGCGTGCCTATGCGCACGCCTGAAGCGAAGCAGGAGCCCCGTAGTCCGGTTACCGTGCGGAGCGCGCCTCCGCCGGAGCACTCGCGGCCTCAGCCTCAGCCTCAGCCGCAGCCGTTAGCGGCGGATGACGTATTCGCGGACAAACGCATCGCGAACGTGGCTTCACACGTCTCAGCAGCTCCCAAAGCCGCGCATACGACAGCTGCACAGCCGGGCGAGGGCGTAACCCGCGACGAGCTCGCGCGAGCCGTCATGTGGGCCGAAATACTCGGCCCTCCGCGCGCGCGTCGCCCGCACGGTCGTTCATAGTCATCTCGGTATCACCGGCAATTACGCGAACATAGGGGGATTCGAGGTGAAGACCATTTTGCGGATGATGGATCATCTGTATTGGGCGAACGAGCGGCTGTTCGAACAGTTGCGCGCGCAAGAAGTCGATAACCCGGAAGCGCTGCGTCTGCTGCGTCACATTGCCGTAGCCGAGCAGGTATGGTTAGCTAGGCTTGAAGGGCGCGTCAGCAAAGGGTTTGCGTTATGGGCCGATGGAAGCCTTGCCGAAGCCGAGGCGTTAATGCGCGACAATGAGCGGGATTTCAGGCGGGTTGTCGGGACGTTAACGGAAGAGCGATTGGACGATGTCGTCGCCTACGAGACGCAGAGCGGCGTACCGTTCGCGTCGTCGGTCAGGGATATTTTGACGCACGTGGTGTTGCATGGCCAGTACCATCGCGGTCAGATCAACAAGGCGCTTCGCGAAGGCGGAGCGAGTCCGGTAACGTTGGATTACATCGTTTTTGCCAGGTAAGAGTAAGCGAATTAGACAATACGGGAAAGCGTCGCTGAAGAGCGGCGCTTTTTTTGTTGTCCCTCCTGACAGGCTTGGCCCGGCTACGCCTCATAAAGCACGAAAGCGTCGCATATCTTTTACCGTATTACCGTAACCGGGGGAGGACCGCCGCATGATGCGTGTCAGTCGAAAGCTGCGTAAATGGACCGCAACCATACTCGACCTGCCGCAAGATGTGGCGCTGGACTTGCCGCGAATCACGATGATCGGGGGACTCCAGCTAACGGTGGAAAATCACCGGGGCGTGTTGCATTTTTCTCCGCAATTGCTTCGGCTCGCGATGGACCGCGGGGAGATGGAAGTAACGGGCGAAGATTTGATCATCCGCAATATCGGGGCGGAGGAAGTGTTCGTCGAAGGTAAAATATTAGGCGTTAAGCTGCATCCGAAGAGCAAGTAGCGCGTATAACGCCGCGCCGCCGTTCGCAAGAAGGGCGGATGCCGGTTTGGCGCGGGACAAGCTCTCCGCAGGGAGGAGATAGGATATGAAGGGAACTTGGTTAGCGACGGTGCGAGGCTTCGTGTGGGTCAAGTTGGTCGGAGGGGATGCCGAAAGGCTGCTCAACGCTGCGACGTCCGAGAAGCTGTCGCTATGGCAAATTTCGTTCGCGAAGGACGGAAGCTTGACGTTCGGAGTATCGATTCCGGACTTTTTTAGATTGCGACCGCTACTTAAACAATGCGGCTGCCGAACGCGCATTTTATCTCGCCACGGCGTTCCGTTCAAGCTGGCGAGGCTGGCGAAGCGCAAAGTGTTCGCGGGTGGGATGCTCGCGTTCGTCTTTATGCTATTCATACTGTCCATGCTCGTCTGGAATGTGAAGATCGAAGGCGATTCGAGAATTCCCGAGTCGCAAATCATGGCTGCCGCGCGAGCCGAAGGCATTTTCAAATTTCAATGGTCGTGGCGCATGGATAATACGTCAACGCTATCGCAGAAGATGGCTCGGCGGTTGCCGGACGCGGCGTGGGTCGGCGTGGAGAAAAAAGGAACGTCGCTCGTCATTACGGTCGTCGACTCTACCAAACCAGAAGTGAAGCCGCTGGAAAGTCCTTCGCACCTCGTCGCGAAGACCGATGCCGTCGTAACGAAGATTATCGCGGAGAGCGGGCGTCCGAAAGTAGAGCGCAACGACAGGGTGCGCAAAGGCGACATACTAATCTCGGGCTTGCTCGGCAACGAGAATAATTATAAAGCGGTTGTGTCCAGAGGGACCGTCATGGGTCTTGTTTGGCACGAGTACAAAATCGTCTCTCCGATGTCGAAGAAAATTCAAAGTTATACGGGCGAGACGCAAACCCGCAACTATTGGGTTATCGGCAACCGCGCGCTCCAAATCTCGGGCTACAAAGGCGAGGATTACGGGATGTCGCAAGTTCGTTCCAGCATGAAAAGATCGCAACTTCGCAACTGGGTGCTTCCTTTCGGCACGATGAAAGAAGTAGAGCTCGAAGTCGTAGAGACGGAGCAAAGGCTGACTCAAGAAGAGGCTAAGCAGGCCGGCTTGGCGGCGGCGCGTTCGGAATTGCTCGCGAAGAGCGGAGACGGCGCGGTCATCAAGGCGGAAAACATTTTGCATGAGCATACCGAGAATGGTAAAGTGATGTTAACCGTACTTTTTGAAGTGGAGCAATCGATCGCGGAAAATCGTCCTTTCGTTCAGACGTACGCGACGACACCGATAACGCAGGGGGAATGAGGCTTTTTGACGGAGTTGAAATCATCGACTAATATCCCGCTACAAAACACAGCGGAAGGCCTCGCCCTATTCGGGCCGCAGGACAAGTTCCTTCGCCTTATCGAGCAAGAAACGGAATCGAAGATTCATACCCGCGAAGCGGAAATCGTAATCGAAGGCCCGCAAGACGAAGTCGCCTCGCTGGATCAATTGTTCAACACGCTGCTGCAGCTTATCCGCGGCGGTTTGCAATTAAACGAAAGAGACGTACGCTATGCGCTCGAGCTGGCAAGGGAACTGAAAGCGGACCAATTGCTCTCTCTTTTCAAAGGCGAGATCACGACGACGTTCCGCGGCAAAGCGATCGTGCCCAAGACGCTCGGTCAGCGCCACTACGTTACGACAATTCGCAAGAAAGACATCGTATTCGGCATCGGTCCCGCGGGTACGGGCAAAACGTACCTAGCCGTAGTAACCGCCGTCGCCGCGCTCAAAGAAGGCAAAGTGAAACGTATTCTGCTGACTCGTCCCGCCGTCGAAGCCGGCGAGAGCTTGGGCTTCCTGCCTGGCGACCTGCAGGAGAAGGTGGATCCGTATTTGCGTCCGCTTTACGACGCGCTTAACGACGTGCTCGGTCCGGATGGCGTAGCCAAAGCGCTCGAGCGCGGATTGATCGAGATCGCGCCGCTAGCTTATATGCGCGGCCGCACGTTGGACGATTCGTTCGTCATTCTCGACGAAGCGCAGAATACGACGCCGGAACAGATGAAGATGTTCCTTACGCGACTAGGCTACGGCTCGCATATGGTCATTACGGGCGACGTGACCCAGATCGATTTGCCGAAAGGCAAAAAATCCGGGCTCATCGACGCGCAAAGAATATTGAAGGATATCGAGGAAATCGGCATCGTCTACTTCTCCGAGCAGGATGTCGTTCGGCACGCCCTCGTTCAAAAAATTATCGTAGCTTATAACCAGCACAACGAATAACAAAAGAAAGTTCGGAGGGACGTCGGATGAGTCGTAAAAAGCATCGTCCGCTGGGCAATCCGCTGAGTTTGTCGCAAGCAGCGGCAGGATGGAAGAACAGCGTAGCGATGCGTTGGTTCCTGCTCCTGCTTTTTGTGTTTTTATTTTACTTTACGATCTCGCCGAGACTCGTTCCGGAAACGTACGATATTACGCTTAACGGCAAAAGCGACAGGAACATCAAGGCGCCGAAGCAATTCGAGGATAAAGAAGCGACGCTTCAGGCGCAGGAAGAGGCGGCTGAGCAGGTAAGCCCGATTTATCCGATCGTATCGTTGCGGAACGAATTGCTGATCGAAGATATTTTTTCCAGGATCGAGCAGCTCAATCTGGACGATTCGATTACGGAAGCGCAGAAAATCGAAATTTATCGGAGGATTATTCCGGAGCGGGTCGACCAGTACTTCGCTAATTTCGCCGAGATGAACCAAAATTCGCAGACGTACTCGGAAAGCTTGCTCGCCGAGATGGAGAAGGTCGTGCTTTCCCAGAAGTATCTAGTTCCCGAAGAAACGTTCTATAAGCTTCCCAAATTTACTTCCGATCAGCTGCTCGAGATGCGAACCGTCGGCCGAGAAGTCGTGCGCAAGCTGATGCAGGAATCGCTGACGGAGGCGGAGACGGCCCGGACGAAAGTCGCCGAGTTAGTCAACGGCAGCTCGCTCGCTTTGAAAACCGAACGCGAAGTCGTGCAGGAGCTTGCCCGTCTCGCCATTTCCCCGAACAAGTTCTATGATAAGCAAGCGACGGAAGAGGCGAAGGCCGAAGCAAGACAGAACGCCGAACCCGTCTTGATCAAGCAAGGCGATATCATCGTCAAGGCAGGGCAAGTCATTAAACAAGACTTGTACGAAAGGCTTGACGATTTGGGTCTGCTCAAGGAACGCAAAAATTATTTTCCGCAAATGGGCGTGCTGTTGTTCTCGATCTTATTCACGTTAGCGCTTTACGGTTACGGGGAGCTGACGTCGGCGACGGCGGCGCTGAAACGCAACAACGCCCATTGGATGATGTCGCTGCTTATTTTCGGGCTGAACATCATGTTCATGCACCTTGTATCGCTAACGCATAGCGAGAGTTGGCCTTTCGTCGGGTATTTGGCTCCCGTGGCGCTCGGCAGCATGCTCGTTACGCTGCTGATCGACTTTCATCTAGGCTTAGTCAGCGCGTTTTTGTTTTCGCTTATCGCAAGCATAATCTTGAACGTCGAACAAGAGCATATCTTCGATTTCCACTACGGGTTCGTAGCCGCGGTTGTGTCGTTTACGGCCGTTCTGGCGATCCATCGCGCGAGTCACCGTTCTTCCATTTTGAAGGCCGGAATCATGGTAAGTTTGTTCGGGTCGGTCGCTGTGTTGGCGCTCATGCTCGTCGATCCGAACCCTAGCCGGCCGGATCTCGTGCAATCGGTTATCTTCGTGTTCTCGAGCGGGTTGCTTACGGCAGTGCTCGTCATCGGTCTGATGCCGTTCTTCGAGGTGACGTTCGGCATATTGTCCGCGCTTAAGCTCGTGGAGCTATCGAATCCGAACCACCCGTTGCTGCGCAAGCTGCTGACGGAGACGCCGGGTACGTATCACCACAGTCTGATGGTCGGCAATTTATCGGAAGCCGCCGCGGAATCGGTAGGCGCGAACGGATTGCTTTGCCGCGTAGGGTCGTTCTATCACGACGTGGGCAAGACGAAACGGCCGCTTTATTTTATCGAGAACCAGAACTCCTCCGGCAATCCCCATGATAAGCTTGATCCGCGGGTGAGTGCTTCGATTATTATCGCGCACGCGAAAGACGGGGCGGACATGCTTAAGGCGCACAAGCTGCCTAAGCCGATTCGCGACATCGCGGAGCAGCATCACGGCGTGACGTTTTTGAAATATTTTTATTTCAAGGCGGTTAAGCAGGCGCAAGAACAAGGGATCGAAAGCGAATGGACGGAGGACGATTTCCGTTATCCCGGCCCGAAAGCCCAATCCAAGGAAGCGGCGATCGTAGGCATCGCGGATTGCGTGGAGGCGGCGGTTCGGTCGCTTAGCCATCCGACGGTCGAGCAGATCGAGGGCATTATCGGCAAAATCATCAAGGATCGGCTGGACGACGGGCAGTTCAACGAGTGCGACTTGACGATGCGGGAGCTCGACACGATCGCCGAGACGCTGAAGGAAACCGTCATCGGGATGTTCCATTCCCGAATCGAGTATCCTGATGATAAAGAACTGAAGAAAATGAAGGAAGCTCAGGAATCGAGAGAAGTGAATAACGCGAAAGATAAGTAAGGCCGGATAGACACCTTGGATATGAAGGAGACTCATCAATGACGCAGAACATGCTTAGTCTGGAATGGATCGACGAACGGGAAGACGGGGCGGGCGCCCGCGAGGAAGCTTGGATGGAGTTGCTCGAGAAGCTGCTACGCATCGCCGGGGATAAGGAAGACGTGCCAAGAGGAATCGTCACGTTGACGTTGACCGACGACGAGGGCATTCGGGAGTTGAACCGTCAATTCCGTGGCTTGGATAAACCGACGGACGTCCTGTCGTTCTCGATGCTCGAGGGCGAAGAAGCCGACATTAATTTCGACGACGAATACGAAGTTATCGAGAGCGAAGACAGCGAAGAGGTGGGCTCGACCGCGGATCCTTTCGCGGACATGCTAGGCGATATCGTCATTTCCGTACCGCGCGCGGAGGCGCAGGCGGAAGAGTACGGCCACAGCTTCGAGCGGGAGCTCGGGTTCTTGTTCGTGCACGGTTTCCTTCATTTGCTCGGTTACGACCATGACGACGAAGAGCAAGAGCGCGAAATGTTCGCGAAGCAGGAGGAAGTGCTGAAAGAAGCAGGGTTGACGCGGTGAGCGGCTGGCGTTCGCGGGAAGTCCGTTCTTTCGGCTACGCGTTGAGAGGCGTTGCCGAAGCGGTCCGCGGCGAGCGCCATATGCGGTTTCACTTGGTTGCGGCGATAGTCGTCGCGGCGGTCGCGTGTTGGTTGCGCTTGGACGCGGAAGATTGGCTATGGCTGATCGCAGCTATCGGCAGTGTATGGGTGGCGGAGCTGTTCAACACCGCGATCGAGCGGGTCGTGGACTTGGCGTCGCCGGACTTCCACCCGCTGGCCAAGGCTGCGAAGGATACCGCCTCGGGCGCCGTGCTCGTGGCGGCGGCTTTTTCCGCCGTCATTGGTTTCGTCGTGCTCGGTCCGCCGCTATGGGAACGGTGCTTCGGGTGAAGTAAGGGGTTTGAAGTCCCTTTACAACGATATCCCCTTCGCTCAGGAAGCGATCGTAACGAACAGAAACAAAGTATCCTGCTACTAGAAGCGCCCCGCATGTGCTTAAACCGCCCAAACTTGGAGCATCGTGACCAATAAGCTCACCGCATGTGCTTAAATTGCCAAAACTCGGAGCATCGTGGCCAATAAGCGCACCGCATGTGCTTAAACCGCCCAAACTTGGAGCATCGTGACCAATAAGCGCACCGCATGTGCTTAAACCGCCAAAACTCGATTCTCCAACGTATTTAAGAATACCGCATGGTCTTATTTTCTTTTCTCAAGTAGAAATCGAACCAGTCCCTGAGCGAACGGGATATCGTTATAAAGCAAGCTGAGAGGTGGTAGCCGAGTGAACGGAAGCGATAAGTTAAACGAACTGCCTTATACGATCGAACAATTATTATCGGCCGCGCAAACCGCGCGCGAGCGGGCATACGTGCCGTATTCCAACTTTAAGGTAGGAGCGGTCGCGCTCGATTTGGACGACCAGCTGCATTACGGCTGCAACGTCGAAAACGCGGCTTACGGGCCGACGAACTGCGCCGAGAGGACGGCGCTTTTCCGCGCGGTCGCGGACGGCAGGAGGCCGGGCGATTTCAAGGCGATGGCGGTCATCGGCGATACGGACGCTCCGATCTCGCCTTGCGGCGTGTGCCGCCAAGTGATCGCGGAGCTGTGCGCGCCGGACATGCCTGTTATTTTAGGTAATCTGCAGGGCCACTATCGCGTGACGACGATCTCGGAATTGTTGCCTGGCGCCTTCACTTCCCGAGACTTGAACGACTGATTGACGAAATAGAGAAAGTGGCGTTACATAGGACGCGTTAGCATTATTCACCCCAAGGAGAATACGAATGAGCAAAAAAGGCTTCAAATCAGGCTTCGTGGCCATCGTCGGCCGTCCGAACGTAGGAAAATCGACGCTAATGAACCAAGTAATCGGGCAAAAAATCGCGATCATGTCGGACAAGCCGCAGACGACGCGCAACAAAATCCACGGCGTATATACGACCGACGACATCCAGATCGTGTTTCTCGATACTCCGGGTATCCATAAGCCGAATTCCAAGCTAGGCAATTACATGATGAAAGCTGCGGAAAGCGCCCTTAGCGAAGTCGATGCGGTGCTATTCCTGACGGACGTCACCGAAGATCTGGGCGGCGGCGACCGTTATATCATCGAACGGCTTAAATCGGTCAATACGCCGGTATTTCTCGTGCTCAACAAGATCGATAAGATCCAACCGGACGCGATGCTGCCGGTAATCGATAAGTGGCGCAAGCTGCACAATTTTACGGAAATCGTACCTGTGTCGGCACTTCAAGGCAACAACGTCAACGCGCTGCTCGAGCAAGTGTCCAAGTATCTAGGCGAAGGCCCGATGTATTATCCGGCCGACCAAATTACGGACCATCCGGAGCAGTTCGTGTGCGCGGAGCTCATTCGGGAAAAAATATTGCAAATGACCCGCGAAGAAATTCCGCACTCCATCGCCGTCGAGATCGAAAGCATGAGCAAACAGGACAATGGGCTCGTGAACATCGGGGCTGTTATTTACGTGGAACGCGATTCGCAAAAAGGGATCATTATCGGCAAAAGCGGCGCCCTGCTCAAAGAAATCGGCAAGCAAGCGCGTACGGATATGGAGCGTCTGCTCGGGTCGAAGATTTTCCTGGAGCTATGGGTCAAGGTCAATAAAGACTGGAGAAACCGCGAATCGGTGTTGAAGACATTGGGCTTCCGTAACGACTAAGGCTCGACCCTAAACTTGTCAGGGATACGCGACGGCGTCAAGAGACATCCTAACTGTGGAGAAGCAATTCATTTCCGCCGTGGGAGGATGAGGCGCTGTGCGTGATTTTACATGGCACGTGTTTAAGCAAACCGGCGATATTGAGGCTTACTTGCTGTATAAAGAAATGAACGATTTAAGTATGGCCGATCCAATCGCGGACGGTTTGGCGGAAGACGATAGCGATAGTGGGGACGAGGATTGAGGACCGATGCTCTATCGGGTCGAAGGCATAGTCATTCGAAGCGTGGATTACGGAGAAGGCAATAAAATCATTACCCTGCTTACCCCGAGTTTCGGGAAGCAGGGCATTGTCGTGCGCGGAGCCAAAAAGCTCAAGAGCCGGTTCGGCGCGACGGCGCAGCTTTTTACATATGGAGATTATTCGTATTACAAGAACAGCTCGCTCGGTACGCTGAACAGCGCGGAAATTCTCGAATCTTTTCGCGAGCTCCGCGAGGGGCTCGAAGGACCGGCCTACGCGGCTTATGCGGCCGAGCTGACGGATCGTGCCATTAACGACGACGAAGCGGCCGCCTATTTGTTTCATCAATTGAAGGCGTGTCAGACCGCGCTAGTCGAAGGGAAAGACCCGCAAATCGTGCTTCGGGCGTACGAAATGAAAGTCGTGAATGCGGCAGGCTATACGCCGATGCTCGACGAATGCGTAAGCTGCGGGCGAGAGGAAGGACCATTTCGATTCAGCCCGCTTGCCGGCGGGGCTTTATGCGGATCGTGCCGTTATCGGGATTCCGCGGCGTTAGAGCTCGAAGATGGCGTATGGAAGCTGCTACGGTTATTCGTGCCGCTCGATTTGCGCCGGCTAGGCAACATCACGGTACGGGAAAGCTCCAAGCGTCAGCTTCAGCTTGTTATGCGCAGATGGATGGATGCGCATCTCGCGCTGAATTTGAAATCGCGGCAGTTTCTCGATCAACTAGAGAAGTACGGAGAGTTGCTGGGCGGTCCGACCGACCGACCGCGTCCGACTATTCATGCGCAAGAGCCCGCCGAACCGGATGCGGGCGACGGGACGGTTTGACATCCATCGTTCCGGTAGTTTAGAATGGCTTCATAATTGAATTGTTCTCAATGAAGGAGAAAGTAGCCGATGACCGTCGGCAAGCGCAGCGAGCCGGGGATAGTGCAAGCCCGGAGGGACGGCATAGGTGAAAGGCGCTCCGGAGAGAAAGCGCGAAAGAGCGGGTTTATGCTTGCATAAACCAAGTAGGGTGGAACCGCGGGAGCGACAAGCTTCCGTCCCTATGTCTGCAATGGCGGACGTGGGACGGGGCTTTTTTTTGATTTTCTCGTACCGTTCGGCCGTTCGCCTATCTTAATCAAAGAGCAATCAAAGGAGCGAATGAACCGATGAACTTTCAGCAAATGACGCTGACGCTGCAACAGTTTTGGGCGGAACAGAACTGTATCGTCGTTCAGCCTTACGACACGGAGAAAGGCGCGGGAACGATGAACCCGATGACTTTTCTTCGCACGATCGGCCCGGAGCCGTGGAATGTCGCTTACGTGGAGCCTTCCCGTCGTCCGGCGGACGGACGCTACGGTGAAAATCCGAACCGTCTGTATCAGCATCATCAATTCCAAGTCATCATGAAGCCTTCTCCGGACAACATACAAGAGTTGTATCTGGAAAGTTTGAGACGCCTCGGCATCGATCCGCTGCATCATGACATCCGGTTCGTCGAAGACAACTGGGAATCCCCGACGCTCGGCGCATGGGGCCTTGGCTGGGAAGTGTGGCTGGACGGCATGGAAGTTACCCAGTTCACATACTTCCAGCAAGTCGGCGGCATCGACTGCGTTCCCGTGGCGGTCGAGATCACGTACGGCATGGAGCGGCTAGCTTCTTATATTCAGGAAAAAGAGAATGTATTCGATCTCGAGTGGGTTGAGGGCGTCAGCTACGGCGACGTATTCAAGCAACCGGAATACGAGCATTCCAAATATACGTTCGAAGTGTCCGACCCTGCGATGCTGTTCCAATTGTTCTCGACTTACGAGGCGGAAGCGAAGCGCGCGATGGAACAAAATCTCGTATTCCCGGCTTACGACTACGTACTGAAATGTTCGCATTCGTTCAACCTGCTCGACGCGCGCGGCGCGATCAGCGTCACGGAGCGTACGGGTTACATTACGAGAGTGCGCAACTTGGCCCGCCAGGTCGCGGCGACTTACTTGCAAGAGCGCGAGCGGCTGGAATTCCCGCTGCTGAAGAAAGGAGCGGTGAACCGTGGCTAAAGACCTGTTGTTGGAAATCGGTTTGGAAGAAGTGCCGGCCCGTTTCGTACGCGCCGCCATGGAGCAATTGAAGGACAAGACGGAAAAGTGGCTGACCGACAGCCGCATTGGCTTCGGAGAAGTAAAAGCCTACGCGACGCCGCGTCGCTTGGCCGTCCACGTTATCGGACTGGCCGACAAGCAGGAAGACGTGAACGAAGAAGTTAAAGGTCCGGCTCGCAAAATCGCGATGGACGAAACCGGCGCATGGAGCAAAGCGGCGCTCGGTTTCGCGCGCAGCCAATGCGCGGAGCCCGAAGCGTTGTTCTTCCGCGAATTGTCTGGCGTCGAGTACGTATACGCGAAAAAAAGCAGCATCGGCGTAGAGACGGCATCGCTGTTGCCCGAGGCGCTTCCTGCGCTAGTTACGTCGCTTACGTTCCCTAAAAACATGAGATGGGGCGCGTACGATTTGCGTTATGTGCGCCCGATCCGCTGGTTGGTTGCGTTGCATGGCAGCGAAGTCGTACCGTTCGAGATTACCGGCGTCGCCACGGGCAACGTATCCCGCGGCCACCGTTTCCTCGGCAAAGATACGGTCATCGAAGAGCCTAGCCGTTATGTCGAGCGCCTTCGCGCCGAGCACGTCATCGTCGACGTGGCGGAACGCCAAGAAGCGATTACGGCAGGCATTCGCGAGTTAGCGGAAGCTCGCGGCTGGGATATCGCCGTGAAAGACGATCTGCTCGAGGAAGTATTGTTCCTCGTCGAGACGCCTACGGTGCTGACGGGATCGTTCGACCCGGCGTTCTTGAACATTCCGCAAGAAGTGCTAATCACTTCGATGCGTGAGCATCAGCGGTACTTCCCGGTCTTGAACGGAGAAGGCAAGCTGCAACCGCACTTCGTAACGGTACGCAACGGCGACAACCTGTCGCTAGACGTCGTAGCTAAAGGAAACGAGAAGGTGCTTCGCGCGCGGTTATCCGATGCGAAGTTCTTCTACGAAGAAGATAAGAAGCTCGTTATCGCGGACGCGTTGGCGAAGCTCGAAAATATCGTATACCACGAAGAGCTCGGCACGGTAGCGGATAAAGTTCGCCGCACACGCAAGATCGCGGACCGGATCGCGCAGCATCTGCGCGTGGACGATGCGACGCAAGCCGACGTAAGCCGTACGGCGGACATTTGCAAATTCGATCTCGTCTCGCAAATGGTCTATGAATTCCCTGAGCTGCAAGGCATCATGGGCGAGGATTACGCGCGCAAAGCCGGCGAACGCGAGAGCGTCGCGCGCGGCATCAACGAGCACTATTCGCCTCGCAACGCGGGCGATAAGCCTGCGGCATCCCTCGTCGGCGCGATCGTCGGCATCGCCGACAAGATCGATACGATCGTCGGTTGCTTCTCGATCGGCATCATTCCGACCGGCTCGCAAGATCCGTACGCGCTGCGCAGACAAGCGCAAGGCATCGTTAGCACGTTGCTGGCGCACGAGCTTGAACTGTCGCTTACCGATCTGTTCCGCATCGCTCTTGAGCAACATGGCGAGCGCGGCTTGAAACGCGACTCTTACGAGATCAGTAAAGATTTGCAAGACTTCTTCACGCTTCGCATTCGCAACGTGCTGTCCGAGCAAGCGATCCGCTATGACGTCGCCGATGCGATTATCGGCGCGGGCGCAGGTGACGTTCGCCGCACGCTGTTGCGCGCCAAAGCGCTTCAAGCGGTAGCGGCGGGCGGCAACAAGGCGGACTTCCGTCCGGCCGTCGAAGCTTTCAACCGCGTATGCAATTTGGCTTCCAAAGCGGATTCGAAGCAGGTTGACGCGCGTCTGTTCGCGGACGCCGCGGAGACGAAGCTGTACGAAGCGTGGCAAGGCGCGCACGGGAACTTCGTCAAAGCGTTCGCCGAGGCTAACCTTGCCGAGGCGTTGTCCGCGCTGTCTTCCTTGAGCGGACCGATCGCCGCCTTCTTCGAGGCGGTCATGGTCATGGCCGAAGACGAAGCGATCCGCCGCAACCGGCTTGCGTTGCTGTCGCTCATCGCCGAAGACGTGAAGGCGTTCGCGGATTTCGCGAAGCTCGCGGGCTAAGCATAGATCATCAATTAACCGTTGCGAAACGGATTATTAAGGGAGGCGCTGCCTGATGAACGAGCAAAGCGTTACCGTATACGTCGTGTCCGACTCCGCGGGAGATACGGGAGAGCTCGCGGTGCGGGCGGCGGCCGCCCAGTTTCACCCGATGTCCGTCCATATTCGCCGGGCGGCGTTCATTCAAACCCGGGAAAGCATCGATGCCGTCGTTCGCGCGGCCAAAGCCGACAGCAGCATCGTGCTGTACACGCTAGTCCTCCCGTTCCTGCGGGATTACATGGTCGAACAAGCCAAGCTGATCGAGCTGACGGTCATCGACTTGCTCGGGCCGCTTATCGGCAGCTTGGAGGAGAAGCTCGGCAGGGAATCCAGGCATGAGCCGGGCCTAAACCATGCGCTGAACGCGGATTACTTCCGCAAAGTCGAAGCGGTCGAATTCGCCGTAAGATACGACGACGCCAGAGACGTGACGGGCATACTCAAAGCGGATATCGTGCTCGTCGGGGTGTCGCGTACGTCGAAGACGCCGTTATCGATGGTACTTGCGCACAAGACGTTCAAAGTAGCCAACGTGCCGTTAATTCCTGAGCTTATTCCGCCCAAGGAACTATACGACGCCCCGGCGCATAAGGTCGTCGGCTTGACCATCAATCCCGATGCGCTGAACGCGATCCGCAAAGAAAGACTGAAGGCGCTAGGGTTGCCTGATACGGCTCCTTACGCGACATCCGATCGCATCCGCCGGGAGCTTGACCATGCAAGGCAAGTGATGGACCGGATCGGCTGTCTCGTCATCGACGTGTCGAATAAAGCGGTCGAAGAAACCGCGAGTTTGATTTTGGAACGATTCCAGAAGTAACTTATCGGCATTCGAAACCCGATATGCGCATAAATCGTACTTGTAAGGGCGCTTACGTTGCCTTTACAAGTATTTTTTGTCGAAGGGGTAGTCCTGACGAACATAAATTTTAATAGGTCAAATGCAGGATTTCGGTGCCGGTTATCGTATATAATAATACGGCAAACTTTGGGGTGAACGTGGTGAATGCGATGGCGAACGTGCGGAATCGTGTCGTCGTGGACGGTGACGCTTGTCCGGTGAAGTCGGAAATTGCCAGAACGGTCAGAAGCGTGGGCGCTACGGCGCTTATGGTCTCGAGCCATGCGCACGTATTGACGCCGGAGCCGTCCGTTCAAGTCGTAACCGTAGACGCAAGCGATCAATCGGCCGATTTGTACATCGCCAACGTCCTTACGAAATCGGATATTCTCGTCACCGGTGATTACGGACTTGCGGCTTTGGGGCTCGCGAGAGGGGCCGCGGTGCTGACGCCTCGCGGCAAAGAAATTCGCGAGAACGACATCGAAGGTTTACTGGAGCAGCGGCATTTTTCCGCCAGGCAAAGACGAGGCGGCATGCGGACGAAAGGTCCTAAGCCGTTCACCGAAGAAGACAGAGACAGGTTTCAACAAAAACTGACAACTCTATTGCGGGAGATGCAGGAAAATCTCGACCGTTAGCGAATTGTAATACGACAAGCCTGAAGGTGAGCATGTAATGAATAACGGCATGATCCCCCAATCCATTATCGATGAAGTGCTGCGTCGCCATGAGATTTCCGAAACCGTAGGGAAAGTCGTTCATCTCGTCAAGAACGGCAAATACTTAAAGGGCCTATGTCCATTTCATTCCGAGAGAACGCCTTCTTTCACGGTGACGCCCGAGAAGCAAATTTTTCATTGCTACGGTTGCGGCAAAGGCGGCAACGTTATCAAATTCGTAATGGACATGGAGAGTCTAACATTCCCGGAAGCCGTCAAGCAGCTTGCGGAGGAGATCGGACTTCCGGTCACTTGGTCCGCGGCAAGCAACGCGGAACCGACGCCGCAGCAACAAGAGAAGCAAAGACTCGTGGAAGCGCACGAGTACACAGCCAAGCTCTATCATTACATCTTGCGCAATACGGAACCCGCCAAGCCGGCAATGGACTACTTGAGATCGCGCGGGTTTACCGACGCCTTGATCGAGGAATTCGGCATCGGTTATGCGCCGGCGAGATGGGACACGCTTACCAATGCGCTTGAGCGCAAAGGGTACGCGGCAAGCGAGATGGAAACGGCCGGATTATTATCCCGCAAGCAGGAGGGAGAAGGGTACGTCGATCGTTTCCGCGACCGGGTCATTTTCCCGATTCACGACGGCAACGGTGTTCCGATCGCGTTCGCGGGTCGCTTGATGACAAGCGGACAGCCGAAATACTTGAATTCTCCGGAGAGCCCGCTCTTCAGCAAGAGCCGAACGCTATACCGGCTGAACGAAGCGAAACCGGTCATACGGCGAACGCGCCAAGCGGTATTGTTCGAAGGCTACGTTGACGTGATCAAAGCCTGGTCGGCCGGCGTGCATAACGGCGTCGCCACGATGGGGACGGCGCTCACGAACGAGCATGCGGCCGTGCTGAAACGGTTCGCTGACGAGATCGTATTGTGCTATGACGGAGATGATGCTGGACAAGCCGCTGCGCATAAGAGCATCCCGCTTTTGCAAGGAGCAGGATTCGCCGTCAGGGTGAGCGTAATTCCTAATCGAATGGATCCGGACGAATATATTTCGGCTAACGGTCCTGCGGCGTTCGTAAGGGAATGCATCGAAGGCGCGGTATCCACCATCAAATTTCAGCTTATATATTTGAGGAAAGCCCATATACTCCTAGAAGAAGATGGAAGAATCCGGTATTTGCGCGAAGCGGTTAAGCTAGTGGCAAGACAAGATTCTCCAACGGAGCGGGAGTTGCTGCTGAAAGAGCTATCCCAGGAATTCGGGGTATCGATCGATACGCTGAAGCAGGAAAGCTCGGAAGTCAGGCAGCGGGAGAAATTGGGAAACGCAAGGGATATTCCAAGCGGAACGTGGAATAATGAATGGAATGAAAAGCGAACGTCGTCCAGGCATCCTACGCTCGCGCCGGCGAACGTACAAGCGGAGCGACAGCTGCTGGCATGGATGATGCTGGATGCCGATATGGCTAGTATCGTTCAGGAACGGCTTGGAGATGATTTTCACGTAGAGGATCACGCGGCGCTTGCTGCTTATTTATATGCATATTATGCTCAAGGCAACGATCCGGATGTCGGTCGGTTTATTACTACTTTACAGGATGACCGCTTGGAAAGCACCGCTAGCGCGATCGCGCTGGACCATACGCCGTTCGACGAACGGGTTATGGATGATTGTCTCCGCACCATCGGCCGGGCTTCTCTCGCAAGAGAGATGGAACGGAAGAAAGAGGAAATGCATCATGCGGAGAGATCGGGCGACCCCATTAAAGCCGCACAAATTTTGACAGAGATTATCGCCTTGGATAAGCGGCGCAAGCAGCAATAACGCGTTGGCTGGCTAAGGAGGAGGGAGTCGGGAATGGCGAACGATCAACACACAGGGCTTGAGACGGAATCGACGCTTGAACAGGTCAAAGCGCAATTGATGGAACAAGGCAAGAAGAAATCTTCCTTGACCTATAAAGACATCATGGAGAAATTGTCTCCTTTCGATCAAGATCCGGAGCAAATTGACGAGTTTTTCGAGCAGTTGGCTGACTTAGGTATCGAGGTCGTGAACGATCACGACGAAATGGGACGGCACGGAGAAGAAGAGGAACGCGACGAGTTCAACTTCGACGACGATCTATCTCTCCCGCCAGGCATTAAAATCAACGATCCCGTACGCATGTATTTGAAAGAGATCGGCCGCGTGCCGCTTTTGGGCGCAGACGACGAAATCGATCTCGCCAAGAAGATCGAAGCCGGCGGATTCGAAGCCGAGGAAGCGAAAAAAAGGCTGGCGGAAGCCAACCTTCGTCTAGTCGTCAGTATCGCTAAGCGGTATGTAGGACGGGGCATGCTGTTCCTCGATCTCATTCAAGAAGGCAACATGGGACTTCTTAAAGCGGTCGAGAAGTTCGACCATTTGAAAGGCTTCAAATTCAGTACTTACGCGACGTGGTGGATTCGCCAAGCGATTACGCGCGCCATCGCTGACCAAGCCCGGACGATCCGGATTCCGGTTCATATGGTGGAGACGATCAACAAGCTCATTCGCGTATCGCGCCAATTGCTGCAAGAGCTGGGCAGAGAACCTGCACCGGAAGAAATCGCGGAGCAAATGGAACTGAGCGTGGATAAAGTCCGTGAAATTATGAAAATCGCGCAAGAACCGGTATCGCTCGAGACGCCGATCGGCGAAGAAGACGATTCCCACTTGGGCGACTTTATCGAAGACCAAGAGGCTTTGGCACCTGCCGATGCCGCCGCGTACGAGCTGCTCAAGGAACAGCTTGAAGACGTGCTCGATACGCTTACCGAGCGGGAAGAGAACGTTCTTCGTTTGCGTTTCGGACTCGATGACGGCCGCACTCGCACGCTCGAAGAGGTCGGCAAAGTGTTCGGAGTCACTCGCGAGCGTATTCGTCAGATCGAAGCGAAAGCTTTGCGTAAACTTCGCCATCCAAGCCGTAGCAAGCGGTTGAAAGATTTCTTGGAATAACATCATGCCGAACGTTCGGATGAGACCTTTGGCCGTAACGGTTGAAGGTCTTTTTTTTCCGAAGGCGTTAGGAGGAATCGCCGCATGGCTTCAAGTGCTGATGATAAGCGCAAAGCGATCGTGTTAGAAATCGAAGCTTGGCGTCGCAGTAAGTTATTGCCCGAGCATTATTGCGACTTTCTGATCAACTTGTATTTGGAAAACGTGAATGAACGTCCGCAAGGGTTGATCGGCAACGCGGTCAAGAAAATCGGCCAAGCGTCAGGCAAGCATTGGCTCCTTACATTTGGAATTTTTACCTTGATTTGTTTTGTTGTACTTCATTTTAGCGCGTTTCCCTTGGCATTGCAAATAGGGTTGACCGGCGTCGTAACGGCGGCGTTCATCGGGTTTGCGGGCAAACTACAAGACCGAAGCTCTTTGCGAAGCACGATGCTGGCCGGCACGGGATGCTTCTTTCTCTTGGGAACGGGGTTCAGCATCTGCCAAATCCAAGGCTGGACAAGCGGAGCCGGATATATCGCGGTCCTCGTCATTTGCTCGGTCGTATGGATCGTAAGCGGCATCGCGTTAAACGCTGTCCTATTGCACGGACTCGGTTGGATTTGCGCGATAGCGGTATACACGATGCTGCTCGCGGATCAGGTGCAACATCCGAGTTGGCTCGAGGTTCAAGTTTTTTGGCTTCCCGCGGCGCTCTTGTTCGGTTGGTTGAGTTGGTTCGTGCACGTGAAATACAAGTCGAGCGGTGCGGTGCTGTTCGCGGTGGCGCTGCTTTTATGGTTTATGCCCGAAGTGTATTCGGCGCTCTATGAAATAGACAAAAACTGGATTCAGATCGAACTCCTTAGCAAAATTTTGCTCGCGGGATTCGGTATGTTCCGCTTACGAAAACAATGGATGGAATGGGTTGCATAAACAGATGAAACAATCGGATCAACAATTCGGAGCAGGCTTGAAGCTGTCACGCAGATTGTCGGCGCTTGCCGAGTGGGTCCCGCAAGGGGCGCGGCTCGCCGACATCGGGACGGATCACGCGCTGCTCCCCGTCTTTTTGGCGGGCAGCGGGAAAGTAAGCATGGCTATCGCGGGCGACGTGAACGCAGGCCCGGTAGAAGCAGCCAAGCGGCAAGTAGCGGAAGCCGGACTGGCACATGCAGTGTCGGTTCGACTAGGAGATGGTCTCGCCGTCGTATCGCCTGGGGAAGTCGATGCGGTATCGATCGCCGGTATGGGCGGAAGCCTCATGGTGCGTATTCTTGATCAAGGGAAAGCGAGTCTAGAAGGCGTTCGTACGCTGATCCTGTCGCCGCACGTCGCGGAAGACGCGGTCAGAAAATGGCTGACGGTGCATCGTTACGTGATCGATCGTGAGACTTTAATCGAGGAAGACGGCGTTATTTACTCCGTCATACGCGCGATTAAAGTGGACGACGAAGCGGAAGCCGGGGAGAAGGCGGCGCAGCTCTACGATTTAACGTTGCTTGCTCCGCGGCTTCCGAAGGTATCCCCGTCGCTCATGTACGAAATGGGACCGCTCTTGATGCGCGAGCCGACAGAGGTTTTCCACCGCAAGTGGGAGCAGGAAATCGCGAAGCGCGAGCGCGTCATCTTACAACTAAGTCATACGGATGCGCCGGAGGCGGCGGAGAAAGCTAAAGAATGGCAGGAAGACGTGCGAGAAATCCGGGAGGTGTTGGCATGTTTGCCCGCGGAGAAACGATCATCCAACTGATGGAGCGCCTCGCGCCGAAGTATTACGCGGTGGAAGGCGATAAGATCGGCTTGCAAGTCGGTTCCGTCGCGCGCGAAGTGCGGCGCGTTCTCGTGGCGTTAGACGTTACGCCTGCCGTCGTTGAAGAGGCGGGCGAGCTTGGAGCGGAGCTTATTATCGCGCACCATGCGGTCATCTATCGGCCGCTAGCGCATTTGCGGACCGACACGCCAGCCGGCGCGTTAGCCGCGAATTTGTTGCGCAAAGATATTGCGGTGTATATCTCTCATACGAATCTAGATACCGCCGAAGGCGGTATGAACGATTGGATGGCGGAAGCGCTAGGCTTGAACGGACGCGACGTACTCGAAGAGGTGCATACCGACAAGCTGTTCAAGCTCGTCGTCTTCGTTCCGGAATCGCATCAGGACAAAGTGAGAGCCGCGCTGTTCGCCGCCGGGGCGGGTTGGATCGGCAACTATAGCCATTGCAGCTTTAATACGGAGGGCACGGGGACGTTCCTTCCACGAGAAGGCAGCCAGCCTTTTATCGGACAACAAGGCAAGCTGGAGAGCGCGGCGGAAATTCGCATCGAGACGGTCGTGCCGCAAAGCGTTCGCAAAGCGGTCATCTCCGCCATGCTCAAAGCTCACCCTTACGAAGAAGTGGCGTACGATTTGTACTCGATGGATCTAAAGGGACGATCATTCGGCTTAGGTCGCGTCGGGCTGCTTCCGACACCGGAGACGCTGGACGAGTTCGCGGAACGGGTTAAACGGGCGTTCGACGTGCCGTTCGTTCGCGTCGTCGGTGACGGCTCGCGCCAAATCCGCAAAGTCGCCGTGCTTGGCGGTTCCGGCGCGCGTTACATCAGGCATGCTTCGTTCGCGGGGGCTGACGTCCTCGTAACGGGAGATATCGACTATCACACCGCACACGACGCGGAAGTCGCGGGACTCGCGCTTGTCGATCCGGGCCACAATGCGGAGAAGATCATGAAGCCTAAGACGGCCGAGTGGCTGCAGGAGCAATTGAAGGGCAAAGGCTACGCAACGGAAGTGTTCGCTTCGAAAGTGAATACGGAGCCGTTTAAGCTGCGTTGACGGGTAAGCGAACCGGCAGTTCGTAGCATTTTACCGAAGTCGCTCAGTTTACCCATCCATTGCCGTTGTGCTTGCGCGCGATTCGCGATATACTTATCGATGCAAACCGGAAAGTTTGACAGACAATCGCTGGTGGCTTCGCGCCACGAGAGGAAAGTCCGGGCTCCATAGAGCAGGATGCTGGATAACGTCCAGTCAGCGCGAGCTGAAGGATTAGGGCCACAGAAATGGACCGCCGATGGCTCTTTCCCGCAAGGGAGAGATGCACAGGTAAGGATGGAACCGTGGTGTAAGAGACCACGAGGAGCACTGGTGACTTTGTTCCTGGTAAACCCCATTTGGAGCAAGACCTAAGAGAACGTCGTAGCCGCTTGCGGCTGCAGCCCTTGCTCGGGGTGCGTTCGGGTTGGTCGCTTGAGCCGTATAGCAATGTGCGGCCTAGAAAGATGATTGTCGCTTCCATACGTGGGAGGACTAGCGCAAGCAGTCCGCTACTACCACCGGAAGTACAGAACCCGGCTTACGGCAATCTTTCCGGCATAGCCTTACAATGAACACAGGGTTGTCTCGACGGATGTAACATCCGATCAAGACAACCCTGTTTTTGTTATCGTTATAAAGACTACTCCGCGTTCAACCGTTCCAGCTCGCGCCGCACTTGCTTCGGAAACAGCTGAAGCGAAGTGCCAGATCCGCTAGCCGATTGAAGCGCCGAATTCACGTCGATCTGGCCGTAGCCGAAATCGTTGTCCTTGCCCTGCTGGCCAAGGTCCTTCGCGGTGCGTCTAAGCAAATCCATTATTTCTTCGTTCGTAAGCTTCGGATTGACCGATTTAACGAGCGAAGCTAACGCAGCTACGTGCGGACTCGCCATCGAAGTACCGGACAACGCCGCGTAGCGACTGCCCGGATACGTGCTCGGAATGGAAGTTCCGGGAGCGGCGATGTCGATATAATCGCCGAAGTTGGAATACTCTGCGCGCGACTCGTCGGGATCCGTCGCCGCCACGGCGAGCACTTCGGGGTAAGCAGCCGGGAAGCCCGGCCTGTCCGTATTATCGTTCCCGCTGGCCGCGACGAGCACTACGCCGTGATCGTAGGCGTATTTCAACGCGTCGTGAAGAAATTCCGCTTGCGCGTAATTGCCGAGACTCATGTTGATGACATCCGCGCCGTGATCGACCGCCCATAATATGCCTTCCGCTACGGAATAAGTCGATCCGGCTCCGGAGCTGTCCAACGCTTTGACCGGCATGATTTTCGTATACCAAGTCATTCCCGCCACGCCTTCTCCGTTGTTCACCTCCGCCGAAATGATGCCCGCCACGTGCGTGCCGTGACCGACGTCGTCGTCGGGAGGGCTGGAAGGGTCGACGATGTTCACGCCTTTGACCAAGCGTCCTTGAAGATCGGGATGATCCGCTTGCACGCCCGTATCCACAACCGCCACGATGATGTCGTCGCTCCCTTTCGTAACAGACCAGCCCGATTCGGTAGCAATCCGTGGCAAGTTCCATTGGTATTCCGAATAGAGTGTATCATTAGGGACAATCGTTCCCCCCGAAGCCGGGGCTTCTTGGAGCTCGTTCGTCATGTACAAATAGTGGGGCTCGACGTAAATCGGATTCCATTTGGACTTGAAGTAGGCAATTAACGCTTCCGTATTATGTTTCTTCGATCGGAAGACGTAAGTTTGCCGCGTATGGCGAACGACCGTCAGATCGAGTGAATTGCGCAATTCCAGCAATTGGGCATCCGTCAGCGGTTGTCGGAACTTGACGACGACTTCGTCGACGGAATAATGACTGGCGTTGCCGTTGTCTTCCCCCGAACGTACGGTAATGTCTTTCGTCGAATTTGGAAGGACGGATTCCACTCTGTAGCGTCCTTCCGCCGGGTAAGGTACGAGCCTTAAGTTACGCCGCTGGTGACGTTCGACCGATTGAACGACTTCCGTGGAAATGAGCGACACGAGTCCGCTGCGAGCCGGACGTTCTCCCGCTTGCGCCATAACGAAGTAACTTTTACCTTGATCCACGAACAGAGGGGAGGTGTAGGATTTCCCTTGTCTAATCGCTACGCGTCCCGCGTTAAAGTATCTTTCCGCAACTGACTTTAATGGCGTGGCAACGTCTCTCGATTTGGTCGTATGGACTTTGTTTCCGTCGGACCATTCTAATAACCGCATCTCCGGATGCAGAGCCATCAACTTCTTCATCTCGGGCATCGTGCATTCGCCTTTTTTCAAGTAACGCCGAATATCGGCCGCCGTTTGCGCGCGGGATAGCCGTTCGGTAGCCACCATATCATCGTGCAAGATCTGTTGTTTGTATACGGCTTCTAGATGAGACGATCTTTGATCTGAGGCAATGTGGGGCTTAGAGCTCGAACCCCAATCGCGGAACAATACCGGGACGGCGATTATGACGATCGCGGTAGTAAGCAACAACCCAAGCAGCGCGTTGCGACGCATACGGGCATCTCTCCTTATCGGTCCCCGCGCAAGAGGGAGCATTATACGTTAGGATGAGGCGCAAGCGCAAAAATATACCCTGCATTTTGGCTGATGCCAGTACCTTTCGTTAGCGTTTTGTGGTACTATGAGGGAAGTTTCGCTGACGATATTGCAGATGCGGAACTATTTCGCTTGACGCTAGTTAACACCGGATTCACTACGGTTTCGCACATTGGAAAGGGGAACAATCCATGCCAGCCATGAAAATTAAAGACCTTGCCGAGGCAACCCGAGAGAAATTAAAAGCGGCGATCGTTCAGATCGAACAATTTCTGAACACCAACGCAATGCCGCAGCTCGTGCAAGAGAACAGCGAGCAGGCAGAAAGCTTCTACAGCGGCTTGTTGTCGGACATGCGACATTTGCTCGTATTTTCAGAAGTGGCCTACGAAAAACTTGGCGCCGTGCTTAGACGTCCTAACTTCGATGTCGAATTGGCCGAACGCGCGCTTTACGAAGTGTATCATAACGGCGTTAACGCCTTTTTCTATCCGAAGAACGAATGCTATTCCGAAGACGGCCGCTACGCTTACACCGGACAAGACGCCATTCGCTTCCGGATGAAGCCGATTCGCGTCGCTCGCGACGTCGTGCTTAACGTGTCTCGGATTTACGAAGAACTGCGCGATGATCTTTCCTTCTACGAAAGCGATTATTTGACGCAACGCCGCATGCAAAGCTCCAAATAACAAATCTGCCAACAGGCTCCGCACCCTCTGTCCGCATACCCGATCACCCGGGGTGCACAATAGGACAGGGGGTGATTGTGATGCCGAACGGCGTCTCGTGTAGTGTCAGCAATTGCTCGTTCTGGGGTCAGGGCAACCGTTGCGCAGCGCAGGAAATTGCAATCGAAATCGATTCTCATTCGAAAAACCATTGGGATGCGGAGTTCGCCGAAGAATTCGCCATGCATCAAGATCATGCAACGACATCATCCGTCACTTGTTGTTTAACGTTCAAACCTAAAGACGACTAGGTCAAAAGCACGACTAATCGCGAAAGTTGTCGGGACTAGCCGGGGGGCGCGCGATGTTGTACAATGTTAGCGTACAACACTTGAACTGACGGGAGATTGCCGACGTGAATGTAACGACGGATCCGCGTTTACTAAAACAGATGCTGCTAACGCAATGGATGCAGAACATTAATCCGTTGGGAGTCGCTTCGCCATCCGGCAAGTCCGAGACCGAAGGCACTGGATTGTTCGATATGCTGTTAGGTCAATTAATGGATAATACAGATTCAGAACAACCCTCTTCGTTAGACGGGTTGTCCTTATCGGCGCTTATGCAGCCGAACGCTTCATGGGGAGGCGCGTTATCACCCGACACGAGCGGTTCATCAGCGGCATTCGATGATCTTATTGCCGCTGCAGGGGAGAAATACGGCGTATCGCCTACGCTGATCAAAGGCGTTATTCAATCGGAGTCCTCGTTCGACCCGAACGCGGTATCTTCGGTCGGCGCCAAAGGATTAATGCAGCTTATGGACGGCACTGCCCAAGGGCTTGGCGTCACGAATGCATTCGATCCCGCGCAGAACATCGACGGCGGCACGAGATTTTTATCGTACTTGCTGCGTAAATACGATGGGAACGTATCCGTTGCATTAGCCGCGTACAATGCAGGGCCTGGTCGCGTAGATCGCCTTGGTATCGCGAACGATCAAGATATTGCCGCTAAATACGCGGAATTGCCGCAAGAGACGCAGACGTATGTACGCAAAGTACTTGCAGCGGCAACCCAGTGGAGCGCGTAACGATTTAATGAACAAAGGTCTAACAGGGATCATGACGGCGCCTATGCGCCGTTATCGATCCCTTTATTGCGGATCGGGGGACATGCGTGAAACCTTATTATTTCGACCATAGCGCTTCTGCGCCGATGTATCCGAAGGTGATCGATACGGTCTCCGACATCATGAGACTGCATTACGCCAATCCGGCGGCGCTGCATCGATCCGGTGCGGAAGCCGCCAAGCTGGTCGAACGTGCTCGAGCCGGCGTAGCGGAAAGATTCGGAGCTGCGCCCGGCGAGGTCATATTCACCTCCGGCGGGACGGAAAGCAATAATCTAGCGATTCGCGGGGCGATTGCGGGCGTATCTCGTGCGATGAAACATGTCATAACGACGGCCACCGAGCACGCCTCCGTGTTCGAGTGCGTTAAGCAACTGCAACTGCAGGGCATTGACGTCACTATATTGCCCGTCGATGCAGAGGGCAGGGTATCCCCCGACGACATAGCTAAAGCTATACGCAAAGACACCGTCCTCGTCAGCGTTATGCACGTGAACAACGAGACAGGCGTAATACAGCCGATCAAGGAGATCGGCGCGATCGTATCCCGCCATTCGCAGGTTCGGTTCCATGTCGACGGAGTGCAGGCGATCGGTAAAGTACCGTTTGACTGGCGCGATGCCAAGGTGGATCTCTATTCGGGCTCGGCACATAAGATCGGCGGCCCTAAAGGCGTCGGGTTGTTGCTCGTCAAGGAAGGGATGAGGTTAAGTCCTTTGTTTAGCGGAGGAGGCCAAGAGGACGGGCTTCGCTCGGGTACGCTGAACGTGCCGGGAATCGTCGGAACGGCGCAGGCGTTGCGCCTGACGATGGAGGGGATGCCTTTGCGCAGGGAGAAAATGTACGCCTTCCGCTTGAGATTGTTAGATGCGATCGCGGATATCCCCGAGCTTGTCGTTAATGGGATCGGCGAACGGCAAAGGGAAGCGGACATTGGCGAGTCATACCGGACAGCTCCTCATATCGTTAATCTCTCTTATCCAGGGATGCGGCCGGAAGTGCTCGTTCATATGCTCGAAAAGCACGGCATCCTGATCTCCACGCAATCGGCTTGCTCATCCAAAAGCCTGAAGCCAAGCCGCGTCCTGCTTGCGATGGGCTACGAGGAAGCGCGCGCCTCAGGCAGCATCCGAATCAGCTTCGGGGACGAACACGAACAACAACATATCGACATACTCGCCGCCGCGTTGCGGCAAGCGGTCGCGGAGCTTAAGCCGCTCGAAAGGAGTTAGCCATGAATTACGATCTGATCTTAGTCCGGTTCGGGGAAATTACGATCAAAGGCCGCAATCGGAACCGGTTCGAGAAAATGCAGCTCGACCAAATTCAGACCGTGCTTAGCGCGTTTCCAGCGCTGACTTACGAACGCGCATTCGGCAGGGTATACATCCGTTTGAACGGTGAAAATTACGCGTCGATCGCGCCAATCTTGAAAAATGTCTTCGGCATCGTCTCCTTCAGTCCTGTCGTCAAAGTCGAGCATGACCTGGAACGAATCCGCGAAGCTTCGCTAACGCTGCTCAAAGGGATGACGCCGGCGCCGAGCACGTTCAAAGTTAGTGTCAAGCGCGGCTGGAAGCAATTCCCTCACAACTCGCTCGAGATGAACCATCTCGTGGGCGCGCATTTGCTGCGGAATACGCCGTCGCTTACGGTCGATGTCCGCCAACCGGAAGCCGAGCTTAAAATCGATATTCAATTCGAAGGCACGTTCATTTACTGCGTGCAGGAGAAAGGCGCCGGCGGGTTCCCGCTAGGCATGAACGGGAAAGCCATGCTATTGCTGTCGGGCGGCATAGACAGTCCCGTCGCAGGGTGGATGGCGATGCGCAAAGGGCTCGCCGTGGAAGCAGTTCACTTCCACAGTTATCCGTTCACGAGCGAGCAAGCGAAGGATAAGGTCGTGACGTTGGCGAAGCGATTGTCCTATTATAGCGGCAAAATCAAGCTTCATCTCGTGCCGTTCACGGAAATCCAAACGATGCTCGCGCAATCGGGACATGACAGCTTAATCATCACGTTAATGCGCAGGATAATGCTGCGTATCACGGAGCGGCTTGCGGAGAAAAACGGGGCGCTGGCGATCGTTACCGGAGATAGTCTCGGCCAAGTGGCTAGCCAGACGCTCGTCAGCATGAACGTTATCGGCCGGGCGACGACGCTGCCGATGCTTCGTCCGCTTGTCGTAATGGACAAGCTGGATATTATCGAGTATGCGCAGCGGATCGGTACATACGACACGTCCATCTTGCCCTTCGAAGATTGTTGCACGTTGTTCGTACCTAAGTCGCCGGCTATTCATCCGAACTTGTCCGTCGTGGAGCAAGTGGAGGAGAAGCTGGGCGAAGCCTTGAGCCGATTGATCGACGAGGCGGTTAAAGGGATGGAAGTCGTCGTTCTGTCGAACAAAGCGGAGCAACAGGCGGCGAGCGCGAAGTCGGAAGAAGCCGAAGCCGAGGACGAGTGGTTTTAAGCCTATAAAAGAAGAAGCCGTGAAGCGCAAATTCATGCGTTTCACGGCTACTTTTTTTGTGGTAAGCGGCGCCTTAGGCTTGTTTAGGCTTGTTTAGGCTTGCTTTCGGCTGCTCGTGAGCTATTCGCCCTTGCGCGGCGCGACGCGCTCTTACTGCGTTCGTCCATACGCCCGAAAGGATTACGATTACGGTGATGGCGGAGATGAACGTCCATGTCCATACCGGACGATCCTCGAATGCGACTTTGAATTGCGGTTCGTGCGTAATCATCTTCGCGGCGGTGAACGCCAATATTCCGGAACCGATATAGATGATCCAAGCGAATTTTTCCACGATCTTGATGAACAATGTGCTACCCCAGACGACGATCGGAATACTGATCAAAAGTCCCAATACGACAAGCACGTAGCTTCCGTGCTTTCCTTGCGCCATTCCCGCGATAGCCATTACGTTGTCCAGACCCATGGCCGCATCCGCGATAATGATCGTTCTAACGGCGCCCCATAGCGTTGTTCCGGCTTTGATCTCGCCATGATCGTTTTCTTGCACGAGCATCTTATAAGAAATCCAGATCAGCAATATTCCGCCTACGGCGATCAAAAACGGAATTTCGAGCATCCCCCATAATACCAAAAACGTAGCGACTACCCGAATGCCGATCGCGCCGGCCGTTCCCCATAGGATCGCCTTCTTCTGGTGATCCTTATGCAAATTGCGGGCGGCCATCCCGATGACGATCGCGTTGTCCCCGGCGAGCAACAGATCGAAGAACACGATAGCTACTAGCGCCGACCAAAATTCCAAGCTCATTAAATCCATTTCTCTCCACCCCACTGTATGGTTCCTGTATGGTTCTCCTAGTAATACGGAGGCTTGGAGATTTGGATTCATAAAAATGCGTCACATATTCGAGCCGGCTTGTACATAGGTCTGGTAAGAGGGGGTGGCCGCATGGGAATCATGGATAGTTTCTGGGTATTTCTCGAAATCGTAATCATTAATTTGCTGCTGAGCGGCGATAATGCGATCGTCATCGCGATGGCAGGAAGACGGCTGCCTGCGTACCAACGCCGGACCGCCGTATGGTGGGGGACCGCGGCCGCGATTTTACTGCGTTGCGTATTGACGCTCGGGGCCGTAGCCTTGCTGCACATACCGCTGCTGCAGACGGTGGGAGCGCTGCTGCTGATCGTCATAGCGCTACAGTTGCTAATCGACCGCAAGGATCACTCGGCAAGCACGCAAGCGGCTTCCACGTTAGCCGGAGCGGTATGGACGATCGTAGTGGCGGATTTCGTTATGAGCTTGGATAACGTACTTGCCGTTGCCGCCGTAGCGAACGGGGATACGATACTGCTCGTTATCGGGATCGTCATGAGCATACCGATCATTATTTGGGGCAGCGCGTTCATTATGCGGCTCCTGGACCGGTTGCCGGGGTTAGTCTATGTGGGGGGCGGCCTGCTTGGATATACCGCCGTAGAGATGATGCTGAAGGATCCGGGTTTGCAGCGTTATCGCCATATGATCGATCCGGACGTGGAGCGCATCTTGCCGATTGCGACCGTTGCGATGCTGATCGTTATCGCGTTATGGTTGCGAAGACGTCCGCAAGAAAGACTATAGGAAGTTTTTAGGCACTATTTTATAATACCGAACTAGTTTTTTCCCCCGAATTCCATTAAACTTAAAGAATAGACGTCAGGATCCGACATATAAGGAATCAGGACAAAATCCATTGTATATGGGATGAAGTGGGGGAGCTATCGTGAACAGACAATCCGCCGCAGTCGGAATACTCGTGTTGACTGTTGGATTGATAATTCTTTTAGGCAAGCTGGGTGTATTCGCCTTTATCGGCGCCGTATTTTGGCCGCTATTCATCCTGATCCCCGGCGTGCTCTTGCATGTGCTTTATTTCGGCCGAATGGTTCCGTCGATTACGCTCGTGCCGGCAGGGATATTGACCGTTATATCGGTCGTGCTGCTGATCGGCAACTGGTTCGGATGGGGGATGATGAAATATTTGTGGCCGATGTTCCCGTTTTCCGTCGCCATCGGCTTGTACGAGTACCATGTTTTCGGCTACAATCGTTCGCGCGAAGTATGGACTGCCGCTGTCGGTCTGGCCTCCATCTCGATATTATTGTTCTGCCTCACGCTTATCTGGACATGGGGAATTTACTTGATCGCCGTGGGCTTGATCGCCGTAGGCGCATGGCTCGTGCTTAGACGCCCGCGCACTTGGTAAGCGGAACAAATGGCATCGCAACAATAAACGTTGGCTTTTCGCTTCGACTAGCGTATAATAGAAGGGATGATGACCTAGCTACCGTATAGTCGGCAGATTAGGTCGGTCGTACCGGTGAAGTCCATAACGTCGACCTCGCGTCGGCGTTTTGTTTTGCGGTTATAGAGAATCCTAACTTAACGAACACGTTGAGCCTGGACATAAATGAGGAGTGGGACAATGCAAGCTAGAGACAAGATCCGTAACATCGCGATTATCGCGCACGTAGACCACGGTAAGACAACTTTGGTTGACCAATTGCTTCGTCAATCCGGTACATTCCGCGACAACGAACAATTGCAAGACCGTGCAATGGATTCCAATGATCTTGAACGTGAACGCGGCATTACGATTTTGGCTAAAAACACGGCGATTCAGTACAAAAGCAACCTGATCAACATCGTGGATACGCCTGGACATGCCGACTTCGGCGGAGAAGTTGAACGGATCATGAAGATGGTCGACGGCGTATTGCTCGTAGTCGACGCTTTCGAAGGTTGCATGCCGCAGACGAAGTTCGTCTTGCGCAAAGCGCTTCAACAAGGTTTGACGCCTGTAGTCGTTCTGAACAAAATCGATCGCCCGGCGGCACGTCCCGTCGAAGTTATCGACGAAGTATTGGAATTGTTCATCGAGCTCGAAGCGAACGACGAACAACTCGACTTCCCTGTCGTTTATGCTTCCGGCTTGAACGGTATCGCAGGCAGAACCGCCGACACTTTGGAAGAGACGATGGAACCGCTGTACGAGATGATTCTCGAGCATATCCCTTCGCCTAAAGAAGACACGGAAGCGCCATTGCAATTCCTCGTTACGTTGCTCGACTATAACGAGTACATGGGTCGTATCGCGATCGGCCGCGTTAACCGCGGACGCGTTGCGCAAGGCCAAGTCGTGGCCGTATTGGATCGCGATGGCAAAGCCCGCCAAGCCCGTATCGAGAAGCTGTTCGGCTTCCAAGGGCTGAAGCGCATCGAGATCGAAGAAGCCGCCGCCGGCGACATCGTCGCAATCGCGGGGCTTAAAGATATCAATATCGGCGAGACGATCGCGGATCCGGCAAACCCGGAAGCTTTGCCGGTGCTCACGATCGACGAACCGACGCTTCAAATGACGTTCCTCGTTAATAACAGCCCGTTCGTCGGACGCGAAGGCAAATGGGTAACTTCCCGTAATTTGCGCGAGCGTCTGTTCAAAGAGCTCGAAACCGACGTCAGCTTGCGCGTAGAAGAGACGGACAGCCCTGACTCCTTCGTCGTTAGCGGACGCGGCGAGCTTCACCTCGGCATTCTGATCGAGAACATGCGTCGCGAAGGCTTCGAGCTGCAAGTGTCCAAGCCGGAAGTTATTATCAAAGACATCGACGGCGTGAAAAGCGAGCCGATCGAGCGCCTCCTGATCGACGTACCGGAAGAAAGCATGGGCTCCGTTATGGAGAGCCTAGGTACCCGCAAAGCCGAAATGATCAATATGATCAACAACGGCACGGGTCAAGTTCGCCTCGAATTCCTAATTCCGGCGCGCGGGTTGATCGGTTACCGTACGAACTTCTTGACGCTTACGCGCGGTTATGGCGTCATGAACCATGCGTTCGATAGCTACGGACCGGTCATCGGCGGTCAAGTCGGCGGACGTCGTCAAGGCGTACTGATTGCCAGCGAAACGGGTAAATCTACCGCTTACGGCATGCTTTCCGTCGAAGATCGCGGCATTCTGTTCATGGAACCTGGAGCGGAAGTATACGAAGGGATGATCGTCGGCGAGCACACGCGCGACACCGATATCATCGTTAACATTTGTAAAGAAAAAGCGTTGAACAATATTCGTACGGCGAACAAGGAAGAGACGGTTCGCATGAAGGCGCCTCGCTTGATGTCCTTGGAGGAAGCGCTCGAGTACTTGAACGACGACGAGCTTTGCGAAATTACGCCTAAAGGCATTCGCTTGCGCAAAAAAGTGCTGAACAAGAGCGAACGCGACAGATACGAGAAGCAACGCCGCGTGGCGGAAGCTGGCGTATAAGCGCATAAGCATGCAACTTCGTAGCGATACCGATCGTTATTTAATGATGGAGGAGTACAGATGCAGCATTGGTTCCAAGACCACCCGCTCGTTTCATACTTGCTGATCCTCGCTTTCGTGATCTATATATTCAATGCTGTGTTCAGGCCTGGTCGGCTTCCGATTCTGAAGGAAGTACTCGTTTATTTGATGATGGCGGTCGGTTGCTACGTGTTGCTCGTTCTGCAATTGCTCATATTGCCGATCATCCAATGCATGTCCGTAGCCGTCTTCATGATGCTGCTCCTGCGGCTTCGTCAGCTGTACGATAAGAGAATTAACGCTAGCAAAGACAGCAAGCCTTCTTAAGGGAGAGGGGTATGGCCATGTCGTTGATGGACGCGCTGTTTTACTGGTTGCAGATGAAGTGGGTCTCCTCCGCCCGCCCCGATGACGCGGCGGCGAAGGAGACGCTTCTCTTTTTTGCCCAGATTTTGTCGGAAGACCACGAATTGACGTCGTTTGATGTCAGTTCCATCGAAGCCGCGAAAGTGTTCGTCACTTACGCGGCTAAAGATGGAACGACGCGCACGGTATGGTTCGATCGCGAAACGGTCGAACAATTGAACAGAGACATGTTCGGCGTTCAAGACGACGCGGAAGTTGCGGACGAGGACGACGAGGAGGAATTGCATTGAATCCACACACGCCTATGCCGCCTCGGTCGGGTAACCGGACGACAGCCAGGCCGCAGAAGAAAAAGAACGTCCGATGGGGCAGAATTACGTTTTTGATAGTTGCCGTTATCATTATCGGATTGGGCTCTTACGCAGGGTACTTATACTATACTTACAAAGACAATCTACATAAGATCGCAAGCCACGATCCGGACGCGAAGTCCGTACCGAAAGAGCAACGCGCCAACGTTAAGCCGGTGTCGCTTATGCTGCTCGGTCTGGACTACCGTAAGGAACTCGGCAGCATGAATACGGACGTCATGATGGTAGCCGCATTCAATCCGAAGACGAAGACCGCGACGGTCGTAACGATTCCGCGCGATAGCGATTTGAACATGGAAGGCTATAAGAAGCATAAGGTCAACGCTTATTACGCAGCTTTCTATTCCAAAGCGCTTAAGGACGGACTTGGCAAGGATGCGGCCAAAAACGAAGCGCAGGACGATACGCGCGAAATGCTGAGCACGTTTTTCGGCGTCGCTATCGATTATACGGCGGTTATAGACTTCCAAGGATTCGTCGACGTCGTAAACGCGTTGAACGGCGTAAAAGTCACGGTTAATAAAGATATGCGCTACGTCGATAACGCGGACGGAACGAATATCGATCTGAAGGCCGGCGAACAAACGCTGAACGGCGAAGACGCGCTTGGTTTCGTTCGTTACCGGAAGTCTAACCGAGGCACGGCGGCTTCGAGCGATTTTGAGCGCAACGAGAGACAGAGTCAAGTCCTCGGCGCGATTGCGGATAAGCTAAAATCGCTGGGCAGCATTACGAAGATCGACGACGTCATGAACGCGGTCGGCGACAATATGCGGACGGATATTCCGGAATCGCAGCTTGAGGATATGATCTCGACCTACTTCGGCATTAACCGTTCCGATATCCGGTTCATTCCGCTCGAGGGCGAGTGGATCAGCCCGTACGTTATCCTAAACCAGGATAAGCTTGCCGAGGCCAAAAAGGCATTGGCGGAGGAACTGCTGCCCGAAGGACGTCCGGCCGCTACCCCGGTTGCGACGGACGGCGCATCGGAATCCAATACGGCGAACTGATCGCCGTACAGGCGGGCGTAATGTCCGTTGGAAACGATCGGGCCATATGATATAATGGAGCCAGAAACGTGGCGGAGGGTTGCGGATGGCCGAAACAACAACCGTTCTAACCGATGCGCTCTATGCGCAGCTACAGAAGGAAAACTTCGTTCTGCTCCATACCGTCGACACCGATAGCGGCAGCCCGACGACCAGCGCGATCTCGTGGATTTACGCGGTAGACGCCGCGCGTCTGCGATTTGCACTCGATGGCCGTTCGCGTCTGATCGCCAACATGGTTAGCCGCCCCGAGACAAGCGTTACCGTATTCGGCGGGGGTACCGTTCATGCGGTCTACGGTAAAGCCGTCATGGTTGCCGAGCATCTGGATGGCGTTCCGTTCCCGCTTGCTTGTATGGACATCGAGATCACGGCCGTTAGAGACGCCATGTTCTACGGCGCGCGTCTGGCAGTGCTTCCAGAAGTACAAAAAACATACGATAAAAGAGCCGCCGACCGCTTGGATGGACAAGTGTTCGACGCCATGAAGAAAGCCCAGTGAGTTTATTTCACTGGGCTTTCTGTCGTTTTTACGGGCTTGTCCGTATCAATGGCTTTAATGCTCGAGCTTCTTCAAGTTATCGGTACCCATGTTCTCTGGAGCTTTCGGAGGGATAATGTTCCGCGGAATTTGCGGAACGAGCCGCCCGATGATATCGGACATTTCTTCCGCGAATCCGGCGATGGGCCTGCCGTTGCGAATGTCCGTTCTAATCTCGCGAAGACGTTGCCGCATATCCATATCCGCGGTAACGACCGCATCGATGCCGTAAGGATCTTTGCGGAACGCTTCGGCAACGGCATACTTCGTCGTTCCGACATGCGCGCGCTCCATTTTCTCGTCGACGTCTATTCCGACTACCGCGTATTTGCCGAACACGACGCAATTCGCGCCTTTCACGCCAGGTACGCCTTTCGCAAGCTGCTCTAGATGGGCAGCGACGACTTTTGCATCGGCAGTGCCGATTTTCGTCATTTTGGTCGATTGCGTTTTAACGGTGTTATTGTTCGAAGCCGACGGTTTGTTCCCGCAGCCTGCACCGCTCACCGCTAAGCTAAGCACCAAGAGCAGCGAGCCGCAGGCGCTTCCTATATTTCGTTTCATCCTTTGTTCACCATCCTAGTCTGGAGGGATGCCCGTTAAGCCGATCGAATGGTTTATTCCATCGGTATCGCAGGAATCGGTTGATCTATGGCTTTAGTGTTCCCCGACATGCGCGCACTATGTAACCAGTCGTCATTCATGCGTAGACAGAAGCGAGTAGCAAGATAATCCGCTGATCCGGGAGGGAATGCACTTGAGAAAAATTTACGTGCTAGATACGAATGTGCTGCTTCACGATCCTCTCTCCTTGTACGCCTTCGAGGATAACGAGGTCGTCATACCTTCCGTCGTGCTCGAAGAGATCGATTCGAAAAAAAGGTTGGCGGACGAGATCGGAAGAAACGCCCGCAACATATCTCGGGAGCTGGATCGCATGCGGGAGTTGGGACAGCTGCATAACGGGGTGCCGCTTCCCTATGGCGGATTGCTTAAAGTGGAGATGAATCATCGACGTTTCGTCAGGGTACAGGAATCGTTCGGGGAAATGACCAACGATAACCGGATACTCGCGGTGGCGTTGAATTATCATATGGAGGAACAGGAGAGCAGCGAACCCCGTCCGGTCATTATCGTCAGCAAGGACGTGCTCGTTAGGGTAAAAGCCGACGTGCTCGGCATTCCCGCCCAAGATTATTTATCGGACCATGTGCCGTCCGTATCCGACCAATACACGGGCCATCTTGCGCTCCACGTTCATCCTTCCGTAATTGACGAGTTTTACACGTACAGGGTACTTCATATTAGTCAACTCGGACTTAAAGTAACGCTGCATCCGAATGAGTTCGTTATTTTGCGGGATGAGCTCGGCACGTCCAAATCGGCGCTCCTCAAAGTGACTAGCGACGGCAAAAGGCTGGAGCCGCTTCATATGAGCAACGATCCGGTATGGGGGATTACGGCGCGTAACGCGCAGCAACGGATGGCTTTGGAGCTGTTGCTCAATGACGAAATACCGCTCGTAACGTTAACCGGACGGGCGGGTACGGGGAAGACGCTGCTGACGCTGGCCGCAGGTTTGATGAAAGTAGAGGATGAGCATAAGTTCAAGAAGCTGCTCATCGCTCGTCCGGTCGTGCCGATGGGCAAAGACATCGGATACTTGCCGGGCGAGAAGGAAGAGAAGCTGCGCCCGTGGATGCAGCCGATCTACGACAATCTGGAGTTTTTGTTCGATACTAAGAAGTCCGGCGATCTCGATAAAATTTTAATGGGGCTCGGCAGCATTCAGGTAGAAGCGCTCACCTACATTCGCGGACGCTCGATTCCGGGTCAGTTCATCATTATCGACGAGGCGCAAAACCTAAGCAAGCACGAGGTGAAGACGATCGTCTCGCGCGTCGGGGAAAACAGCAAAATCGTGCTGCTTGGCGATCCCGAGCAAATCGACCATCCGTACCTCGATTCGCAAAGCAACGGGCTTACGTACTTGGTCGAGCGTTTCAAGGAAGAGGGCGTAAGCGGTCACGTAACGCTTGAGAAGGGCGAACGTTCCCGTCTGGCGCAGCTTGCGACGGAGCGGCTCTAAGCTTCCCATACGGTCAAGCAGCCGTAGGCGCGCGCAACGCGATCGGCGAGCGAAGTCAGTTGCCGGTCGATCAAATGAAGCTGTCCGTTCGGTCCGGATAAGGTTCCGATTAGATGCTCTTCCAATTGCAACAAAGCCGGGGCGGTTTCCGCTTCCGGCTTTGTTGCTTTAAGCGCGAAAGCAGCCGTTAGCGATAAGTCGAAATAAACGTTGCCGGAACGCGCTTCGATGGCATAATCGGCAAATATCGGCGATTTAGCGATATCGCGCAGCGTCTCGGGAGTCAGCATCAGAAGCTCGGATCGTTCCGTCGCTATTCCGCGGCGCTCAAGAAGAACGCCGATTGCGGGCACAGGATGTGGGGACGCGAAGAAGACGAGCTCGTCGTGTTGATCGAGGGGAGGTGCTATTGCAGCAACCTCGGCTAGCATTTCTTCAAGTGAAACGGTGGAATTCGCCGCAGGAATTAAAAGTTCTATGCCGTATACGCGTTCTAACATCGAGCTAATCCTCCTCTAATAAAGCGCTTACCAAAAAAGCGAGACAGGCTGTGTTCATCCTGTTATCATGGATAATGCAAGCAGTACAGTATGCGATGAAAAAGGTGACGAACGTGGCGCGTCGTAAGATCGCCTTAGTTTTAATATTGCTGGGCATGATGGTTTTAATCTTATCCCCTTGGTCGGATGCGCCTCGGCACCAAGCTTCGCCGCCTGCGGTAGCGATCCCTCAAGGAGAGCCGATCACGGCTGCTATCCAGCAAGTCGACTTGCAGGAGCCCGCGAGCTTGTCCGTAGTCGTGGCGATGGACGAGGCGTCCTTCAAGCTGTTGGCCGAGCAGAACATCGCGTTTAGGCATAAACACTCGGATATTACCGTGACGCTTACGCGCATAGATCCGGAGGACGCGCATCGATACTTCGAACGTGCTTCGTCGCTAGAGGAAGCGGCGGACGTCATGCTGCTGAAGAGCGAATGGGTGAACGAGTTCGCCGCCTCCGGTTATTTGCTGCCGGCGGACGCAGCCTTCGTAGGCAAGGCGTTGACCGAGCAATTCGATGCACTGTCCTCGCTGGTCAAATGGAACGGCAGCCTTATGTGGGGCGTGCCGCTTAATATCGATCCTTACGTGCTCGTATGGAACGAGACGCTGCTGCGCGAATGGCTCGGTGATGGCGTTACGTTGCCGCTTACGCCCGAACAATGGGGTACGGTAGCAGCCCGCAGCACGGGGTCGTCGTCAGCTACAGGAGCTGCCGTCGATGCTCCGATAACGGATTCGGACGCTAGCCAGAAGACGGCAGGTCCGATCTCTTGGCTGACGATAGACCCTTACGATCCGTACGCGTTGCTCTCATGGTTGGAGAACGTCTCCGGACAAAGGACGGACGCGATATGGAACGATGCAGGAGAAAACTGGACGACGACGCCATTAGGAACGGCGCTCTCGTTGTTTGATACGAATAAAGCAGGCGTTCAGTTCGCGACAACGCCGGATTCGGCCGAAAACCAGTTATTGCAAGGTCAAACGCTCGTTGCCGAGCTGCCGTATTCAGAAGCGGCACGTCTTCTGGTGGAAGCTGAGAGCAATAGCCCTGCGATGAAGCTTAAGCTCGATCATTCGTCTTGGAAGCTGTCCTACGTATGGCCTCGCGGAACAAGCTACGTCATCTCCGCCGATACGTCGGTCGAGGAAGCCGCGATTACGTGGATTACGGAAATGACGGACGCGCCGATCCAAATCGCGAACGAACAAAAGCTAGGGCTACTTCCCGTCTATCGTTCGATCTACGATAACGATGCCCGGCTTAAAAATTTATTACCTGCGCGAAGCGGACAAACATTCCCTAATCAGGCATCGCTCGCGGTCGATCCGAAGCTTCCCGTTCGCATGAAGCAGCTGGAGAACTTGTGGAAAAGCTATGCATCCGGACAGTTTTCTCTCGACGAGTGGAAGCTGGCGTGGACGGAATCGTTAGCCGATCTTCAACGCCACGACTAGCTTGCCGTCTTCCAAGGTGACGCTTTGCGCTTTAACGTATTTGATCAGCTTCTGAGGGTAGAAGCCTAGATCGAACTCCCGTTCAAGGTCTTCGCGCGTCGTGTCGGGCAACTCCAATCCGTTGAATACGAGCTTATCGACGTGAAAAATAATGGCGTTCTCCGGATCGTTCACGACTTCGTAGCGGCCTTGGATCATCACTTTAATGTTGCCGTTATCGCCATTCATCGTCAGCATCCCGTTATCGAACGTAAAGGCGAAATCTTTGAAACGGTCGTCCTTAGAGCGAAGAAAATCGTTCAATTGCTGATCCGTGATCGTAAGCTTCGCTTTTAAGCCGCTTGTCGATAACATGCCGGGCGTTTCTTTGACCCACGTCGGCAAATCGTGCATCGCATCGGCTAGCGCTTTGAAATGCTGCTTCACTTCGTATAGACCGACGTTTTTCCAATACGCCTGCAACTCATCCATTAATTTGCGCAGCATATCGGCATCGCCGCTTGCGGCCAGCGCGCCATCGACTTCTTTTTGCAAAGCCGTAATCCGAGCCCGCTGTTCGATCAATTGCTTAGACACGGAGTCCAGATCGGCTTTGTTCCGCTTGAGCTGATCGTAGCCGTCGCGTAGATTTTTGTACTCCTCGGCATATGAATCCATAGCGCGTTGGTCGGATTGCATAACCATATCCATCAGATCCCACGCTCGAATCAGATCGGGCAGCGACTTGGCGACGAGGATCGAATTAAGCCAAAAATCTTTATGACCCATATAATAAGCTCGCAGCACGCGCCCGGCTTGCTCCCTTTGAGCGGCGATCGCGACTTCCTGCTTGTCGAGCTTATGTTGCGTTTGATCGATCGAAGCCTGCGACTCTACGCGAAGCTTGGATATGCGGTCTATTTCTCTGTCGAGCTCTACGACCGACAAGCTTTTCTCTAGCAGCTGTCTAGTTTGTTCGTCCATCGGCTCCGCGTTGATCGGAAGCAGCGCTTCGGCTCTCGAGAGCAACAGTAGCCATACGATGACGATAAGGACAGCCCGACTTGCAAGGCGCAATAAGACCCCCTCCTTCCACAACCGGTCGTCTAATCCTATGCTATTATAATATGACAGCTCCTATGGGGAAAGGTATCAGTCCAATGCATGCACAACAACGAACGACGCCGCTATCGGCGATCATAAAGTCGGAGATTGCCGGAAGCAGGCTCAGAGGCGAAGCTCGAGCGCCGGGCACAGCGGAGTTGTCCGCAATCTCCTTCCACCATTATATGTCGCTCTGTCTCTATCATCCCGATTATGGATATTATCGCTCGGGAACCGCCCGCGTCGGGCGCGACGGGGATTTTTATACGAGTGCCTATATCGGAGAAGTTATGGGCGAGCAATTGGCGCATACGATCGCCGGTTTGGCGGACGAGCATTTTCCGGGCGCGCATAAGGTAGAAGTCGTCGATTGGGGCGGGGGTACCGGTCGGCTTGGCCGGCAGATGATGGATGCGTGGGCAAGCGGGGACGAAGCGGGGAGCAAGTTTAAACTGACCGTTATCGATGGCAATCCCGAGCATCGCCGCGAGGCTTTGGTACGGCTTGAGCCTTACGTCGCAAGCGGTAACGCGCGCGTAATCGGCGGGGAACCGGATGATCTTCCTAACTGGGACGATCGTCCGGTCATCGTGGTCGCGAACGAGCTGCTCGACGCGTTCCCCGTGCATAGACTCGCGAAGCGGGACGGACGCATTCGGGAATGGGGAGTCGCATGGGATGAAGCTTCGGAAAGGTTTATCTCTTGTCTATTGACGCGGAACGAAATGGATTGGACGGATTGGCTAGAGGAACAAGGAATAAAGTTGCTGGAAGGGCAGACGTTCGAGGTCAACCTGCAGGCGGCGGATTGGATCCGATCGCTAGCCCATCGAATGCCGCGAGCATTGCTTGTTCTGATCGATTATGGAGACGATAGCATTGAGCTGTCCGCTCCGCACCGAATGGACGGGACATTGCTTTGCTATCACAATCATCGGGCGCATAACGATCCTTACCACGTTCCCGGCGAGCAGGACTTGACCGCCCACGTGAATTTTAGCCATACGCGACGAGCGGCCGAGCAATCGGGTTGGAAACAGCTCTGGTACGGCACGCAGAAGCGGTTTCTCATCGAATCCGGCGTGATGGACAAGCTGACCGAGCACCGGATCGCGGATCCTTTTCACCCGATCGCACGGCGTAATAGAGCTATTCGCCAGCTTTTGCTGTCGGACGGGATGAGCGAGCTGTTCAAAGTTCAAATTTTCGAAAAATAATCCAAATAAAAACCGGGTACATGCAGATTGCGCATCTGCTTATACCCGGTTTTGCTTGTTATCGTTGAATTACACTGGCATTCCCATCTCGAAGACGGACCAGTAGGTGAACCCGAGGAATGCAAGAACCATATAACCCCAGAACATCATGAGGTATGTCCGTTCGGAGAAGTTCAAGTATCCCAGCAGGAAGAAAGCAGCTGTCTGGAAGAAGAACAGCAACGACATCTCATACATGTCGCCCGCGAATGCCATCAGACCGATGACAAGGGTCCAGAAGCCAAGCACCCGAAACATACGTGCCACGAAGTATCCCCCTCTCTAACTAAAGCATATTATACCTTTTGGGCAAAATGGTGTAAACCGCAACTCGTGACGAATTGGCAAACTTTTCGCTTTATCCCGTAGCATTGCCCCGCACCGGTTCGATTATGCGATGGCGTTCGACCGGCCCCGGGACGTGCTTAGGTATAGTGATTCAAAAAATGGATATACATAGAAGTATCCGATAGATTCTATGAATTCTACGACGGGCATAGAAATGAACAAAGACCGAAACATACGGAACTAAAATAAGGAGGGAATAGCTCCCATGACGGCTATCAGACAAGACGCGTGGAGTCCGGACGACGATATGATATTGGCGGAGGTCACCTTGCGTCATATTCGCGAAGGTAGCACGCAACTGGCGGCATTCGAAGAGGTGGGGCAACGTATCGCCCGCACTTCGGCCGCATGCGGCTTTCGATGGAATAGCTGCGTCCGCAAAAGATACGACGACGCGATTGGCATGGCCAAGCAGCAGCGCCAAAAACGCAACTACTTGAAAAAACAGGGCATAACGACGATCTCCGGATCCGATCGCATCGCTATCGAAGAGGTCGATTCCGGCAAAGCGGATTTGTTGTCCGCGGAATCGATGTCTTTGGAAGCGATTATACGCTACTTGCGCCAATGGAAGGGCACCGTTCAAGAGATGAGCAGGCAAATCCGGCAACTAGAGAAGGAAGTCAAAGAGAAGGAAGATCGCCTGAGCGAATTCAGAGAGCAAAACGACCGGCTTTCCAAAGAAGTGAATGAGGTTCAGACCGATTATCGCGTCGTGAACGATGACTATAAAGCGCTCATTCGTATAATGGATCGTGCTCGCAGGCTCGCTTTTCTGACGGAGGAAGTAGACGAGGACCGGACGAGATTCAAAATGGACGCGAACGGGAATCTAGAACGAATCGAATAGAATAGGTTTGATTGCGGCCCGCGGGGACTATCCTCGCGGGCTTTGCTTTGGTATCGTAAGCGATAAGGAATGGAGCGGAAAGGATGACCACAGATGACTTCGCTTAGCATTATAGGCGGCGGATCGCTAGGCTTGCTTCTCGGAGGCAAGCTGTCCAGGGCGGGTTGCGCCGTGACGATCGTGACCAAAACCGCGGAGCAGGCGGAAAGGTTAGCGGAAGCGGGCATTACGATAGAAGACGCCGTGGCCGGCGAGCCTTCGGTTACCGTGCCGATAGAAGCGGTCGCCGTCGAAGACGCGTCCGCGACGGACGGGCTGGCGCTGCTGACCGTGAAGCAGACCGCGCTAACGGACAATTTCATGAAGTGGCTGGCTGATATCGTGCCGATCGGCGCTACTGTCGTGCTGTTCCAGAACGGCGTCGGACATGTGGACAAGCTTCGGCTGGGGCTTCCGGGGCGGGAGTTGTTAGTTGCCGTCACCACCGAGGGCGCTCTCCGTACCGGCCCAACGACGGTGCTCCATACGGGAAAAGGCGAAATTCGCATCGGCGAGTGGGGCTTAAGTCACGACGAAGAGTGGGATGCGAATAATCAAAATAGTCGGGAAGACGCTTTGAAAACGCCATTCGTTCTGGAATCGTTATTCAAACAGGCAGGATTTACCGTTATTTTGTCGAACAAGTTGGAAGAGGCCGTGTGGCGCAAGCTGTTGATCAATGCCGTCATTAATCCGTTAACCGCGCTTTTGCGCGTGAGGAACGGACAATTGCCCGCGACGCGGGAACGGATGGAGTTAATGCGAGCGTTGTTCGATGAGACATACACGATTTTAAGTAATCGCGGGTTGGCGGAAGAGCGGGATGCGTTATGGCAGTCGGTGCTCGCGGTTTGCGACAGTACGAAGCGTAACGAATCGTCCATGCTGCAAGACGTTCTCTCCGGACGCGAGACCGAGGTCGATGCGATTAACGGCGCGGTCAGCCGGCTTGCCGCGGAACAAGGGATGAAGGCGCCTTGGAACGATGCGATATGCGCGCTCGTGAAAGCAACCTGATTATTCGAGGGAGATTACAAAATGAGTACGATCTTCGACGTGTTGACGCGCGTATACGCAACGATCGCTTTGATACCGATCATCCCTTTCTTCGTCGTCTATTTCGTCGTTTCGACGAGAGGTGGAGACCGCAAGCGGGCGATTCGCGCCGCCATGGACGTAACGACGGCGTTTCTGATCGCGACCGTCGCCGTGCTGATCAATCTCAGATTAGGGACTACGTTCGGCTTGTACCTGATCATTCTTATTATGCTGATCGTCGGCGGTCTGATCGGCAACGCGCAAAACCGGGTGCGAGGTCAAGTGGACGCGGCTAAGCTGATCCGGGCGGTATGGCGTCTTACCTTTTTCGGGATGTCGGTCTTATACGTTATATTCATGTTTGTTGAAATCGTCGTTATTTTCGGAAAAGCCGCTTAATCGTTTGCAGACTCAGCCGTCCCCCCGGAACGGCTCTTTTGTTTTGACGTGCTTTCTGGTCTTGTGTAAAATCAACTGTGATAGTATTCCGACAGATCGGGGGAACGTTCCCTTTGAATATTGCATCTCTTACCGAAAGCAACGATACGTCTATCGCGGAAAAGTTCCGCCAAGGAAGTCCGGAAGCGACCGAATTGTTCGGCCTTCATCCCGCGCAGCCCGAACATTGGCGTGCGCGTGCAGCCAAGCTAGATGCTTCTGCCGATCGCAGGGCAAGCGTATCCGGGATCGCATCGGCGATCCGAGCCTATCAAGCCCAGCTACCGGCACATGCCGAAGCGTCCGAATCTCTCGCGAGACTCGAAAGCGGCAACGCGCTCGTCGTCGTCGGCGGGCAGCAAGCCGGGTTATTCGGCGGCGCATTGCTCATTTTCTATAAGGCGCTTTCGGTCGTGCAGACGGCGCGCTACGCGGAGAAATTGCTCGGAAGACCCGTCGTTCCGGTGTTCTGGATCGCGGGCGAAGACCATGATTTTGACGAAGCGAATCATGTGAACATCCAGGCGGCCGACGGCGGCGTAAGGCGCCTGCGCATCGATCGTCCCGAGGGACCGCGGCTAGCCGTCAGCCGGACGCCTCTATCGGCGAAAGACTGGCAAGCGTCGCTGCAGGAGCTTGCCGTGCAGTTGCCGGATACCGAGTTCAAGCCCGAGCTGCTAGCCCGCCTGCAAAGTTACGTCGAAGACGCGCCTACGCTGAGCCTGGCGTTCGCGAGGTTGCTTGCCGATTGGTTCGGCAAAGAAGGGCTGCTGTTGCTCGATGCCGACGATCCGTCGCTGCGGGCGCTCGAAAGACCGATGTTCCGCGAGTTGATCGAACGCAACGACTTGTTGGAGCAAGCGCTGAAAGCGGGAGAGAATCGCGTCAGCGAGCTAGGTTTTCCGTTGCAGGCCGAAATCGCGGAGCACAGCGCGAACTTGTTCTTGCATCACGAGCAAGGACGATTGCTGTTGCATAAAGATGAAGAGAATTTCGTTGATCGCAGAGGCAATGTCGCTTACACTAGAGAGCAGTTGCTCTCGTTGACGGATAGCGCGTCGGACGTGCTTAGCACGAACGCGCTGACAAGACCGCTCATGCAGGATTACGTGTTGCCTGTGCTTGCCGCCGTTCTTGGTCCGTCGGAGCTAGCTTATTGGGGCATTTTGGGACCTGCTTTCGAAGCGTTCGAAATGTCCATGCCCTTATTGATTCCACGCCAATCGTTCACTTATTTACCGCACAATATCGGCAAGTTGATGGACAAGTACGAGTTGACCATCGATGCCGCGTTGCATGAATGGGCGGACAGGAAATCGCAATGGCTGAGCCGGCAGGATCGCTGGAATCTCGAAGAGAAATTCGAGCGGGCGCGGGAACAGTTCGCGAGCCTTTACGCACCTATCATGGATACGGTAAGTTCGTTGCAGCCCGGGCTGGCGAAGCTTGCGGAAAGCAACCGCGACAAAATCATGGAACAGATTTCTTATCTCGAATCCCGTTCGATCGACGCGATCGCTAAGCAGCACGAAGCCGCGCTGCGCCAATGGGATCGCATCCAGCTAGCGCTTACTCCGCTTGGCAAGCCGCAAGAGAGAGTATACGGAACGATCCATTATTGGAATCGCTACGGCTCAGCATGGCTCTCCCAATGGTTGAACGTACCTTACGAGGTAACGGGCGGTCAGCGGATTGTCGAAAGCTTGATTCCGGCAAACGATTAATTTTTATCAATCATACTAATTTCGATTTTATTGGAGGCAATCAGCAGATGGCTACTACGACTAAAAGCATTGTGCGCGACCTTACTTTGGCACCCGAAGGCAAGCTTAAAATTGATTGGGTTCAGGCGCATATGCCCGTTTTGAACCGTATTCGCGAGCAATTCGAACGCGATCAGCCGTTCAAAGGACTTCGCGTCGCGATCTCGCTTCACTTGGAAGCTAAGACGGCTTACTTGGCGAAAGTCGTTCAAGCCGGAGGCGCCGAAGTCGTAATCACCGGCAGCAATCCGTTGTCCACGCAAGACGACGTGTGCGCGGCGCTGGTAGAAGACGGAATTACCGTATTCGCAAAGTATAATCCGGATCCGGTAGAGTACAAAGATTTGATGGTGAAGACGCTGGAGACGAAGCCAGACCTTATTATCGACGACGGCGGCGACCTCGTTTCGATTCTGCACGCAGAGCGTCAAGATTTGCTCGCGAACGTTCGTGGCGGCGCGGAGGAGACGACGACGGGCATTTTGCGCCTTAAGGCGATGGAAAAAGACGGCTCGCTTAAATTCCCGATGGTCGCGGTTAACGATGCGTTCTGCAAATACTTGTTCGATAACCGGTACGGTACGGGTCAATCGGTATGGGACGGCATCAATCGGACGACGAACTTGGTCGTCGCGGGCAAAACCGTCGTCGTTAACGGGTACGGTTGGTGCGGCAAAGGCGTCGCGATGCGCGCCAAAGGTCTTGGCGCTAACGTCGTCGTGACCGAAGTTGACGCGATTCGCGCGGTGGAAGCGTACATGGACGGCTTCACGGTACTGTCGATGGCCGAAGCGGCAAAAGTAGGCGAATTCTTCGTAACGGTTACGGGCAACAAAGACGTTATCCGCGGCGAGCATATCGCGAACATGAAGGACGGAGCGATCCTGTCTAACGCGGGTCACTTCGACGTCGAAGTGAATCTGGTAGAGCTTGCAGCGATGTCGGTCAGCAAACGGATCGTTCGCCGCAATATCGAGGAGTACCAGCTCAAAGACGGTCGCCGCATTTACGTGCTGGCTGAAGGACGCCTAGTTAACTTGGCGGCAGGGGACGGGCATCCGGCCGAGATCATGGACATGACGTTCGCGCTTCAAGCCCTCTCTCTTCGTTACGTGAACGAGAACTACGAGCAAATCGGCAAGCAAGTCGTTAACGTGCCGTACGATCTCGACGAGCAAGTAGCCCGCACGAAGCTGGAGTCGCTCGGCATCGCGATCGACGCGTTGTCCGAAGAGCAGAAGTCCTACTTGGAAAGCTGGACGGCTCACTAAACTTTTAAGCGAATCCCGCAGGCGCATCGTTGCGCTGCGGGATTTTTTTGCGCCTTTACAACGATATCCCGCTCGCTCAGTCTCCTTCGTCCATAGCACCTTTACAACGATATCCCGCTCGCTCAGTCTCCTTCGTCGATAGTGCCTTTACAACGATATCCCGTTCGCTCAGAAAGGTTAGTGGCACCCTTTCCTGAGCGGAGGGGATATCGTTGTAAGTAACTTTTTTCGGTATAGCCATTTCTGGAAACCTTTTCTTGATCCCCTTCGTCTATGCCACTAGAAACGATAAAAAGGGGAGATCGCAATGGAATGGTTCGGATCGCGCAAGCTTCGTTTCGTGTTGACTATCGTAGTTGCAATCGGTTTGATGATGGGGCTGGCAGCATGCTCGAGCTCGAATAACAGCGATAACGACTCGGCTGCCGCCGCAGGCGAAGCAATGCCGCAACAGAACGCTGCGGTTGCCTTTTCCGAGGCCAAGGATGTCTCGAACGCTCCCGTCGATCAAATGGCCGTACCATCGTCGGCACCCGAAGAACCCGCGGCGCAAGAGAACGGAGACGGATCGCCTCCTACCGTCGGAGGCGGAATCGGACCGATCGCGGACAGCGATTCCGGATACGGCCGCAAAGTGATTTACCAAGCCACTTTGGTCATGAAAGTAGAGAAGTTCGAGACGGCCGAGGAACAACTAATGAATCTTATCCATATGACGACAGGCGCGTACACGCTGCAATTTTCCGATAGCCGCAATCCCGACGAGACCGGCGCGAACTACGTCATTAAAGTGCCGTCGCAAGGATTCACTTCTTTTCTCGACGGTCTGAAGCAGATCAAAACCGTTCACAAGGAACGGAATGTCGCGGGCAACGACGTGACGGAAGAATACGTGGACCTAGGTGCAAGACTCAAAGCGAAGCAAACGGTGGAAGCCAGACTGCTCAGCTTCATGGACAAGGCGACGAGAACCGACGATCTCGTTCAGTTTTCTAATGAGCTTGCTCGCGTCCAGGAAGAGATCGAGCAAATCAAAGGCCGTATCCGTTACTTAGACCAGAACGTAGCGTTCTCGACGGTCAGCATACGCCTTTATCAAAGCTCGGGAACGGCCGCGTACGCGGAGCCCGAGGAAGAAGCTAAACCTAAAGACTTCGGGGATCGCGTCTATGACGCCCTGTCTGGTAGCGCGAAGGTGCTACGCCAATTCGGAGAAGGAATATTAGTCGTATTGGCTGCGTTGCTCCCGATCTTAATCGTAGCGTCGGTAATCGGAATCCCAGCATTTTTCATCCTCAGAAGAAGGAACGCGGAGCGTAAGGCTAGAGCCGAAGACAGAAGGAAGCAACTGAACGCGCACAATCTGACTCTAGCTAATAACAACGACGCCACTGATGGCGAATCGGAGCGCATTCGGCCTTCCGTGGATACGTCAACCGACACGAATCTAGACGATCGTACAGATCGTTGAACGAGCATGCCGACAGAAAGAGGAATCGGTCGTTAATCGCCTAAAATATTTTTTAACAAATCCTGCGATCCTGGCAGGATTTTTATTTTATGACGCGAATTATCATCATAAGTGGTTTAAAGTGGTGGAAAGTGGTGGAGGATGGGGGGTGCAGAGAGCGGATGTTTTTAGGCGAATTTCAGCATAGCATCGACGACAAGGGACGTATTATTATCCCGGCGAAATTCCGCGAAGCTCTCGGCACGGATTTTATCATCACCCGCGGCTTGGACAACTGCTTGTTCGTATACCCCCGCAAAGAATGGAACGCGCTCGAAGAGCGAATGAAGGCGCTGCCGTCCATGGCCGCCAACGCGCGCGCGTTTTCCAGGCTCCTTTTCTCCGGCGCATCGGAATGCGAATGGGACAAACAGGGAAGGGTAAACGTGCCGAACCACTTAAGGGATTACGCCAAGCTGGACAAAGATTGCACCGTCATCGGCGTATCCAGCCGGGTGGAGATTTGGGATAAAGCGACATGGGAACAATATTCCCGCGAATCCGAAAGCTCGTTCAACGAAATCGCGGAGAAGCTCGTCGACTTCGATTTCAACTTCTAATACGCTAACAAACCTATTAAATAAACACTTAGACAAGAGAGACGGACCCGACTTCAGGGTACCGGGGGGCAGAAAATATGTTTCACCACGTAACGGTATTGAAAGAGGAATCGGTAAAAGGCTTGAATATACGTCCGGACGGCATCTACGTCGATTGCACGTTAGGCGGAGCGGGACATAGCGAATTAATCGCCAGCCAGCTCGGACCCAGCGGTCGGTTGATCGCTTTCGATCAGGACGACGCCGCGCTTGCCAACGCGCGGATCAGGCTCGCTTCCTACGAACAGGTCGTCACGCTAGTGAAAAGCAACTTCCGCTACCTCAAGCAAGCGCTTCGCGAAGTCGGCGTTCCGGAGCAAGACGGTTGTCCGCAAGTAGACGGCATCTTGTTCGACTTAGGCGTCTCGAGTCCGCAATTGGACGAAGCCGACCGCGGCTTCAGCTACAATCACGATGCGGACCTCGACATGCGGATGGATCGTGACGAACCGCTGACCGCAAGAGAGATTGTCAACGAATGGGACGAGCGGGAGATCTCAAAGATCCTCCGCGATTACGGCGAAGAGAAATTCGCCCGCAAAATCGCGGCCAACATCGTCAAAGCGCGCGCGAAAGCGCCGATCGAGAAGACGGGCGAGCTCGCAGAGCTCATCAAGATGTCGATACCGGCGGCAACTCGCCGTACGGGCGGCCATCCGGCCAAGCGTTCGTTCCAAGCGCTGCGAATCGCGGTGAACGACGAGCTAGGCGCATTTGAGGAAGCGCTCAAGCAATCGATAGACTGCGTTAAACCCGGAGGGCGGATCGCGGTCATCACGTTCCATTCGCTAGAGGATCGGATTTGCAAGACGACGTTCTCACGCGAAGTAGCCAGCTGCACCTGCCCGACGGATTTCCCGGTTTGCGTATGCAACGGAGGCGACGGTAGGCTGAAGCTAACGCCGCGCAAGCCGATCGTGCCTACGGAAGCTGAGCTGGAAATTAATCCGCGCGCAAGGTCCTCCAAACTCAGAATAGCCGAAAAACTCGCAGAAGCGGGTTCATGATAGACAATGCCTAAATTCAGAAAGGGGAGCATGCAACATGCAATACTATGGTAACCTAGCGCTCAGACCGGAGCGCGTACAGGAACAGCCGCAAGCGCCGGTACGCAAGCAAGCGCAGCAACCGAGCAAAGTCGTTCGCCGCAGAACGCTTCCGCTAGCGGAAAAACTGTTATACTTGTTTACGATCGCCGTCGTCGTTCTCGTCGCTGGCTTCATTATTTTTCGTTACGCGCAAATCTATCAGCTTAACGGACAAATTCAAGATACGACGAAACAATATAATCAGACGACCGATCAAATGAATGAGCTTCAGAGGGAAGTCGAAAGACTTAGCGATATGAAGCGGATCAAAGATATGGCCGAAGGGTATGGCATGGTTCAAGTAGAGAACCGCGGCATAACCATTACTTCGCAAGGCGGCCGCGATGCCGTCGCCTTGAAGCCGTAGCGCCGGTCGGGAAATGAAGAGGAATAATGTATGACGAGAAGAATAAAGCTCAGGACGTTGCTGATGGGAGGGTTTATTACCCTCCTTTTTGTCGGTTTAGTGTTTCGTTTATATTGGATTCAAGTCGTGAAAGCGGATTTCTGGTCCACGCAGGCGATGAAAACGTGGATTACGAGCAAGACAATCCCCCAAGAACGCGGCATGTTGCTCGACCGCGACGGCGTAGTGCTGGCGGCCGATGCGCTTGCCTATACGATCGCCGTAGGTCCGGAGCGTATCGCGGAGCTAGAAGCGAAGCATCCGGAGTGGAAGCTGGCGGATCGGATCGTCGCCAAGCTGCACGAGGTGCTCGGCACGTCCGAAAGCGATCTTCGCGGGATGGTTAGGTCGAAAAAGGAAAACGGCGAGTATCGCGACCAACGCGAGGTAAGGCCCGACGGTTGGAAAGTGGACAAGTCCGTCAAGGACACCTTAGACGCGTTCCGCAAGGAGCTGCGTACGGAGACGAAGACCGACAATATCGGACTCTATTTCGTAGAAGACAAGAAGCGCTACTATCCGAACGGCACGCTAGCTTCCCATATTCTCGGTTACGAGAATAAGGAAGGCGAAGCGATACTCGGGTTGGAAAAAGAAATGAACGACCAGCTCAAAGGCCAGCCGGGGTTCATTAAATACCAGAAGGACGGCACGAGCACGCAGCTGCCGAACGGGCAGCTTGAATTTAAGCAAGCGGTGAACGGCAACGACATCAGGCTCACGATCGACCGCGATATTCAGTTCTATATCGACGAGGCGCTGCGCAAAGCCTATGAGGCATACAAGCCGATCAGCGTCACGGCGATCGCAGCCGACCCGAATACGATGGAAATTCTCGGCATGTCCAGCATGCCTGATTTCAACCCGAACAACTATTGGGAATTCAAGGATCAAGCCGCTTTCCGGGACAACGCTATTCAGTCGCTCTATGAGCCCGGCTCCACGTTCAAGATCGTAACGCTTGCCGGAGCCGTCGAAGAAGGCTTGTTCAATCCGAACGAGATGTACATGTCCGGCCGGATTAAGTATACGGACAGGGATAAGCCGATTCGAGACTATAACTACACCGGTTGGGGCGAAATTTCGATGCTGGACGGCCTCAAGCACTCCAGTAACGTCGCGTTCGTAAAGCTAGGGTACGAGATGCTCGGGAAAGATCGGCTGATCGATTACATTAACAACTTCGGCTTCGGCCAAAAGACAGGCATCGAACTGCCTAACGAAGTGTCGCGTTCGTTCAGCTTGGACTACCCGTCCGAGGTCGCTACGGCCGCGTTCGGGCAAGGCAAAGTACTAGTAACCCCGATTCAGCAAGTGGCTGCGGTCGCGGCCGTGGCGAACGGCGGCAAGCTCCTTCAGCCGCATATCGTCAAGTCGATTACCGATACGGCGACCGGGGAGAAGATCGTAACCGAGCCGACGCTCGTGCGCCAGGTTATCTCCGAGGAGACGTCGCGCAAAGTAGGCGAGTACTTGGAGCAGGTCGTCAGCGACCAAGCGATCGGCACCGGGAAGAAAGCCTACATTCCGGGGTATCGGATCGCGGGCAAAACCGGTACCGCGCAAAAAGTAAGCAAGGGCGAAGAGACGGACCCTAACGGCAGCGGCTACGCCAAAGACCGTTACGTCGTCTCGTTCATCGGCTACGCCCCCGTTGAAGCGCCGAAGATCGTGCTGTACGTAATCATGGACGAACCGCAAGCGGATAACGTCGGCGGCGGTTCTCTAGCGGCGCCGATCTTCAAAGAAATTATGGGTAAATCGCTTGAGCACCTTGGCATTAAGCCGAATTTGCCGGCCACGGATGCTAAAGACGGCGTAGACGCTCCTGTTAAAGCGAGTGCCGAGATTACGTCCAAAGTACCGGAAGTCGTCGGCATGACGGTTACCCAAGCGCAAGCGGCACTCAAGCAGAAGGAGTTCCCTGTCGGCGTGCTCGGCAAAGGCACGAAAGTGTTGCAGCAGCTGCCGAAGGCGGGCAGCGTCATGCCGGCCTCCCAGCGCATTTACTTGCTGACCGATACGCACCAGGGCAACGTGCCGGATTTGACGGGACTGTCGCTCCGTGACGCGGTCGAGATGTGCACGCTGTTGAAAGTAGCGTTCACCGTCGAAGGAGAAGGTTACGTATCTAGCCAAGAAGCGGTTAAAATCGGAGATACATGGACGCTTCAGCTAAAGATGAGTCCGCCCGGCAAGCCGCAACCGGATCAAGATTCCGCATCCGATCAGAGCAACGCAACAGATTCAACGGGAGCCGATTAGGTCGCTTCCCGGATCGCGAGGGCTTGTTCTAACCCCCTTTGTCCAAGAATAGTCTGGAACTAAGCGCAAGCTTGTTCAGACGTCTTGGCCGAGGGGGTTTTTTGGTGTGAAAACTTCGCAAGTTACGGTGCGTAAACGGCTCTATACGGCATTGATGCTAGTCATCCTGGCTTTTGCCGCGTTGCTTTTCAGGCTTGGCTACGTGCAGCTATGGATCGGCGGGGACATCACGAAGAAGGCGGAGGATTCCTGGCGACGCATTATCGATTACGCGCCTAAGCGCGGAGAAATTCTCGATCGCAACGGCGTTCGGTTAGCGTACAACATAAGCTCTCCGACCGTGATGGCGATCCCTGTCCAAGTCAAGGATCCGCAAGGAACGGCGCATGCGCTTGCGCAGCCGCTTAGCATGTCCGAGGAGCAGCTCTACCGGCTTCTTACGAAGCGCGAGAAGATCGTTGAATTGAAGCCCGGCGGTCGCAAAATGACGACGGAGAAAGCACAACAGATTCGGGAGATGGCGCTCCCGGGCATCGTCGTGGCCGAAGACAATAGACGCTACTACCCGTTCGGCTCGTTAGCGTCTCACGTGCTGGGCTTCGCGGGGAGCTACAATCAGGGGCTAACCGGATTGGAGTTGCAATACGACCAGCGTCTGACGGGTACTAAAGGCGGCGTGAACTATTTGGCATCCGCAAACGGGGAATCGATGCCGAATTCCTCAGATACGTTTACCCCTCCAAGGGACGGGCTGTCGTTGCAGCTGACGATCGACCAAAAGATACAATCGATCGTCGAACGCGAATTAGACCAAGCGGTATTGCAATACAATCCGAAGAGTGCGATCGCGATCGCGATGGATCCGAATACCGGTGAAATTTACGCGATGGGTAGCAGACCGACTTTCGAGCCCGACAAATATCAGGAAGTGTCGCCCGAAGTATACAATCGCAATTTGCCGATCTGGATGACGTACGAACCCGGTTCGACGTTCAAGATCATAACGCTCGCCGCCGCGCTTCAAGAAGGCAAAGTAGACCTGGAACACGAGAGCTTTTACGATCCCGGTTACATGGACGTAGCGGGGGCGAAGCTCCGCTGCTGGAAGAAGGGCGGACATGGCAGCCAAACCTTCCTCGAGGTCGTCGAAAATTCGTGCAACCCGGGCTTCGTCGTCCTTGGACAGCGGCTCGGCAAAGATAAATTGTTCCAGTACATTAAAGATTTCGGCTTCGGCAAGAAGACGGGCATCGATTTGAAAGGCGAAGAGAACGGCATCCTGTTCAAGCCTAGCCAAGTCGGTCCCGTGGAGCTGGCGACGACGGCTTTCGGTCAAGGCGTATCCGTTACGCCGATCCAGCAGATTACGGCGGTGTCGGCCGTCATTAACGGCGGGAAGCTGTATAAGCCTTACGTATCGAAGGCATGGATTCAGCCGGATACCGGTATGATTTTAGAAGAAGGCAAACCGCAGCTCGTAAGGCAGGTCATCTCCGAAGAGACGTCCAAGAAGGTCAGGGCCGCTTTGGAAAAAGTCGTCGCGCAAGGCACGGGGCGCAACGCGTTTCTTGACGGCTACCGGGTCGGGGGGAAAACGGGGACCGCGCAAAAAGTCGTGAACGGACGTTACTCGCCTAACGAGCATATCGTCTCTTTCATCGGTTTCGCGCCCGCAGACGATCCGAAGCTGATCGTTTACGTGGCTATAGATAATCCGCAAGGCATCCAGTTTGGCGGCGTCGTGGCGGCTCCGATCGTCCACAATATTATGGCCGACGCCTTGCCGTACTTAGGCGTACAACCAAGTAAAACGCAGATCGAGAAGGAATTCAAATACGGGGATACGCCGATCGTCGCCGTCCCTAATCTCGTGGGCAAGACGGTTTCGGACATTTACGAAGATATGAATATGAGCTTTCAGCTTGCGACATCCGGCAGCGGAAACACCGTTATTCGCCAAGCGCCGGTAGCGGGAACGAAGCTGGAGCGAGGCTCGGTCATCCGGATTTATTTGGGCGCGGGGGATTAAACCGTTCGATCGTCGGAATGACCTGAGGATGTTCGTCGATAATGGTTTTGCTAGGGATCATCAGTCGAGGGGAGCTGTGATCTTCGTGCGTTTGAACGAATTGGCTAGTCAATTGTTAATTCGGAGTATTATCGGAGATCCTGCGGCGAACATTACTAGTCTCGCCTCGGACTCCCGCCTTGCGCAGGCAGGCAGCTTGTTCTTCTGCTTGCCCGGGTTCAAGGACGACGGCCACCGCTTCGCGATTCAAGCGATCGAACGCGGTGCGGCTGCACTAGTCACGGCCCGCGAGCTCGATCTAGCGATTACGCAGCTGATCGTTCCGGACACGAGGCAGGCGTTGGCGATGCTTGCCGATCATTACTACGGCCGGCCTTCCCATCGGTTGAGACCGATAGGCGTTACGGGCACGAACGGGAAGACGACCACGACGTATTTGATCGAGAAAATACTAGCGGACGCGGGCGGGAAGCCCGGCGTCATCGGGACGATCGAGACTCGCTACGGCGGCAATCACTATCCGATGTCGGGAACGACTCCGGACGCGCTAGAGCTGCAAGGAATTTTCAAATCGATGGTCGACGCGGGGACCGATCGTTGCATCATGGAAGTGTCCTCACATGCGCTCGAACAAGGCAGGGTCAAAGGTTGCCGGTTCCGCACGGCGGTATTCACGAATCTCACGCAAGATCATTTGGACTATCACGGCTCGATGGACGCCTACGAGCGTGCCAAAGGCTTATTCTTCTCACGGCTGGGTAACGTGTATTTTGACGATCCGAAGCAGCGCACGTTCGCCGTATTGAACGTCGACGATCCCGTCGCTTCGAATTTCGCTAAGATGACCGCAGCGGAGACGATAACCTACGGGATCGACAACGATGCTCAGCTTCGGGCGTCGCAGGTGACCATTTCCGCCAGGGGGACTTCGTTCAAGCTCGACTCGTTCTGGGGTAGTCGTCAAGTCAACTTGAAGCTCGTCGGCAAGTTTAACGTATATAACGCGCTGGCGGCTCTGGGGGCGGCAATTTGCGAGGGGATCGAGCTGAAAGATTCCGTTCGTAGCCTGGAACAGATAGCCGGCGTCCCTGGCCGCGTAGAGCCCGTTAACGCTGGGCAAGCCTATGCGGTCATCGTCGACTACGCGCATACGCCGGACGGGCTGGAGAACGTGCTGCGGACGGTAAAGGAACTGGCCAACGGACGCGTCATTTGCGTGTTCGGCTGCGGCGGAGACCGCGATCGGGCGAAGCGTCCGATCATGGGGCGAATCGCCGCGGAGTATGCGGACGCCGTCATCGTGACGAGCGATAATCCTCGCACGGAAGATCCGTATCTTATTATGCAACACATAGAATCGGGACTTTTGTCTGCGTCCGTCCCCCGGGAAAAATACGTCTTAGTGCCCGATAGGCGCGCCGCGATCGAAAAAGCGGTTGAAATGGCAAGCCCCGGCGATGTAGTATTGATTGCGGGGAAGGGACATGAAACCTACCAATTGATCGACGGCGTCGCCTACGAATTCGACGACCGTCTTGTAGCGAAAGAAGCGATAAGGAGTCGAAGCAACTGATGCAAGCAACGATACGGGAAGTAGCCGATTGGTGCGGAAGCAGCGCGATTGCACGGCTGTCCGGGCATGCGGACGGCATTCAACTTACAGGAGTATCTACCGATTCCCGGCGGGTTGCGCCGGGACATCTGTTCGTTCCGATCATAGGCGAAAGAGTCGACGGGCACGATTACTTAGCAGCGGCTTATCGTTCCGGCGCGGCGGCGGCGCTCTGGGAGAGCGACAGACCGCAGCCCGACGACGCGTCGCAATTGCCTCTAATACTCGTCGAGGACGTCATAGGCGCCTTGCAGGCGTTGGCGGCGGGTTATTTGTCGCATACGCAAGCTAAAGTCGTCGGCGTCACGGGAAGCAACGGCAAAACGACGACGAAGGACCTGCTCGCCGCGGTGCTCGGCACGGGCTTCCGCGTTCATAAGACGGAAGGCAATTATAATAATCATATCGGGATGCCGTTAACGATTTTGAGCGCGCCGGAACGCACGGAGCTATTCGTCCTCGAGATGGGGATGAGCGAGTTCGGGGAAATCGAACTGCTGTCCAAGCTGGCCAAACCGGATGCGGCGGTCATTACGAATATCGGGGAATCCCACTTGTTGCAGCTTGGATCGAGGCGGAATATCGCCCGCGCCAAGCTGGAAATTTTGTCCGGGATGAAGCCGGGCGGCATGCTGACCTATTATGGCCAAGAACCGCTCATCGCAGAGGAATTGGCTGCGATTGCTGACAGTGCGGCGCTCGCCGCTAGAGGCATTAACTTCTTAACCTACGGCGAGACGGATAATTGCGCGCTCGTCGCCGGCAACATCGACGTATCGGCGGAAGGAACTTCTTTTACGGTGCAAGACGCTCCCGGCATCCGTTTCGAGCTGCCTATTCCGGGCCGTCATAATGCCATTAACGCGCTAGCCGCGATCGCCATTGGTCGCCGGTTCGGTTTGACCGACGCGCAAATCGCGCAAGGCTTGCAATCCGTAAAGCCGACGAGCATGAGAATCGAGCGTAGCCTAGCAAGCAACGGAGCGGTCGTGCTGAACGACGCATACAACGCAAGCCCGACTTCCGTCAAGGCGGCTATAGACTTGGTCGCCGGGCTGACAGGCTATCGCAATAAGTGGATCGTGCTCGGAGACATGCTCGAGCTGGGGCCGGACGAGGCTGCGTTCCACGCGCAAATCGGCGTCTACTTAACGATGGACAAAACCGACCGCGTGCTGCTGTACGGCCCGTTGTCGTCGCATACTAACGATGCGGCCAAGCGGCATTTCGCCGCGGACCGCGTGCTTTATTTTAACGATAAGAACGCATTGATCGACCGCTTGCTGGCGGAACTTGCGCCTGAGGATCTCGTCCTCGTCAAAGCCTCTCGGGGGATGAGAATGGAAGAGGTCGTCGCCGCGCTTAACGGAGGGGAAAGGAGTTAACCGCATGGACTATACATCGATTTTCTGGACGTTAGGCGTTTCCTTCGTGCTCGCGGTGCTCATCGGCCCGCTGTTCATTCCGTTACTGCGAAGACTTAAGTTCGGACAACAAGTAAGGGACGACGGACCGCAATCCCATTTGAAGAAGACCGGAACGCCGACGATGGGCGGCATTATCATCCTCGTCGCCCTGACTCTCGCCTTCTTGAAGTTCGCCGATCGGGGCTTGGAGTATTGGTCGCTCATCGTGGCTTGCCTAGGCTTCGGATTGGTCGGATTTTTGGACGATTATATCAAAATCGCGTTCAAACGCTCCCTCGGTTTAACGGCGAAACAAAAGCTGTTCGGCCAACTGCTTTTCTCGATTATTTTCTGCGTGCTGCTTCACAAAATGGACCATAGCACGGCGATCTCTTTCCCGGGAGCGGATTGGTCGCTCGAGCTAGGTTGGGGATACTACGCACTCGTCGTCATCATGTTCTTCGCAGCCAGCAACGCCGTTAACTTCACGGACGGGCTGGACGGGTTGTTATCCGGGACAAGCGCGCTCGCGTTCGGCGCGTTCGCGATTATCGCGGTCGAAGCGACGCAGCCTCAAGCGGCGGTGTTCTGCGCGGCCACGGTAGGCGCGGTGCTCGGATTTCTCGTGTTCAACGCGCATCCGGCGAAAATTTTCATGGGCGACACCGGTTCGCTCGGTCTTGGCGGAGGAATCGCCGCGGTCGCCATTTTGACGAAGACGGAGCTGCTGCTCCTCATCATCGGCGGCGTGTTCGTTATCGAGATGCTTTCGGTTATTATTCAAGTAGCGTCGTTCAAAACGCGCGGCAAACGTGTATTCAAAATGAGTCCGATCCACCATCATTTCGAGCTGTCGGGATGGTCGGAGTGGAAGATCGTGTCGACGTTCTGGTTCGTCGGCTTAGTACTCGCGGGCGTCGGGTTGATTCTGTATAAGGGGCTATCGTGATATGAAGGAACTATCGAGCTATCGGGGACGCAAAGTCGTCGTCCTGGGCTTAGCGAGAAGCGGCGTCGCCGCAGCCAAGCTATTTCACGGCATCGGCGCGGATGTCGTAGTGAACGATCGCAAAGAGCGCGAGCAATGTCCCGAAGCCGACGAATTAACGGCTTTGGGCATTTCTGTCCTGTGCGGCGGACATCCGCAGGGGCTCGTTAACGCGGAAACCGCGCTCTTGGTCAAAAACCCGGGCATTCCGTACACGGCTGATCCCGTAGTCGTCGCGCAGCAGCTCGGCGTTGAAGTCGTCAGCGAGGTCGAAGTGGCGGGACAGCTTTCCCCTGCGCCGATCATCGGGATTACCGGCTCCAACGGAAAGACGACGACGACTACGCTGACCGGCGTCCTGCTGGAAGCTGCGGGACTTAAACCGCTCGTCGCCGGCAATATCGGCCGCCCGCTTAGCGACGCGGTGAAGGAAGTAGACCCTGACGGCTGGCTCGTCGCCGAGTTGAGCAGCTTTCAGCTGAAAGGGACGTCGGATTTCCGTCCGCGGATCGGTTGTCTGCTTAACATAGCGGAAACCCACCTCGATTATCACGGGGACATGGAGGATTATGTCGGTTCGAAGTCGAAATTGTTCGATAACCAACAGGAGACCGATGTGGCGATCTACAACGCGGACGACGAGACGTGCGCGCGGATAGCCGAATCTATTCATGCGCAGCGCGTCCCGTTTTCTTTGACGCAACGATTACCTGCAGGTGTATCCGTCGAACCGCCGTATGCTGACATTAAGCCTGGCGCGGAGGGCGAGACGGAAGCCGAACGATGGATCGTCAGCCGAACGGCCGAAGGCGGGGAACAACGCGTCATTCGCGTCGACGAGCTCGGCATTCCCGGCCGGCACAATACGGCGAACGCGCTTGCCGCGATCGCCATCGCGTTGTCCGCGGGCGCTAAGCCCGAGCAGCTCGTTCAGGCGCTGCGCGATTTCCGCGGGGTCGAACATCGGTTGGAGTACGTCGGCTTGATTCAAGGCGTCAAGTATTACAACGATTCCAAAGCGACCAATCCGATGGCGTCGACGATGTCGATTATATCGTTGCCCGCCCCGCTAATCCTTATCGCTGGCGGTCTGGATCGGGGATCGGATTATATGGAGCTCGTTCCGGTATTCCGCGATCGGCTCAAAGGGCTCGTCGCGATCGGGGAGACGAGAGAGAAGCTAGGGCGAATAGCGTCTTTAGCCGGTTTAGAGGCGGTCAAACTCGTCGAACCTATTGGGGACGCCGAAAGCACCGTTCGCAGAGCCGTAGAGGAAGCCGCGGCGATGGCTTCGCCGGGAGATATCGTTCTCCTGTCGCCGGCCTGCGCGAGTTGGGATATGTTCCCTTCCTACGAAACGAGAGGTCGCATGTTTAAGCAATCGGCGCATACGTTGTAGAAGGGGGCTTGTCCCTACTTCTGCTATCTTCGAGGTGTCCGGTTCATGGCCAAAACCCGTTCCGTTCCCGATTTGTGGATGATCTCCGCTATAATAGGCATATTGGCCATTGGCGTGGTCATGGTGTACAGCGCAAGCGCGGTCGCCGCATTTCATGACTACGGGGACGCTTTCTATTACGTCAAGCGGCAGCTGATATTCGCGGTGCTAGGCGTAACCGCGATGTTCGTCACGATGAACGTCGAGTATACGCAATGGCGCAAATGGGCGATTCCTGCTGTGTTGCTTTGCTTCGGCCTGCTTATCATTGTATTGATTCCGGGGCTGGGCGTCTGGCGCGGCGGCGCCCGCAGTTGGCTGGGCATTGGTTCCTTCGGTATCCAGCCTTCTGAATTCATGAAGCTCGCGATGGTGTTGTTCTTAGCCAAGCTGCTTTCCGAGCGGCAAAATCAGATTACGAGGTTCACGACCGGTTTATTGCCTCCGCTAGGCATTATGGGCATCGCTTTCGCGTTAATCATGCTGCAACCGGACCTCGGTACCGGCGCCGTCATGATCGGCGCGTCGTTGCTCGTCATATACGTAGCCGGAGCTAGGCTCGCCCATTTAGGCGCTCTCGGGCTCGTCGGGGTTTTCGGGCTCGTCGGACTGATCGCCGCGGCGCCCTACCGGCTGCAGCGGATTACGGCGTTCCTCGATCCGTGGCAAGACCCGCTCGGCGCGGGCTACCAATCGATACAATCGCTTTACGCGATCGGACCGGGCGGATTAGTCGGGCTCGGGCTTGGGCTCAGCCGGCAGAAATATAACTATTTGCCCGAGCCGCAAACCGATTTCATCTTTTCCATCCTTGCCGAAGAGCTCGGGTTTATCGGCGGCGCGTTGCTGCTTCTTCTGTTTCTGTTGCTAATCTGGCGGGGCATGAGAACCGCGATTACGATAACGGATCCATACGGGAGCTTGCTCGCTTCCGGAATCGTGGGCATTATCGCCGTGCAAGTGCTTATTAATATCGGCGTCGTTATCGGGGTTTTGCCGGTTACGGGGATTACGTTGCCGCTCGTGAGTTATGGAGGTTCGTCCCTTACGCTGTTGTTGACAGCGCTTGGCATTTTGCTTAACCTATCCCGTTACGCGAGGTGATGCGCATGCGCGTCGTGCTGACCGGAGGAGGAACCGGCGGACATCTGTATCCGGCGCTTGCGATTGGCCGCGCGGTCATGGACGACCATCCGAATTCGTCCTTGCTCTATATCGGGACGCGTCGCGGGCTGGAGAACCGGATCGTGCCGCAGCATGGCATTGCTTTCGAAGCGATCGACGTTTCCGGTTTCAGGAGAAAGCTAACGTGGGACAACGTGCGCACGGTTATTCGTTTCGTGAATGGCGTCAAACGCTCCAAAGTGCTGCTTCGGCGGTTCAAGCCGGATGTCGTCATCGGTACCGGCGGCTACGTGTGCGGACCGGTCGTATATGCGGCTTCGAAGCTCGGCATCCCTACGCTTATCCATGAACAGAACGTCGCTCCCGGTCTCACGAATAAATTTCTTTCTCGGTATGCTAGCGCGGTTGCCGTTAGTTTCGCGGAATCGGTGGAACAGTTCGCCCGGTGCCCATACGTGGTGCATGCGGGCAATCCGTGCGCCTCGACCGCGATGAAAGCGAACCCCGGCAAAGGATTCGCTTCGCTCGGTTTAACGAACGGCGAACCTTTCGTGCTTGTCGCCGGCGGCAGCGGAGGAGCGCGGGCGCTCAATGACGCGATCGCGGAAATGATACCGTTTCTTCCCGAACTTTCCAAAGTTCACTTCGTATTCGTCACCGGCGAACGATTCTACGAAGAGACGGAGGCGAAAGCGAAGAAGCTATTGCCCGTCGTCTCGAACCGGGTGCATTTGTACCCGTATATTCACAATATGCCTGAAGTGCTATCCGCGGCGTCTCTGTTCGTAGGCCGCGCGGGCGCTTCTTTTATTGCGGAGATCACATCGCTCGGCATTCCCGCGATCTTGATTCCGTCGCCCAACGTAACGAACAACCATCAGGAAGCGAACGCTAAAAGTCTAGCGGATAGAGGCGCGGCGGAATTGCTGCTCGAATCGGACTTGTCCGGAGAACGATTATTCGCCCGCATCGCTTCGATCATGGGCGATCCGGCGAGAAGAAACGCGATGGCGCAAGCATCCCGCAAGCTAGGCATGCCGAACGCCGCGCAAACGATACTTACGCAAATGAACCGGATTACCCGGAGAACATAGTGCGCGCCTAACAGGGCGCCGACTAGGCGATTGTCACCACCCTTGCCTACCTGTCATAAGATACAGCGTGATCGTGACAGCCGAATGCAAGGCGCCGGAAGCTATCGACAGTGGCACAGCCCTGTAGGACGCGCAAGGAGGAAGTTATGATGCAGCAGTTGATCTCGGAGCTGGAAGAAGCTCAAATCGGCCGCGTGCGGGTCAATGAACCGCTCGCCAAATATACGACTTGGGAAATCGGCGGACCCGCCGATTTGCTTCTCATCCCCGAGAACGAAGAGCAGTTGTCGCGCGCGCTGGCGCTTCTGCACCGCCATGGGGTTCCTTGGTGCGTTCTCGGTCGGGGCTCCAACACGCTCGTATCCGATAAAGGGGTTCGCGGAGCCGTCATTAAGCTAGGCGATCGCTTCGACGACGTGCACTTCGAAGGGAATACGGTGACTGCAGGCGCTTCGTATTCCTTCATCAAGCTGTCGGTAATGGTCGGCAAAGAAGGGTTGACCGGTCTGGAATTCGCGGGAGGAATTCCCGGAACGGTCGGCGGTGCCGTATACATGAACGCCGGCGCGCATCATTCGGATATTTCACGTATCTTACAGTCAGCCGACATCATCTGGGAAGACGGAAGTCGGTCTGTACTAGGGAATGAAGAGATGAGCTTCTCTTACCGCCACTCCATCCTGCACGAACGACGCGGCATCGTCGTTCGCGCCGTATTCGCGCTGGAGAGCGGCGACCGCAAGGAAATCGCCGCGGCGATGGCAACGTTCAAAGACCGCCGCCGCCGGACGCAACCGCTTCAGATGGCTTGCGCAGGCAGCGTATTCCGAAACCCGCCGAACGATTTCGCCGCGAGGCTGATCGAAGCGGCCGGGCTCAAGGGGCTGCGCGAAGGTGCGGCGGAAGTATCCCAAGTGCACGCCAACTTCATCGTTAACCACGGTGGTGCGACGGCTGAGGACGTGCTCACCCTCATGCGACGAGTCCAAACAATAATCGAACAACAAAACGGAGTAAAGTTAGTACCGGAGGTTCTCATGATGGGCGAGCGGTAACCCGGAGGTGAAACCCTTGGACAATTTGGTGATTGAAGGCGGTCAACCGCTTTCGGGCACCATTCGTATCCACGGAGCCAAAAACGCCGCATTGCCGATTTTGGCTGCCAGCTTGCTCGCGGAAGGTAAAGTGACGATCCGCAACGTTCCCCGACTGCTAGACATCGAAGTGATGCTGGACATTTTGCGGGATATCGGGTGCGGAGCCCGACATCAGGATACGGTGGTAACCGTCGAGCCGGCGGCTGCAACATCCTCTCACATTCCGGAGACGCTGATGCGGAAAATGCGATCTTCGGTATTTTTGATGGGACCGCTTCTCGCCCGTTTCGGGGAAGTGCAGCTCTATCAACCCGGAGGTTGCGCCATCGGCGAGAGAAAGATCGATTTGCATTTGAGGGGTTTAATGGCGTTAGGCGCCAACATAAGAGAGAAGGGCAGTCGCATCGTGTGCACGGCTCGCAAGCTGACCGGGGCGGAAATCATATTGGATTTCCCTAGCGTCGGGGCGACTGAGAACATCATGATGGCTGCGGTGCTGGCGCAGGGCCGTACGACGATAGTCGGCGCTGCGAGAGAACCGGAAATTCAAGACTTGCAGCAATTTTTGAACGAGATGGGCGCGCAAGTGAAAGGCGCGGGTACCGACATCATTACGATCGACGGCGTCAAATCGCTTGACGGCTGCGATTACGAGGTCATACCCGATCGTATCGTATCGGGAACCGTCATGGTCGCCGCTGCCGCTACGCGGGGCGAAGTGACGCTCGAAAACACCCGCCCGGATCATCTTACGTCGCTCATCCACGCGCTGCGGCGCGCTGGTGTTCAAATCGATATCGGCAATGATATAATGAAAGTCGGCGCGACGACTCGGCCTAAGGCCGTAGAGCGTATCGTAACGTCGCCGTATCCGGCTTTTCCTACGGATCTGCAGGCGCAGGTCATGACTCTATTGGCTTTATCGGACGGCGTGAGCGTCATGAAAGAGACGATTTTCGAAGGTCGGTTCAAGCATGTGGAGGAATTGTGCCGCATGGGCGCGGACATTCGGGTCGACTTGAACAATGCGTTCATTCGCGGCGTGCCGCAGCTGTACGGAACGAACGTGGAAGCTACCGACCTTCGGGCGGGCGCCGCCCTCGTCATTGCCGGCTTAGCCGCGCAGGGCCGTACGGTCGTCGAGCAGGTGCATCACATCGATCGGGGCTATGACCGGATCGAAGAGATGTTCCGGCGAATCGGCGGCAACATTGTCAGAGAACTTAATTCAAGCAAAGTATTCAGTTGAAATAGAGCGTTCCCCGCCGAAGCGGTTAACGAAGCGGCGGGGGAGCTTTTTTGTTACGAACAGGAAAGTGGGAGGACGAGCAGTGAACGAACGAATCGAACGTATTCCCGCTTTGAAGGCGGAAGGGGAAAAGCGGACAAGCCGAGGCAAGAGAGTGCTGTTGTGGCTCGTATTCGCGATCGTCGTCAGCATTATCGTCGTATTGTTCTTCCGTTCGTCCTTGTCGAAATATTCGGAAATCCAAGTGATAGGAACGTCCTATCTAAGCCAAGACGAAGTGAAGCAGGTGCTCGACGTGAAGACGGGAGACTCGTTCTTCTTCCCGAAAGCGAGCGAGCTTAAAGCTCGGGTCGCCAAACTCGAACCGCTTCAGTCGGTTTCGATCAGCAAAAAATTTCCCGGCGTGCTCCGCATCACCGTTAGCGAGTATCCGGAAGTAGCCGTGCAGCTGTCCGCGGACGGGAAAGTATTTTCCGTGCTGGCTAACGGACTAATCCTGCCGCTGCGCGAAGGCAAGCTGCCGGACAAGCCTATCTTGTCCGGGTGGGAGCCGAAAGACCCGAACTTGATCGCGCTGTGCCGCATTTTAAGCAGCCTGCCGCCGTATATGCTGTCGGATCTTTCCGAAATTCATCCGGATCCGTCGACGGCCTATGCCGATAGAATCACGTTGTTCACGCGTTCGAGGTTCGAGATCGTCACGACCATAGGTAAACTTCCTGACAAAATATCCTATCTTAGCGACATTGTACAAAATCGCGAGCCCGGCAAGGTCGTTATGCTGGAGGCGGACACTTATTTGCCCTATTCGGCAGAAAATGCAAACAATGAGACGCAAGAAGCCGATAATATTAAGGAAAAGGACTCTACTCAATAATCAAAAAGAATGCTAGAATTTCATTTATGGGTGAAGAGGGTAGATTCGTATTTTCATGATTTTCGCACCCTTGACGAATAATCAAAAAAATTGTTGAAAAAAGAGGGAAAACCTCACGGATGTGGAATATGTAGTAGGAAGCATCCCTAGTATGCAGCTATTTTTTCATTGATCTACGGGAGGTGCCACCGGTTGAGCAACAATGACCTCATCGTCAGCCTGGATATTGGAACTTCGAAAATCCGGGTGATTATCGGGGAGATCAGCAACGGGGCCATTAACATCATTGGCGTAGGATCCGCGGATTCCGATGGAATTCGTAAGGGAGCCATTGTAGATATTGACCAAACCGTGCAATCCATCCGTAATGCCGTCGACCATGCAGAGCGTATGGTCGGTATCGGAATAAGCGAGGTTTATGTCGGGATCGCTGGCAATCACATCGCATTGCAAAGCAATCACGGCGTAGTAGCCGTTTCCAACGAAGATCGGGAAATCGGCGAAGAAGACATCGAACGGGTTCTGCAAGCGGCTAAAGTCGTCGCTTTGCCTCCTGAACGGGAAATTATCGGTCTTGTGCCGAAGCAGTATTTGGTTGACGGCCTGTCGGGCATTCAAGACCCGAGGGGCATGATCGGCGTTCGTCTGGAAGTCGAATGCACGATCATTACGGGTACAAAAGCAGCGATACATAACTTGATGAGATGCGTGGAGAAAGCAGGTCTGCGTATTTCCGGTGTCATCCTGATGTCTTTGGCATCGGGCATGATGGCGCTAACGAAAGACGAGAAGATGATGGGCACGGTTCTTGCCGATGTCGGAGCTGGCGCTACTACGCTTGCGATCTTCGAAGGCGGAAGTTTGGCGGCGGTATCTACTTTGCCGATCGGCGGGGATTACGTGACGAGCGATATTTGCTACGGACTTAAGACCCAGACGGAGCATGCCGAGAAAATCAAGCTCAAGTATGGTTGCGCGCGGATCGAAGATGCCGCGGACGATCAGAAGTTTAAAGTCATGAGAGTCGGAAGCAATATGGAAAAGGAATTCTCGCAGCTTGATCTCGCCAACATTATCGAGCCTCGCATGCAAGAGATTTTCCAAATGATCCGACAAGAAGTGAAGCGTCTAGGGTACCTTGATAAGATCAACGGTTACGTGCTTACGGGCGGTTCCGTTTCCTTGCCAAGCGTTCTTCCTTTGGCCCAACTCGAGCTGGAGTCCAATGTGAGAGTAGCCGTTCCCGATTATATCGGAGTTCGGGACCCGTCATTCAGCAGCGGCGTCGGCATGATTCAGTATGTAAGCAAACATGTCCGCGCGCGTGGCGCAACGGGAGCTAAGCGCCCGAGCAAAGCGAAAACGACCGGAAGCACGGCGTCCAAACCTGGCATTGTTGAATGGTTCAAAAACATGTTCAAGGAATTTATTTAAGCCGCCGCTTACGAGGAACCATGCGCACGAAGCGAGGAGGAGTTAGGAATTATGTTGGAATTTGATTTTGAAATGGAACCGCTCGCTAAAATTAAGGTCATCGGTGTAGGTGGCGGTGGTAGTAATGCTGTGAATCGGATGATCGAGACCGGCGTCAAAGGCGTCGAGTTCATTACCGTAAATACAGATGCGCAAGCGTTGCACTTAACGAAGTCCGAACAAAAGCTTCAGATCGGGGACAAGCTAACCCGCGGTCTCGGCGCCGGAGCTAATCCGGAAGTGGGCAAGAAAGCCGCTGAGGAATCCCGCGAATTCATTACGAACACGCTGAAAACCGCTGATATGGTATTCGTTACGGCAGGTATGGGTGGCGGTACGGGTACCGGCGCGGCTCCTGTCATCGCGGAACTGGCTAAAGAATGCGGCGCGCTGACCGTAGGCGTCGTTACGCGTCCGTTCACTTTCGAAGGCCGTAAGCGTTCTATGCAAGCGGATCTCGGGATTGAAGCTCTCAAAGAAAAAGTAGACACGCTGATCGTTATTCCTAACGACCGCTTGCTGGAGATCGTCGACAAGAAGACTCCGATGGTGGAGGCGTTCCGCGAAGCCGATAACGTCCTTCGTCAAGCGGTGCAAGGCATTTCCGATTTGATTGCCGTACCAGGCCTAATCAACTTGGACTTCGCCGACGTCAAGACGATCATGACCGAACGCGGATCCGCTCTGATGGGCATCGGAACCGCTACGGGCGAGAACCGCGCCATGGATGCAGCGCGTAAAGCGATCATGAGCCCGCTGCTCGAAACTTCTATCGAAGGCGCGCGCGGCATCATCATGAACATTACGGGCGGCTCTAACCTGTCGCTGTTCGAAGTCAACGAAGCTGCCGAAATCGTCATCTCCGCTTCCGATCCGGAAGTTAACATGATCTTCGGCGCAAGCATCGACGACAACATGAAGGACGAGATCAAAGTCACCGTCATCGCGACAGGCTTTGAGCACCGCAACGCGTCTCGTCGTCCATCGCCGGGTTTGCCGCAGCAGCATCAACATCAAGCGCCTCAGCCTCAACACCAGGCGCAACAAGCTGCAGAACCGACGACAAGCGCGAACGATTCCCGTACGAACGGGAATAACATTCGTCCGTTCGGAACGCAAAATTTGTCTAGCGACCAACTGGACATTCCAGCGTTCCTGCGTAACCGTCGCGACCGCTAATTTGTAATCCTCAAGCTCCGATTCCATTTATGGGATCGGGGCTTTTTAATTTTCCACACGACATCGATATCCCTGTCGCTCAGGTAGCGCACCGGTTCGCTTAGATTTACGCACCCAATCCGCCTATCTGTTACCCGGCTAGGTCCTCTTAACTTCCCTTTACAACGATATCCCCTCCGCTCAGGAACGGGGCAACAACACAGGAACTCCCCTTACAACGAAATCCCCACTGCTCAGGAAACGAAACAATGGCAACAAGGAATCCACTTGCAACGATTTCCACCTACCACCTATTTCAGGTACGTAGGGCTATTCAAGGGGAAAGAAATAGGCGTGGGTCAGCAAAAAAGCGACTACCCGACAAGAGCAATTGCAGCATGCTTCTGCCTGACCGGTCTGGATGAGCGACGGTTAAGTGTACCCGTTAACTTAGGGTAGTTAATACCGACCCGACGCACGCAGTCACGCAACAAATCGATAAAGATCGAGGAATCTTCTTGTCTACTATCTATGTAGCAATAATGATCAAGATAGACTTGCAGATGTTTTAATCCGACGCCGCGGAACTTGGACGCCATCCATCTTTCCGCGTCTCTGCAGACCCATCTTAGTTCGCGGTTAACTTCCTTGCCGTGGCGCTTCGTGACGATGGTACCGGGTATGGAGGTTGGAACTACAACTTGCTGAATGAACGATGAAGCGTCGGGAGAACTATGACGATCTTTCCGCAACGATCGAGGCGAGACTCGTATTTTAAAACGTGTTATTTCACCGTGCTCATCTTCCATTGAACCGACAAATACGGGTTGCTCGAATTCAAGAAAATTACGCGGCGGAATAATCCGTCTATACAGGATCGCATCCGACACGCGAACGATTCCGCTTAGCAGATTTTCGGCATCCGACTGGCTCATGGCAAAGCGAATTTTGTGGCAGATCAACCACGCAGTTTTGTACGAGACATTTATTTTTTCCGACAGCTGGAGCGCGTTGATGCCTCTCCATTGCGTATGTAGGAAAATAGCACGAAACCATGATCGAAGAGGCGTGCGTGAACCTCGGAAAATGGTATCGGAGATGAGGGAAGTTTGCGTTCTGCATCTAGCGCATTCGTACAGCGGAAGACGGCGAGTCGAAGTTACGTAGCAATTCGTATTCGAACAGATCGGGCAGCGAAAGCCATCCGGCCATTTGACTTTGAATAACGCTTGCATGCAATCTTCCTCTGTCTCGAAAGAGCTGCAAAAAGCTTCGTAAGTCATGTCCAAGGCGTTCAACTCCTTAAATTCGAACATGTGTTCTTGTTTAGATTATAGCAAACATACGTTCTTATATCAACGATTTTATGGAATATTATACTAACCCAAATCCAGCCTGAGCGAAGGGGATATCGTTGTAAAGGAGGTTAAAAGAGAACGTGACGCGCCTGAATCCGGACTGAGCGAAAGGGATACCTATGTCGACAAAAAAATGAAGGAAAGGCCGGCATGGTTTGACAGACACCTTATTTGAAAGCGATTATACTGATTTCATCCATCCCGGCCTACATGGAAAGCGGAAGTTCCGGGCGAACAAGGATGGGGGTTCCAGATGGTCGTATACGTGGATCTCGTGTTTTTCACTAATCTAGCGGTTGACGGAATCGTACTTTTACTAACGGCCAAAGTAAGGCGGATCTACCCCGCGAAATCCCGGGTAATCGGCGCAGCCGTACTCGGGGCGATTTATGCGGCTTCAATGTTTTTGACGAGTGTTCCGTTTCTGTACTCTTTCGCAGGCAAAGTGCTCGTATCGCTAGCTATGGTGTTCCTGACGTTCGGTTACGGTGGCCCTATGCAACTATTACGCAACATCGGCGCTTTCTATACGGTCAATTTCGCGACGCTCGGCGGCGTTATCGGCTTAAGCTACTTGATTAGGTCATCGGATACGCCGTGGGGAGGGATGTCGGTTACGCAAGACGGCGGCATCGCCTTGCAATGGCAAATGCAGCTTGGTCTATTCGTGACGACGTTCTTGTTGTCCGTATGGTTGTTCCACGGAACGTCGGAGACGCGCCGCAAGCGGCAAAACGTAGAGGCGCTTATCTGGGACGTCGAAGTGCGGGTGGAAGGTCGAACTTGGACGGTCAGAGGGCTTTTGGATACGGGCAACCGGTTGTACGAGCCGTTAACGAGAACGCCTGTCATGATCATGGAAGCAAGCGTGTGGAAAGAACAGTTGCCGGCCGGATGGTGCGACCGGCTAAAGGGCGAATCGGCGGACAGCTTGGTCGCCGAGCTCGGCACGGACGATCCCGAGCCGTTCGCATGGAGCCATCGGCTTCGGCTGATTCCTTATCGGGCCGTTAACGGAAGCCCGAAGCTAATGTTAGGTTTTAAGCCAGATTCGGTTACCCTTACCCATCAAGGGCAAACCCCATTGACGTCGGTACGCGTATTGATCGGATTGGACGGCGGAACGTTGTCATCGGATGCCAGTTACCGTGCCATCGTCCATCCCGACCTGGCGCAAGCGGACGCTAAAGCGTCGGCGCCATCTCAGCCAGCCTGACAGGAGGATTGCAGAAATGCTCGTGAACTTGAAACTAAAGTCCCAACTGACGCTCTACCGCCTGCTGTTCTTGCTTGGCTGGAAGAGCGAAGAAGTGTATTACATCGGCGGGAGCGAGGCATTGCCCCCACCGCTGAGCCGTGAAGAGGAAGAGTATTTGCTGGAGAGGCTGAATACGGGCGATGCCGCGATCCGAGCGATGCTTATCGAGCGCAACCTGCGGCTTGTCGTCTATATCGCCCGCAAATTCGAGAACACCGGCATTCATATCGAGGACCTTGTTTCGATCGGCGCAATCGGACTCATTAAAGCGGTCAATACGTTCGATCCGGACAAAAAGATCAAATTAGCGACTTACGCATCGCGCTGCATCGAGAACGAAATCTTGATGTACTTGCGCCGCAATAGCAAGACGCGCACGGAAGTATCCTTCGACGAGCCGCTGAACATCGATTGGGATGGTAACGAGTTGTTGCTCTCCGACGTGCTCGGAACTGAGAACGACACGATCTATCGCAATATCGAGGAACAGGTCGATCGCAAGCTCCTCCATAAAGCGTTGGATAAACTAAGCGACCGGGAGCGGACGATTATGGAGCTAAGGTTCGGTCTCGCCGACGGGGAAGAGAAAACGCAGAAGGATGTCGCGGATTTGCTGGGCATTTCCCAATCGTACATTTCCCGTCTGGAAAAGCGAATAATTAAGCGGCTGCGTAAGGAATTTAACAAAATGGTGTGAATTTTAGCGAAAATTCGATCTTTTCACTCATTTACCACTAGCGGGCGAAGTCTCATTTTGCGGAATAAAAACCCCCTTGCCGGAGATACTTTACATTAATGCTGCTCCCCGGGAGGAATTGCCTTGACCCGCAACAAAGTGGAGATTTGTGGAGTGGACACCTCAAAGCTGCCCGTTCTGACTAATGCCGAAATGAGGGAACTATTTCTAGCTCTGCAAACACGTGGAGAGATAACGGCCCGGGAAAAATTAGTGAATGGCAACCTTCGGCTCGTGCTGAGCGTCATTCAGAGGTTTAATAATCGGGGGGAATTCGTGGACGACTTGTTCCAAGTCGGCTGTATCGGTCTCATGAAAGCGATCGATAATTTCGACCTTGGACAGAACGTACGCTTCTCCACGTACGCGGTTCCGATGATCATCGGCGAAATCCGGAGATATTTACGTGACAACAATCCGATTCGAGTATCGCGGAGCCTTCGAGACATTGCCTACAAGGCGTTGCAGGTGAGGGACCAATTGACCAATCAACATGCCAGAGAGCCGACGATTTTGGAAATTTCCGAAGTGCTGAATGTGCCTAAAGAGGACATTGTTTTCGCGCTAGACGCGATTCAAGATCCCGTGTCGTTGTTCGAACCGATCTATCATGACGGCGGCGATCCGATCTTCGTTATGGATCAGATTAGCGACGAACGGAACAAGGATATTCAGTGGATCGAAGAAATCGCGCTCAGAGAAGCGATGCGAAAGCTGAACGAACGCGAGAAAATGATTTTATCGATGCGGTTTTTCGAAGGGAAAACCCAGATGGAAGTAGCCGACGAGATCGGCATTTCGCAAGCGCAGGTTTCTCGGCTTGAGAAATCGGCGATTCAGCAAATGCAGAAACACGTAAAAACTTAATAACGGTTTGTTGCGAAAGGTGGAGCCAAGTGGCTTCACCTTTTTTTGGTAGGGCGAGACAATTCGGGGAGCGCGGCTCATATATTGATTTATAGGGTGCGAAGCCCGGCCTACGGGGAGCGTGAGCGCATGAAAATATCCGATTTCCAGACGAAGGACGTCATCAACATCGTAGACGGCAAAAAGCTTGGGCAAGTGAGCGATCTCGAGCTTGATCTGCGTCAAGGAAGAATCGATGCGATCGTCGTGCCGACGTCGACCCGCTTGTTCGGCATGTTCGGAGGGGGAAACGATGTCATCATTCCATGGCGGAATATCGTGAAAATAGGCACCGACGTCGTATTGGTACGTCTGGATGACGCCAAGGTAACATACCGGTTGGAAGACGGGGATCAGCATCTCGCTAGATAGCTTCGTGTCCTGAGCGCAGCTATGGTACACTGTGCTTTGGGAGGTGTTCCCTCATGGAACCTTTTGTTTTGCGGCAGGAAGACGCGAACGATGCTTTGTTGATGTTGCAGTCTTGGTGCGCCGATGAAGGCATCACCGCGGGATTCACGACGAGGCATGCAAGCAATACGGCGCTCCACGTCGGAGATGACCCGGATTCCGTAATCGCGAACCGTAAACAAATCGCGCAGATGCTCGGCTGGTCATTCGAAGTCTGGACATGCGCCGAGCAAGTGCACGGCAACGATGTGAAAGTAATCGCGCGGGAAGACGTAGGCAGCGGAAGATACGATCGCGACAGCGCGATTCAAAATACGGACGCGTTAGTGACGAATTTGCCGGACGTCCTTTTGGCGATGTTTTACGCGGATTGTGTTCCGTTATATTTCTATGATCCCCATACTCAAAGTCTCGGTTTAGCCCATGCCGGCTGGAAAGGGACTGTCGCCGATATCGCCTCGCGAACGGTTGGGAAAATGACGGAAGCGTTCGGCGCGGAGCCCGCAAACGTTCGCGCGGCGATCGGTCCGTCGATCGGCGGATGCTGCTATGAGGTGGACGAAGCCGTGCTCCGGCACGTCCGGCCGGTCGTGAATACGCTGTTCGAAGACGGCGAAAAAGCGTCGGCGGAGCGAATTGTCATGCCCGCTCGCGATGGACGAGCTAGACTGGACTTGAAACTATTGAACCGACATCTTATGATAAAAGCAGGAATTTTGCCGAGCAACATCGAAATGACATTATGGTGCACGGGTTGCCGCAAAGATCTGTTATTCTCTCATCGGATGGAGAACGGCAACACCGGGCGAATGATGAGCTGGCTCGGAAGGAAAACGAGGTGAACGTGCCGTGACGCTGCAAACCCGTCTGCGGGACGTGGAAAGCCGGCTGCAGGAAGCATGCCGCAGAAGCGGCAGAAACCGCGAAGAAGTGCAAATCATCGCGGTCACGAAGTACGTATCGACGGCGACGGCCGAAGCCGCGGTACGCGAAGGGCTGAATCATATCGGCGAGAACCGTTGGCCCGACGCCAAAGAAAAGTGGGAAACGCTGAAAGATCAAGCCGTGTTCCACTATATCGGGTCACTTCAGACTAACAAAGTCAAGGATGTCGTCGGCAAGTTCGACTTCATTCATTCGCTTGATCGCTTGTCGCTCGCCGAAGCGATTCATCAACGAGCGAGCCTGCTCGGTCTCGAGGTGCCTTGCTTCTTGCAGGTGAACGTCTCGGGGGAGCAATCGAAGCATGGTCTTCCACCGGACGAGCTGGGGGCGTTTATTCGCCAGCTTGAACCTTTCGACCGCATCAAGCCGATCGGCTTGATGACGATGGCCCCGTATGAAAGCGAGCCAGAGGATACCCGTCCAATCTTCCGCAAGCTTAGACAACTCAGAGACGACCTCAATCGGACTGCGGTATGGAGAGAGCCGCTTACGGCGCTCTCGATGGGGATGTCGGGAGATTTCGAGGTTGCCGTGGAAGAAGGCGCAACCCACGTGCGTTTGGGTACGGTCTTAGTCGGGAAAGAAGATTAGAGGAGGGAATATTATGGGCGTCATGAACAAATTTCTGAATTATCTGGGCTTGCAGGAAGAGGAAGAGCTGGTCGAAGCCGGCGATCGTAATACCCGTCACGACGAAGAGCAAGAAATTGAAACGCCGGTCTTTGATTCGCGTAAACAATCAAGTAAGAACAATGTCGTGAGCATCCATTCGCAGAAAAACGCCCGCGTCGTATTGACCGAGCCTCGTACATATGACGAAGCCCAAGACATTGCCGATCACTTGAAATCCCGCCGCTCCGTCGTCGTGAACTTGCAGCGCGTAAGAAGAGACCAAGCGATCCGCATCGTAGATTTCTTAAGCGGTACCGTGTACGCGCTGGGAGGCCACATCTCTAAAGTAGGCTCCGACATTTTCCTGTGCACGCCCGACTCCGTAGAAGTATCGGGTACGATCACGGAGATTTTAACGGAGGAAGCCGACAACCCTAGAATGAGGTGACCCATTGAACGATATTTCCCATTATATCGATATGCTGGCGGATATTTATTTTTACATGATTCTCATTTACGTACTGATGTCTTGGCTGCCTAACGTTCGCGAAAGCTTCGTCGGCGAGATGCTGGGCCGATTAGTGGAACCGTACTTGAGACCGTTTCGCCGCATTATTCCGCCGATCGGCGGCATTATGGACATTTCGCCGATCGTCGCTTCTTTGTCTGTTTATTTAGTAGCCAGAGGCTTGAAGGTCGTTATCGACGCGTTCGTACAGTAGGAAGGAACGATCATGGCTCACAAAAATATTTACGAACATTTTCACCCGGACGAGAAATCGTTCGTGGACCGCGCCTGGGAATGGGTCGAACGTGCCGCGCTTTATCACGAGATGAAGCGCACGGACTTTCTCGATCCTCGCCAGGCGTCTATTTTGTTGTCGCTCGCGAATCGCCATCCGGATGCGCAAGTCCGGCTCGACGGAGGTTATTCCCAGGCGGAGCGCCGTAGGGCGCTCGTCGCGCCGGATTACCGGATGCTCGAAGACGAGGATATGGGTATTACCGTACTAGATATTGCTTCGGACGATCGCCGCATATCGGATTTGGACCATGGCGACTACTTAGGGGCGCTGCTCGGTCTCGGAATTAAACGAGAGAAGATCGGCGACCTGCACGTCAGCGAGTCAGGCTGTCATGCGCTCATCACCGAGGAGATCGGCGACTTCCTGATCGGTCATATGAAGCAGGCGCATCGGGTCGATGTGTCCGTTTCGGTGCGGCCGCTTGCCGAGTTGAAGGTCGTTGTGTCGAAGATGGACGAGCAGGTACTTTCCGTCGCCTCCATGCGACTGGATGGCATTGCAAGCGATGTGTTTCGGTTAAGCCGGACGAAAATCGTGGATCCGATTCGTGCGGGCCGATGCCGAGTGAACTGGAAAGCAGAAGAGAATCCGGCCGAATCGTTGAAGGAAGGCGACGTCGTTTCCGTCAAAGGCCTCGGGCGATTTAAAGTGCTCGAAGTCGAGGGAATGTCGAAAAGCGGTAGAATTCGGGTAAGAATCGGTAAATTTGTATGATCGGTTAGCAGGAATCGAGCGCGTTTCGTCGAATTGAGTCTATGACTGGAACAGGAGATATAGACAATACGAACTCGGAGGTGCGCCAGTGCCATTATCACCATTAGACATCCACAATAAAGAATTCGGCCGCCGACTGCGCGGATACGACGAAGACGAAGTAAACGAATTTCTCGATCAGATCATCAAAGATTTCGAAGCGCTGATCCGCGAGAACAAAGAACTTAACAATCAAGTGAGCGCAGCGCAAGACAAGCTGGGGCACTTCTCCAACATCGAAGAGACGCTCAGCAAGACGATCATCGTCGCGCAAGAAGCGGCTGACGATTTGAAGTCCAACGCGAAGAAGGAAGCGCAGCTCATCGTTAAGGAAGCGGAGAAGAACGCAGACCGCATTATCAACGACGCGCTCTCCAAGTCCCGCAAAGTCGCGCTGGAAGTCGAAGAGCTGAAGAAGCAAGCCGCGATCTATCGCGCCCGGTTCCGCGCGCTCGTCGAGACGCAGCTTGAGCTGCTGACGCAGGACGGCTGGGAATCGCTCGATCATCGGGAGCCTAGAGGCATCGAGGCATAAAGCGAACGAGCTAATAAGAGACCTTTCGGGGTCTTTTTTTTTGCGCCCGATTTAAGTCCGCCGTTTGACAAACTTCACAACAATCAGTATAAATGGAGTATACTAATGATCATTCGATGACGGGAACAGTACGCATGCATCAGGTCTCAAGAGAGTTGGCGGAAGGTGCGAGCCGACGACCGAAGCTTGCCGAAGATCATCCCCGAGAAGCTTGCTCGAACATCGCGCGGCAGCGCGCAAGTAGAGGTAGCCGGACGCTCACCGTTATAAGAGCTGGCCGATACGATTCGGCCGCCAAGAGCCGCCCCGTCGGGTATCCCGATCGGAAGCGGAACAAGGGTGGTACCGCGAGTTCAACCTCGTCCCTTACCGGGATGAGGTTTTTTGTTATTTTCAGACATGATAAGGGGTTGAGTCTTATGCGTCGCGTAGACGTCAAGGAGCGGGCTAGAGCCCGCGAGCAGCGCATTTTGGAACAATGGAGCAAAGAGAATACGTTCCGTCAGTCGATCGAGAACCGGGCGGACCGTCCGAACTTCGTCTTCTACGAGGGACCGCCGACGGCGAACGGCAAGCCGCACATCGGACACGTGCTCGGCCGCGTCATTAAAGATTTTGTTAGCCGTTATAAGACGATGGCGGGCTATCGCGTAATCCGCAAAGCCGGCTGGGATACGCATGGTCTTCCGGTTGAGCTCGGCGTGGAGAAACAACTCGGCATTTCGGGCAAGCAGGAGATCGAGAAGTACGGCGTGGAACCGTTCATCAAGAAATGCCGCGAGAGCGTGTTCGAATACGAGCGCCAATGGCGCGAGCTGACCGAAGCGATCGCTTATTGGACGGATCTCGACGATCCTTACATCACGCTCAAGGACGAGTACATCGAGAGCGTATGGCATATTCTCGCCACGATTCACGAGAAAGGGCTACTGTACCGCGGCCATCGCGTAAGTCCTTATTGCCCGGATTGCCAGACTACGCTTAGCTCGCACGAAGTGGCGCAAGGCTACGAGGACGTCAAAGACTTGACGGCGACCGCGAAGTTCAAGCTGTCCGGCAGCGGCGAATACGCGCTCGCCTGGACGACGACGCCATGGACGTTGCCTGCGAACGTTGCGCTAGCCGTAAATCCGGAGTTAGATTACGCCCGCGTACGCCAAGCGGACGGCGTATACATTCTCGCGAGCGCGCTCGTCGAGAAAGTGATGAAGGGCGACTACGAAGTGCTCGGTACGGTCAAAGGACGCGAGTTGGTTGGCCTGACGTACGAGCCGCTGTTCCCATACGTGACGGTAGATAACGCCTACCGGATCATCGATGCCGACTACGTTAGCGATACGAGCGGTACCGGTATCGTTCATATCGCGCCCGCTCACGGCGAAGACGACCACCGCGTCGCCAAACAGCACGGCATCCCGATGCTCATGGTCGTGAACAGCGCCGGACGTTATATCGATGAAGTAACGGATTTGGCCGGACGGTTCGTCAAAGATTGCGACGTCGATATCGTGCGCAAGCTTTCCGAGCTTGGTCTGTTGTACCACAAGGAAAAATACGAACACAGCTACCCGTTCTGCTGGCGCTGCAAAACGCCGTTGCTCTACTACGCGACGGAGAGCTGGTTCATCAAGACTACGGCGGTCAAAGACCAATTGATCGAGAACAACAAGACGATCCAGTGGTATCCGGAGCATCTTCGCGACGGACGCTTCGGCAAGTTCCTCGAAGATCTCGTCGACTGGAACATTAGCCGTAACCGTTATTGGGGTACGCCGCTTAACGTATGGACTTGCGAATCGTGCGGGCACGAGAAGGCGGTGCATAACCGGAGCGAGCTACGCGAGCTAGCGGTGGGCGACGTCGCTGCGGATCTGGAGCTGCATAAGCCGTACGTCGACGCCGTGCAACTGAAATGCTCTTGCGGAGGTGTCATGACCCGCGCGTCCGAAGTGATCGACGTCTGGTTCGACAGCGGTTCTATGCCGTTCGCGCAATATTTCCACCCGCTAGGCGACGAAGCGAAGTTCGCCGAGCAATATCCCGCGGATTTCATTTGTGAGGGCATTGACCAGACGCGCGGCTGGTTCTTCAGCCTGCTGGCCGTCTCGACGCTGTATAACGGCAAAGCGCCGTACAAATCCGTAATCTCCACCGGCCACGTGCTGGACGAGAACGGGCAAAAGATGAGCAAATCCAAAGGCAACGTTATCGACCCTTGGGAAATCATCAACGAATTCGGCACCGACGCGTTCCGTTGGGCGCTTCTCGCGGACAGCGCGCCGTGGAACAGCAAACGGTTCTCGAAAGGCATCGTGGCGGAAGCGAAATCGAAAGTCGTGGACACGCTAGTGAACACGCATGCTTTCTATGCGCTCTACGCGACGATCGACGGGTACGTGCCGGGTCAGCATCCGACTGTCAAGTCCGACAATAAGCTTGACCGGTGGATCATTTCCCGTCTGAATTCGCTTGAGGCGTCCGTTACCACCGGGCTGGAAGCGAACGACTTTCTCAATCCGGCGAAAAATATCGAGTCGTTCATCGACGAGCTGTCCAACTGGTACGTGCGCCGTTCGCGCGACCGTTTCTGGGGAAGCGGGCTTACGGACGATAAGCTGGCCGCTTATCAAACGCTCGGAAGAGTGCTGCTCGTGTTGTCTCGCCTGATCGCGCCATATGCACCGTTCGTTGCAGAGGACATCTACGGCAATTTGGGCGGCGAAGGAAGCGTCCATTTGGCGGACTATCCGGTAGCGGACCTATCTGCGATCGACGAAGAGCTGGAACGGGACATGGCAACTGCCCGCAATCTCGTCGAACTGGCACGTAACATCCGTAACGAGTCCAACATCAAGACGCGCCAGCCGTTGTCCGATCTTCTCGTATCGCTGAGCGGGGCGTTCAATTTGGCGGACTACGAGGACATCATCAAAGACGAGATCAACGTGAAGACGATCACGCTCGCCTCGGACGACAGCAGCTTCGTTAACTTCAACTTAAAGCTGAACCTCAAAGTCGCGGGCAAAAAATACGGCAAAAACGTCGGTCCGATTCAAGCGGCGCTTAAGGCCTTGAGCGGAGACGAGTCTCATAATGTCGTACAGACGGGCGTGTTCAACTTCGTATCGCCGGAAGGCGAAGCGCTTGCGATCGGAGTCGACGAGTTGCTCGTCGAGAAAGAAGCGAAATCCGGTTTTGCGTCGGCATCCGGTGGCGGCGTCACCGTCGCGTTGAATACCGAGATTACGCCGGAGCTCGAGCAAGAGGGCTGGGTACGCGAAGTGATTCGCGCCGTGCAGGACACGCGGAAGAAGCTCGATTTGCCGATCGAGAAGCGCGTAGATCTGGTGCTGGATGTCGATTCCGAGCTGGAAGCGGCGCTTGTTAAATTCGACGGCGTCCTCCGCGATAACGTACTCGTTAACGCGGTTACGTTCGGCCGTACGGAAGGCATGGAGACGCTGCAAGCGGGAGATAAGACGATTTCGCTAGCGATCGTCTAAGAAGCATAATCGGACGCCGATTTAGCCAAACCTAATAAGGACTGCGATATTGACGAGCTCTTTTCCCCGTCGCACAGGCGCTTAGCGCCTGTGCGACGGGGAGGGCTCGTTTTGCGTTCGGCGGATATGGGCACAATGCCTTTATAACGATATCCCCGTCGCTCAGGTGCACGATCGGAACGGATGTAGACAAGCGCGGTATTTTTCATCAGACGTCAAGAGGGGCATGCGAATGAGTAGCGGGCGTCGCAAGAATGGCAAAATCAACGAAGTTAAGGTGAAGGTTACCAATGATGCTGGCGCTAAGCCCGTCGAAGGTACCGCGCAACTCGCGGAGGAAGCGAACGCCCTTAGGGGAACGCTCAACTTCTTGTCTGCAAGAATCGATCAACTGGCGGCCAATATGGAAAAAGCGAAGTTGAGAGATTACGTTAATCTGATGCAAAAGCCATGGAAAATTATTTTGAACAATTTAATTTCCGGGTTGGCGCGGGGGATCGGCTATGCGATCGGTTTTTCTTTTTTCGCGGCGACGATCGTGTACGTGCTGCAATGGATCGGCGCGCTCAATCTTCCGATCGTTGGGGACTATATAGCCGATATCGTGCGGGTCGTTCAGCGGCAACTTGAAATTAAGCCGCATTCATAGGGGGCGGCGTTCCTGAGCGAGGGGGATATCGTTGTAAAGGGGCTTAGAAGACGACGGTCAAAGCGACATGAGGCGCCCTAAACCCTCATCGTCTAAACCCCGTACGAATTTCATAGGTTAAAATTCATCGGCGAACTCTTCCGGTTCCAGTAAATGATCGCCTTCGTTAGCTGCCATGTATTGCCTATAGGCGCGGTTGCGCACGATGCTAACATGGTTGCCGGTAATGTCCGTGGCGAGAAAGCTTTCGAGCGGCTCGACGAATCCGTCGTTCTCGTCGGACTCGATGCTCATCGACTCGTAATCGTCGATATTGTTACCTTCCGCCATGGCCGGACTGTTCGAGCTGCCCCACGACTCGACGATTTGCCAAGCATCTTCGCCGTCGAAGCCGTTCTGGCTTTCCTTCTCGTCCAAGCTTGTTCGACCGAACGGCGGAGTAAGGAACAGCTCTTCCGCTGGACGGCGTTCGATGTTTTCTTGGCGAGGCTCATGGTCGATGCAATAGATCGCCGTCGGCAACGCCTCCAGACGCTCCCAAGGAATAAACTTGCCGCACGCGACGCAATGGCCGTATTCGCCGGAATCCATCCGCGCTAACGCCGCATCGACGCGCTCCAGCCGGAACGCTTCTTTTTCCAACAGGGCGATGTCCTTGCTTCTCTCGAACATCTCGGTACCGGCATCCGCCGGATGATTGTCGATCCCGGACAGCTCTCCGGTCGATTCGCGATAGGAAGAAGTCAATCCGAAATGGTCGTTGCCGCGCACGCGCGCTTCAAGCTCGCTTTTCTCCTGCAGCAACCTGCGTTTAAGACGGTCCATCCGTCCTTGGTCCAACTGCATCGTCAAGCTGTCCACTCCCCTTTATCCTTTGACGGAATGTAGTTTTCCCCCGGGGGAGCGTTTTACGAGTGGAAAGCAATGTGATAAAATGGGCACGCAGGAGAAACGAAGAGGAGCGAACAGCAATGCAACGACGTCGTTGGCCGATTTGGGCATATTACGCAATCGCAGTTATCGTATTCGTACTCGACTTTGTGACGAAAAAAATCATCGATCGAAACGTGCAGGAAAATACCGAACAAATTAAGGTGCTCGGCAATTTCTTCGTTATTTCGCACATCCGCAATCGCGGCGCGGCATTCGGCATTCTTCAGGACCAACGTTGGTTTTTTATCTTGATCACGCTTATCGTCGTTAGCGCGATCATTTGGTATCTTCATCGTTCTTACCGCAACGGCCGGGGCGTACTGCTATTCGGTCTGGGTATGGTGCTTGGCGGCGCGGTTGGCAATTTCCTCGATCGCTCGCTGTTCGGCGAGGTCGTCGATTTTCTGCAATTCAACTTTGGCTCGTATACGTTTCCGTTGTTCAACGTGGCGGATTGCGGTATCGTCTGCGGCGTTGGCCTCGTAATATTGGATGCGCTGCTTAATCAGAAACAGGAGAATGAACCTAATGACAACGGAGAACAAACCCGAGAGCGCGGAGAGCAACCTACCGCTTGACGCTTGGGCGCAAGACACGGAAACGGAAGAGTCGGACAACCACGTCCAATGGCGCGTGGACGAGTCTTCCGCGGGAGAGCGTCTCGACAAGCATTTGACCGAGAAAATGTCGGACAAGCAGGTGTCGCGTTCGCAGCTCCAAGATTGGATTCGTACGGGGGCCGTTACGGTGAACGGTCAGCAATCGAAGCCGAACGCTAGAGTAGCCGCGGAGGACGACATCGTCGTAACGATACCGGGACCGGAACCGCTCGAAGCTTATCCGGAAAATATTCCGCTGGACGTCGTATACGAAGACAGCGATGTAATCGTCATCAATAAGCCGCGCGGCATGGTCGTCCATCCGGCGGCCGGACATCCGAACGGAACGCTCGTCAATGCACTGCTCTACCATTGTAAAGATTTGTCCGGCATTAACGGAGTTATGCGTCCCGGCATCGTGCATCGCATCGACAAAGACACGTCGGGTCTTCTGATGGTCGCCAAAAACGATCTCGCGCATGCCTCCTTGGCCGCGCAGCTTAAAGAGCACTCGGTGAACCGGCGTTACTACGCGATCGTGTACGGGCAAGTGGAGCATGATAAGGGCACGATCGACGCGCCGATCGGACGGGCGAATCAAGATCGCAAGCTGTACGTCGTAACGGAAAAGAACAGCAAGCATGCGATTACGCATTTCGCCGTATCGGAGCGATTCGGAGATTATACGCTGCTCGACTTGAAGCTCGAGACGGGGAGAACGCATCAAATTCGCGTGCACTTGAAGTATATCGGCCATCCGCTAGTCGGCGATCCGGTGTACGGCGGCAAGAGCGGTCGCACGCTCGGCATGTCCGGTCAAGCGTTGCATGCGGGCGTGCTCGGCTTCGAGCATCCGCGGTCCGGAAAGTGGCTGGAGTTCTCGGCACCGATTCCGGCAGATATGGAGCATGCGCTCGGCATTCTCAGAACGCGCTGATCCGGCCCGGGACCGACGAGACGGTTTGATTCGTAATAATGCAAACTTTTGACCGATTGGTGTATGATGCCCGGTTCGCGATGTACGATAGACTGTACGTAGTGCGAATAGACGGGACGACCAATCGGTTTTCCCTTTATAACGAACAAACCGGAAGGCGGTCATAGATATGGCTAAAATCAATCAAAACTTTTTGAATTTACAGGGCAGTTACTTATTCTCGGAAATCGCGAAGCGCCGGACGAAGTTTATTCAAGACAACCCGAACGCTCAAATTATAAGCCTCGGCATCGGAGACGTTACCCGAGCTTTGCCTGAAGCGGTCACGAAGGCGATGCACGCCGCCGTAGACGAGCTGGCGACCGTTAGCGCATTCCGCGGCTACGGCCCGGAGCAAGGCTACGACTTCCTCGTCAACGCGATCATCGAGCATGACTACAAGGCGCGCGGCATCGAGCTGGCGAGCAACGAAGTGTTCGTCAGCGACGGCTCGAAGTGCGACGTCGGAAACATCCAGGAAATTTTCAGCCAGGATGCCGTCATCGCCGTTCAAGACCCCGTTTATCCGGTGTACGTCGACACGAACGTTATGGCCGGACGCTCCGGCGCGTTCAGCAAAGAGACGAACCGTTACGAGAACATCGTCTACTTGCCTTGCAACGCGGAAAACAACTTCAAGCCGAGCTTGCCGGACCGCAAGGTCGACTTGATTTACTTGTGCTACCCGAACAACCCGACCGGCATGACGCTGACGAAAGACGAGCTGAAAGTGTGGGTCGATTACGCGAAGGCGAACGACGCGATCATTCTGTTCGACTCGGCTTACGAGGCGTACATTCAAGAAGAAGACGTTCCGCGTAGCATTTACGAAATCGAAGGCGCCAAAGACGTAGCCATCGAGTTCCGCAGTCTTTCCAAGACGGCCGGCTTCACGGGTGTTCGCTGCGCGTATACGATCGTTCCGCGCGGCGTCAAGGCAAAAGACGAGAACGGCAACGAAGTGACCGTCGCGGATTTGTGGAACCGCCGGCACACGACGAAGTTCAACGGCGTATCCTACGTGACCCAGCGCGGCGCGGAAGCGATCTACTCGGCAGAAGGCAAAGCGCAAATCGCGACGCTCGTGGACTATTACATGTCTAACGCGGCGATCATCCGCGACGGCCTGAAATCGCTCAGCTTGACGGTTTACGGCGGAGTGAACGCGCCTTACATTTGGCTGCAGACGCCGAACGGACTTGATTCGTGGGCGTTCTTCGACAAGCTGCTTTCCGAAGCGAACATCGTCGGCACGCCGGGCGTCGGCTTCGGCCAAAGCGGCCAAGGCTACTTCCGCCTGACGGCGTTCGGCAGCCGCGAGAATACGGAAAAAGCCGTGGAACGCATTACGAAGCTGAGCCTGTAGGTTTCGCGCCCGGTCAACCGATTCCGGCTGAACGAAACCCCTGCAATCGCCTTGACAGTTCATGTCGAACATGGGATAATGCTTGTTAATGAACTGGTACCTTTAATTCAGTCCCGTGAGGCTGTCAAGGTGACGCAGAATAGCAAGCTATAGCATCGGCGCGTCCGCTCTCGGACGTTAGTTGGCTCATGCTCCTTCTCTGAGCGAGAAGTCGCAAGCCCCAGCCGGTTCTATCAACTTCTGTCCTGAATCCTCCTTGCGTCTGACGCAAGGAGGATTTTTGTATGCCATCCACGCAAGAAGGAGCGTTCGACATGCAAGACTCCCGCGTCATAATGGACGAATCCGCCATCAGGCGGGCGCTTACCCGGATCGCTCACGAGATCGTCGAGAAGAACAAAGGAATCGAAGATTGCGTGTTTATCGGCATCCGCACGAGAGGCGTATATCTAGCCGCTCGAGTCGCGGAACGGGTACGAGAGATCGAAGATCAATCGGTGGCCCTAGGCGAGCTGGACATTACGGGATACCGCGACGATCGTCCGGGATTCGGCGAACGGCGAGACAGAATGCCCGCTAGGGAACTTGCCGTTTTGGTGAAAGATAAGCGTATTATATTGTTCGATGACGTACTCTACACCGGTCGGACGATCCGGGCGGCGATGGATGCGCTCATGGATCAAGGCAGGCCGCAGTCGATTCAGCTGGCCGTTCTCGTGGACAGAGGGCATCGAGAGCTGCCGATACGCCCCGATTTCGTCGGCAAAAACGTTCCGACATCGCGGCACGAGCAGATCGAAGTGTCGTTGCTGGAAATCGACGAGAGCGATTGCGTCACCATCCTTCATCCGCGCGAAGCGGAAATGCAACGCTAACTAATCTCTAATTACGAACAAAGATATGCAGTAGAGGAGGCACACTAGCTATGGCATCGATTTGGATCATTAACGGATTGACAATGGACGCCGATTCCGGTGAGCTCGCGAAAAAGCATGTGCGCATCGAGAACGGCGTAATCGCAGAGTGGCTAGACGGTTCGAGCTTGCCTAACGCGGCAGGCGCGGACACGATCGACGCTTCCGGCAAGCTAATCTCCGCGGGCTTCATCGATATGCACGTGCACCTTCGGGAGCCGGGCTTCGAGTACAAGGAGACGATCGCTAGCGGCACCGAATCCGCGGCGAAGGGCGGTTTCACTACGATCGCCCCGATGCCGAATACGCGTCCGGTCATGGATACGCCGGAGACGATTCAATTCGTCCTCGATAAAGCGAAGACCGAAGGCGTCGTACGGGTACTGCCTTACGCGGCGATTACGAAAAACGAGCTCGGCCGCGAGCTGACGGATTTCCCGGCATTGAAGGAAGCTGGCGCGATCGGCTTCACGGACGACGGCGTCGGCGTGCAAAACGCGCAAATGATGAAAAACGCGATGGCGCTCGCGAAGTCGCTCGACATGCCGATCATCGCGCACTGCGAAGACGACTCGCTTGTCGAAGGCGCTGCGGTATCCGAAGGGGCTTTTGCTCGCAAGCATGGGCTTAAAGGCATCCCTAACGAGTCGGAAGCGATCCATGTCGGCCGCGACATTCTGCTCTCTGAAGCAACCGGCGTGCACTATCACGTCTGCCACGTTAGCACCGAGCAATCGGTCAGACTGCTTCGGTTAGGCAAGTCGGTCGGCGTGAACGTCACCTCCGAGGTATGTCCGCACCATTTGTTGCTCAGCGACGAAGATATCCCGGACAGCATGGACGCGAATTGGAAAATGAACCCGCCGCTCCGCACGCCGAAAGACGTCGAAGCGTGCATTCAAGGGCTCGAGGACGGAACGATCGACATCATCGTTACCGACCATGCGCCGCATAGCGAGGAAGAGAAAGCACGGGGCATGGCTAGAGCGCCGTTCGGCATCGTCGGCTTCGAGACCGCGTTCCCGCTGCTTTACACGAAGTTCGTCAAGACGGGAAGATGGACGCTGGAATTTTTACTTGCCAAGATGACGCGCATTCCGGCTGAAGTATTCAAGCTCCCTTACGGGACGATGAAAACCGGAGCGCCGGCGGATCTCATTCTTATCGATCTGGAGAACGAGCGGGCCGTAGATCCCGCGAACTTCCTCACCAAGGGCCGCAACACCCCGTTCACGGGATGGAAGCTGTATGGCTGGCCTGTACTTACGATGGTTAACGGCAAAGTCGTTTGGACCGAAGAGCAAGGCATTGAACGATAAACCGGCTAAGGAGTGATTGGGATGCAAGCAAGATTGTTGTTGGAAGACGGTACGTTGTTTACGGGCCGAGGGTTCGGCGCGGAAGGCGGTTCCGTCGGAGAAGTGGTGTTCAACACGGGAATTACGGGCTATCAGGAAGTGCTCTCCGATCCTTCCTACTGCGGGCAGATCGTCACGATGACGTTCCCGCTCATCGGTAACTACGGCATTAACCGCGACGATTTCGAAAGCATTCGTCCCTATATCCACGGCTTCGTGGTCAGACGCCACGAAGAAGTGCCGAGCAACTGGCGCGCGCAATATACGCTGGATCACCTGCTGAAGGAATACGGCATCGTAGGCATTAGCGACATCGATACGCGCATGCTGACTCGGATTCTTCGCCAACACGGCACGATGAAGGGCATCCTGACGACGGGCAACGAGCGCATCGAGGAGCTGCAAGAGCGTCTCGGCGCTACGCCGTTGCTGCGCGATCAAGTGGCGCGTACGTCCACGAAGAGCGTGTTCTCTGCGCCGGGCGAAAAAGAACGCATCGTGCTGATCGATTACGGCGCAAAGAGCGGCATTCTGCGCGAGCTGACGAAGCGCGGCTGCGACGTCGTCGTCGTTCCGCAAGACGCGACCGCCGAAGACATTCGCAAATTGCATCCGGACGGCATCCAGCTGTCCAACGGCCCTGGGGATCCGAAGGACGTGCCTCACGCGGTGGAGACGGTTCGCGAGCTTATCGGCGAATTCCCGCTGTTCGGCATCTGCCTCGGACACCAGCTGTTCGCGCTCGCTAGCGGCGCGGATACTGGGAAGCTGAAATTCGGTCATCGCGGCGGCAACCATCCGGTCAAGGAACTGGAATCCGGCCGTTGCTTCATCACGTCCCAAAACCATGGCTACACCGTCGTCGAAGAGTCGATCATCGGCACGGACTTGGAAGTGACTCACATCAACAACAACGATAAGACGATCGAAGGCTTGAAGCATAAGAAGTACCCAGCGTTCTCCGTGCAATACCATCCGGAAGCGGCGCCGGGACCTTATGACAACGGCTACCTTTTCGACCGGTTCATCGAGATGATCAGAACGCACAAGCGCGACAATCCAGTACGTTCCCGTCAAGCGGAACTGTCGGAGACGTTGAGAGGAGAGCTTCAGTATGCCCAAAAATAATTCGCTCAAAAAACTGCTCGTAATCGGCTCCGGTCCTATCGTCATCGGACAAGCGGCGGAATTCGACTATGCCGGCACGCAAGCTTGCCAAGCGCTGAAAGAGGAAGGCTTCGAAGTCGTCCTGATCAACAGCAACCCGGCGACGATCATGACCGATACGAATATCGCGGATAAAGTATATATCGAACCGATCAACCTGGAATTCGTCTCCCAAATCATTCGTCAAGAGCGTCCGGACGGCCTCCTGCCTACGCTCGGCGGACAAACGGGTCTTAACATGGCGGTAGAGCTGGCGAAAGCCGGCGTACTGGAAAAAGAAGGCGTGAAGCTGCTCGGAACGCAGCTGTCCGCGATCGAACGCGCGGAAGACCGCGACCTGTTCCGCGACCTCATGCGCGAATTGGATCAACCGGTTCCCGAGAGCGACATCGTCACGACGGTACAAGCGGCGGTAGACTTTGCGAACACGATAGGCTATCCGGTCATCGTACGTCCGGCATACACGCTGGGCGGCACGGGCGGCGGCATCGCGGGCAGCGAAGAAGAGCTGCGCGAGATCGTCGACAGCGGTATCCGCTACAGTCCGATCGGACAATGCTTGATCGAGAAATCGATCGCCGGCATGAAGGAAGTCGAATACGAAGTCATGCGCGACGCGAACGACAACTGTATCGTCGTCTGTAACATGGAGAACTTCGACCCCGTGGGCGTTCATACGGGCGATAGCATCGTCGTGGCGCCAAGCCAGACGCTGTCCGACCGCGAGTACCAAATGCTTCGTTCCGCGTCGCTCAAAATCATTCGCGCGCTGAGTATCGAAGGCGGCTGTAACGTACAATTCGCGCTCGATCCGCAAAGCTATCAATATTATGTTATCGAAGTTAACCCGCGCGTCAGCCGCTCTTCGGCGCTCGCTTCCAAAGCGACCGGCTACCCGATCGCGAAGATGGCCGCGAAGATTGCTGTCGGTTACACGCTCGACGAAATCGTCAACCCGGTAACGGGACAAACCTACGCCTGCTTCGAGCCTACTCTGGATTACATCGTTACGAAAATCCCGCGCTGGCCGTTCGATAAGTTCACGTCCGCGAACCGTAAACTCGGCACGCAAATGAAAGCGACCGGTGAAGTTATGGCCATCGGCCGCACGTTCGAGGAGTCGATCCAGAAAGCCGTTCGCTCGCTAGAAATCGGTGTACACCGTATCTACCTTAAAGGCGCGAACGAGATCGACGACGAGACGCTTAAAAACCGTCTGATCAAAGCGGACGACGAGCGCATCTTCCTCGTCGCTGAAGCGTTCCGCCGCGGCTGGACGTTGCAGCATATCCAAGACCTGTCGAACATCGACTGGTGGTTCCTCGACAAAATCGAGCGCATCGTGAACATGGAAGACGTCATCCGCCGCGAGCCGGGCCTCACGAAAGAAACGCTGTACCAAGCTAAGCGCAACGGCTTCACGGACCGCGCGATCGCCGAGCTTCGCCGCGAAGGTCACCCGAACGGCGCGCTGACGCAAGAAGCGGACGTGCGCGCTCATCGTCAGGCGCAAGGTTTGACGCCGGTATACAAAATGGTTGACACGTGCGCGGCGGAGTTCGAAGCGACGACGCCTTACTACTACTCGACTTACGAGACGGAGAACGAAGTGCTCCCAAGCAATAAGGAGAAAATCATCGTTCTGGGCTCAGGTCCGATCCGGATCGGACAAGGTATCGAATTCGACTACTCGACCGTACACGCCGTATGGGCGATCCGTAACGCAGGTTACGAGGCGGTCATTATCAATAACAACCCGGAGACGGTATCGACCGACTTCTCTACGTCCGACCGCTTGTACTTCGAACCGCTGTTCTTCGAGGACGTCATGAACGTCGTCGAACAAGAGAAGCCGATCGGCGTCATCGTGCAATTCGGCGGACAGACAGCGATCAACTTGGCAGCTCCGCTTGCCAAAGCAGGCGTGCGCATCCTAGGAACTTCGCTCGACAGCATCGACGAAGCGGAAGACCGCAAGAAGTTCGAAGCGTTGCTTAGCAAGCTGAGCATCCCGCAACCGAAGGGCACGACGGTTACGTCCGTCGACGAAGCGGTTGGCGCGGCTCAGGCGCTCGGTTATCCGGTACTCGTTCGTCCTTCTTACGTACTCGGCGGACGCGCGATGGAAATCGTATATTCCGACGAGGAACTGCTCTCCTACATGAAAATCGCAGTGAAGATCAATCCGGAGCATCCGGTATTGATCGACCGCTACATGCTCGGCAAAGAGATCGAAGTAGACGCGATCTGCGACGGCGAGACGGTCGTTATCCCGGGCATCATGGAGCACGTCGAACGCGCGGGCGTCCACTCCGGCGACTCGATCGCGGTATACCCGCCGCAATCGCTGTCCGAGGATATTAAGCAGCAAGCGATCGATATTACGATCAAAATCGCCAAAGAATTGAAGACGGTCGGACTCGTTAACATCCAGTTCGTCGTCTGGCAGGAAAAAGTATACGTCATCGAGGTTAACCCGCGCTCGTCGCGTACGGTGCCGTTCCTTAGCAAAGTAACGCGCATCCCGATGGCGAACCTGGCGACGCAAGCGATTCTCGGCAAAAAGCTGGCCGATCTTGGCTACCAAGAAGGCTTGTGGCCGGAAGACGAATTCGTCTCCGTCAAAGTGCCGGTATTCTCGTTCGCGAAGCTGCGCCGCGTAGACCCTACGCTAACGCCGGAGATGAAGTCGACCGGCGAAGTCATGGGCCGCGACCGTCAATATGCGAAGGCGCTGTACAAAGGACTTATCGGTTCCGGCATGAAAATCCCGCAATCCGGCGCGATTATCGCGACGGTCGCCGACAAGGACAAAGCGGAAGCGATCGAGATTTTGAAAGGCTTCTACAACCTAGGCTACAAGCTGATCGCTACGGGCGGAACCGCTGACGCGATCGAAGCCGCCGGACTCAAAGTCCGCCGCGTGAACAAGCTGTCCGAGGGCGAGCCGAACATCGTGGATCTCATCCGCACGGGCCAAGCGCAATTCGTCGTCAATACGCTCACCAAAGGCAAAACGCCTGAGCGCGACGGCTTCCGTATTCGCCGCGAAGCGGTAGAGAACGGCGTCGTCTGCCTCACTTCGCTTGATACGGTCAGCGCGCTGCTGCACATGCTGCAAGCGCTCCGCTTCTCGAGCGTGCCGATGCCTGCATTCCAAGCATAATCAAGATATGTTGCCCGGTCTTCCCGCTGAAACGCGCGGGAAGATCGGGCTGAATTTTGCCCCCAAAAGTGAAGCGGTGCTTCGAAGCTTATTCCGATTACTTTCGGGGGAGCCCCCAAACTTCGAGGAAAGAGGAGGTTTTTGAAGCATGACACTTACGATGCAACAAGCGGCCGCGAAAGTCATGGTCGCGCTGGACAAGCCCGATGCGGAAGCCGCGCTGAAGCTTGCCGCGCAGCTGGAAGGCGTGGGCTGCTGGATGAAAGTCGGAATGGAGCTGTTCTACGCCGCGGGACCTGCGGTCGTGCGCGAGCTGAAAGCAAGAGGCTTCCGAGTGTTCCTCGACCTGAAGATGCACGACATTCCTAACACCGTGAGAGGCGGCGCGCGCAGCATTACGCGGCTTGGCGTCGACTTGTTCAACGTGCATGGCGCCGGAGGTGTAGCCATGATGAGCGCGGCCGCGGAAGGCGTGCGGGAAGCCGTCGAAGCGGGGGATGCGGCTGCGGCGCCGATCGTCATCGCGGTGACGCAGCTGACGAGCACGAGCCAAGCGGTACTGAACGACGAGATCGGCATCGGCGGACCGCTGGAAGCGGCAGTCGTTAGCTACGCGAAACTTGCTAAGCAAGCCGGCCTGCAAGGCGTCGTCGCATCTCCGCTCGAAGTCGCGGCGATCAAAGGCGCGTGCGGCGCTTTGTTCATCACCGTTACGCCGGGCATTCGTCCGCGCGGAGCGGACGCAGGCGACCAGACGCGCATCACGACCCCGTACGACGCCGTCGCCATGGGGACCGACTACCTCGTCATCGGCAGGCCGATCACGGCCGCCGCGGATCCGGCGGGAGCATTGAACGACATTTTGAAGGAGATGACTGAGTAATGAGCGAATTGACACTAGCGCAATTGCCGTCCGTTATTGCGGGCAACCTGCTTGAAATCGGCGCGGTAGCGCTACGTCCGAACGAGCCTTTCACTTGGACTTCCGGCATTATTTCGCCGATTTACTGCGACAATCGCTTAACGATGGGTTACCCGGCGATTCGCGATACGATAGCCGAAGGATTCGCTACGCTCGTCCGCGCGCATTACCCGGACGCCGAAGTCATCGCGGGTACCGCGACGGCCGGCATTCCGCATGCGGCTTGGGTGGCGCAGAAATTGAACTTGCCAATGGCTTATATCCGCGATAAAGCTAAAGGACACGGCAAGCAAAATCTGATCGAGGGACGGATCGCGCCAGGCCAGAAAGTCGTCGTTATCGAGGATCTGATCTCTACGGGCGGCAGCTCGCTCAAAGCCGCGTTGGCGGTTAAAGAAGCCGGGGCCGAAGTGTGCGGTGTGCTGGCGATCTTCACCTACCAATTCGTGCAGGCGGAGCAAGCGTTCGCGGATGCCGGCATTCCGCTTCGCACGCTTTCCAACTACAGCGCGCTCGTCGAGGAAGCCCGCAAGCAAGGCACGATCTCGGACGATCAGGTCTCGCTTCTCCAGTCGTGGAGAGAAAGCCCGCAAACATTCGGCAAATAAAAGGTTTGCGTATCTCTTGGAAAAGCTCACCTTTAACCGGGTAGGGCTCTTTTCCTATATTTGTCTATGAAAACACAATATATTGACGACTTTCGTCAGGTTTTATCAATATGCAACATTGTGCTATCATTGGATAATAGAGGGATTGGCGGAGAGGGCGGATGGTCATGATCGATATTCATACGCATATTTTGCCTGGATTAGACGATGGTGCCGACAGCATGACGACCGCACTTGCCATGGCGCGCGCCGCAGCCGCCGAAGGAATTACCGATATTATCGCTACGCCGCATCACGCGAACGGCCGTTATACGAATCCGGCTTCGGACGTGCAGAACGCATTGTGGGATTTTCAAAGCCGATTGCACACGGAAGGCATCCCCGTTACGCTTCATGCGGGTCAAGAAGTTCGCGTGCATGATGGATTGCTGGAAGCGTGGACGAAGGGCGAGCTGCTTACGCTGGCCGGATCCTCGTATCTGCTGATCGAGTTGCCAGGACCGGACATACCGCAGGAGATCCGCGATTGGGTACGCGGGCTTGTCGCTTCGGGCATACGACCGATTATCGCGCATCCCGAACGTAACCGCGTCATTAGAGAGAACCCGCGTCTGTTGGCGGATTTGATCGCTCTAGGAGCAAGAGCTCAAGTCACGACGCATTCGCTATTGGGAGATTTCGGCGAGCACGTCAAGAAGGCGGCTTGGGCATTATGCCGGGCGGGATTAATCCACATCGTATCGTCCGATGCCCACCATGTCGAACGCCGAGCTTTTAGTTTATCGCAAGCTTATCGCGCTATTGCTAGCAGGCTTGGTCCCGAATGGAGCGATTATTATCGGCACAATGCCGCTTGTCTGCTCGCGAACGCGGATTTAGCGGTAAGTCCGGCGATGTACAAAGAGTACAAACTATTGAACAAGATCACGAAGCTATTTCGTTACTAGAATTGAGATCTTATGCTGATCCGCAGGATCGGCTTTTTTAATTGGATAACTATCGGCAAAGCGATCATATACATGTTGTTACGGACCGATGGCAGGAGAACCCTACTTAGTTGCAGAAGAAATTAGGGTCGAGTCAACGCGGACGTACACCATTCCAGATGATGTAGATAAGGATGTGAGTCATGAACATCGCCGTAGCAGGAGTCGGGTATGTCGGGCTAGTAACCGCGGTATGTCTCGCCGAGCAAGGACATCGGGTCACGTGCTTGGACATCGACGAAGAGAAAATCCGCCTTCTTCGCCAAGGAAAGTGCTCGATCTATGAATCCGAATTGGAAGAGATGATGGATCGGAACCGAGATCGTCTCGTTTATACGACGGACGGAGACGAGGCTTATCGCTGGGCGGAAGTTATCATTATTAGCGTCGGAACGCCCGAGAAGAAAGACGGATCGGCGAATCTGAAATACATCCACGACGTCGTCAGACAAATCGCCAGGTCGGTAGAACGCGATTGCGTAATTGCCGTAAAATCTACGGTTCCGGTAGGGACGAACGATAAGCTGGCGCAAATGCTGGAGGATCAACTCAGAGACTTGCGCAAAGACGTTCGAATACGCGTCGTATCGAATCCCGAGTTTCTTTCGCAAGGGACAGCTGTCAAAGACACGTTGCACGCTTCTCGGATCGTGCTCGGCGCGGAAGACGAACAAAGCGTTGACGTCATGAAGCGTCTTTACGAGTCGTTCAACTGCCCGATAGTGGTCACGGATCGCAGAAGCGCGGAGATGATCAAGTACGCGGCGAACGATTTTTTGGCTTTGAAAATATCGTATATGAACGAGATCGCGAATTTGTGCGAGATCGTCGGCGCGAACGTAGAAGACGTCGCCGCCGGCATGGGGCTCGACAAGAGGATCGGAGACCGGTTCCTGAATGCCGGGATCGGTTACGGGGGGTCATGCTTTCCGAAGGACACGAAAGCTTTGCATTGGCTCGCGAATTACAACGATTACGAGCTAAAGACGATCAAAGCGGCGATCGAAGTGAACGAAGCGCAAAAAATCCGGCTTATGAAAAAAGCGAGGAAATATTTCCATTCGTTCAGCGGGTTGAACATTGCCATCTTGGGCGTAACGTTCAAGCCGGGAACGGACGACTTGCGCGAAGCTCCTTCGCTCGCGAATATACCGTTTTTCCTCGAAGACGGAGCCCGACTTCAAGTGTGGGATCCCGTCGGGATGGATAATCTGAAAAAAATATACGATGGAGATCTTACTTATTGCGCCTCGATCGAGGAATCTCTGCTGAATGCGGACGCTTGCTTTATTTTTACGGAATGGCAGGAAATTAAAGCGTTGGATCTTCGTACGTATGCCAGGCTAATGAAAAGACCGCTAGTATTCGACGGCAGAAATTGTTATGCGCCGGAAGAAGCGAAGGCGGCGGGCATCCGTTACGAATCGATCGGCAGAAGCGGAAAGCAGGAAAGGAACGTGCTCGTTTGAAAACAGTCCTCATTACGGGCGGTGCCGGCTTTATCGGCTCCCATCTTGGCGAAGCATTGCTATCGAATGGCGTTAAAGTCGTTACTGTAGATAGCTTTAACGATTATTACGATCCGGCGATTAAGCGTCGGAATGTCGCCGAGACCCGCAAGTTCATGGCGATCAACGCTATCTCCGATACGAACTATACGGTTTGTGAAGGCGATATTAGGGATATCGCTTTTTTGAACGAAGTATTCTCGGACTATCCGATTGATGCGATCGTTCATCTTGCCGCATACGCCGGCGTCAGACCGTCTATCAGTAATCCTGTCCTTTATACCGACGTTAACATTAACGGCACGGTTAACTTGCTGGAAATGAGCCGCCAATATAACGTCGGCAGCTTCGTGTTTGCTTCTTCCTCTTCGGTATACGGCAATAACGAGAAGGTCCCGTTCGCCGAGGACGATGTCGTCGATTATCCGATCTCGCCTTATGCGGCTACGAAGAAGGCCGGGGAGCTGCTGTGCCATACGTATCATAGCTTGTACGACATTAACGTCGCTTGCTTAAGGTTTTTCACCGTCTTCGGTCCGAGACAGCGACCGGACTTAGCGATTCATAAGTTCACGAAGCTCATCGCGGAAGGGAAGCCTATTCCGTATTACGGAGACGGATCTACCGAGCGGGATTACACGTATATCGAAGATATTATAGACGGCGTAACGAAGGCGATCGAATGGGCTGGCGCCGGAAAAGGAAAGTATGAAGTATTCAACTTGGGAGAGTCGAATACGATCCGTCTTGATCGCATGATCGCGGCCATCGAGGCTGAGTTAGGGAAGAAAGCGTTAATCGAACGCTTACCGATGCAGCCCGGCGACGTGAATCGCACGAACGCCGACGTGAGTAAGGCCCGGAGGATGCTTGGTTATGATCCGAAGTGGCATTTCGAGGAAGGCATTCGCGAGTTTGTACAGTGGTATTCGGGTCATTAGATAAGTAATAATACCCATAATCTATCAGCTTATGATACTATTAGATCAGAAGAATGATGAGAGTGGGGTCTGATTATGTCGAAAGAACTACGAGTAGCCCATTGCCCCAAGTGCGGCAAAATTTATCAGATCAATATGCGCAATATGTGCTCGACTTGCTCGAACGAGGAAGACACGACGCTACGAACGCTCGAAGTGCAGCTTCTTCGTAATCGTCGCATGACGAACGAACAACTGGCTGAAGCCTCTTCCGTCCCGGCGGATAAAATCCAGGTACTCATTCGCGCGGGTAAGCTAAAGCTGTTCGATTATCCGAATTTAGCGGATGCATGCGATCGTTGTCGAGGACCGATCCGCAAAGGGACGTTGTGTCTCGCCTGCGCGACCCAAATTCAAGACGACATTACGCACGCACTTGAGCAGGAGCGGCTTTTGAAAGAGCGGATGCGTCAGAACACTTATTTTGCGAGAGATTAAACTCAAAAGGTATACACCGATCAAAAGACCGTCAGGCACACATAGGATTGTGCCTAACGGTTTTTTGTGTGTTTGTCATCTCAGTCTGAGGACCGAGATGGCGTACATCCCCTAGACCGTCGAACCTCCTTGACACATTAAGATACAATAGACCTGATGAATCGATAATTGGAAAATGAAGGAGAGAACGTAATGCCCGTATTGAATGTTCAAGGCTTGCGGAAAACGTTCGGTCCGGTTACGGCGGTCGAGGAGATCAGCTTCGCCGTGGAAGCCGGCGAGGTGTTCACGATCATCGGTCCGAACGGGGCGGGCAAGACGACGACGCTGGAAATGATCGAGGGGCTGCTCCCCCCGGATGCAGGCACGATTACGGTAGACGGATTAACGTGGGCGAAAAACGAGGAAGAGATCAAAATCAAGATTGGCGTGCAGCCGCAATCCGGCGCCATGTTCGACTTGTTGACCGTCGAGGAAAATCTCGATCTGTTCGCTTCGTTCTATCCGAAGCCCAAAGCTATCGCGGAAGTGCTGGAAATGATCAATTTAACCGATCATCGGGCGAAACACGTGAAGTCGCTCTCCGGCGGTCAACGTCAACGGTTGGCGATCGGCTTGGCCATGATCAGCGATCCTCAGATTATATTCTTGGACGAGCCGACGACGGGACTCGATCCGCAAGCGCGCCGCAACATATGGGACATCGTCTTGAAGCTCAAAGCGCTCGGTAAAACGACGATTTTGACGACGCACTACATGGAAGAAGCGGAGAAGCTGAGCGATCGCGTATGCATTGTGGATCAAGGACGAATCGTAACGCTAGATACGCCCGCAGCACTGATAGACCGACTGACTAAGGAACGGGAATTAAGAGTGTCGTTCCTCGACGGGGAAGCCGCCGCGATCGAAGGAGAGAAAGTAGCCGCGCAATTGCCGGGCGTCACGAAGACGGCGCGCGAGGGCGCGTTCCTGCAAGTGTGGTCGGTGAAACCGGAAGAGTCGCTCTACGGCTTGTTCGGCTTCACGAAGGAACGGGGATTCCGCGTAGAGCAAGTATCGATTCGCGAGCTGAGCCTCGAAGACGTGTTCATTGCCTTCACCGGCAAGGAATGGAGGGATTAAGATGAGCAGCGGCAAACAATTCGTCAAGCTCTTCGGCGCGAATATGAAGCTCATGTTCCGCGAGAAGCAAGTCTGGTTCTGGAATATCTTTTTCCCGGTCATTCTGATGGTCATCTTCATGGTCATCTTCGGCGGGGGCAGCAGCGAGTTCAAGGCGAAGATCGCGGTCGTCGAAACGAAAGCGAACGCCACGTCCGACCGGCTCGTTCAGCAACTGCGGCAAGTGCCGGTGTTCGAATGGAAATCCGAACAGCCGGTCGATCAGGCCCAAGCGGACAAGTGGATCAAGGACAAAGACGTGGACGCGGTTATCGTGCTTCCGGAGGCGGAGGACGCGAAGACGCTTAAGCTTATTTTCAACACGGAAAACGAGCAGGGCGCGACATCGCAAGCCGTGTCCGGCATCGTCGGACAATTCCTCGAGCAAGCAAACTGGAAGGAAGCGGGCGTGCAGCCGACGTTCCATCTGGACGTTAGTTCCGTATCCGGAGGCAGCGAGGATTTGAATTACGTCGACTTCCTCATGACGGGGATGATCGCACTCTCGATCGCGCAGGCCGGCTTGTTCGGCATGGTGGGCATGGTAGAGATGCGGCGCAAAGGCTTGCTTAAGCGGCTGAGAATGACACCTGTCAAAATGGGGCTGTTCGGTCTATCGGGCATGCTCGTGCGGTTCATCCTAGGCGTCGTTCAGATCGTCCTGCTAACCTTAATCGGCGTATTCGTCTTCGGGGCAAACCTGCATATCGACGCATTAACGTTACTCGTCGTCTTCTTCGTCGGCGCGGTCGCGTTCAACTCGCTAGGCTATCTGTTCTCGTCGTTTAGCAAGACGATGGAAGCATACATGGGCTATGCCAATATCGCAAGCTTCCTCATGATGTTCCTCAGCGGCATCTTCTTCCCGACGAGCGGATTCCCGGATTGGCTTAAGCCGGTCAGCGAAGCGCTTCCGCTCACGTACTTCGTGGAAGGCATGCGCGATGGCATGGTTTACGGCAGCGGGCTGTTGACATCCGATTATTGGCTAGGCATCGGCGTGTTAGCCGCATGGGGGGTTGCGACATTCGCGGTCGGAGCGGTTATTTATCGGATGTCTAAAATAGAAGTGCGTTAATCTCTGATTAGTTATTCGGTGACGTCTCTTGCTTGCTTACTGCAATCCTATTTATACGCTTTATAACGATATCCCCTTCACTCAGGATCTCTTGACGATCCGTCACCTGAGCGAAGGGGATATCGTTGTAAAGGAGCTCAAACACTTATTATCGCTTGCCGTTACTTCTTAGCTATCGCCTTCTGCAGCGCTGACTTCCATTCGCGGATTTGCGCGTTCGGGATGTCGGCTGCCGTAGGAATCGGGGTAGGCGCGTCGGACAACCCGTACTTCAGCTTTAGCGTCAGTATGCGTCGTACGCTCTCGTCAATGCGGGATTCCTTGACCTTGCCTGACTTGACCGACTTTAACAGCTCGTCGTAGACGGATTGCATTTTGACGTAGTCGTGCGCGACCATCAAAATATCGCTTCCCGCATCGACCGACTTCAATGCGGCATTCACGGTGCCGAAATGATTGACGATCGCCCCCATCGTCATTTCGTCGGTAATGACGACGCCGTTAAATCCTAGCTCCCCGCGCAGCTGGTCGCTTATGATGACCTTCGAGAAAGAAGCTGGCGCTTTGTTGTCGATCAGAGGAAATAAAATATGCGCGACCATTACGATTTCGGCTCCGTTATTAATCGCGGATTGGAACGGAATCCATTCCTGCTGTTGGAGCTGCTCAAGCGTCTTGCGGACGACGGGGAGCGATAGGTGGGAGTCGACCGACGTATCCCCGTGGCCGGGAAAATGCTTCACCGCGGCGATTACGCCGGACTCCTGCAGTCCGTTCATCTCCGCTACGCCCATCTTCGCGACAAGCTCGGCGTTATTGCCGAACGAACGGACGCCGATAATCGGATTATGAGGATTACTATTGATATCGAGCACGGGGGCAAAGTCCAAGTTTAGACCCATGACGCGAAGTTCTTCGGCTAACAATCCGCCGAGAGACTTGGCGATTTCCGCGTCGCCGGATTTGCCGACCGTAGCGCTATCCGGAATGCCTTCGAAATCTTTCGGCAGACGGCTCACTTTCTGGCCCTCTTGATCGACTCCAAGAAGGAGAGGCGCAGCGTTGTCCTTGTTAGCGGCTTTTATGGCATTGATCAGCTTAACGGATTCATCCAATCGTTGCAGATTGTCCGCATACACGATGACGCCGCCGGCATGGCTGTTTTTGATGAGCTTCTCGGCCGTCCGATCCAGCGTCGTTCCGTCCACGCCGATCATGAGCATCTGGCCGACTTTCTCCTCCAGCGTCATCTTGGCCATGATCGCGGACACTTCGTCTACTTCCGCGGATTCCGATGGGGTAGGAGTGGGCGTGGGGGTCGGCGTTTCGACCGGCGCTGTCGACGGGATAACCGTCGCAGTCGGGGTTGGCGCGCTCGTCTCCGTCGCCGTACCTTGATCGATCGGCAGCGGGGCGGCGGGTTCGTTGCCGTTATTGCCGCCGCTGCATCCGCTTGCGAACAAGAGCAACATCAACATAGCTCCCGTAATCTTCGTCCGATGCCAATCGTATTTCTGATGCATCCGTCTTTCCATATGAGCACATCCCCGTATTGTTGTAGCAAAAACGCTCCGATACCCGTCGATAGGTTACTGGAGCGTTCAAGCCTATATTGAGTTTGTTTAAACTTCGAAGGAACTTTTCAGCGAAACGATACGGTTGAAGACAGGCGCGTCAGAGGTCGAATCTTTAGGATCGACGTTGAAGTAGCCATGGCGGAAAAATTGGAACTTATCGCCGCCGTTCGCTTCTTTCATGGCCGGCTCTACGAAGCCGTCCAGCACTTGCAGCGAATTCGGATTAATGTGGTCAAGGAACGATTGGCCTTCTTCTTCCGCTTCTTCGGTAATAAGAGGCTCATACAGACGGAACTTGGCAGGCACCGCATTGCTCGCGTCCACCCAGTGGATCGTTCCTTTGACTTTGCGGCCGGTAAAGCCGGAGCCGCTCTTCGTCTCGGGATCGTACGTGCAACGCAGCTCGATGACGTTGCCGTCCGCGTCCTTAACGACTTCCTCGCACTTAATGAAATAAGCATGCTTCAGTCGTACTTCGTTGCCTGGGAACAGGCGGAAATATTTCGGCGGCGGATTGTCCATGAAGTCGTCTTGTTCGATATAGATTTCGCGCGAAAACGGAATTTGGCGATGTCCCATGTCCGGGTTTTCGGAATTGTTCTCGGCATCGAGCCATTCCGTTTGCCCTTCCGGATAGTTCGTGATGACGACTTTGAGCGGTTGCACCACGGCCATCGTACGAAGTGCTTTCAGCTTCAAATCTTCGCGGATGAAGTGCTCCAGCATCCGTTCGTCCACGATGCCAAAGCTGCGGGTAACGCCGATTTCGCGGCAGAAGGCGCGGATCGAATCGGGCGTGTAGCCTTTGCGGCGCAAGCCGGAAATCGTCGGCATGCGGGGATCGTCCCAACCGTCCACTACGTTCTCGTCCACGAGCAGCTTCAGTTTTCTTTTGCTCATGACCGTATTCGTCAAGTTTAGGCGCGCGAATTCGTATTGGCGAGGCGTAGCGGGCATTTCGCATTCCCGAACGACCCAGTCGTAGAAAGGACGTTGATCCTCGAATTCCAGCGTGCAAATCGAATGGGTGACGCCCTCGATCGCGTCTTCGAGCGGGTGCGCGTACGTGTACATCGGATAGATGCACCAAGCGTCGCCCGTGTTATGGTGATGGGCATGAAGGACGCGGTAGATGATCGGATCACGCAAATTTACGTTCGGAGAAGCCATGTCGATTTTGGCGCGCAGCACCTTTTCGCCATCGGAGAACTCGCCGGCTTTCATTCGGGCAAACAGGTCGAGATTCTCGTCTACGGACCGGTTGCGATGCGGGCTATCTTGGCCGGGGGACGTCAGCGTGCCGCGCGTCTCCCGAATTTGGTCAGGGGTTTGGTCGTCCACGTAGGCGAGGCCTTTGCGAATGAGCAGAACGGCGCGATCGTACATCTCTCCGAAATAATCGGAGGCGAAGAAAAGTCCGTCCCATTCGAAACCGAGCCATGCTACGTCTTGCTTGATCGACTCGACGTATTCGACGTCTTCCTTAACTGGGTTCGTATCGTCGAACCGGAGATTCGTTCTTCCTTTGAACTCGTCGGCCAGCTCGAAGTTCAGACAGATGGATTTCGCGTGACCGATATGCAAATAGCCGTTCGGCTCGGGAGGAAAGCGGGTTACGATTTCTTTCACTTTGCCCGAGGCAAGGTCCTCGACCACGATATTTTTAATAAAGTTTGATGACAGCGACTTCGTTTCCACTCGGATCCGACCCTCTTCCCTGATGAATGTATATCTTCTAATAATACACAAAACTCGGCTCTCTTATAAAGGGTTGGGGCAAAAAATGATGAATTGTCACTCCTTGTCCCGCCTTAAGATGAGACCGATATCCTATTTCTCTTAAAAAAATGATAAAGGTTTAATTTTTCCGTAACTTTTCCACGACAATGCTCGTTATAGTTGATGAAGAGAATGGTAAGGGAGGAAATCGCATGCTGTCATGGCTGCGCCGCGAAACTACGGCGGATTTGCCGCGGGATCCGAAGGAAGACGAACCAGTGGCTGGGCAGTCGGACGCGATTAGAGGAGTCTCGCAGAACAAACCGTTGCTTACCGTACGCGGAGTGGAGCGCGCCTTCGACGTCGGGGGAAGCAAATTGCGGGTGTTGAAAGGAATCGATCTCGAGCTGTATCCGAACCAGCTTATTATGCTGAGAGGACGTTCGGGCTCGGGGAAAACGACGCTGATGAATCTTATGGGCGGTCTTGACACGCCTACGGCCGGTGAGATCGTGTTCCAAGATCGGCCGTTCCACAAGTGGGGCGACGATAAACGAACCGAGGTTCGCCGGAAGGATATCGGATTTATTTTCCAAGCGTATGCCCTTATGCCGCTATTGTCGGCTTACGAGAACGTAGAGTTGTCTCTTCGCATGGCAAAGGTGCCGCGCGGGGAGTGGAAATCGAGAGTAACGTCGTGTCTCGAGCTTGTCGGACTGGGGAAGCGAATGCACCACAGACCGTTCGAGCTGTCGGGGGGCGAGCAACAGCGGGTGGCGATCGCCAAGGCGATTGCGCATCGGCCTAGCTTGCTCTTGGCGGACGAACCGACCGCCGAACTGGACAGCCAGATGGCGGCCCAAGTCATGCAAGTATTCAAAGAGATCGTCGCCACGCAGAACGTCACGATCTGCATGACGACGCACGACCCGACTATATTGGAGGTAGCAGACCATGTCTATGAAATGGTGGACGGCGTATTCGTCTCCTAACGAAGCATCGCGCAACGCGCGCAAGAGAGGGCGCCTAATCTCGGCGATGATCGCCACGATGACTTTGTCGGCCGTTATTTCCGGGTGCAGCTTGTTGCCGAGCGAGCCGGTCGAAGAAGATCTGTCCGCGATCGAGTTGCCCAAAATTTCCGAGAAGCCTTCCTATGAAGTGACGACGAAGACGCTCGAATCGAAAGTACAGGGCTCGGGCAAGGTTTTGTCGCTTCAGGAGAAGACGCTCTATTTTACGTTGGACGGCAGAAGGCTCAAGAAATTATACATACAGCCCGGCCAAGTCGTCGAAGAAGGCCAGACGATCGCCGAGCTGGATGTAGACGATATGAAGAAGACGCTTCGCAACCAGACGCTCGCCTTTAAACAGCAAGAACTGCAAATGAAGACGACGCTGCGCAATAAGGACGAAATGGATCCGGTAGAATTCGAGCAAGCGGTCATTAACTTCGAGTCGGCGAAGCAAGCGCTCGTCGACATGCAAGAGGATATCGACAAGGCGGTGCTCGTCGCGCCTTACAGCGGAACGATCGTCGGACTGTCCGTGCAAGAAGGCGCGCAGATCAAAGCTTACGACGCGATCTGCATCATCGCGGATCCGAGCCGGTTGATCGTAGCGGCGACGTTGTCGAGAGACGATCTTGAGAAAGTCGCGGTAGGCATGGAAGTGCGCGTGGACATTAACAACGCCGGTACGGTTCAAGGCACGGTCAAGCAAATGCCTCAAGCGCAGACGGACGCGAATAACGGCGGTCAAGGCGGCCAGGGCCAAGGCAATCAGGGTCCGGTAAGGCTCGATCAATATTTGCTCGTAGACGTGAAGGAGCTTCCGAAAGAGGTTACGAGAGGAACGCCGTTGTCGGTAGCGGTCATTACGAATCGCAAGGAGAACGCGGTCGTCATTCCGACGGCAACGCTCCGTACGATCGGCGCTCGCTCCTACGTGCAAGTCGTCGAAGCAGACGGCACCAAGCGGGAGGTCGACGTAGAAGTCGGCCAACAGACAGCGACGGACGTTGAAATTTTGCAAGGCTTAACGCCGGGGCAGAAAGTCGTAGGCAGGTAACCTATGGCGCTGATTCGATTTCTATTCCGCAAAATGTGGAACACGCGCTGGCTGACGCTCAGTACGCTTGCCGGATTGTTCATAGCCGTCGCCTTCACGACGAGCATTCCGATGTACGCGGACGGAGCGCTTAAGCGCGTCGTGTCCCAGTCGTTGCAGGACAACAGCCAAGGTTTGCCGGCCGGGGCGATGCTCATCAGCTATCAATCGACGGATGGCAAGACGGATATGGAAGGCTTCGATAACGTTAATCGTTACATCGAGCAAGACGTCAAAGCGGACATCGGCTTCCCGGTCGATTCTACGCAGCGAAGCTTGACGCTGCGGAGCTCGGAAGTGTATCCGGAAGACGCCACGAAGGTGGATGCGAGCCGGACGCGCAAGCTAACGATTTCGGCGTTCAGCGATTTGCAGGCGCAATCGGAGCAAGCCCAAGGCAAATGGTTCGCCGACAAGACGGATAGCGACGGCACCGTGCAAGCGATGATGCTGGAAGAAGCGCTGTTCCGCAACGATCTTCACGTCGGCGACGTCTTGATGTATCCGGTGTCCGGAGGAAGAGAACTGCGCGTTCAAATCGTCGGCTCTTTCAAGGCGAAGGACGCCGCGAGCGGCTATTGGTACCAAGGCTTCGAGGGGCTTATGAACAGTCTGTTCATCTCGGAAGACGTATTCACTAACGATCTGAACAAAGGGATGAACTTGCCGATTCAGATCGCCAACTGGTACTCCGCTTTCGATCTTCGCGAGATCAAGACGAGTCAACTCTCTCCGTTATCTAGTACGCTTAATCGCGTCGATATCGAAGTTTTCAAAAGGCTAAACGACACGCACCTTAGCATTTCGTTCTCCGACATGCTCAAAGATTTCCGCCGCGACAGCCTGCAGCTTCAGACGCTGCTCTTCACGCTGGCGGCGCCGATGATCGCGATGGTGTTCTATTTCATAACGATGAACTCCCAGCAAGCGCTCGAAAAGCAACGCTCGGATATCGCGGTGCTTCGCAGCCGGGGGGCCAGCACAAGGCAAGTGTTCTTATTGTTTTTATTGGAAGGATCGTTACTCGGCATCGTCGCGTTAGTCGCCGGACCGTTCTTCGGATGGTTCATGGCGAAGAGTATCGGTTCGGCGAGCGGGTTCCTCTTATTCGTAGACCGCAAGTCGATTCCGGTCGGCTTCTCGACCGACAGCGTCATTGCAGGAATCGGTGCGGTTATCGTCGCCATCGGAGCAGCGGTCATTCCCGCGCTCGTGTTCACCCGCACGTCCATCGTCGATTACAAACGGCAGATGGCGCGGACGGAGCGCAAGCCGTTCTGGCAGAAGTGGTTTCTCGACGTCGTCCTGCTCGGCGTGGCCGGATACGGCTGGTACTTATTCAACGAGCGTCAGATGGTATCGTTCGCTACCGGAGTTACGACGGACCAACTGAACGTGCAGCCGTTCCTGTTCTTCGTTCCGGCGATAAGCATATTCGCGGCAGGTCTCGTTTTCCTGCGATTGTTCCCGCTCATCTTGAAGCTGCTTAACGTAATCTGGAAAAAGCTGCTGCCTGTACCGTTGTATTTGACGCTCACGCAGCTGTCGCGTTCGTCCAGATCGTACTATCCGCTAATGATCCTGCTTATTTTGACGCTCGGGCTAGGCGTGTACAATTCGTCCGCCGCCCGAACGATCGGACTGAATTCCGAAGAGCGCATCATGTACAAATACGGTACGGACGTCGTCGTCAAGACGGTGTGGGAAGGCACGGCCGAGTTCGCTCCGGTCGATACTTCCGGAGGCGGCAACGGTGGTGGTTCCGGCGGTGGAGGTAATGGCGGCGGAGGCGGAGGATCCGGTGGCGGCAATGGCGGCGGTAATGGCGGAGGCAACGGCGGTGGTGGCGGAGGCGGGCAAGGCGTAGTTCCGACCCGCATTAACTACAATGAACCGCCGTTCGAAGTTTTCCGTACGTTGCCCGGCGTAGAGCATGCGGCGCGCGTGCTTCAGACGAAAGGCAATCTGACGATTTCCGGCAAGTCCGCGGGGCAAGCGACGATCATGGGCATCGACAACGTCGACTTCGCGCGCGTAGCTTGGTTCCGCAACGACTTGTATCCGGTCAGCCCTTATAAGTATTTGGAGTGGATGGGCAAATACCCGGAAGGGGCGCTGATCTCTTCTAACGTAGCCAAGAAGTTCGAACTGAAGCGCGGGGACATCGTCCGCACGGTGCTTCAGGAGCAGGCGATCGAGTTCGTCATTTTGGACATTTTGCCGTATTGGCCGAGTCAATATCCGGATCAATCGCCGTTCCTGATCGCGAATCTCGATTATATTTACGATCAAGTGCCGCTAATCCCATACGACGTATGGCTGAAGATGGATCCGGACGCCAAGACGGCGCCGATCATCCCTGTACTGCAAGGCAAAAGCGTCGAGCTCGCCTCGATCGACGACATGCGCAGCGAGCTCATCACGCAGAGCAAGCACCCTGCTAGAGGCGGCGTGTTCGGTATTTTGAGCCTCGGGTTCATGGTAACGATCATCGTCTCGCTCTCGGGATACATTCTGTTCTGGTTTTTCAACTTATCTCGGCGCGTCGTACAGATCGGGATTTTGCGGGCGATGGGCTTATCTCGCAAGCAGCTTACCGGGATGTTGCTCCTCGAGCAAATTTTCACCGCAGGGCTATCGATCGGATTAGGGATCGGAATCGGCAAGCTGACGAGCATACTGTTCCTGCCGTTCTTGCAGACGACCGACAACTCGGCGAACCAAATTCCGCCGTTCCGCGTCGTATTCGATGCGGCGGACACGAATCGCTTGTACATCGTAGTCGGGGTCATGATGACGATCGGCGTCGCCTTGCTGATCACACATATTCGCAGACTGAAAGTGCACCAAGCCGTCAAGCTCGGAGAGGAGCGATAACCGATGATTACGTGCGAAGGGTTAGTCAAAATTTACAAAGCGGACGATCTCGAAGTTGTCGCGCTTCAAGGTCTTAACCTTAGCGTTAAGCCCGGCGAGATGATGGCGATTATCGGCAACAGCGGAAGCGGGAAGTCCACGCTGCTTAACATTCTCGGCGGATTGGACCGTCCGTCCGCCGGGCAAGTGCAGGTCGGTCCTTGGAACTTGCTTAAAGCAAGCGACGATGACTTGGTGAAATACAAGCGCGACACGGTCGGCTTCATTTGGCAAAATAACGGGCGCAACTTGCTGCCCTTTCTGACGGCGCTCGAAAACGTCGAGATGCCGATGATGTTCGCCGGCAAGCTGGATCGCGCTTATGCTAAGCAACTTCTAGAGTGGGTTGGACTGAAAGACCGCATGCACAACAAGCTTCAACAGCTGTCCGGAGGCGAACAGCAGCGCGTGGCGATCGCGATATCGCTCTCGAACCGCCCGCAGCTGCTGCTCGCGGACGAACCAACGGGTTCCGTCGATACGCGCACCTCGGACGTCATCATGGATATTTTTCGCCGGTTCAACAAGGAACTGGGGCTTACGATCGTCATCGTTACGCATGACTTGTCTCTTGCGGGCAAAGTGGATCGGGTAGTCGCGATTCGGGACGGTCTTACGAGCACGGAGTTTATTAAACGCAATCCGAACCTGGATCAATCGATCCCGCTATCCGGTGGACATTCGCTGGATGACGTTCACGAAGAATTCGTAGTCGTCGACCGCGTCGGGCGGATGCAAATTCCGAAGGAATACTTGAAGGCGCTGGCGATCGGAGACAAGGCTACGATGGAATTCGATGGCGACAAAATCGTCATCACCGCACCGAAAACATTAGAGGGGGAAGAAACCGCATGACGAATAACAAATCGGTTCCCAAATGGATCAAAATCAGCTTGTCGCTATCGCTGCTAGTTCCGATACTCGCGGCGTGCAGCTCGAAGGACAATACGGCTGATCCTAACAATCGTCACACGTTACGCATCGGCACGCTGTACGGCAGCACGCAGGACGACCAATACTTCCGCCAGCAATACACGGATCTGTTCGAGTTCGATCACGACAACATCGACATCGAAATCGTACCTGCGATCGACTACAACCAAATGCAATTCGAGGATCAAGGGAAACCGCAACAACAGCCCGACCCTCTCGAGAAAGTAAAAGCCATCATGACCGGAGATAATCCGGTAGACGTTATGATCTTCGATCTGAACTTGCTTGGACAGCTCGTGAACGAGAACCTGCTGAAGCAGCTGGATCCGATGCTTAAGGAAGACAAAATCGACACGGAAGCGTTCGTGCCGACGGTTATGGAAGGCATCAAGGAGCAAGGGGACGGCTTTATTTACGCGCTGACGCCGACGTTTACGCCTTCCGCGCTGTATTACAACAAAAAGCTGTTCACTAAAGCCGGCGTAGATTTCCCTACGGACGGCATGAGCTGGGACGACGTCTTCAATTTGGCCAGACGCATGAAAAAAGGCGAAGGAAAAGACGCCACGTTCGGATTTTCCTTGAATCAATGGGGAGCCGGAGACAGCTTCTATGACCTTCAGAACTTCATTGCTCCATTGCAGCTGAGAATGTTCGACGACAAAGCGGAGACGATGACCGTCAACACGCCGCAATGGGAAGCGGTTTGGAAACAGATTACCGATCTGAACAAAGACCATATTACGCCGAAGCAAGAAGATATGCAGTTCATGTACGATCAGCAGAACGCTGGCGCTACAGACGGCGCAGTTCGCTATAACCCGTACCAAGGACAAATGTTCCTGAACGGCAAAGTAGCGATGGCCGTAGGCGATTACAGCATGATCAGCCAAATTCAACAGATGAACGCGAACGCCGACAAGCTCAAGATCGACAAGTTGGAGTGGGATGTCGTAACGATGCCATTCTTCGCGGAAAAAGTGGGCTTTGGCGGCAGCATCTACTTGAACCAATTGGCGGGCATTAACGCCAAGGCGCCAAATCCGGACGACGCATGGGAATTCGTTAAATTCATGAACAGCGAGAAATCGGCGAAATTCAAATCGCGCAGCACTTATGAAATGTCCTCTCTTAAAGCTTTCGTTAAGGTGAAAGAAGGCATGGATCCGTTCAATATCGAAGCGTTCACGAAGATGAAACCGGCTCCGATGGCTCAGTCTTCGCTTAAGGATCAAGAACTCTACCGCGAGAAGCCGAACTTGAACATGGTGACGGAGCTGGGGAACCAGGCATATATGAAAGTCATCCAAGGTACGATGACGGTTAAGGAAGCGCTCGCGGAGTGGCAGACGAGAGGTAACGATCTGCTTCAGAAAATCAAGACGAATCCGAGCGGCCCGATTGACGGCATCTACGACAACGTCTACGGCGATGGCGGAGGTGTTATGCCGCTCGACAAGCTGAAAGTGATGGAAGCGGCGGGCGAAAGCGTGTCTGTGTCTTCCGACGATGCCGTGGCCGTGCCTGAGGGCGAAGCGACGACGGAGGATGCGCCTGCTTCGGCGTCCGCGTCGACCGACTCGGGCTCCGCATCCGAATCAGCGGCATCCGCGCAACCTAAAGGGTAACGAGTAACTGAACGGTGATGCACCCCATAGCAGCGTTGGGAATAGACCGATGGTTTATCCGATACAATGCTATGGGGTGTTTTTTTTACAATTTCGATTGAGAAGGAGATTAGACGATTCCGAATAACGGGTTTCAAAATACGCTCCGCCGTGCATCCTAGAGGGTACTAACCCAGATTACGGAGGGATGAGCGTTGAAATGGGTTTATTGGTCAAGGTTGTACGATAGCAAGTTTCAAGCAGGCTGCCTCGTACAGCGAATGGAACACGACGGTTGGGTGTTCGGGATCGAATTGCCGCGTGAAATCGAAGTGTACCGTTCGCGTAAAGGCCGCTATGGCGTCCGATATCTTCCCTGAGTGCTGGTGTGTCGATCTTGGCAACAGCGCATCGCTGTGCTAAGCTGAGACCGACGACAGTTGCTTAGGAGGATGTACGATGAGACCGTTGCCGATATCGGCGGACACGGCGCAGAAGCTTGCCGCGTTCATGAAGGTGCCCTTGGAGCACTTGATGCATATGCCGCAGCACGCCTTATTGCAGAAGCTTGGCGAGATGGCCATGGCGAATGCGGGGAAGGACGAGGCGGATAATGCCAATTCAGGTGAGGGAAAACATAACGCTTGACATGACATGCTGAAATAGAGTATATTATTATTTGTCGCCAATAACTGGCGGATGCAAGTACATCGACGCGGGGTGGAGCAGCCCGGTAGCTCGTCGGGCTCATAACCCGAAGGCCGCAGGTTCAAATCCTGCCCCCGCAACCAACCTTTCTCTGGACCGAGACGGGGGCCTTTAGCTCAGTTGGTTAGAGCGGTCGGCTCATAACCGATTGGTCGGGGGTTCGAGTCCCTCAAGGCCCACCAACTGAAATGATGAAGAACGAACTACATACGTATCGATCGCAAAAGATCCCATCGCTCGCCGAGCATGGGATCTTTTTCTTTCTATGGCTGGAAGCAAGCGAGATTATTGGGCGAATTGGATAAGTAAACCTTGCTTTAAGGTGCCGTTCCGTGGTAATATGTTATCTGTTGTCACGTTTGGCGGTACTTCCTCCAAGTGGGCGACTAACGTGCCGGGGTGGCGGAATTGGCAGACGCACAGGACTTAAAATCCTGCGGTGGGTGACCACCGTACGGGTTCGACCCCCGTCCTCGGCACCACTTATATCAAGGCTTCTCGGGGTTTTAGCTCATAAAGCTAAGGCCTTTTTTCATGCTCAAAAAGCGGTTTTGCTAACATTTTGCTAACGGCGATCATTTTTTGTGATCTTTTCGGGCTTTCTTACACGCTCGGCATCATAGTTGAATTGACGTTGTGAACGGGGATTGTTGGTTCATATGATGCGTTCAAGAATTCCGTCACGCTCCAATCTAAGACGCTGGATTTCGGCTTTAATGGCTTCTCTGCGGCAAGATAAAGTGTTGGTGTTGCAATACTCCAACGCAAGCTTTACGTGGGTTCTGGCAATGTCCAGAAGCGCGGCAGTTATTCCAGCATCGTTCAATGCCCTCCACACTACATACTTCATTGTGCCACTCCCTTCGACTTGTTAGAGAATAGATCGTTAATTTTTTGTGCGGTATCTTTCTTTGTTTCCATGTCGATGTGGGTGTAGGTATTCGCTGTAATATTGATGGTGGAATGCCCTAACCATACTTGGACTTCTTTAAGGCTTACGCCATGTTTGATAAGATAGCTTGCCGTCGAGTGCCTGAGATCGTGAAATCGGATGTGTGGCAAACCGTTCTTAGCGAGTATGTCTTTGAACTTATGGTTCAGGAATTCTGACTTCATTGGGCTACCGTCAGGCCAGCAGCATACAAGACCGCTGTTGATGTAATCTTTACCGAATAGCAGCTTATTTTCCTTCTGCCGCTTCTTTAGCGCCCTCAAGTAATTTTCGATGTTCTCCATCAATGGCAGAATGCGTTGGCTGCTTTCGCTTTTAGGCTTCTTCACGACCACTGTTTTGCCTATCTTCACGCGAACCTCTCTGATCGAAATTGTCTTTTCATCGAAGTCCACGCAATCGAATTTCAATCCGAGCACCTCGGAACGCCATAAGCCGTAGTGAGCCGCGATATATACGGCTGACTCTATAGGTGTACCCATACAAACCTCAAATAGCTTTTCGAGCTGTTCGACTGTGTAGTAATTGGCGTTATACTTCTCTTCCTTTGGGAGCAGAATTCGATCGGCGGGGTTAAACGGAATCAAGTTCATTCGAACTGCGAAATCCAATGCGGACTTAATGTTAGCGTGATGTCTTCTCAATGTTTTAGCGGACAATCCTTTTTTACCTGTTGCAAGATCGTTCTGATGCTTGGTCTCGTAATATTTTTGCAGATTAATCGGCTGTAATTCTTGCAGTAGCAGATCGTTTTGACTCTTGAAATAGGGGATGATATGCTTTGTTACAACCATTTGGTAGCCTTCCCATGTGGTTTCCTCAACCTTGCTTTTAATGACGTTATTCAGCCAGTCCAGCATAAAATCGGTGAATTTTAGTTTCCGTTGCGGCAGAACGAAGCTATTGTTGTCCATCTTCGTCAAGGCTTCTCGCAGAGCCTTCTCGGCATCCGATTTTTTCTCACATTTAGTGTTAATCCACTTTTGCTTCCTTTTTCCGGTTTCGTCCTTCGTTTCGACTATGATGTACCAGTAGTTGCCGCGTTTGAGCAAACTGCCTTTCATGTGCATCGACCTCCAAGTGAGTTTTTGAAAATGAAAAAGACAGGAGCATATTTGCCCCTGTCTACAAGTCCAGCTATTGAGATTACTTCACTCTCGCAAGTATATATTCTTCAATGCAGCTTTTCGGAATTCGATATGCTTTGCCGATTTTAAACGATTTAATCTGTCCTGAACGTAGCAGATCGTAAGCTTTGTTCCGACCGATTGCTAGAATCTCCATCATGTCGGAAAGCGTGATAACATCATCGTATTCTGTAAACATTGACACAACATCCTTTCCATGTATTCCAATGGATAATATATACTTGAAGGTGTATTCAATACGGATTTGAGCAGTGCTATTCCCACATTCCCGCGTTCCCACGTTCCCAAAAGCTTTAAGTCAAGTTTCGTGTATGGTACGTTTAGATGTTACTGATTTTGATCATTTTTTTGCTCCTTCTCTTCACATTGAATTTGATTATTACACATTTGTTTGGCTTGAAATAATTTATTATTCGTTAAGTTGTGTCTAGCTAATAATACCGTATAACCGTTGAGTCGAATAAATTGGCAGGTGTGATATGGAGAAATATCAGTCAGAGGAATTCATTGAAAAATTTTCGGAGAAAGTAAAGGACTCCGTATTCGACTACGGATTGGATGACATTCGAACAAAGATTAATAGGATTCTTCAGAAGGAGAATCTCTATTTTGATGGCGAAGGTTACCTCCTATTGCAATCAGAAAGTAAAGAAAATGAGACAAGAATATGTAACTTCTTCGTTCTTCCGACACATAGTCTTTACTACGATGATGGGGAAAAGATTCATGAAGCGGGAATTTCAGTTGAGCTCTATTCGCGATTTAATGAAGATAAATACAAACGTATTTTGGTAAATTTGAGTGACGAGGCAATCGAGAAGGGGAATTGGATGTCCATTGAATTCATTGACCGCGACTTCTTGATTTATAAGTCTGATCTGTATAGGTATCTTAGGATTGCAATAAAATTGTCCTCACGCATTATAAAGGAAAAGGCTAAAAAGATTTTTTATAATGACGAGTGGCTTGAAGATGGAGAAGCAGTAGAACATATAGCTGAATCTAGGCGCGAACGAAAAGTGATTTCAATCATGAAAATTGTCAATGGAAATGAGCAGGAAAACAATCAAAAGGAAGCTACAGATGCGGTTATGTTTTTAAGGGCACAAAGCCAGTATATTTCTGAAATCAAGATGCTGGTTTTTCCTCTGGAACCTTCCGATGAAGAAGGTGAATGGGGCTGGGAGGATAACGATTACTACTATCTTGTCTACTCGAAGACGTGGAGCTGGATTCGTGCTTATTTTACTCGCAAAGGATTTAAGCTTAGAATAACTGAGAAAGATCTGGATCATTTCCTGGTTGAATCGGGTATTTTTGAAAGCAATGAAATAAGATCAAAGACCAACTTAAAACGTGCTGATTTCAGAACATCTCAATTGAGCAATCGGGTGTTTAAGATAAACAAATTAAGATTTAATGAATTTCTATTGGACATGGAAAAATGATTATAAAAAACAAAGTACATGAGCGCATATTGGCTGCTCATGTACTTTTTTATTGTATTCCAAACATCACTTTGACGCTTAAATAATATACCCCTCTCCGGCAGTTGCTTTTCCACGGCATGGTTTAGGAAGGGGGGGAGTCAGGGTGATGTGTATGTCTATTGATAGGTTATATGTTGTATATGAAATGACGGATTCTGAATATAGTGACACATTTTTAAAACTAAAGGCCTTTTTAAAAACTTTACGGCAAGGGATATGGCGAGACAAATGTGATACATCCGCATATTTAACGACTGGATTATCCGAAGTTGGTTTTCAAGAAATACGAATGCGTAAAACATGGAATTATCGTTCTATTGAAATTCGGCTCTATCCGGAATTACTGAAAAATATCGACGGTTCAAATTACTATGGTTTGCCTCGCATAAGTGATTTTGGCGAAGTCGGCACTAAGTTCGACCACATATTGCAGGAAGTTATCGGACTTTGTGTGCCATCTTTCTTTGAATGGAGAGCCAAAAGAGTCGAATATACCGTCGATTTGTATGTAGGTGAAGAACTCATTCCTAAATTATTGTTCTTGTATTCAAAAGGTAATATCCCCATTTACATGCTGAAAGAAAAAGTCACACAAATGTACATCGGCTCCGATACTAATCTGTATTTGTATGCTCCAACGGTTACGGTGAATTGGTACGATAGGTATAGAACGCTGCAAGAGAAGGAGCAGAATTCAAAGGAGCAATTCAGGGATTACAGTGTAACCAAAGGGATATTAAGGTTTGAAATTCAATGCAAGGCCTGTAATGTGAAAGTCCACGATGTTTTATCAGTAGATCGCTGCAGAGATCGATTGAATTACTTTTACGATTTGATTATTGGGGCAGGTGACTACTATACGTTCGACAAAGCAAAAGAGATCATCATTGAGAAAGTCAAGAGTGACAGGAAAAGAAAGACGCTAACTCGACTCCTTGAACTAATCGATCAATGCGGAAGCGTATGGGCAGCTAAATTACAGTTTGCAGGAGAAGTGGAATTTTCGATAGGAACACAAAATCAAAAGCAAATAATGGACAGGTTCAGTAGCAGACTTGGAAAACTGCGGGATTTAGGTATCAACCCGGTCTGCTTGCCTTCTGAATGGGGCATTAGCAGACTAGAAAATTTGGATAGCAGGATTCAAGCTTATTTGGAAGATCAGCGTCATCATTAGAATAAGAAGGAGGCGGATAGCCTCCTTCCCAATATTTTAGGTGATATGACTCAATAGTATAACTTGCGGTCAAACAGGTTTTTCTCAGCCATTTCTACACCAATTCACGAAGTGTTCGCAATTGTTAAATAATAAACTGTATTCAGTTTCGCCCAACCTACTGTAAGCTCTTCTTACTACCTCATCTCGGCTGTGTCTCAAATTAGAATGCCGTTTTTCAATTGATCTGCCATTTTTGAATGCAGCTATTGAATCAATTTGTATTCTCCCTCTCCCATGGGGCTTGGGATAATGAATGACCATGCCATTGCCGAGGTAAAGTCCGTGATGCATATACCCACAGTAGACCATAATATGGTCTCCTTTTTCCAAAATAGGGTCTGTTCCCAAATATGCATGACCTGCTTTTATTGGCGCAGTCTGTACACTTTCAATAGCATTAAACGCTGTAACGACTGTTTTTTTAATTGCTTCACTTAAAAATGATAATGGGTGTTGATTCATTGAAATAATCCTCCTCTATTTGTGATATTAATCAAGAGTATATAGTTACGATATCGTGAGAATTTTCCATATAATTTTGGCTAAAAATATGATTCCCCCTTTATGAGCAAATAAAAAAGACGTTTAATTCTCAGAAGGATCAGAATTGAGCCTAAAGGAAGTAAGTGCATTCCTATAGCTTTATCTCGATCTTCATCGGTTAACGTCAATCCATGAATATTTATACAGTCAAATCCAAGTGAACGATCACTTGGGGCTGTTGCAGATGTGGATGATAACTAACTATGTAGATAAGAAGCTTGCATCTGCGGGTTATGGCATCTAACAACCTCACAATACCATAATTTACCAATATTTGCAAGAAACATTGGAAGTATTTGAAAGAATTTGATGGTAACTAAATGCATTGAAAGCTATGTTTTTAAGCTTTAATGGAAATGTCCATGTTCTTTCAAACTGTAGAATTGATTGCCGCCAATAATTATATGATCGAGCACTTCTATGCCTATGATTTCCCCTGCTGATACAAGGCGCTTAGTCAGATTAATGTCTTCAGGAGATGGAGTCGAGTCACCGCTCGGGTGATTATGAGCGCATATGAGGGATGCGCTACAACGCTTGATGGCGGCGCGGAATACTTCCCTTGGATGCACTATCGCAGCGTTCAGAGAGCCAACCGATATTATTTCCTTAAAGATCACTCGGTTCTTTGTATTCAGGAATAGACAAGTAAAATGTTCCTTGGAAGAGTGCCTTAATTCAGGTGCAAGTAGATCGTATACGTCCTTCGGACAATGAATTGAAACTTGATCATGCGAGGGAAAGGTTAGGGTTTTAGCCAGTTGAAGCAATGCGGTAATCTGGCGAGCTTTACCTATTCCAATTCCTTTAATCGTGGTTAATTGCTGCTCACTAGCTTCCAGCAGTTCTGTAGTTGTTGGGAATTGTTGGAACATTTCTTGAATCAGATAGCTGTCGTGTTTCTCTCTTAGGGATTCGGAGATAAGGCGTTTAATTTCGGTGGGGGGATAAGGTGTCATTGGTTTTCCTCCGTTGATTTGATGGACACAAAAAGGCCGTATACAGTTGAAGGTGTACGACCCTTCGATGCATGGATAGCCTCTCGCGAGGACTACCTATCGTGCATAGGTGTCAGGGGTATAATATATATTTCATTCGATTCAAAATACTAAAGTATGGGATTATGATTTGTCGAAATTAGCGGTATTTTCTGGAATTCGAAGCTAGGATAGGCTATGATTGAAGTATCAGCTTGATTGTTCAATTTGCATATTCATTAAGCTTTGGGTTCTATTAAAAGCTGAATAGGAGAAATATTATGTCAAGAGATTTAGGCAATGCTAGAAAAAATAAAAATGATGAATTCTATACTGTGTATGAGTACATACAAAAAGAGGTAAACGCATACCTTGAATATTTCCCGGATACATTTAAAGACAAAATTGTTTTTTTGCCATGTGATGACCCAGAATGGTCAAATTTCACAAGATTCTTTGCTCAAAATTTCGAAAATCTGGGACTGAAAAAGCTTATTAGTACAAGCTTTTCAACTGAAAGTAAAAAGCATAATGGTTATCAATTTTCTTTAGAAGATTTTTTGACTGATTATGAAAAGACAAGCCCTCAGTTTGACGAAAATATAACTGCGACTAGAGGAAAGATATTTGTTCTTGAGAGAGATACAAATGGCTCGGGAAATATCGATATTAAAGATTTAAAATGGTCTTATTTAGAGGGTGATGGGGATTTTCGTTCTGATGAAGTTAAAGCACTCAGGGATGAGGCTGATATAATTGTTACAAACCCACCGTTTTCTTTGTTTAGAGAATTTGTTGCTTGGATAATGGAAGCTGACAAAAAATGTTTAATTATTGGAAGCCAAAATGCTATTACATATAAAGAGATATTTCCTCTGATAAAGGACAATAAGTTTTGGGTAGGCGCAACATGTAATAGTGAAGATATGGTGTTTCGAGTACCAGATGGTGCGACAATAAATCCTAAAGACAAGGAGAAAGCAGAAAAACTAGGATTTGTTGGTAACTATACAAGGTTGGGTAATGCTAATTGGTTCACAAATATTGAACATGGGCGAAGACATCAACCACTATCGCTTATGACAGAGAGCGATAATTTGAAGTTTAGTAAGCATAAAGATTTGATAGAAGTTGGTTATCAAACGTATGATAACTTTGATGCAATAGAGGTATCACATTTGGATTCAATTCCTAGTGATTATGAAGGAATTATGGGAGTGCCTATTACATTTTTAAGTAAATATTGCCCTGAACAATTTGAGATTTTAGGTTTTGGGGCTGGCGAACTGGGAACACAAGCCGGTGTAAGACCTTATGATAAAAGATTGAAACCATTAAGTTCTGCATTAAGAGATGGAATACCTTATATATATGATCGGGAAAGCAACACTGTAAAAGTTCCATATGCAAGAATATTTATTAGAAAGAGGGTGTGATTTTTGATTACAGAACTTAAAACAGAAACTACAATATCTGATATTTGTCGGGGATTTGTATATAACGAATATGAAGGTAAAGGACTCTTTGGTTTGTCTGGTAAGCTTGTAATTCAACCAGAGTATCAAAGGAACTACATCTATGCGGATGGAAAGAAGGATGTTGCGGTTATTGATTCCCTCTTGAAGGGTTATCCGTTAGGACTTATCTACTTTGTAAAGGTATCTGATGATAGATATGAAGTGCTTGATGGACAACAACGTATAACAAGTTTCGGAAGATTTGTGACTGGAAAGTTTCCGATTATTGGTGCAGATGGTGTTCCGCATTATTTTAGCGGTCTTGCTGAAGATTTGAAAATTAAAATAATGGATTCAAAGCTTACTATCTATGAATGCCAAGGAACAGAATCTGAAATCAAAGAATGGTTTAGAACAATCAATATTGCAGGTGTTCCACTTAATGAGCAGGAAGTATCCAATGCAATTCATTCGGGACCGTTCGTTACAAAGGCAAAGGGAGAATTTAGCAATTCACAGAACGCAAATATTCAAAAGTGGAGTGCTTATATAAGTGGTGATGTTAAACGTCAGGATTATCTTAAGACAGCCCTTGACTGGGTTTCTAAGGGCAATATTGACGATTACATGAGCAGACATAGAATTGATGATAATATCAAAGAATTAAAGACTTACTTTACTTCTGTTATTGATTGGATATCTAGCGTTTTTTCAGATGTTGAAAGCGAAATGCGAGGACTTCCGTGGGGCGAATTATATGAGAGATTTCATTCAAACTCATATAATCCACAGGATGTACATAATAAGCTTCAGGAATTGTATTCAGACTTTTACGTTAAGAATAGAAAAGGTGTATATGAATATATTTTAGGCGGTTGTACGGATACGAAGTTGCTTGATGTAAGATTCTTTGATGATGTTACAAAGAAAACCGTTTACACAAAGCAAACCACGGATGCACAGAATAAAGGCAAATCTAATTGTCCATTATGTGCTATAGGAAATGACAACAACAAGGCTAGAATATATAAAATAACCGAAATGGACGCCGATCATGTGTCGGCATGGAGCAATGGCGGCGTAACAGATATTAAAAATTGTACGATGTTATGTAAGACGCATAATCGTGCTAAAGGAAATAAGTAAATTGTGGAGACTACTTTAACCCGTAGTCTCTTTCGTTTTGTGCTTTATAAGTCTGAAAGATAATTGGTAAAAAATGCTTTTTAATTTTTCTGCTTAACGGTGACGAACGACATTTAAGCATAAGAGCATTTCCCCCGAAAATGGCACGAGCGGCAAAGAGGCATTTGTACCAAGTGGAAAAAGCACTTTAAAATAGAAGATATGCAAGTAGACCACATTACCCCATGGAGCAAGGGCGGCAAAACAATAGCTGAAAACTGCCAAATGCTATGCGCTGACTGCAATAGAAGAAAAAGCAATGTGTAATGCGATTGCAACAAGAGCGCTACGTTAGCAGTTAGGGAATTTGTGGTAACTAGGAGCAGAAGCATATGGCTTCTGCTCCATCTTTTTGCAAACACTTTTGCTAACATGGTTCCGTATGCAACATCCTGAACGTAGGGCTCCCAGAATATAAAAAAGTACCTTTAACCCGTATGGTTAAAGGATTTGTGTTTGGGATTTACTGGGTGTAGAGATGAGGGGTAAAAGGTTGGTTCTAGACTTAAAATCCTTCGGTGGGTGACCACCGTACGGGTTCGACCCCCGTCCTCGGCACCATTAAGTCTGTAAAGGTTTCTTTCACAAGGGATCTTTGATTATTTTCCCGTAAAATCAACCGAATTCAAGTGGTCCTGTGTGGCCTAAAAAGCCTTTCCAAACGCACAGGACCATAGAGATTCCGCATGAATCCTCCTTCGCAACGCTCGGGGTAAAATCTCGGGAAGTTGAAGGAGGATTTTTCGTGTGAGTGGACGGTTAACCAAGGTAAAGAAGGCAATACCAACATCATTCGAGTCGGCTTTAGAACAATTTTTGATGTGGAAGCGTGCGCAGGGCGTATCGATCAAACCATGCGTGACTATGTGATGTCGACTTGTTTATTTATTCTAATGATACGTTTTCTAAACAGAACATCCGTTTGGAAGGATCTGGGTCTAAAAGCCCGAATTATGTATATTAACATACATTTTTGACGACAAACATTCAGAGTCTTGGAGGGTCTATATTGGATAAGCCAGAAATAAATGATCCTTATCTCATAGAAAGAGTTGCTATTACAGAAAATACGGATAATGCACATTTGCTAGAGGTAGACGGAATGTGCCCGTTATGTGGGAATTACTTACTCATACCAAAAGGTAAACGTATGAATAAAAAGTACCAAATTGCACATATATATCCCAATAGTCCAACACCAAATGAAGTAATAGAACTTCAGGGACTTGAAAGGCTCGGTACTAATTGTGAAGATTTTGAAAATAAAGTCGCACTGTGTAAGGATTGTCACGGATATTATGACGATCATAAGACTAAAGAAGAGTATTTGAGGCTAGTTATGATTAAGAAACGCCTTTTGGCTGCTTCAAAAGCGAAGATATCTACTTCACATCAGGATATCGATGAAGAAATTGTTTTAGTTATTAATTCATTAACGAATATAGACGCTATAACGCTTAAAAAAATGGAGTTGGAATATAAGGCACTGAAAATTTCTAGTAAGATTGAGCAGACATACTCGATATTAAAGTATAAAATAGAAACGTATGTTTGCATATATTTCAACCTCATAAAAGAAACATTTCAGAACTTGGATCAAGAGAAGAAATTAAATTTTGATTTAGTTGCTTCAGAAGTTAGATCTAGCTTTTTAAAATGTGACGAAGAAATGGTAAGTAAAAGTGAAATATTTGAATCACTTGTGAAGTGGTTAAAATCTAAATCAAGTGGTTCGTCAAGTGAAGCCTGTGAAGCAGTCATATCTTATTTTGTTCAGAGCTGCGAGGTGTTCCATGAAATTTCCTAATAAATTATATAGCTATAATGAAAGCATTATTAGCAAATTTCCCATTATATTAAATGCAATTGAAAATCATAGTGATTCTACAATCTTAGATTTATACTCCAGTGTCAGCAGTAAATTTCAGAATACTTCCGAATTTTTAGATGCACTCGACTGTTTGTATGCATTAGGAAAAATAGAATATAGCTTTGATCCGGGGAGAGTTCATAATGTTATTTGAGATTATTTGCGATGAGTTTAAACAAAAAAGGATTGAATTTTTTCCCAATTTAAATACTGTTTTAGGGGATGACGTTGGGAGTAACTCCATTGGCAAATCTACGTTTTTAATGATCATTGATTTTGCATTTGGTGGGAAGGATTATATTCTAAAGTCAGCAGAAATACAAAGACACGTAGGCCAACATTCGATTAAGTTTTGCTTTATTTTTGAAGGAAAGAAAAACTACTTCTTGAGAAATACTGATGATTTGGAAACTGTGTGTGAATGTGACGAAGAGTATAATATTGTATCAACAATAACTCTATCTCAATTTTGCGACTTTTTAAAAAGTGGCTACAATATTAATCTCCCAGATATAAGTTTTAGAGATATTGTCGGGAGATATTCTCGAATTTACGGGAAGGAAAACCTGAATGAAAAACGTCCTTTAGATATCGTCTTTAATGAATCTGCCGGGGCTCCAATAAATGCTTTATTAAAAATGTTTGGACTATATAGGGTAATTTCGGAGTTAGAGGACTTATTAAAGCAAAGAGAAACAGAACTTAGTGCTTTTAAAAATGCCCAGAGATATGAATTTGTATCCTCTATCGGTAAACGAAAATATATTGAAAACTTAAAAGAGCTAGCCCAACTTGAAGAAGAAAAAGAGAGTATTGCTAAAGATCTGGATAATAATGTACTTGATATTGATTCAGTAAAAGCTGAAGAAGTTATTAAATTAAAGCAGAGGCTTTCTATTGCAAAGAGGCAGAAAAGCAAATATTATTCTCAGTTTATAACTTTGGAAAATAACATTAAAGAAAATTCTACAATAAAGTCAGAACAGTTTGATGATTTGTTACGTTTCTTCCCAAATACCAATTTACGGAGTATTGAAGAAATAGAGAAGTTTCATCATGAGATTAGAGATGTATTAAAGACAGAATTAAAGGCAAAGAAAGATGAGCTTAACAAAATAATTTCCATATCACAAGATGAAATTGATACTATCGAATCGAATATTAAAAAAATTATTCAAATACCGAACTTATCTAAAGTTATACTAAGTAAATACTCGGAGATTCAAAAAAAGAGTGAACGGGTAGCAAGTGAGAACGAAGCATACTTAACCCAAATCAGTTTAACAACTTCGAGGGATGATACTAAAGCCCGAAGGGAGCAAATGAGGAAAGAACAATTATATCTACTTCAAGTTGAAGTTAATACTAGGATGCAGGAGATTAATGATTATATTTACTCTGAACAAAAGAAATCACCAATTATTACTTTTGAAAAGAATCAGTATAAGTTTGAAACTATAGATGATACAGGTACAGGTACATCTTATAAAAATATGGTGGTATATGACTTATGTATATTAGAATTAACAGCGTTGCCAATACTCATCCATGATTCTGTAGTTTTAAAACAAATAGCTGATGAAGCAATAGAAAAAATATTGAAAAAGTACATTCAAGCTGATAAACAAATTTTTATTTCATTTGATAAGAAAAATGCGTATACTGCGGAAAGTCAAAAGATTTTACTAGAAACAAAGGTTTTAGAACTTTCTCCAAACGGGAATGAACTTTTTGGAAGATCGTGGAATAATAAATAACCCTACGACTGAAAAACAGAAAGATGGATAGAATACATTAAGGCTCTACGTTTAAACGATACTTATTGGAGATTATGTTTGACGCGGTTATTGCTTGATTGCCGCTTAAAATTAGGGCTATGAAACCGCCCCACCGCGGGAGAGCACGCCGCTAGCAGCGAAGAGTTCCGCTATGATAAAAAAAGCAGAAACTGATGGCTTCTGCCCATTCATTTTGCTAACATTTTTGCTAACATGGCTACATATATGCAACTTCCCGAACGCAGAGTGCCTGGAACATAAAAAGTGCCTTTAACCCGCATGGTTAAAGGATTTGTGTTCGAGATTTTCGTAGTGTAGAATAGAGGTTACAAGGGCTGGTTCAGGACTTAAAATCCTGCGGTGGGCGACCACCGTACGGGTTCGACCCCCGTCCTCGGCACCACTTATTAAAGCTCAAATCCCTTATCTTATAAGGGATTTTTTTATACGGAGGAACTCGATTCGACATACCCCGTTCATTTATGTCTCGTTTTTAGCGTTTGAAAAAGGGCTTCGGAACTTTTAATTCGTGCAATGAAAAAGGCGGCGCAGGGATAATCTCCCTTGTGCCGCCTTTCTTATCACTGCCCTGGCTATGGATGATGAATTAGTGTTACTTGTTGAAATAATCGGTAACTATATAATTACCGTCGGCGTTTTGATTGACCGTATAAACGCCGTTGTCTTTCGTCGTCAATTTGAACCCGGCATCCGAAGCTTCGAAAGCAACATCGGTTTTCGATGCGGTCGCTAGAATCGAAGCGGAGAAAAATTTATCGGCTTTGACGACGATCGCGTTATCGGCTTTCTCGTCCGTCAAATAGAAAGCGAGAATTTTCTCGGTGAGCGCCGAGTCCATGTAGTAGTTAAGGAACTTGGCAGCTGCATCTTTATCCGGCGTAAAGGCCGCAAGTACCGGCTTGCCGTCCGCGGAAGTTTCCGAATGGAACAAACGGTCGACTTTTTCTTCCGCTAAGCGGGCTGCGATATAAGCTAGATTATGCTCAAGATCGGGGTTAGCCGATGGAGAAGCCGCCTCGGATGCAGACGCGGAAGGGTTTGGGCTCGCGTTTTTCGTATTTGAGGAAGAGCAAGCGGCGGCTGAAAGGGCCACAGCAATAAAGAGGGTAATTACGGTGATTTTTTTCAACATGGTAAATCCACTCCAATGTTTTTTATCTGTCTTTGGCGCCTTTCGGATTGGGCAGCTCCAAAAAGGACACAAAGAGCATTATCTCACAAGCGGGATAATAAAACACTGGAGAAGCGCACCAGCTTTCCTAATTTCCCGCTCATCCTTCACCCGAAGAATCTTCCGTGGATTTGTGTGATGTTTTGCTCTTACCCGACGTACAAATGTACCAATGTACCAAGGTAGGAGAGCGGGAGGAACAACCGATGAAGGATGAGGCGGCTTTTCTCGTCGTATGGCTAGTTGGATTATTCGGAATACTCGGGATCGTACTGGCTGCTCTTACGAGGATGGTGCGAAGGGATTCTACGGATTACGATAAGAAGTTCACTTGGAGGGCATTTCCGAAGTGGGAGGAAGAAAAGGAAGGTAGCGGCGATTCGGAACAGAAGTGAGTGGCGGTAGTCCAAGATCGAGCTAGTTGCAACCTCACCTTCACCCGGTGGGGTTTTTCCGGTTACGGGCAAAAAAGATGAGCTAGATCATCGAAATGACCTAACTCAGCAACTTGTAATTGGCGGCTCTATGTCAGTATGGGTTCCAGACGACTGAACCGATCAATCACATTGCGGGTTACTTCCTCTTTTCGATATAAGTTAGCAATGAAATGAGGAATAAACCGAAAGCGAAGATGACTGAGAGAGTTTGAAAGACATCCATTACAGACTCCTCCTTTCAGGGAGTGCTGTCCGCCTTCCTACAAGCTGCAACTTAAATATATATTTGTATGGGTATTATTGTAAGTTGTATCGGCACTATTTTTACTCCTTTATTCGACAGGGTCGAACAGTAGGTCTGTCCTGCTTGCGACATCGCTCGTCCTCTTGTTATCGTGCTAAAATAGAAGGACAAGTGTTTCCGATGAAAGGTGGAGGAATCCCGATTAACAGCTCCCTAACGCCAATTCTGCCGATCACGAACGATTGGTCGACGATTGTCGGTCATGAATCGCAACAACCCTACTTCCATGAACTCATGCGTAAGCTAGAAGCGATATATGTCGAAAGAAAAGTTAACCCAACGGCGGACCGTATCTTCCGCGCATTGGAATTGACGCCTTATGCCGATGTGAAGGTCGTTATTCTCGGACAAGACCCCTATCACGGGCCAGGTCAAGCTCATGGGCTCAGCTTCTCCGTGCTGCCGGGCGTGAAGCTTCCCCCTTCGCTGCGGAACATCTATAAAGAGCTCCAAGAGGATATAGGCTGCGAAGTGCCCGCGCACGGCTGTCTCGCCCACTGGGCTAAGCAAGGCGTGCTCTTGCTTAATAGCGTGCTTACGGTCGAAGAAGGTCAAGCGAACGCGCATCGTAAGCTAGGATGGGAGACGTTCACGGATAAGCTGGTGTCGGCGTTAAATAACCGAGAGCAACCGATCGCGTTCATCCTGTGGGGACGTCAAGCGCAGGAAAAGGGCCGGATCATCGACCGCGCGCGCCATCTCGTCATCGAAGAGGTGCACCCTAGCCCTTTATCTGCATATGCGGGCTTCTTCGGCAGCAAGCCATTTTCCAAGTGCAATGCGTTCCTAAGGGATAACGGCATCTCGGAAATCGATTGGACGATTCCCGAGCATGAGGGAGACGAACGATGAGCAACGTGCGCTGGCTGACGCCGACGTCCGGCTTTCTGTCCGGTTATTCGCACACGCTTAATCCGTACGTAGGTTGCTCCTTCGGATGCTCTTATTGCTACGTTAGACGGTTGCCGGTCGGATTGTTCCGCGGGGAGCCGTGGGGAAGCTGGGCGGAGCCCAAAAAAGCCGATCCCAGCAAGCTCGCCAAAGAGATCGCCTTGGCGAAACGCAAAGGGCCAGTCACCGTTTTCCTCTCGTCGGCTACGGACCCTTATCAGCCGCTCGAGGCCAAGTCGGGATTGACCCGCGCTTTGCTGGAGGCGATGGCGGATGAAACGCCGGATTTCGTGCTTGTGCAAACCCGGAGTCCGCTCGTCACGCGCGACATTGACCAGCTTAAGCTGCTTGGCCATAAAGTACGCGTCAGTATGACCGTCGAGACGGATCGCGAGGATATGAGGCGGATTTTTACGCCGTCGGCGCCGCCGCTCGCAGCTAGATTTAGAGCGCTGAAGGCATTGCAAGAAGCCGGCATCGCTACGCAGGTTGCCGTGTCTCCGATTTTGCCTTATTCTGCGGATTTCCCTAGGATACTTGTCGAGGCTGCGCCTCGTATCGTCGTGGACGACTATTTTCAGGGGGATGGAAGCGGAGGGAAGAGAAGCGAAGCGTTAGGAATGAGAAGGCTGTATGACGAGCATGGGTTGACCGAATGGTATGATCCCGCGGTCGTTGATGGACTCGTCGACGAACTGCGCAAGCTTAGTCCAGGGCATACAATAGGCGTGAGCGCTCAAGGATTCGCGCCCACGCCTTAAGGTTATTATGGATTAGAGGTGCTGGTCTCTCTCGGTTCGGAGAGCGCTTGTTCGCCGAGTATGGCCTTGGATCCGGCAGGAACGTAGGCGTAAGCTTTCACTTCCGTTACGACTTGTGCATAGAACGCCGCAGGATCGGGCTGCACGACGCGGTAAGAGACGACGGCAACGCCTTTAATGAATTGGACGCCTGCGATGTCTAGCCCATATCCGCGGTGCGGCACAAGCGCGCTCACGGTGACGCGGTCAACGCCGTCGGCCCAGTGCTCGGAGCTGATCTTCACGTCGGACAATATGCCGATTTCCGGATTTTCGGGTTGCGGCGCCGGTTTGTTATTGTCCACGAACGCTTGAGCTCTCTTGACCATTCGCTCGGCTTGCCCTTTCGTGACCTCCATCGTCGGCCAGAAGCGATTGAGGCTGTCCATCGACGCGATTCCCGCGATCAGCAGCTTCTGGATGCTGTCCATGTACCCCTTAGTCACTTTATTCGCGTCTTTTACCTCGATATACAACTCGATCCAAGCGTATTCTCCCGTCGTGCTAAGACCGCCGTATAACCATTTCGCGAATTGCTCGCGGGTCACGTAGGCATCCGGGTTAATATCTCTTGGCAGCCCCAGCCCGTTGAATTGCGCGATGATGAAATCGCCGGCATAAGGAGCGGTATCCTTCACCTTAGTATAGTAGTCGCTTGCTTCCGGTTTTTTGATAAACCGAATGTTATCGATGTTAAGCTTTAATCCGTGCACGATCATCGTGACGGCGTCGGACACCTTAATCGAGTTCGGGTGTTTATCCGATGGTTTGGCATTCGCGTAGGCGGCACCGCTCGCGACCATGGTGAACATAGCAATCAGCATCAACAGCAACACGGGTTTTTTCAACGTTTGTAACATCTTCGTTTCCTCCTAAATCGATTCGTATTGTTTTTGTTTCGTACCCTCTAGACGAGAAGGTTTTGGCAAATGTTGCACCAAAGGCCAAAAAAAGCGGCAACCGAACTTATTTCGGCGGCCGCTTATTTATGCGCGCTAGCGATAGCGAGAGTGGGTAGTATCGTTCCGAATGAACAAATAGACGATGAAGCCTATCACGGGGAAGAAGAATAGCGCCAGCAACACGAGCAACGCGAACTCCTGGCTTCTTCCTTTGCGGATTGCGTCCCGGTAAGCCCACACGCAAATCGCAATGTGGATGATGAAGAAGATGAACGATAGGAACAGGAAGAACATAATCATTTCTCCGAAGCCATCGGCACCGCCAAGCGACATTCGAATCCCCCTAAGGTTTTGATGATCTACATACGCGCGTAAATGGGGAAGGTTGCGAATAGAGCACATCTTCATAAATTCGAAAGAAATAGGCTTGCCTTTTCGTAAGAGGTTGGGCTTATCATAAGACTTAACCGGTTGATTCGAAACCATTCAGGGGGACCCCGAATTGTCTAAATACCATGTGCTTGTCGTTGACGACGATATCGATATTCTCGGCGCCATCGAAATCTACTTAAAAAGCGAGGGCATAGCCGTGTCTACGGCGCGAAATGGACAAGAAGCTTTGGAGCTATTGAAGGAAAAAGAAGTTCATCTCGTCATCCTCGATGTCATGATGCCGCTGATGGACGGCATTCAGGCTACCTTCAAAATCCGGGAGCAGCTTAACGTGCCCATTCTCATGCTGTCGGCCAAAACCGAAGATAACGACAAAATCATCGGTTTGAACGTCGGAGCCGACGATTATATGACGAAGCCCTTCAACCCGCTGGAGCTAATTGCCCGTGTAAAATCCCAGCTTCGGCGTTATACGAACCTAGGACGTTTTTCCGCTGAGGATAATGAAGGAGAGAAGCTGTGCGTTCGCGGCCTGACGCTCGATAGAACGACGAAGGAAGTGACGGTCGAAGGGGAAGATGTCCGGCTGACGCCGACCGAGTACAAAATTCTCGAGCTCTTGATGTTGCACAAGGGCCGCGTATTTTCAATCGATGAGATTTACGAGAAGGTGTGGAAGGATGCCGCCTTCAACGCTGATAACGCCGTAGCCGTACATATCCGCAGAATCCGCGAGAAAATCGAGATCAATGCTAAAGATCCGAAATACATAAAGGTGGTGTGGGGAATTGGCTACAAAATGGAAAAGTAAACGCGTAAGCTCTATTTTATTCGCTTGTTCGATCCTATTATGGACGTTCTTCTTGGCACTATTGGCGGATCTCAACAAGCATAAGGACTTCATAGGGAACTACTTCGATAGCCCATATTTCAACCGCGAGATTAGCAGTATCATGTCTATGATCGCGATTCACCATATTTATGCCGATGATTTCGACAAGCAGTCGCTTGACCAACGACTCCGCAACGAGCTATACGATCAACTTCAAATCCTCTATGGGGATAATGGGGCTAATTCCGTATCCAGGCCGCACCCGGCTATAGAAGCCAATCGCATATACGATAGTGCCAAGAGCTTCTTGGATTTGAGTTCTGCTTACATCCAATACGTAGTCAAGAACGAACAAACCGGAGAAACCTATACCAACATGAACCCAATCCCGGCGGATTGGCCTAAAAATAGCGAACAGGTGCTACGCCAAGTCGAGGTTCCGATTTCGGTAGAAAAATATCCGTTTCGTGAAAGGGCGGCATTCGTCTATAACGTTTCGCTTAAGGGGACGATCGTGATCCTCAAGAGCTCCGACGACTTGAATCCGATTCAGAACGAATACGCGGCTTATCAATCCGTGCAGGACCACATGAAGCGCAACGCGCTGTTGCTTGGCGCCTGTTTGATTGCTGCGCTCGCTCTGTCGCTGTACGTGCGACAAAGACGCGCCGCCATCGAATCGAACGCCAGTCGCAATATTCCGATGAGCGGCTTCCCGCTCGACTTGCGAATCATATTCACGGGCATTGTCACTATCGTCCTACTGGTCCTATTGTTGAATTGGGATACGTATGGTTGGGACACTCGCTTCCCGATTCGCAGGGACCAAATTCCTGAATTGTTCGTGACGGCACTGCTAACTTGTTTCCTCTTCTTCAGCCTGCGCAGCATACTCGTGCTGATTCGGAATCCGGAACAGCGCGCAGCTCAGTGGCAGAATAGCGTTATTATGCAAATCCGCTCGGGTATGGAACAGCTCAGCCTAACGTTCAAATTCATCGTGTTCACCGGGTTGGCTGCATTGCTTGGATTCATTCCGGTTGTTGCGCTTGCTTCTAACGGGAGTGATGGCATTATTGTACTCGCGCTCTTGTACTTCTTCGTGTTGGTCGTGATCGTAGTACCTTACTTATACCGGAAACTCCGATATTTGAAGGAGATCATGACGGGCGTGGAGGCGCAGGTGTCGGGCGATTTCACTGCCGAAATTCCGTTAAAAGGCGAAGGTCACCTGCCTCGGCTTGCAGCGAATATCAATAATATGAAGGTTGGCTTACAGCGCTCCATCGAGAAGCAGGTGGTGAGCGATAGGCTGAAGACCGAGCTCATTACGAACGTCTCACACGATTTGAAGACGCCGCTTACTTCGATTATTAATTACGTCGATTTGCTCAAGAGGGAAGAAGTGACCGAGGAAGAGCGGGCGCAATACGTCGAGGTGCTGGATCGTAAAGCGCAAAGATTGAAGGTGTTGATCGACGATTTGTTCGAGGCTTCCAAGATGGCGAGCGGCGCAGCGGAGCTTCAATTGGATCAAGTGGACGTGGCTGCCCTCCTGAACCAAGCGCTCGGAGAATTCGGCGATAAGATTGCGGCTTCCGGACTAAGCTTCCGCGTCCATATAGATGCTCCGCACGTCTACGCGCGTCTGGACGGAAGAAAGATGTGGAGAGTGTTCGAGAACCTGATCTCCAACGCTTTGAAATATTCCCTCGGGGGAACGCGCGTGTACATCCGCCTGACCGAGACGGTGGACACTGTAGTCGTATCGATGCAAAATATATCCGCTTACGAGCTGTCGTTCAACTCGGATGAACTGTTCGAGCGCTTCAAGCGCGGCGACGTTTCCCGGCATACCGAAGGCTCCGGCCTCGGTCTCGCTATCGCGAAGAGCATCGTGGAGCTCCACGGCGGAAAGCTATCGATCGTCATCGACGGGGATCAGTTTAATGTCATTGTCGAGTTGAGACGGTATTAATCGCTAGGTTCTATGCTTGTTAAAAAAGCAGCCATAGAGAATATCTCTTCCGGAGCGACTTCCAGGAATCCTTCGATATGAAAGCAAATGTCTTCTCAGGAAATTCGGGATCAGTAGTTGCCGGCACGAGTACTCTCGAATTTAGTAACGGGATATTGACCTCAGTCACATAGGAAAGTGAAGGCGCCTATCATTTGGGCGCCTTTTTCATTTAGGTAGCGTCTTTCGACGCAACCTATCATTATCATGGACACTTACCTCTGCGATCAGTTGGGAAACCATATGGATTATTTCGTGTGGGAGGTTATTGACGGATTAAGCGTGAATGGCAATTAGAGTACTTGTATTTCTACCAAGCGATGATAATATCCATCTTCAAATATGAGGGGGCCTGACTTGCCAACTCCAGGGTGAAACAAAGGGGATAAAAATTCGCGGAGTTCCAATAGCTGATTATCAGAATAATTATTAACATTATCGGACAGTTGAAGAATTAAACCGTGAGGATCGATAGGGATGACTTTACAAGGAGCGTTGTTGCAAATCCATTCATGCCCTCCGAGCTGGGAGATTTGATTAGAATTTAAAAAGTTCATCCAGTGATATCCGCTAACATACTTAGTGTACCCAGGAGCTAGATTAGTATTTATTCTATGGTAGTTTTCGAATAAGGTTCCACCTACAATGTACGCTGCAGCTGTTTCAAAAGTAATATAGCCCATAGCTCCGTTTATCGATTTTAATATTGTAATAAACAAGTTGATAAAGTTTTCTTGAACACTACTGGGGATTAGATTGTCTGTAAATAAGCTTTCATTTAGCGATATACTGAGTCCGTTAGCAAAATTGAATTTCTTATCATCCGGAAGAGAATAAGTCGCTGCATGGTTACACATTAATACCAAGGAGAATTCTGGAGGATAAGATCTTTCATTATTAATGTCGGATCCCTCACGATCCTCAATTATTAATTCAAGAACTTCCCCTTGGAGAATTAGCTCATAAATTTTTGTTAGTTTTTTCTCTTCGAAAATGGAACTTTGAACTCTGTGATTCATTCTTTCACATTGAATTGATAGTTTTTCTGAAGTATGTTTTAAGAATAGGTTGAAAACAGTTTTTAATAGAAAGACAATTTGTTCGCCATGACCGTTTAAATTGTCGTATGTAGAAATATTCATACATAAAGCTTTTGAAAAGTGTATTCTATTCATCATGTAACTCCTATTCAGTAAGATAAAAAGATGGGTTGCGACTTAGGTAATTATAGCTTTTTCCAATTAAGGAATGAAGTAAAGTGTGGGGGATTCATGATATAAATACTTAACAACGAATTAGTTGTGATGAGGGCGAAGTTGAGGGAGGAGCAATAAAGCGGGGAAAACCGATCATTTTTGAATTCATTTACATTAAGAGGTCTGTATCAGTTGTTTCTAATTGTCTGTACTAACAAAAAAGAGCCCTACTAAGAGTAGGGCTCTGGTCGCTTATGTATGGTGATCTGAACAGGGATCGAACCTGTGACCCCCACCCTGTCAAAGTCAGTTCGACAGTATAATTCATTATCGTAAAGTCTCGCAAACCGCTATTTATAAGGGTTCTTAAATAACCTCTTGTTAGCGTTTATCGCCGCTTGTTAAATATTTGCGGCAGTTTTTGCGGCGCTTTTGCGGCAGTTATTTGACCCTTACCAATCGCGGCGGATCGACTTGGGCAACCTCTGGCTGTTCGGCGGGCGCAATTGGGTTACGGGCAAACTTATCGAATTTACCTGTTGTTCGCGATTTTACCTTCTTCGTAACGTGAACGTAGATGTCCGTTGTGGTAGACAGTCTGGAATGTCCTAGTCGCTTCTGGATCGCCATGAGAAGCGGGTCAATTTGCCCCTCGGTTTCATCCTCAATTAGCAGCGTCCCCATGCTGTGCCTAAGCCCGTGGAACTTGATATACCGGATCCCGCGGCGCTCACAGAACCGCTCCCACCATCGGGAGGGATGCTTGTAGTAATACGGCTTTCCTGTACCGTTATGGAACACAAACCTCCGATCTTCACCTTCCCACATGTCCTTCAGATCGCCTTTCTCTTGCTCCCATTCTTCGTTAAACAGCTGCAGCTCATCCATATACCATGCAGGCATGTCCACGGTACGGATGGAGCTGAGAGACTTCGGGTCCTTCTCAATGGCTTGGCCATCCTGAGTTAGTGGGATATTATTTTCGATCGTCACGCTGCTGTCCTCAAAAGATACGTGTGACCATTCTAGGCCGACCAGTTCGCCTCTGCGAAAGCCGCCGATCATGGAGCCTAGGATGAATAACCGCCATTTTCTAGTTTCATTGTACAGTGCGTCTACGACGGTCTGAGCTTCTTCCTCGTTATAATACTGCGGATTCTTCTTCTGAGCGGCCTGCTTGAGCTTCTTAGAAGTTGCGTCCGGCGCCGGCTTCTTGATGCCGCTCATGGGATTGGAGGCTATCATGCGCCATTCCTCGGCTCGAGTGAGGATGTTCTTGAGCACGCGATAGATGTATCCGATCGTACCGAAGTCCAGCACTCCGTCGTCCTTACCTTTTCGAGCTCCTGGCTGCTCTAGCTCTTTAAGGAACTCGAGAATGAGCCCAGGTTTGATTTGCTCGAGCCGCATATGACCGAACTTGGGGATGAGCCTAGACTCTATGTGTCCGTTGTAGACACTGAGAGTAGTGGGGGAGAGATTCGATACAGCATAACTGTCTCGCCATGTCACAATGAATTCTGCAAATGTCTTTCTACCAGGTGTGATATACTCCCCGGTCTCCAACTCCTGCTTAAACTTTGCATACTCGAAATCAAGATACTCCTGCAACTTCTTTGGACTCATTTTCTCAGTAACTTCGACTGTTTTATATCGCCGCTCATACTTGTTGTCTGGACCCTTCCCCATGCTGACGGTAAATTCCCAGGTGTTTGTTCCGCGCTGACGAATGTTGGCCATCGAACATTACTCCTTTGTTGCGTAATCAGGGAATAGAGCCTTAAGCATGTCTAAAACGCGTTGCCGGTCTTGATCGGTGAGCAAAAAACCGTTGTATAGAACAATCTTTCGACTTAGATAACTTTTCAATTCGCCGTTTTTTATGTCATTTTTAAAATCTTCATATTCTTGATTCGTAGAAAATCCAAACATCTCGTGCATAAACATTTCGTCGTATTCATCGCTGTTAACCTTATTCGTAAACCAGTCACCGTAGGACACATGTCCAGCTTTAACCATGAATACTGCTGGAGAAACCCCAAGAGGGCCTGCAAGTTTATTCAGAATATCAGGGGACGGTATGCCTCGTTCTCCTCTTTCAATTTGGGAGATATATGAATGTGATACCCCAGACAAATTGTCTAGTTTTCGCATAGTTAGTTTTTTTCCCTCACGTAAAGATCTTAAAAACTGTCCAAATTCCAACGGTTCCATTAGCAACCACTCCTTTAACAATATTATTATCACAAAAGCAAACAAAAATACAGCTAAATAATCAAAGTGGTTGCAAATGTAAACAATCGATGTTATGATTTGGTTGCAAAAGTGATCATTCATTAGCAAGCAAGAAAGGAGGAGGAAAGATGGAGAACGACGTGATTCAGAGACTAACCCGCTTCCTAGTACAGTCAGCAAGGGAGATGTGTCAGAACAGCGATATCCAGGAGAAGCAAATCCGAGTGTTACAAAAAGAGCTCGAAATATTACAAGCAGCGCATGACGAATCTTTCTCAAAGATCGATGAAGGTTTCCGCGAAGAAATCTTTCAACTGAACGGAATCCTAGAGTTAGATGAGAAAGGGAACCGACTCCACGATCGAGCAAACGACATTCTTAGTAAATTCATCTACGATGGTGAGCCGGATCTGGATTCTTGTTTGCAGGCGTTTTACAGCGAGCTAGGCCTTATTCATAAGGATATCGAGTAAAGAACGAACTGCTTAATATGCCAACAACTATGAAGGGGGAACCATCGTGCAAAACAAACTATTCATTAAACCAAATGAAATCACGATCCGCGCAGCCCGGATCAACGCCGGGTTGTCTCCTATTGACGTGAAGCGGGAAACAGGGATCCGCCCTGATCGGCTCGAGTTAATTGAGCTCAATTGTGGGAAGGTCACATGGAAAACGGCCATTAAACTGGCACGCCTGTATGGAAGACGCCTTGATGATATCTATTGGGGCAAGGAAATTGATTATCATACGATGTTGAATGCGCAAAGATCGACATCAAGTAGTGCAACTCCGATCGGAGCTGCTGCTGGATGAAAGGACACTCCAGTAAAGCAATCTGGCGCGCCGTGGAAAGTAAGCACGGCGCCCGCCTTGTCGATATCGCCCGCGAGCATATTCGGCTTGTGAAGGAGCTACCAGATCAGAGGGCCGTAGTTCAGACGGTCGCAGAATTGGATCCACATAAAGACGTAAGGGAGATCATCCGCGCGCGCATCGCGCAGCTACGCGATGAACGCGACGCCATTATCCAACAATTCGAGGAGGACAACGCAGATGGATAAGATCACATTGGACATTAAGGAAGCAGCTGCGCTGATCGGAGTTAGCCATACCACAATGTATACGGCTGTTCGGGAGGGTCAGATCCCGCATAAGAAAGTTCGCGGAAGGATTCTGTTCCACCGTGACACCATAGAAGCCTGGTTACGTGGTGAACCGTCTGGACAAAAAGCACAGTGATTCATCGGAGTTAATTGGATCCAAGGTGACTTCCTTTTTCGAACATCAATGTCAGGCATAAGGAGTTGGTTTCTTGAAATCTATAAAAATGTCACTGGTTAGTCGAGCTGGGCAAATTGTCAACGAATGGGCTGTTCCGTTCGTACGTCGACACGATGCGCTCGAACATGCAATGGACCGGGCGGAACAGGAAGGGCATTTGGGAGTACTTTGGGTAGCGGTTAACAATGGGGGATTTCGAGAAATAGCGTTTGATTCCCACGACCCTGAAGCTATCTTATCTTTCGCCAGACTTGCACAGCCGTACTTGACTATGAATGGTTTGGATATCGATCGTTTTCTGAGCCAGCCGCGCGCGGAAGGGGTGAAGGCCGATGCAAGCAAAGCTGCCCGTTCGCCTAGCCGTTCATGATCAGGAACTTGCCGTTGCTTTCGGTAAGAGCCGAACGGATGTCAATTGGAAAAACGATTATCTAACCTGGGGGGAGTTTATTTCTCGTCTTGGGCATACGCGGCGGACTGAGGAGTACTTGACTCAGTACGACTTAATGACTGACTCGCAGAAAGGACAGGTAAAAGACGGTCCTGCGTTTGTAGGCGGAGCGGTCCGCGGCGGTCGACGTAAGCGGGAGAGCGTAGAAACCAGATGTCTGTTCACGCTGGACGTGGACCACGCGATCGAAGGATTCATCTTCCTGGCGCAGATGATCGTATTAGGTGGTATAGCTCATGTCATTTACTCGACACACAGCCACCGACCGAACAAGCCCAAATATCGCATAATCGTCTTGGCATCTAGAGAAATGAGTCCCGATGAGTATGCTGCCGCTTCCAGACGGCTGGCTTTCTTAATTGGAATGGAGTACTTCGACAAAACTACATTTGATGTAAACAGACTAATGTATATGCCAAGTTGCTCAAAAGACGCTGAGCCGGTATTTGTTGATGAATCACATGGCGAACCGATCGACGTGGACTGGCTGCTGAGCGGCTACAAAGACTGGCGCGATATGAGTCAGTGGCACCGGCACCCGGGCGAGGAAAATGATGTTACGAGCGCCCGTGGAAAACTGAAAGATGCCCGTGAGAAAGATGATATTGTCGGCCAGTTTTGTCGTACTTACTCCATTGAGGAAGCAATCGAGAATTTCATCCCTGTAGTCTATACCCCAGTACCCGGGCATAACGATCGATGGACGTTTACGGGAGGAACATCGGCCGGCGGTATGCTGACATATCCGGATGGTCATATGTATTCCATGCATCAATCTGACCCTGCCAACACAGGGCATTGCCTTAACGCTTACGACATGGTCCGGATTCATAAGTTCGGCCATCTGGACGAGGGCGTCCATGATAGAACTAACTTCTCAAAATATCCGAGTCAGACGGCAATGAGGGAGTTAGCTGCCGCCGATCCGCGTGTAAAAGAACTGGCGATCGCGGAGACATTTGGAGGCGCCATGGCCGAACATACCACCTCGAAAACGGAAGAGCCTGAAAACTCCAAATGGCTGCTACAGCTGGAGACTGACAAGAAGAATCCTTCAAAAGTGCTGCCGACTTCGGCAAACGTGGAACTTATCCTAAAGAATGGACCTTTTCGGAATGTTTTGGCCTATGACGATTTCCTGTATACGGAAGTTATCCGCCAGCGGCTACCCTGGCGCGATCGGAAACGCCCCAATCTGGAATACGAACCATGGCTCGGGGATGATGACGCCCTGCTCCAGCATTATCTCGGGTCGGTCTATCGTATCCAATCAAAGGCACTAGTTCTAAACGCGCTCAAGTCCGTCGCACATCAGAACGAGTTCCACCCGATTAAGGAATACTTAACGGCACAAGTGTGGGACAGAGCTGAGAGATTGGATCGACTATTCGTCGTTTACCTGGGGGCCGATGATTCGCCATACGTGAGGACCGTAACTCGGAAAATGTTTGTCGCTGCGGTTGCTCGTATCTTTGAACCGGGGTGCAAGTTTGACCACATGCTCGTTCTTGTAGGGCCACAAGGAGCTCATAAAAGCACTATCCTGCAGATGCTGGGGCGTCGGTGGTTTAGCGACAGCTTGAAATCGTTTGACACAAAAGAAGCCGGTGAACATATGCAGAGCGCTTGGATCTTCGAATTCGGCGAGCTGGCTGCGATGAAGAAGGCTGCCGTCGAGGAGATCAAGGCGTTCATTACAAAGCGATCAGATAAATACCGGGTTGCGTTTGACAGGATCGTGTCAGACTTCCCGCGTAAATGCGTCTTCTTCGGTACAACGAACAACTATAACTTTTTGAAGGACGACACCGGGAATCGTCGCTTCTGGCCGGTGGATGTTGACCCAAATAAGCGTATCAAAAACGTCTTCATTGATCTGACGGAATACGAAATCGGCCAGATCTGGGCGGAAGCCGTCTATCACTTCCGGCGAGGTGAGTCACTAAAGCTGCCCGATGAACTGGAAGCGGCAGCACGTGTTATTCAGTCGGATCACGAGGAAGACGATCCGCGACTCGGTCTTATCGAGGAATATCTAGAGACGCGGTTGCCTACGTCGTGGAATGACCTGGAGGAATGGGAAAGACGAAACTATCTGCGGCAGCCCACAGGGACCTATCAAAGAAAGCGCGTTAGTGCAGCGGAGATATGGGTGGAGTGCTTAGGGAATAAACGCGGCGATATGGAAGTATGGGACGCGCGGGGGATATACAACCTGATCAGGAAAATACCTGGATGGGTTGAACGAAAAGGACGCGTAAAGGTTAGCGGATACGGGCTTCAGACAGTGTATGAGCGGGAACAGTAAGCGATAATTTACTGTTACCTATACTGTTACCAAAAGTATCAGTAGTAACAGTAAAAGTAACAGTAAATTTCAGATACTGTTACTTGCCAAATCCAAGCGCATCAAGGGATTTCGGCAGATAGTAACAGTAGTAACAGTAAAATTATTATTTATAGTTGAAATTGTAATTAGCATATAGAGCATATGCAGATACACCATGCTCTATATGCTAATTGATTATTAATTATGCAAGTAGAAATATACTGTCTTTACTGTCATTACTGATACCATATCAATTAGCGTTCTGCTTCATTCAAATATTGGAGAGCCTCCTAAGAGAGTTGGTGTAACCACTGTCGATATTAATAGGTATAAACTATAGTAATTAAATCTAATATAGTTACTGTCTATAATTCGTGATATACTTTGTATAGAACAAGTCAGTCAGGAGGGATACCTTGGCAACACTTATTGTTCGAGTGCCGGATGATGATTATGACGCATTCAAGACTCGCTGCGGCTCTCAAAAGAAGACGATATCAGGTGAGATTCGGTCGTTGATGCGAAGCCCTGCGAATGAGGACTTCCTGATGAATCTAGGCCGGAGATTAGACGTCATCGCGGCTATGTTGGCGGGAGACCTGGTAGGTAAAGAAGCAGGGGATAGGATGCGCGAGCTGCATCTGGATTTCGATTCTATGAAACAAGAGATCTCGCAACAGAACACACATCATGAGCGCAGAAGCGCACCGGAGGAATGAACATGTCAGACTACAAAGATTATGAAGACGATGGACTTCTTGACGAAGAGCAGGAAGGTATCTCGCAGGCTGAGGATCGCGAGATTGCGGACGATGATGACGATGATGACGATGAACACGAAGTGTCGGGCGGCTATAACGAGGATGATTACGAGCGGGATCAGCGCCAGATTCCTTCTACGACGGCCGATGATGATGACTATGACTGGCACGCATCCGAGACGGTTAAAGTGGATCCTAAACGTCTTAAGGAATTTAAGGATCTTTATAGATCGCATCAAGGCCGCGACTGGTTCGGTGGCACCCAGGGAATGGCCCCGGCCACAGCTACCCGCTTTCTAAAAGCGATAAATGGAAAAGGATCTCTTCAGAAGAACCTTGCTGCATTCGCTAAAGAAGAACAGGATCGTGAGTCTATTAGACAAATTACAGGACGGAGGCCGTGGACAACATGATGAACAAAGCCAAGAAGGCGCTGAATCATGCTAGAGAAGCAATTAGCAACAAAATGAAGATTCGTGAGATCGACAAACAGATCCATGCAGCAAAGGTGGCATATGTTCATGCAAAGTCGGCAGCTGAGCGGGATCGCGAAGGTGACCGCATTGATGAGCTAAAGCGCAAGCGTTATGCCATCGAGACAGGCACCAGGTTTATCGGCACAGATGGGCTGGGCGCCCGCGACTAATAGCAGTTACGGGCTCATGGGGACTCTCAGGGGCTCGTATCGCATAGGGAGGACTCAAGGATATGAACAAGTGTCATGGTTGCAAGAGCAAAGACATGGATCGCGAAAGGAACTCCCTCGATCACTTCAAACCATCGAAGGGTAAACCGATCCGGGTATATAGATATCGCTGTAACGAATGTGGCTATGTCGCCGCATATGCCAAGACACCAGAACAGGAGGCAAAAAGCGATGGCAAAAAGACGCGGCCGACCGCCTAAACATACTGAAAAGGATATAGCGGACTTGATCGCCCAGTGCGAGCAATATATCGCTGAGACTAATATTCCGTCCGTGGCTGAATTTGCTTATAAGGCTGGCGTATGGAAGAGCTACTTATACGATCGCGCTGAATTTTCGGACGTATTAAAAAGGTTGAGCGCCAAACGGGAGGCAGCAATCGAACGGGGGCTCTTCGCCGGTGCTATCCCGCCAGCTGCCGGCATCTTCGCGTTGAAGCAGGGCGAGATCGGCTGGAGCGATCGTACCGAAGTTACGTCTACTATCAATGCTACCGTTCAGCAGATCGCGAAGCTCACTCCTGAAGAGAAGCAGGAGGGACTGGATGTGTTGGTGCGGCAACTGTATCCTAACGGGGTCCCAAGCATTCCGGCGGTCGTAGGCGTGCCGTATGACTGAGGGCGATCTGGGAAGGTTCGTTGATTCGGTTAATGCTACTGTGCCTGTCATGTTCATGTCTGATCCGGAGGAAGCTGCAAAACTGCGAAAGATTGGGTATAAAGGGGTGATCATGCTTGAACCATCCGAAAACGACCCACACTGGAACGATTGCGGATTCTAAAGCGCGCGATGAGCTGCTGCTGAAACTGGTCAGTGAGCCTGGGATGTACGCGCTCTTTCGACCGGCAGCTGGGGAAGTAGAGAAACTGAAGAAAGTCGTTCACCCAGACAGTCTGATTGTGATATTCAATATTCCACGGCCGCAGAGGCCTTTTGCATGAGAGTGAGGCAAGCAGCATGAGTGATGAACAGCAGCAGATCGATCCGGATCGCGAGCAAGAGTTCCAGCGTGTGATTGATCAGATCGGCTAATATTTACTTATGGATAAAAGATGTATTTTGTACACATGTCTGTGACGTACTTAGAGCCACAAGGGATTTCGGACTCGGCAGTTTCGATGGATGTAAAGATTGACTTCAAAACGGTCAATATACATGAATTATGCAGTGGTTATGCATAGAAGAGGGGGTACAGATGCCGACACCGAGTTTACCGAACATCGGCGATGATCCATCGCCAAGACAGATATACGACCACCTGATTCGGCTTCAACGTGAATTAGAATGGCTGCTTGCCAACCTCGACACTTTGAACGTTCGCCGGCTGAATGCAGAGGTGGTAGAAGCGGGTACGATCACTGGTGACAAGATCGCCGCGGATACGATAACGGCAGATAAGATTGACGTCTCCGAACTGTCCGCTATCACGGCTAACCTAGGAACGATTACCGCGGGGCTCATAGTCGGTATCAACATTATCGGTTCGTATATTGCAACGGCAGCGGGAACGTATCCGCGCGCGGAAATGAGTAATACCGAAAATGCCTTTGCAGTACATCTTAATGCCAATCAGAGACTTACGATAGAGCCAGGTGTAGGAGGGACTGGGAATCCTTCTATTGTTTTCACCGAATACAATGGTGGGCTAAAGGGGCGCATTCAAATGTATACTTCATTTGAAAACTCTCTTTTAATAGCCAGTGATGGCGACGTCAGGTTTAGTGTGGGGAGCGGGTACGGAGTACGATTCCCATCGTGGTCTGCAGTTAAGAGTATATCTCCTGGCCAGACGCTTCAAGCAGCGCTCGATGCAAAAGCAAATGCCTTCTCAGGATATTCGGGATCAGTGGTCGCCGGTACGAGGACTCTCAACTTTAGCAACGGGATATTGACTTCAGTCACGTAGAAGTTAGGCGCCTATTACTTGGGCGCCTTTTCTATTGGTAGAACGCACTCATGCTATCTATCAGTATTCATCGAGGGTGATATTGTGTGTCGAGCGAAGATGCTTAATAATGGTGGATGGTCGATGCATGCTTTTAAGTCGACGACATCGTAGAACAATCAAAAGAAGGAGCGATGGGTCCAATGTTAGATCCGACTCTCGATGTAAAGGATATAGCTGCATACCTGAAGATCAGCGTATACACGGTCAAGAATAGGCTGCGATCGGGACAGCTGAGGGGGTATAAGCAAGGTGGTAACTGGCGGATTAAGCGCGAGTGGCTATTAGCGTATGAGCGCTTGTTAACAGGTGAAGCCGAACAATAGAAAAAAGAACGAGCCGTAGTGGGCTCGCTCAAGTTTGATCAGGGATCGGCCGTTATTCAATTGGATTCATCAGGGATAGCGGTTCGCCTCCTGGATCTCTCCAACGAGGTTCATCGAGGGTATTTAACCACAATGCCGAGCTGAAGATCGCTGTTAACTCTGCTTCGGTATCGAACCCTTTAAAGATTAGAGGAGCTGGCTTACTATCTGTTCGCACTAGCACAGGAATGAAGCGGGTAACGTCGGTCAAATTAGGATATCGCCCCCTTGCGCTGCTCAACCATTGGCTCCATGCGTAGAGTCTAGCCAACCCAAGAGTCTCAAATTGTTCAACTCTTTCATAAGCGAGCATTCGATCCGGAGTGGAACTCGACAATGAAAATACAGGTCGGTCCCAGTCTAGCCCTTGTCCGGAGTTAATGATTCCAAAATTGACTTCCGCTGAACGGTAACGCGCCATTTTAGAGTAGAACGCATTAAACTGCTTATCTCGCTCTCCCTGGCGAACAACGACGCGTTCGAGTTCAGTGACACCGTTTATGCCGATCAAATTGAAGCGGGTCCGCCACTCACCTAGTTCGGACCAGAAGATGCTGGAGATTAGATTCCATCGCTTCAGCATGCCGTTATACGAATCCTTATTGCAGACAAAAATGACACCCTCGGGCAGGCTCTCCCCCGACTCCTGGAGATGCTCTAGGTAGCGTCTGTAGGTCTGAAACTTTTCCCTCAGCTTCTCCCCAAACTCAGTCCCCCGGTCCATTTCGAGGAGGTAGCGGCCGCTTCTGATAAGAAGTTCCCCGTCGGGCTTAAACCGATTAACGGTCCCATCTGTATCATATTTAAGAGATGCATAGCGGTTGTCCCTGTAATCAATCTCGTAATCCGGATAGGAGTGCTTGAGACGCTCAAGCCTAAGCAGGACGCTTGCAGCCATTAAGTGATGTAGGATGACAGGAGATGAGGCTTTAGGAGGCCGCTGCAGCTCATGAGGGAAGTCTCCATAGTCACGATCCCATCCTGTCCCCACATGACCCGGGTAAATCCCGAACAATTCAGCTGCATACTCATGACCCGCTTCTGACAGGTAGATCAGGTCTTTCGTCCGACCGATCTTGATAGGGTCACGAATGATCAGTCGCTGCTCTTCGAGTTTCTGAAGATCCTTGTAAGTATTCTTGGTAAACGATTGAGAAGCGGGGCGGCCGGTGAATCTTTGGGATAATTCTTCAATGAGTTGCTCGTACAGAAGGCCGCGATATTCGAACAAGATTTTTACGATTATCTTTTGCTTTGCCGGCATCCAGTTAGAGTGGAAGAGGGTCATTGGTTATTTACCGCCGTTCCTTCCAATTGAGCAATCCAATCGTTGATGGACTCCAGCCGGAAGAAGATACGGTTGCGGATCCGGAAGAACGGAATAGTGCGCTCTCGTACCAAGGCATAGATCGTGGTGGTCGAGACGCCGAGAAGATCTGCTACTTCAATTACGGTGAGAGTGTTTTTAGACAACGTGAAGCACCTCTTTCGGTTTATAGTCAAATCGTTAGCCCTGGATAAAATAAGTCAGCCGGCGGGCTATCCGGCGTTTGTAGTACTCCTTCTCAGTGTTCGGAATGGCGGTAGATCGCGGGTTTTGGGGTCTATAGTCACGAGAATGTACATGATGCTGCGCGATACTACTTAAGCTACGAGTGGATTCCAGTTGGTATTGTGGTCTGTAGTACTCGTCATTTTCTATTTGATCCGTCCTGCCGGTTTCTCTAAGGGATAACGGCAACGTACTTTTGGACACAAAAATAACGACCTGATATTTTCAGCTCGTATTCTCATTTGGGCAGACTGCCCCGGTATTTTGTTTTGAACCTTCGAGAGGAAATGGGCCCTAGCGGGCACTTGAGCACGGCAGCTGCCGTGAATTCGGTCCCGGATTGGCGACACGTTAGGCGGCATAGCCGCAAAGGAGCTACAAATGTGAGGACGAACCTCACAACTACATAGTAACTAGTAAAAAATGCTAATGTCAAATAAAAGATTTTCCGATACTTATCGCCCAGGAAACAACTCTTGCTCCCACAATTTCCTCGCGTCAATTTCCCCAGGTTGTACTTCCCAACCTTGCAGGACCTTCAACTCGTGATGCCGCTCCGGATCCCACTTAATATAACCGGCAACGGCAAGTGTCCTTAGTGCCATCTTGATCTGCCCCGGAGTGCGGACGGCCATCCGCGCGAGCTCCTTGATCGGTGGAACGCCCCTAGTGTTATACAAGATCCGTAGCACTTTCCTTGGCGTATCGGGCAACATCAATCTTCAACCCCCAGCACGTCGCTCAACTGAATCCATTTGCCTTCGAGCTTAACGGATAGATCGTCAAAAGACTCGACGATCCCTGTGACCGTATATGGCTTCTCGCCGCCCACCAATATGCCTATAGGCTCCTGGAAGTTAAGCGACAACATGAAGAGCTCTGGAAGGGCATCTACATGATTAATGTCGAGCATGATTTTCGCCTCCAAATAAGAATATTTGTTCTTATATTATACAAAAGAACATATGTTCTTATCAATAAAACGTGGAGGAAAATTGTGGAATGTGTCGAATGAATGAGGTATGGAGGAATGTCATGTGGACGTGCATCTGATAAACTATGCCATGTTAAATGGTCTGACCGTCGAGGTTTGGCGGACTTATGAGCCACAATTCGGTCGGGGCTCGAGGCTCGCTGAAGAGATGATGGGGAAAGGTATAACTATCCGTCATACCAAGGACAGCATCTATCTAGATGACGGCATGTACTACACAAAAGTGGGATCGGAGATTAGGTTAGAACACAAGTAACCTGTTGACCAAGCGCAATACATTACTGATTTATTAGGAGATGGTAGCTTGAAAAAAGATGATTTTATGGCTGCTGTTGATAAGTTAAAGGAAGACGCACGCGTAAAAGGATTATCTAGTGTTACAATAACAGCTGGTAACGTTCATCGATTGGTTGGAGGTTACCCCGGCAAGTCTCACCGAATGCCGCATTGTTGTGAAACGATGCGCGGAATGATGCAATTTGGAGACTCGGTTGTCTCTGCACCTCCGAGTGGATTAGGTGCCAGTTTAACAATTCGATATCAAGTATGAAAGTTATACAATCGTGGAGATCATATTTATTCAAGCAATTTATAGGAGTATCCCTTTCAATAAAAGATAATTTCACATAAAATATGGATAGAGGGGGTGAATGTCAATGGTAAAGGTCGATGTAAGCCCAGGAGTATTACAATGGGCCGCACATCGCGCAGGCAAAGAAGATCAGATCAAACTGGAGTTTCCAAACTGGGATAAGTGGGTAAGCAATGAAGCACAACCAACTTTAAAGCAGTTGGAGAATGTCGCAAAAGCAACATCAACTCCTCTTGGTTACTTCTTTTTACCTGCGCCACTTATCGAACGATTACCTGTTCCTCACTATCGTACAACAGATGATCGTCCCACTAATAATCCTAGTCCTAATTTGCTCGACACTGTTCATACAATGCAGCGTCGACAAGATTGGATGCGAGACTATCTTATAGAAATTGGATATGACCCGCTAGATTTCGTTGGTATTAGCAATGTGAATCAAGGTGCAAAAGAAATTGCTGTAGCAATCAGAAAAAGGCTAGGCTTAGAACATGGCTGGGCTGCAACATGCAAAACTTGGCAGGATGCACTAAGGATGCTCTTGCAGAAGATTGAGGAAATTGGAATTTTAGCGGTTGTGAATGGGATTGTAGGAAACAACACGCGAAGAAAACTCGATGTTGAAGAATTTCGCGGCTTTGTGCTTGTAGATAAATATGCCCCGTTGATATTCGTAAATGGTGCCGACGGAAAGGCAGCTCAAATGTTTACACTCGCACACGAGTTAGCTCATATATGGCTTGGTGCTAGTGCTGCATTTGATCTACAGCAACTTCAGCCGGCCGATGATGAAACAGAGAGAAAGTGTAATATTGTTGCAGCTGAGTTTCTTGTACCCGAAACTGAGTTGCGGCAATACTGGACTGGAATTAGAAATGATGAAGAGCGTTTTCAACTCATTGCTCGAAAATTTAAAGTGAGTGAAGTTGTTGCTGCTCGAAGAGCCCTAGACCTCGGCCTAATTACCCAAAGTGACTTTTTTGATTTCTATAAAAATCGTTACTTAAGGGGGCTACAAGAAGCTCCTGACACCAGTGGTGGAGACTTTTATGCTGTACAACCGTACCGCATCAGTCGCCGCTTTGCGAGGGCTGTTATAAGCGCAACTGCAGAAGGTAAGCTCCTATATCAGGAGGCTTACAGATTAACAGGTGTAAAAGGTAAGACTTTTGCGGAACTTGCATCGCGTCTGGGGGCTGGGAGAGACTAATGAGCACCAATAACGTTTACTTAGTAGACACCAATATACTGGTTGAAGCTTATAATCGATACTATTCATTTGATATCGCACCTACGTTTTGGAGCTCCTTGGTGGATAAGGCGAGAGCCGGTCAAGTAGTTAGTATCGATCGCGTTAAAGCTGAAATTGATGGTTATGGAGAAGATGATGCCCTGAAGCAATGGGTAAATCGTGAATTTGGTGAATGGTTCGTGCCTACGGATAATCCTCAGGTAATCGGTGCGTACCGAGAAGTGATTGGATGGGCAACAGGCCATGATCAATTTACACCTGCTGCAAAGGCGGAGTTTGCTTCAGTCGCAGATAGCTGGCTTGTCGCATGTGCTAAAGCCAATAATTATGTCTTAGTGACTCATGAGAGCTTTAGTGCTGGGGCAAAAAAGCGCGTTCTCATACCTAATGCTTGCCAGGCTCATAACATTCCTCATATGAATACGTTTGACATGATGAGAAGGCTAAATGTTCGACTTGGATAATTAACGAAGGAAGTCAGGGATCCGTTTCCGGTCATGAAGCCGGGGACGGTTTTTTTTTAATTACTGCGAGTGGGGAAGAAGTTAACGATGAATAACAAAACCCCGAGAGATGGCCGTCTCCCCGGGCATGTCCCACGCTTGTTACCTCAACATCTCTTGCAGTGTTCGGTTGGGTGGGGTTCATAACAAGTGGTTAAGAATTGTCCCAGTCCAAGTCGCCCACACAATGGCGGCCACCACTGTTTCTTCAGAGAGACCACGATTTGGCAGCTGTGACCCTGCCTGATTTTGCTACCCCTTTTAGCTCATGGTTACTCAGTGTCGCCCGCTGGGTTCACTAACCAGTGAAGTATCCAGCATTCTTCACTTTTCTTTTGGCGCCAGGGGAAGTTATCAAGTCGCCGATCATTAGACCAGCTCCTTTCTTCCCCTCTAACGAGGGTCAAATAGGTATACGGTGAAATATGGAATAGGTTTCATCTCTATCGGGGACTCGATTAAAATTTGCGGCAGATTTGCGGCAGGCGCTGTTTGAAGAGGGTGAGAGGGAAGCAAAGGGGCAGAGAAATAAAAAAGAGAAGCCTTATGGTTCTAGGCTTCTCGGTCGCTTATGTATGGTGATCTGAACAGGGATCGAACCTGTGACCCCCACCCTGTCAAGATGGTGCTCTCCCAGCTGAGCTATCAGATCAAGTAGTGTGATTCGTTAACAGCGACATATAATATATTATCAAGTTAGGCGAAGGAAGTCAACACTTTTGTTGAACTTTTTTCAATTCGTTCCTTCGTCATCGTCTTCCCACTTGCGGGAGTAGGCTTTCTTCGTGACGGCGAGCACGATCCAGATCAAGAGGACCGCGATTACCCCGGCGAATATGTAAGTAGCGACCATGCTGAACATCCTCTCGTGCGCGATACATAAGACATTATAACGGATTAACCGTGAAATTTAAAGGATCGATATGGTAAACGACGTGCTGGTCGATAAATCTCATCAACCCGGTACGGCCGACGAACTCCGGTTTGTCATCGCCATAATGCATTAGATAAGTCAGCTCTTGAATCGAAGCGGGCAACGTCAATAGCTGCGACAAACAAGCATGGACTATACCTGGGGGGTGGAGCTGGCAATCGTGGAAAATCAAACGCACTTGCTGCTCTTGGACGAGCGAGTGTAGAAGATCTTGATTAAAAACCGTATCGCCGGAGTAGAAGAAGTGGTCGTTAATGATGAGCGAGTAATTTGGCTTGTTCGGAATGTGAGCGGTCGCGAGCAGCTTTATCCGAAGTTCCGGCAGCACTTCGACCGACGTTCCTTCAGCGATAGGGTACACGTCGAAATACGAGGCCAAAGTAGGATTCTCGTCTTGATACAATCCGCCTTTTAGCGAACACTCCCACAGCTGCTCGACCAACGTGTCGGCGATATATAATCTAGGCTTCCGCCCATAGATGAATTTCATTTGGAAGGCGAATTCTTCAAGGCCTCCGATATGATCCGCGTGAATATGCGTCAGCAGAACGGCGTCGATCTCGTTAAACGTGCGACCGAGTTCGTGCAACGCCAGAGGAGCCGTAATGCCGCAATCGATCAGCAAAGTTTGTCCGCCTGCTGTGATCATTGCATTGTTATTGTAGTTCGCTTTGGCGAAAGCGCTACCCGTGCCCAGCATTTGTACGTTCAAATCAATGCCTCCCCAATGCGCGCCCATGTTGCAAGCCTCTTTGATAGTCTTCATTAATGTACCATAATTTACCTCGTTAAAAAAGCTTATTATCGAAAATCGAAGCACACTCCAAGTAGCGCCCACGAAGGTTGCCGCATAGGCTGATGGGAGGTCCATCGCCGCTGTGCGTAACTGGAGGAGATTGTTATGGTAACGAAAGGATCAGGAACGAAGGGGAAGCCGAAGAAAAAGTCCGCTTCTTCGGACAGAATACCCCAAATGAGAATCGTCACGTCTGACGTGTGCGCCGTCTGCAAAACGCCGTGCGCGAGAGGGTTGGCGTACTTGGATAGAATGAGTAAGCCGGGGGCGCAAGGTACAGGCGTTCCGTGCGTTCTAACGATTCCCGGACGCAAATAAATTGAAGATAAGGGCTCCGATTTAAAGTAAGAAACGCATCGTCGATTTGCTTGATTTCCCGGGCAAGCGCAAGCTTCGCCACGTTCCGACACATGCGCGCGAACGTCCCTCATGACCAACGACAGCCATTAAGAAAATTATACCTCGCGCGCGCAACTTTCTGTCCGATTGTCGGTATAACCAAATACAGACAAGAAAGCGATTCGGAAGGGCGGCGATGGGTGTCAATGAAACTTCGTAAAATTATGATTTCTACATTAATAATCGCTCTGCTGAGCGGGACTGCCGTCTATGCGGCGGACGCGGTCGTGCAGAAGCTGCGCGTCTGGGTGAACAAGAAAGAAGTGGACGACGGCGGTATTCTCGTGGACGGCAAATCGTATTTGTCGTTAAAGCAATTAAACGAGAAGCTCGACGGCATCTTCCTTGTCGACGACAGTACGAAGCGGGTATCTATTTATAAGCCGAATGTGCACATGGTAACGAGAAGAGACGACAAAATGTTCAGCGACGTTCCGAAAGGGGTCAAAGTGAAGTTTAATGTCTTCTCCATGATCGATAGCTTGAAGGTTGACATTAGCGCTTTCAAGGTAACGATCGACGATCCATACGGAGAGAGTACTTGGATCGACGGAAGAGACAACGGAGACAAAGACTTCCCCGACGTCGGCAAAGAGAACTTCAACTTCTTGACCGACGATCTTGCGTATTCGTTCGATAGCACGGGCCGATACATCATTCGATTCTGGATGAAGCCGGCGGGAGAGAGCAGCTATCAAGTCGTCTCCGAGAAAGTCATCAATTCCAAGTAACCTTTGACCGGCAAGCGCCTCCGTCCCATAGGACCGGAGGCGCTTGATGTTTGACCGGTGATTAGGGAAATGATACGATACGTGAGTAGGTAAAATCAACCGATTGAACGGAGGTTCTCCATGAGCGACCATATACATGACGAGAATTGCGACCACGATCACGATGAGATGGTATTCGTCGTAACGGACGAGGACGGTAACGAACACGAAATGGTGCTCGTCTATTCCTTCGAGACGGATGATCGTGCATATGCCGTACTGCTCGATCGTAACGATCCCGAAGACGACGGCGTTATCTTCCGCGTCGAAGAAGAAGGCGACGAGGAAGTTCTCGTCAATATCGAAGACGACGCAGAGTGGGAAAAAGTAATGAGAGTGTATGAGGAGCTTGCTGCCCTCGAGAACGAGAGCGAGAACGGGTAAGCAGTCGTCCTACCTATTCATACATGCAATGAGGGGCTAGTCCTTCAGGTCTGCGAAGACCTCCAGGACTAGCCCCTTCGTGTTTTATTTGCGCGGGTTGAAGAAGATCGTTCTTCCGTTGAACATCCGAACCTCGGCTTGAAGCTTCCGGCCGATCCACTTGCATAGCTCGTTCGCCTTTGCTTTATCGCCATGGGTAGCGCCGTCAGGCAGCACGACTTGAATGAAAGGTACGGCCGTGCCGTCTTCCTCGCGTTTGCCGGTGCCGAATACGATGTACTTGTACATCGGATTGTTGCCTTTTAGGTAGAACCATTGGTCTTTCGCTTCCGGTTTCGTCTCGATGCCGTAAGGGAATGCCGCTTCCGCGTAATCCCAGCCTAGCTGCTTTCCGGTAAGAGATACTTGCTCCTTGTAATGGAGTAGCTGCTCTTTCACGCCGTTCAGATCGATATCGGTTAGCGCAGAGCCTTGAACAAGAGAAATGTAAGCGCTTTGACTCATCGGATCCACCCCCACGCCCATAATAGCATTAGGCGCTTTTCTTGGCAACGATTGCCTTATTGCCGAGGACGAGTTGTCCGTGATAAAATAGTCATAATATTCAGATAATTTATTCAAACGGGGAGGGAACGATATGTTGGATCAGCTCTATGATGTCATCGAGTCGTCCAACGTCAACTTTGTGGGCTGTATCTCTGAAGCGAGCAGGTTTGATTTCGCGATCGTTTATACGAGTCATTTTTTCGGCAAGCCACTTGTCGTATGCATGCAAACCGGGCGCTCCTCGCCGCTCAGCGCGGACGATCTGCACGACACGGACTTTTTACGTTCCCAATTCCAACTCCCGAACGCGCAAGCCGCGGAAGAACTGAGAAGTCTGCTGCGTCAAAGACTTCCCGCTCTATCAATACATGACCAATATTAAGGCTTGGCGAGCTCATAACGGTACTGTACTCCGCGTTCCTTCTCCGACAAGTAAGGTGCATCATTGCGGAAAATAAGCGTATTGCCTTCGCGTTTGTCGAAGACGAGGTAGTCGCCGGCTCCGATCATCGGTTGCGTGTAGTTCTCCACGATCTCGAATAAGCTTGGGTCAAGCAGTTGCTTGTAAAGGAGAACGATCTCCTTCGTCCGCCGATCATATAGCTTTAGCATGCCGGACTTATTCGCCCGCAGTAGCAAGAATTCATCGTCTATAGCTTCCACGAAATAATTGTCGTCCTCGCCGCCAAGCTTCACGAGATCGATCTTTTCCAGCACATTGCCGGTCCCGTCCTCGATTAACCGTAATTGTCTGCCATCCGTTAGTACGATCGTCTTATCGTAAAAAGAAGCGTTATTCGCATAGCGATTGTAGTATTGAGCCCGGGATTGACGAATGAGTCCTCGATTTTTAATGACGACTTGGAACTCTTGATAGTTGACGTGCGGTTCGCCGTAATTGTCCGTAATCTTCAGGAGCAGCAAGCCTCCTTCGGTCCGGTGAAAGTTGTAGGTTACGATGCCATGCAACGGCGAGCCGAGATCAGCCAGCTTACGTTCGATTTCTTCCAGGTTATCCATTATCGTGAGTATGCCAGTCTCGTAATCGACCTTGAACGTTAAGCGGCTATAGTACATCCGCGCGCCGGCGTCTTTGCGTAAACCGGTCGCCGCGACGATGTGCTGTTTAGGATCACAGCTCAGCTTCGTTCCGCGCAGCGCCTTGAATACGAATTTCGCGGGGACGAAGATTTGGTTGTCCTTCTTGAACGGGATGCCGCCGACGGAGACGGGTACGTCGTTGATCGCACCGATGTCTTTGCCGATCGTGATCGTAAAACTCGTGCGGAAGCCATCGAACTTCACTCGATGTTCGTTAGACCAGATGACGCGGCTGAATACCATCGCCTCAGCGATCGCATCTACGCCGACGTAAGAAATGCCGTTCTTGATAATAGCTTCGCCGGATAATGAGCTGCCGTCGGTCCATTCGAAATGGTAGGTGGCCGCTGGCGGTGAGGAAGAGGCGGGAGCAGCGAAGGCGATTCCCGGCGGAAGGGCGATACAGACGACGAGCGATATAAGAGAGAACCAACGAATAGGTTTCATTGAGACGTAATCATCCTTTCGGTTGTGATGAGTTGTTATTGCGGTTCGATAGGTTAGACGAAACTGCGTCACTAAAGTTTCTTGAATAGGAAATAAATAGACCTGTTTCCAATGAAAAGGAAACAGGGCCAGTGGTCTGTATGGTCACTACTACGAAATCGCGGTTTCTTCCACGATCACCTTAACGAATTCGATCGAGCGGTCTTCCGGTCCTTTGACCGGCAGTCCGACTTCGATATGGTCGACGATATAGTCGATATTTTCTTTGGAGATGATTTCGCCCGGGAGCAGAATCGGAATGCCCGGCGGGTAGACGTAGATGAACTCGGCGATGATGCGGCCTGCCGACTCGCGGAAAGGGACAAGCTCCGTCTCTCCGTAGAAAGCGTCGCGCGGCGTTAACGAGAGGTGCGGAATGTCCGGAATTTCCACGACGACCTCGAGAATTTCTTTCGCGTGGGCGACATGCGCGTCCGATAACGCCTGCAGCGCTTGAACGAGAATAGCGATCGAGCTTTCGTCGTCGCCCGGCGTAATGAGGCAGAGCACGTTGTACATGTCGCTCATTTCGACTTCGAGATTGAAGTGCTCGCGCAGCCAATTTTCCGCGTCGTAGCCGGTAATGCCGAGCTTCCGTACGTGTACGGACAGCTTAGTCGGATCGAACGCGTATGTCGCTTCTTCGCCGAGAAGCTCCTCGCCGAACGAATACAAGCCTTCGATCTTATTGACCGCGTCGCGAGCGGAGTTAGCCAGCGCTACGGTACGATCCGCCAATTCTTGACCGCGGAGCGCGAGTTGTCTGCGCGCCGCATCCAGCGAAGCCAGCAGCGGATAGGAGGTAGACGTCGTCGTGAGCAAGCTGAGGATCGTCTGTACCCGCTGCGGGTTGACGAGTCCGCCTTGCAAGTTCAGGATGGAGCTCTGCGTCATGGAACCGCCCAGCTTGTGCACGCTCGTCGCCGCCATGTCGGCCCCCGCTTGCATCGCCGACATCGGTAATTGCTCGGAGAAGTGGATCAATGCGCCATGCGCTTCATCTACGAGTACCGGAACGTCGTATTCGTGAACGAGGTCGACGATTTCTTTCAAGTGCGTACATATGCCGAAGTAAGTCGGGTTAATGATCAAGACGGCTGCCGCGTCCGGATGACGCTCGAGCGCGCGACGTACCGACTTGGTCGTGACGCCGTGGTCGATGCCGAGGTTGCGATCTCGCACGGGGGACAAGAAGACCGGGCGAGCGCCAGCGAATATTATCGCCGATAATACCGATTTATGAACGTTGCGTGGCACGATGATCTTGTCGCCGTTGCCGCACACGGACAAGATCATGGCCATGATTGCCGTGCTCGTCCCTTGAACGGAGAAGTATGTAACATCTGCGCCGAACGCGTCCGCAGCCAAGCGCTGCGCTTCTTGAATGACGCCGACCGGTTGATGCAAATCGTCCAACGGGGCGATATTGATCAAGTCGATGTTCAGTACGTTGGGGCCGATATATTCGCGAAATTCCGGGTCCATGCCGGATCCTTTTTTATGACCGGGAATGTGGAATTGTACGGGATTTTGCTCCGCATGCTTGCGCAGCGCGTCGAATAACGGGGTGCGTCGATGATCCAATGAAAGCCCCTGCCTTTCTATATCCTTCAATAAAGAGGAAGTTACATGATGCAAACAAGCATGAGTATAACAAAAATAGGGGGGAAATCAATGTTTGTCTAATCATTGCGGGACTTGTCACCAAAACGTCATCGAATCGGATTTGGAACATCGATGCGCGTATGCTACCATCTAGTATATATTGTGGCGCCGCATGCGTGCCTGCTATCGCTGAATCAGAGGAGAGAACAGCTTTGAAAAGCAAATTGGCAATCGTTGGACTTATGCTCTTTACGATCTTCATCGGCTTCGGCATCATCATTCCCGTATTGCCCCAATTGGTGAAGGACGTCAGTTCCGAATCGGCAAATTGGCACACGGGCGCGATGCTGGCGATATATTCGCTCATGTCGTTCTTGCTCAGCCCGGTCTGGGGCAGGCTTTCCGAATCGGTCGGACGTCGTCCGGTCATCATGACCGGAGTGCTCGGGTTCAGCTTAAGTTTCCTGTTATTCGGATTGTCGGGCGATAGTCTCGTCCTCATGTATGCTTCACGTGTGCTCGGCGGGTTATTCTCCGGAGCCGTCGTTTCTTGCATCGTCGCGTACGTGGCGGACATTACGACGGAGCAGGATCGGACCAAAGGGATGGCCGTCGTCGGCATGAGCATCGGTCTCGGCTTCACGTTCGGCCCAGGTTTCGGCGGCTTGTTAAGCGATATTTCCCATCATGCGCCGTTCTACGCGGCTGCTGCCTTGTCGTTCATCGTCTTCATCGCGGCGTTCCTCAAGCTGGAGGAGTCGCTCCCTCCGGAGAAGCGCGCTTTGCGTGAGAAGGGAGCCAAGCCTTCGCGCTGGATCGCGTTCCAAGGACCGCTTAAGGCGTTGTATGTGCTTGCTTTCTTTGTTACGTTCTCGCTCGCGATTTTGGAATCGACGTTGCAATTGTACGGGATGGACAAATACGACGTAACGCCGAAGCAGATCGGACTCATGTTCTTCTTCTGCGGACTCGCCGGCGCGCTCGTGCAAGGCGGGGTCGTACGCAGAAGGGTGAAGCAAGGGCAAGAAGGGTTCTATATCGCGCTTGGACTTCTTATCTCAGCTGCGGGGTTCTTCTTGCTCCTTACCGCGAACAGTTGGGGGATGGCTACGGTCTACCTGTGCGTCTTCGGAATCGGCAACTCGCTGATCAAGCCGTGCGTAACGTCGCTCATTACTCAGAAAACGACGGTCGGCCAAGGGCTTGCGTCCGGCCTTAGCTCGTCGATGGACAGCCTCGGACGCATCGTCGGACCGTTGCTCGGCGCAGGGTTGCTCGCGATCGTCGGATGGCTGCCGTTCGTCGTATCCGGCGCGATGTCGCTCGCGGCGCTCGGCCTGCTGGCGCAGTTCCGCAACATGGACAGACGCGCGGCTCGCGCTTCTTCGTAACAAATCCTTACGCAAATAAATAAAACCTCCGATTCCCGCCTTCGCTTCGGCTTTCCTGAGCGAAGGGGATATCGGAGGTTTTTTAGTGCGGCTATCGTTGTCGATAGCCCAACCCGCGCAGCAAGTACTGAATCGTTGCTTCCCGTTCTTGCGCGTCGTCCCATTCGGCGGGCGCGATGAGGAATCGCGTGACCAGATAGCTGAACAGCGTGGAGCCGGCGAGCCGAATCGAAGTGAGCGTCGGCAACGTCTCGATTTGACCGAGCTCGCGGTAATGGTCGAGAACGCGGGTAAGGCGGGGGAGCATCTTCTGCGCCATGATCCCGAGGAAGCGATCCCTAAGCTCGGCGTGAAAGGGCACTTCCTGAAGCATAATGCGAATGACTTTAATATGGTTCTCGACGAACGTTATTCGATTGTCGAGAATGCCTCGGACAAAACCTTCGAACGTCGGATGCGGGGAGTCGAACAACGGATACAGCTCGCGAAGCACGAACGGTTCGATCAGCCGCGCGACGAAAGGCGACACGATCGCGTAGAGCAAATCCTTCTTCGTCTTATAATGACGGAAGATCGTTCCCTCGGCTACTTCGGCGCGTTGCGCGATCTCGCTCGTCGCGGTACCGGAATAGCCTTTTTCCGCGAACACTTCGATCGCCGCGATCAAGATGCGGGATTGCTTCTCCGTCATCTGCTGCCCGTCGTCTTTCCGCAGCAACTCCTCTATCCATTGTTCTATCGGATCTTTCACGGACGAGCCTCCATTCCTTGCTTTATATTCTACGATGCTTGCGCAGCGCGAGTACGTTCAATGCCGCGAACGCGATTGAAAACCCGACCAGTGCGAGCGCATCCGTCCAAATCTCGTTCCAGCCCGAGCCGCGAAGCATAATGCCGCGCAACGCGTCGGCGCCGTAGTAGAGCGGCAGAACATGGCCGATCGCCTGCAGCCATTCAGGCATCGTGTCCAGCTCGATCAATCCGGCGAAAAAAATTTGCGGTACGATAATGAGCGGGATGAATTGGAAGATTTGAAACTCGTTTTGCGCATACGCAGACAATAGCGTTCCGAGCGTCAGCGCGGTAACCGCCAGCAGCAGGTTCATAATTAGCACGAGATAGAGCGCGCCTTCCAACGCGATGCCGAGCACGCTAGTCGAGTACCAGGCTATGAGCGTTGCCTGCAGCAACGTGAAAATCCCGAATCCGAGCAAATAGCCGACGACGATTTCCCAGCGCCGGAGCGGCGTCGCGAGCAAGCGCGCCAGCGTTCCGGTCGTCCTCTCGCGCAAGAAGGATACGCCCGCGATTAGGAACACGAAGAAGAAAGAGAAAAATCCGACGAGCACGGAGCCGTAATAATCGAAAATGTTCAAGTCTCCCGACCCGTGCAAGTAAGTGACGGAAGGTCCGACCACGGCGTTCCCCGCTTGTTGCATCGCTTCTTGGAAGGCGGCCATCACGTTGCGATTCTTCGTCGGGCTGCTGCCTTCAAGACTAATCTTCGGCTGTCCGCCTTGCAAAGAGACGACCGCATCGAGCTTCGCATCGGCGAGCGCTTGCTGGGCTATAGCCGAGTCGTTATAAACGGTAACGTCCGCACCGGTCGCGCTCAACGCTTCTACGATTTGAGGAGGCAATTGCACCGCGCCGATCTTAGGATCGACCGATTGGCCGTCGAACACGAACTTCATTAATGTAAGGACGAGAAGCGGCGCGATCAACATAAGCGCCAACGTACGTTTGTCTTTGATGATCTGCCGGATAATGCGAATCGCTAGCGCGCGGATTCTCATCGTACGCCACCTCCGTAAGTCACGAATGCGTCTTCCATCGTCGCCGAGCCGGATGCGGTTTTCAGTTCGTCCGGACTACCCGTCGCGATGACATGGCCGTCGCGGATCATCGCCAGCCGGTCGCACTTTTCCGCTTCGTCCATCACGTGCGTCGTCACGAGAATCGTCACGCCGCGTTGCCGCAAGCCTTCAAGTTCCTCCCAGATCGACATGCGCAGCACCGGATCGATGCCGACCGTCGGTTCGTCCAAGACGAGCACTTCAGGCTCGTGCATCAGGGCGACCGCGAGAGAAAGGCGACGCTTCATGCCGCCGGAAAACTGCTGCACCGGCTTTTTCAGTTCGCCGGATAGCTTCACGAGCTCGGCTACGGCTTTCATGCGTCTATCGAGCTCCGGTCCTTTCAATCCATATAAGGATGCGAAGAAAGACAGGTTCTCTTGAGCGGTCAGCTCGCCGTAAAGCGCATCCGATTGCGCCATATAACCGATGCGGCTAAGAATGCTTAGTTTCGGCATCGGTTCGCCAAGCAAAGTTACGGAACCGCCATCCGGTATGTCGAGACCGGTGATGAGTCTGACGAGGGTCGTCTTGCCGGACCCGGAAGGGCCGAGCAAGCCGTAAATTTCGCCCTTCTTGACGGAGAGGGACACTTGATCGAGTACGGTGCGCTTGCCGAACGATTTGGACGCCTTGTCTACGACGATGCATTCCTCGCTAAAGCCATGCGCGGCGGATTCCGGAACGGGCATGCGGCAGTTCCCCTTTATCCTCATTTTGGAATGTAAGTGATTACTCACTTTTTAATTATATGGTAAAAAATGTATTTGCGAAACATTAAATAATGTTAAAAACGATTGAACGCCGAGCAAAATATGTTAAGATGGTTTTCGCTTCGCTCTTAAGTGCGATTATTCGCCCGTTCATATCCCGTTCATATTGGCGTGTTATCGTAGGAAATAGCGCGGCGAAGGGACTTCAGCCGTAAGGCGACTCAGACTTCAGTCTAGGTACAAATCCGGTCTGGAGCCGTTTTTACAATGAAGGTCGACCCGTTATGCTAGTAAATGTGGGAAACACAGAAGAAAATTATGGTTCGGAAGGGGAAAACTTTACTGTGAAGTCATTCATTCAAGGCTCATTTCGCAACAAATCAGCCATCATCTTACTGATTGTATTGGTGCTTGGTTTAGGGATTTTCAGTTACTTTAAACTACCTATGGAGTTTTTGCCGGAGGCGGACAATCCGCAAGTCACCGTATCGGTCATCGGGCCGGGCTTTGACGCCGCAACGATGGAACAATCGGTTACGAACCCGTTGGAGCAGGCCGTAGCGGGCGTTAAAGGCAAAACAGCTACGTTCTCGACTTCCGGGGACGGATTCTCCCAACTCAACTTGGACTTCGATCCGAATACGAACATGAAGGAAGCGTCGCAAGAAGTCGAGAAGGCGGTTAACGCCGTTCAATTGCCGGATCGCGTCTCTCCTCCGTACGTCATTCAATTCAATACGTCGATGATTCCGATCTCGTTCGTCACGCTGACGTTCAACGACAGCGTAACCGACGCCCAGAAGGAAAAGCTGGAGCAGCAAGTCGGCGATACGTTCCGCGGTATCGACGGTGTCGGCCAAGTTCAATTGTCCGGCAAATCGCAGCCTAAAATTACGATAACGCCAGACACTGCGAAGCTATCCGCTAAAGGCGTTCCTCTTCAAGCGTTGTACGGCGTGCTGCAGGGCCGCGATGCGTCTGCATCCGTCGGCGAAAGCACGATCGACGGTCAAATCGTCAACTTGAACGTACAAGGAAACTTGAGCGACCTCGACGCCGTGAAGAAGCTTCCGGTTGCAGCAGGTGTCTCGCTCGGCGACGTAGCCGACGTTCAATTGCTAGACATTAAAGACAGCGTAAGACGGATCGACGGTAAAGAAGCGCTTATGCTCGTCGTTTCCAAAGGCGCTAACGCCAACGCGGTAGAAGTCGGCGACGGCGTGCAGAAAGCTATCGATACGCTGAACGCGGATCACAAAGAGCTTAACCTGCGCATTATGCTCAGCACGTCCGAGCAAGTGGTTCACTCCGTTAACAGCATGATGCAAGAAGTGCTGATGGGCGCGTTGTTCGCTACGATCGTCATTTTGCTCTTCATGCGCAATATTCGCGCGACGCTCGTAACGATCGTTTCGATCCCGCTGTCGCTCGCCATGACGCTTTACTTGCTCGATATGTCCGGCATTACGCTGAACATTTTGACGCTGGGCGGCGTTGCCGTTGCCGTAGGTCGCTTGGTCGACGATAGTATCGTCGTTATCGAGAACATCTTCCGCAGGCTGCAAAAAGAGAAGTTCTCCGTCGACGTCGTTATCGATGCGACGCGCGAAGTATCCAGAGCGATTACGGCTTCCACGCTTACTACCGTTGCCGTCTTCCTGCCGATGGGCCTCTTGCGTGGCGGTCTTCAAGACTTCTTGTTGCCGTTCGCTCTTACGGTTACGTACTCGCTTATCTCTTCCTTGCTCGTAGCGCTTACGGTCATTCCGTTGCTCAGCGCGAGCGTGCTGAAAAATTCGAAAATCAAAGAACATTCGCCGAGCAAGCGTTTCATGAGCTTCTTGACTTGGAACCTCCGTTTCAAATGGGTAACGATTCTTATCGCGCTCTTCCTATTGATCGGCTCCGTAATGACGTATTTCTCGATGCCGAAGGGCGCGATCGACTCTTCCAGCGCGACGAACTTGACGATTACGCTGGCATACAAACCGGATACGCCGCTTGATCAAGTACTCGATAACGGTAAAAAGCTCGAAGCCTTCCTCATGAAGCAAGAAGAGCAAGAATGGGTTAACATGTCCATGGGCAATAGCGCGGACGACGCCAAATACGGCGGTGTAACATCTCCGACGCTCGTTAGCTACATGGTTCAAATCAAAAAAGGCGCCGACGCGGAAAATATCATTAACGCGGTCAAAGCCGAACGTCCTAATTATCCTGGCGCAGACTTGAATGCAGGCGCCGGCGACTTCTTCGGCAGCGGCAACGGCACGCAAGTGTTCGTGGACGTAACCGGCAACGATATGGCGCAAATTACGAAAACGGCTGATGAAGTCGTCGCTAAAATCAAACCGATTAAAGACGTACTCAAGGTCGAAACGAACCAAGACGAGAAGAAAACCGTCTATACGCTCAAAGTAGATCCGACCCAAGCGAAAGCGGGAGATATTTCCCAACAACTGCAAGGGATGTTGAACGAAGTTCCGATCGGTTCACTTAACCTGAACGGCCAATCGCTCGCGGTTATGTTGGAGCCTGCGATCAAGCCGCAGTCCGAGAGCGATCTCGCGAACTTGTCGGTGTTGACGGACGAAGGTCCGAAACCGGTATCCGCCGTCGCGGAATGGGTGAAGGAAGAGAAAGCTACGCAGTTCTTCCACAAAGACGGCAAAAGCTACGTTCGCGTATCCGCAACGGTCGATCCTGCCCAATTGTCCATCGTAGGCACGAACATCGACAAAGCGATGAAAGACATTACGCCTCCTGAAGGCGTCAAGCTGAACGTCGGCGGCGCACAAGCCGACCAAGCCGGAGATTTCACAGATCTGTTCATGATGATGCTCGTATCTATCGGTATCGTATACTTGATCATGGTCGTGACATTCAAGACGTTGCGCGCGCCGATCGCCATCTTGTCCTCGCTGTTGTTCGTACCGATCGGAGCCGTACTCGGTCTCCTGGTCGCCGGCATTACGCCGGACTTCACCGCGATCTTCGGCGTCGTCATGCTCGTTGGCGTAGTCGTCACGAACGCGATCGTATTGATCGACCGCGTAAGACAGAACGAAGCGATCGGCATGACGATCCGCGAATCGTTGATCGAAGCTGCGGCAACCCGTATGCGTCCGATCCTCATGACCGCGATCGCAACGATTTGCGCAATGCTTCCGCTCGTATTCGGTTCGTCGGAAAGCGGCAGCATCGTTTCCCAAAGCCTTGCGATCGTCGTAATCGGCGGTCTGGCTATCGCAACGTTGCTCACGCTTGTCATCGTTCCTTGTATTTACGAGTTGCTGTTCTTCCGCAAATCCGCTAAACAACGCAGATCTGCGGCTTCCCAAGCAAACGTAGCGGCGTAAGCCTTGCAAGTGAATACAAAAATCCCCGATGAGAATATCATCGGGGATTCAGCCTGTTGAAGGTTTTTCAACAGGCTGAGCCAACACCAAGGATTTGGTGTTGGCTTTTTGCTTTTACTTCGCAGAGTCGGAAAGCTATAGCCTTGACTAAGCCATCGCCATCTTATACAACGGAAGCAACGTGCGGAAAGTCGTCTCCGCAAGCCGGATGAACGCTTCGCCATCCAGACGGAGCATTTCATCGCGCTGAATATGGATTCCGCACGTTAACTCGGCGGCTTTGACCGACTTGAGCCTAACGAATAGCTCCGCAAGCTCTTCGTCGTTCAAGTTATCGTGTACCATTCCCGTCGGGATCATATGATCCTTGGACCATACGTAGCTGCCGGGAACCGATCGGCGAATCGAATCCAGCTCGGCTAGCGCGCGTTCCGCGAAAGCGCCTTTGCCCGGGCACTCGTATATGATCGCGAATTGGACGAATACGTGCGACGACCAAAGTCCGATCTGGAAGTGAGGGTAAGCTTTGTAGCCGCGTTTGTTGTTGGCGAAGGCGACCCAAGTATCGTGGGGAGGGTTAATCGTGCGCCTTGCGTGCTTGGCGACGTGAGGGAACATCGGCTCCCCGCACCACTCGGTTAAAACGTCCGATAGACGATCTCCGAGCTGATGCAGCTTCGGTCTGACGAGCTCGATCAGCGCGTCCATGCGAGGCGCCAAACCTTCGATTTCGAATACGTCGAAGTCTTGTTCGGTAAATCCCCTGAAAGGGGTTGTGACAGTAGCGGATTGACTCATCTGGAAGTTGTCTCCTAGCGTTGGCTCGTATTTTTCGATGAGGGCATTGGCATCATTATACCACTTCGCTCCTAGCGACCGACACCTTAGGCAACAAATTCGGAGTGGCTAAAATTGGTCGCGCCGTTCCTCGAAAATAGTCAAGAAACCAAGTTGCCAGAACATAAGATGGAGTATAAGATATAAACAAGAAAGAATATTCAGATAATTGAAATTCGGTCAACAACTCAAGCCGCGCGATGAACGCAGGAGGGGGGATGGCCGTGAACCGCAGTCATGAAGTGGAATATTGCAACCTCGAGCTTCGATTCGACCGCCGGCAAATCCAGAATCTCATCCGCGAACTCATCCAGGAAGGGTATTCGCTGTATTGGAACGAAAGCGAGCACTTGTTCATCGTATCGGTACGAACCGGTCGCAAGCTGCTGAAGCTGAAGTTCCAGCGAGTGCTTAACCGCTATAAGATGATCGGGGACTATCTGGTCAAAGATGAGAAGCTGGCGCAGTGGCTCGAGAAGCTCATCGGCGATTCCCGCGGTCACGCCATTGTTAAGAGGTTCCGCGACCGTCAAGTGCTCGTTATTGAGAACATTATGTTCGGCGAAATTATCCGTCTCGTGGAGGTGTCCGGCATGGAACATCGGATTATTTTTCAAAAGCGGCCACAAATTACGGTTGAAGACATGGTTCAAGCTTTCAAATCCAAACGAGCCGAGCATCGTGCGGGCGTGCTGCGCTTAGAGGTCGATTACGAGTTAGCCGTTCTTCACGAGGCGATCTTGGAAGGTCGAACGGCGGATGCCGATGCATCCAAGGAAAAGCTAAAGAGCATGCGAGTAGAGATGCTGTTATTGGAGCTGTAAACCTGCGAACCGACACATATGGAAAAGCATCCTTGCCCGAACGGGCAGGATGCTTTTTTTGGCGTTAAAGAAGATTAAGCTTTAGCGAAGCTAAGCTCGATGTGCAGTTTAACGGTGTCGCTGACGAGGAATCCGCCAGTCTCGAGCGCCGCGTTCCATGTCACTCCGAACTCGGAGCGGTTTATGCTGCCGTTCGCGATGACGCCGATTTTTTCGTTGCCCCAAGGGTCTTTGGCAGGACCGGAAATTTCGGTGTTAAGCACGACCGATTTCGTTACGCCGGCAATCGTCAGGTCGCCGGTCAGCTCGTAATCTTCGCCGCCTTTGCTCTTAATGCCGGTGCTCTTGAACACGAAGTTCGGATGTTGTTCGACGTTGAAGAAGTCGGGGGACTTCAAGTGGCCGTCGCGACCCTCGTCTTTCGTATCGATGCTTGCGGCGTCGATCGTTACCGTTACGTTCGCAGAAGTGAAGTCGGTAGGGTCAGCGGATACCTCCGCGCTGAATTCGTTAAAGCTGCCGCGTACGTTCGTGATCATCATGTGGCGCACGCTGAAGTTAATTCCGCTATGCGACTTATCCAAGTTCCAATTGCTTACTGCCATCATATCCATCTCCCTTAATCATTTATAGTTACTATTAAACAGTAAGTAAATAAAAATTGCAAGCATTAATTACGTCATAAATAAGATAATGATGGTTTTCTTCTTGGCGGAAAAAGAGTACAATAGGTTTATTGTGTAAAAATTCGTATTAAAGGATGAAGAAAACCATGACTACTGCAAACATCGGCGTCGTCGGTCTAGCCGTAATGGGACGCAACCTCGCTCTTAACATCGAAAGCCGCGGTTTCACCGTAGCAGTGTACAACCGTTCCGCGGAGAAGACGCACGACTTGCTTAATACGGACGGCCAAGGCAAACGCCTGGTCGGCACGTTCTCCGTCGAGGAGTTCGTTAATTCCCTTGAAAAACCGCGCAAAATCCTGATCATGGTACAAGCCGGCGCAGGCACGGACGCGACGATCGATTCGTTGCTTCCTTACTTGGACAAAGGCGACATTATCATCGATGGCGGCAACGCTTATTTCCCTGATACCCAACGCCGCAGCCGCGATTTGACGGCTAAAGGTTTCAACTTCATCGGCACCGGCGTATCCGGCGGCGAAGAAGGCGCATTGAAAGGCCCGTCCATTATGCCGGGCGGACCTGAAGAAGCGTATCGTCTCGTCGAGCCGATCCTGACGGGCATTTCCGCTAAAGTCGGCGGCGATCCTTGCTGCACGTACATCGGACCGGACGGCGCTGGCCACTACGTTAAGATGGTTCATAACGGCATCGAGTACGGCGACATGCAGTTGATCTGCGAGGCGTACCAATTGCTGAAAGACGTGCTTGGCGTCTCCACGGACGAGCTGCACGAGATTTTCAAAGAATGGAACAACGGAGAGCTCGACAGCTACCTGATCGAGATCACGACAGACATCTTCGCGCAAAAAGACGCCGAGACCGGCAAGCCGATGGTCGACGTTATTCTTGACGCTGCAGGACAAAAAGGCACGGGCAAATGGACGAGCCAAAGCGCGCTCGACCTAGGCGTACCTTTGTCCATCATTACGGAATCCGTCTTCTCGCGCTTCCTCTCCGCTATGAAGGAAGAGCGCGTAGCCGCAAGCAAAGTGCTGAGCGGACCTAAGACGAAGCCTTTCCAAGGCGACAAACAAGCGTTCATCGAGAGCGTGCGCAAAGCGTTGTTCGCGAGCAAAATTTGCTCGTACGCGCAAGGGTTCGCCCAAATGCGCGCGGCTTCCGAAGAGTACAACTGGAGCCTTCGTTACGGCGATATCGCCATGATCTTCCGCGGCGGCTGCATCATCCGCGCGCGCTTCCTGCAAAACATCAAAGACGCCTACGACCGCGATCCAGAGCTTCGCAACCTGCTGCTGGACGAGTACTTCAAAGGCGTCGTGGAATCTTATCAAGACGCTTGGCGCGAAGTCGTGTCGACCGCGATCGCTTACGGCATCCCGGTACCGTCGTTCGCTAGCGCGATCGCGTACTATGACAGCTACCGTTCGGAACGTCTGCCTGCGAACTTGCTTCAAGCGCAACGCGACTACTTCGGCGCCCATACGTTCAAACGTCTGGACAAAGAAGGCACGTTCCATCATAACTGGCTAAACGGTTAATTGCGCACCGCCGTGCTTCCTAAAGGAAGCGTGGCTAAACAACTAATTTCCGGTCAGATAGGCGGTTTCTTCGGCAAGAGCTCTCTGAGCATCGCGCGGAAGCACGCCGTATCCTTATCGCTCGGGTTGTGCCGATTAATGAGCAACAGGGCCATGTCCGCGAAACATACGAAATGCGCAAGCAGCTGTGGCCGATCGAGCCCCGACCATTCGGGTGCGCCGTCGGCCACTTTTTTCTTAATGAAGCCAAGCGCGGATTTCACGTCGTCTCTGCAGAGCGGATAGGCGGGATCGAGCAGTCGTCTGAGCGGTTCTTCGGCCGTTAGCGAGGCAATTTCGGGTTTCAATGGCATCATCACCTTCGAGCGATATGGCATACACTATCAAACTTACGTTAAATCGCGTCGATTTATACCTTCGGGGCATTTGTGATATAGTAGAACAAGCGTATTGCCAAGGAGTGGGAATCGGGAGTGGACGGACTGGGCACAAGCCGCAATATCGTCATCGTGGGGTTCATGGGTACGGGCAAGTCTACGGTAAGCAGGCTGTTGTCCGAGCGTCTAGGGTGGGAACGGATCGATACCGACGAAGAGATTGAGAGACGTTCCGGTTTGACGATTCCTCAGCTATTCGCGGAGGAAGGCGAAGAGGGTTTTCGCGATTGGGAGAGTCGGGTGCTCGAGGATGTATTGGCCGGGAGCCGCAAAGTCGTTGCTACCGGGGGCGGAGCCGTGTTGCGGGAACGCAATCGTCGCGCGATGCTGGCCGGAGGCTGGGTCGTCTCGCTGACGGCGGACCGCGACAGCTTGATTCACCGCGTGACGAGCTCGGCAGCCGCCGGCACGAGACCGCTGCTCGAGGGCGATGCGGAAGCAAAGGTTACGGCGTTGCTACAGTCGAGACGCCATGCGTACGACTTCGCGCAGGCAACGATCGACACGAGTCGGTTGTCGCCTACGGATGTCGCGCAGATGATGCTTAACTGGGTGCGTTGATACGCGTACGGTTAGGGCAGATTGACCCACGCAAGCATGCCGCCTACGAGATTGGTCGCGCCTTTGAAGCCGAGGTTGCTTAAGTACTGGCAAGCTTGGTCGCTGCGATAACCGCTGCGGCAGATGAAGATGACTTCCTCGTCGCGGGGAATTTCGTCGAGTCGCTGTGGGACTTGACCTAGCGGCATATGAATGGCGCCATCGATCATGCCATGCGCGACTTCTTCGTGCTCGCGGACGTCGATCAGGTGCAACGTTTCTCCGGCATCTAGCCGTTCTTTTAATTGTTCTACGGTAATGGTCGCGGTTGGGTTCACGATCGTAACATCCTTCCATGATGATGATAGGTTCATCATAAGGAACTGTATATACCGCTGTCAAATGAACGTTCAACGGCCGCAAGGGGGAGCATATGATCATCGCGTTATCGGTAGCGGTCGCAGGATTCGCCGGCGCCGTCTCTCGTTACGGCATCGGGCTCGCTTTTCCGGACGGAGGGGAAGCGGCGTTTCCTTGGGCGACTTTGTTCATCAATCTTGCGGGCAGCTTGCTGCTTGGTTTGTTGATCGGCGCGGCCTCGCGCGGCAAAGTACCTCCGTGGTTCAAGGAAGCGGCAGGGACGGGGTTCCTGGGCGCATTTACGACGTTCAGCGCCTTTAATGGGCAGCTATGGCTGCTGTGGGATCATCAACATTATGCGGAAGCTCTCGCTTATGCCATTATTAGCGGAATCGGCGGCTGGCTTCTTGCAGGGCTTGGTGTAGCGCGGGGTAGCAAGGAGAGAAGAGCATGAGCTTGCATACGATCGGATTAGTAGGCGCCGGAGGCGTCATCGGTACGCTTCTCCGTTACGGCGCGGGCCTGTTCGCGGCAAAGTACGGTAAGCCGGCGTTTCTCGCGACGCTAGCCGTTAATTTGATCGGGTGCTTCTTCATCGGATTGCTCATCGGGCTCGGATGGCATGAGAAGCACGAAGCGGGCTATTCTTTCGCGGCTACGGGCATTCTCGGCGGATTGACGACGTATTCGACGTTAAACGTGCAGAAGGCGACGATGCGGGAGACCGCATCCCGCCTAACTGTTTGGACGTATTTGATCGCGACGTACGCGGGCGGAGTACTATTGACAGCAGCCGGCGTCTCGGTCGGTTATCTTATCACTACATAGATACTAGGAGCGTGCTTAATCCATGGATATGATCGTAACGCCTACGGGACGGCTAGAAGGAGAAATCCAAGCGTTATCTTCGAAAAACTATACGACGCGTTACTTGCTCGTCGCTGCGCTTGCGGAGGGCACGAGCACGATCCTCCATCCGGCGCACAGCGAAGACGGCGAAGCGATGCGCCGTTGCATTCGCGACCTCGGCGCGATCGTCGAGGAAGACGACGAGAAGATCGTCATTACAGGTTTCGGACGTAACCCTCATCCCGCGAAGGAGCTGAACGTAGGCAACGCAGGCGCGGTGCTGCGGTTCATTATGTCGATCGCGGCATTGCTGCCGGAAGTTCATTTCGTTAACGCGTATCCTCAATCGCTCGGGAAGCGCCCGCACGACGACTTGATTACGGCGCTGGAGAGCATGGGCGTGCAGATCGAGCACCAGCAAGGCCGTCTGCCGATGACGATTCGCGGCGGAAATCCGCGCGGCGGCAAAATCCAAGTGTCCGGCAACGTCAGCTCCCAGTTTCTTAGCTCGCTGTTGTTCTTGACGCCGCTGCTCGACGAAGACAGCGAAATCGAAGTGCTGCACGACTTGAAATCGAAAGTCGTCGTCGGCCAAACGTTGGAAGTGCTCGCGCAAGCCGGCATCGTCATCGAAGCTTCCGATGACCTTATGCATTACCGTATTCCGGGCAAGCAGCGCTACAAAGCGCAGACTTATTCCGTGCAAGGAGATTATCCGGGTTCGGCCGCTATTCTCGCTGCGGCTTCGGTCACGCAATCGGACGTTATCGTCCATAGACTGCTGGAGACGAGCAAGCAAGGCGAACGCGCGGTCGTCGACGTGCTGAAGGCGATGGAAGTCCCGCTTACGCACGAGAACGGCATCGTTCACGTGAAAGGCAACGGCAAGCTGGTCGCGGGCGAATTCGACGGCGACGAGTTCACGGACGGCGTGCTCGCGATGGTCGCGGCAAGCGTGTTCGCGGAAGGTACGTCCCGCTTCTATAATGTCGAGAACTTGCGTTACAAGGAATGCGACCGCATTACCGATTACTTGGCCGAGCTTCGCAAAGCCGGCGCGCGGGTCGAAGAGAAGCAAGACGAAATCATCGTGCACGGTCGTCCGGAAGGCGTAGAAGGCGGCGTGGAAATCGACGCGCATTTCGACCACCGGGTCATTATGGCGCTTACGATCGTCGGACTTCGTTCGAAGCAACCGATCCGGATCAAAGATGCCCATCACGTAGCGAAATCGTATCCGCATTACTTCGATCATCTGAAGGCGCTTGGCGCGCAAGTCGAATGGGTAAGCTAAACGATCTGAGCATAGGGGAGTGACGCACATGGCATTCGAGAATCCATCGCGCGAGCAGATCAAAACGATTTTGCAAGGCGCGAACAACATTGCCGTCGTCGGCTTATCCGACGATCCGTCCAAAACTTCTTACATGGTATCCGAAGCGATGCAGCGCAAAGGCTATCGGATTATTCCGGTCAATCCGAACGCGAAGAGCATTTTGGGAGAAACCTGTTATCCGTCGCTTGCGGACGTACCCGATCCGATCGATATCGTGAACGTGTTCCGACGTCCGGAGCATACGCCGCCTATCGCTGAGGAAGCGGTAGCTGTCGGCGCCAAAGTGTTATGGTTGCAACTGGGAATCGCGAACGACGAAACGGCGGCCATCGCGGAAGCCGGGGGCCTTACGGTCATCATGGACCGTTGCATTAAGGTCGAGGATTCGATTTTGCTCCCTAACGGCAAAGCATAAATACGGGTTTCCAATCGATCCGATATACAAGTCGTGCCGTCTTCTCCGAGGACGGCATCACTTTTATATTCGTTTTTTGACAAAATAGCGTAAACGGGCTTACCATCGAGAGAGAGGAGGGGTAACGGACGTATGTTCGGTGTCGGCTATCTCCAACGGCTAGGACGGGCGATGATGCTACCGATGACGGTGCTGCCCGCTGCCGCGGTATTCATACTATTATCGAGATTGCCATTGGACGCGCTCGGCTGGCTAAAAGGGCAGGAGCTGCTGTACGCGGCTGGAATCGAAATTTTCCAATACGTGCCCTTCGTATTCGCCGTCGGAATAGCGCTTGCCATGTCCGGCCAGACGGCTGCCGCCGGTATGGCGGCGTTAACGGGCATGTTCATCTTCCAAGCGGTTACGCATGCGTATGATCCGGACGGCGTGCAGTCCTCGATGTTCGCGGGAGCGGTCATCGGGATCGCCTCGAGCTGGTCGCACGATCGATTCAAATCGGTTCAGCTGCCGGAGTTTTTGCAGTTTTTCGGCGGATCTCGCTTCGTCCCTCTGTTCATGAGCGGATTTTCCCTACTGTTCGCGTGTCTCATGATTTTCACGGGGGAAAGCATAAGGAACTTCGCTGAATCGTCCGGGACGATCGTCATTTCCGCGGGCGGCTTCGGCATTTTTCTATACGGATTTTTGCATCGCATACTCGTAGCTTTCGGTCTTCATCACCTATTGAATCATCTGTTCTGGTTCCAAATCGGGCAGTACCAAAGCCCCGACGGTTCCGTCTACTTCGGGGATTTGCCTCGGTTTTTCGCGGGCGACCCGACGGCGGGAGGCTTCATGGCGGGACTGTTCCCGACGATGATGTTCGCACTCCCAGCGATCGCCTTCGCTATCATTCACGAGGCGCGCGAGGACTTGAAGCCTAAGACGCGCAAGCAATTCCGTATCGCGGCTTTGAGTTCCTTCCTGACCGGCATTACGGAACCGATCGAGTTCGCGTTCTTGTTCGTGGCTCCTTACCTGTTCTTGGTGCACGCGCTCATCTCGGGCGGAATTATGTGGGTCGTATACGAGCTCGGCATCCGTCACGGATTCACTTTTTCCGCGGGAGCGATCGAATTCATCGTAAATATGCCTCTCGCGACGAAAGGTTGGCTGCTGCTGCCGATCGGCATCGTCGTAGGCATCGTCTACTACGTTCTGTTCCGCTGGAGCATCCGGCGCTTCCAATTAACGACGCCGGGACGCGAGGACGCCACGAAGCTGGACGATTGGGCTGGCGATATTCCTTACCGCGCGCCGCTCATTCTTCAAGCGCTAGGCGGCAAGGAAAATATGGTGAGGCTCGAAGCCTGCATCACTCGCCTGCGGCTAACGCTCGAAGACGACGACCGCAAAGTGGACGTTCAGGCGCTTCGCCATCTTGGCGCGGCGGGCGTAATAAGGCTCGGCAACGGTCACGTGCAAGTCGTCTTCGGCACTTATTCGGAGCTCATTCGCGAAGAAATTCATAAGCTGCTTCAGCAAGACGTCCAGCAGGTGCAATTCCATGCTCCGGTACAGGGCCGCATGATTCCGCTCGAGGAAGTCGACGACCCTATATTCGCGCAGCGTCTCGTCGGCCGCGGAGTCGCGTTCATCCCGGACAAAGGCGAGCTCGTAGCGCCGGTCAAAGGGAAGGTTATACATATCCATCCGTCGCTCCACGCGATCGGCTTGCAGACGGAGAACGGGCTCGAGGTGCTGCTTCACGTCGGCATCGACACTTCTTCGATGCAAGGCAATGGCTTCGCGGCTCTAGTGAAGCTCGGAGACGACGTATCGCCGGGTCAACCGCTGCTTAGATTCCACTTGCCGACGCTCAAGCAACATGCGAAATCTTTGGCGACGCCTATGGTAATCACGAATTCGGATATCGTAAAAACATGGCGCTTCGCGCCGTACAAGTCGGTTAAAAAAGGTCAAGCGGCCGTCATGTCGGTGGTCGTCCACGAGAGAGAGAACAAGGGGGCGGGGAAATGATTCAAGCTTTGGGAGCATCGGACGGCATCGCGATCGGCAAAGCGTTCGTTCTGCCGCATTGGGAGTGGGAATTGCCCGATCAGAAGCTGGACGTCGGCGATTTGGCGAAAGAATTCGACCGGCTATACGAAGGCATTCGCCGCTCCAAGACGGAAATCAACCGAATGAAAACCGAGCTGGACGAAGTAGTCGGGTCGGAAGAATCCAGCATTTTCGACGCGCATCTGGCTATTCTCGAAGATCCGGTCTTCATGAACGAAATCCAAGGCATCATCCAACGTCAATACAAAGTCGCCGAAGTCGCGGTCAAAGAGGCGATCGACCACTTCGTGACGATGTTCGATTTGCTCGACGACGAGTACATGAAAGAGCGGGCGCTCGACATCAAAGACGTAGGCAATCGGCTGCTCAAGCATTTGCTCGGCGTGCCCGAGATTTCTTTGCCGGAAGACTCCCAGCCGTTCATTCTGGTCGTCAGGGAGCTTTCCCCGTCGCAGCTCGTCCACTTGAAGCCGGAGCTCGTGCTCGGCGTCGTGACGATGATCGGAAGCCCGACGTCTCACGCGGCGATTATGGCGCGCGCCTTCGGCATTCCGATGGTCATGGGCGTCGAAGGCAAGCTGGAAACGCCGATCGCGACGGGCGATCTCGTCATCGTTGACGGAGGCGGGGGATTGCTTCACATCGATCCGACGCCGGACACCGTGTCGCGGTATACGGATTTGCGCAGACACCAGATCGAAGTCAAGGAACGGCTGCAGACGCTGGCCGAAGTGCCCGCGGTTACGCCAGACGGCGTATCGTTGACATTAGCCGCGAATATTAGCTCTTACAAGGAGCTTCAAGCCGCGATGCGCAATGGAGCGGAAGGCGTCGGTCTGTTCCGGACTGAATTTCTGTATATGGACCGCGATCATTTTCCGTCCGAGGAGGAGCAATTTTCGGTTTATAAAGCGGTCGCAGAGAAGCTCGGCGGCAAGTCGCTCATTATCCGCACGCTCGATATCGGCGGGGATAAGCAGCTCGACTATTACGAAATGCCGACGGAGGAAAATCCGTTCCTCGGCTTCCGGGCTATCCGATTCAGCTTGGATCGCAAAGACTTGTTCAAAATCCAGCTGCGGGCCATTCTTCGCGCATCCGTCTACGGCGACGTTCACATTATGTATCCGCTGATCGCTTCCGTCGAGGAATTCCGGAAAGCGAACGAAGTGCTGGAAGAAGCCCGCCGAGAGCTCGGCGCGGAAGGCCAGCCTTATAACGCGAACATCAAAGTAGGCATCATGATCGAGGTGCCGGCGGCGGTCGCGATCGCGGACTTGCTTGCGGAGGAAGTTGCCTTTTTCAGCATCGGCACGAACGATCTTATTCAGTTCACGCTTGCCGTCGATCGGATGAACGAGAAAATCAGCCATCTATACGAACCGTTCCATCCGGCGGTATTGCGCATGCTGCGATCGGTCGTTAACGCGGCGCATAAGCGGGGCATTCCGGTTAACGTATGCGGGGAATTGGCAGGGGACGTGTGCGCTTTGCCGATCTGGCTAGGACTCGGCATCGACGAGCTTAGCTTGTCCGCGCAGGCGATATTGCCAGTTAAGGAAAGCATGCTGCGCACTAAAGCGTCCGAAAGCCGCATGCTGCTCGACGAACTGTTCAAGTTCCGCACGGCCGGAGAAGTACGCGCGCGAGCGGAGCGGTTCCATGCGGAGAGATTGCTGACGTCCGCCACGGATCTCGTGCAACCTTAGCCGCGAAAGGTCATCCTGCTGCGTCCTGGCGCACGGCGCCTTCGGTGCCCATAGACGCGCACCGGGAGAAGCGCGCGACAAAGAACGATACCCCTGCTCAGCAGGGGTATCGTTACGTTCGATTCAATCAAGCTAGCGCGAGCAGAACCATTTAGCGGCCGAACAGCAAGTCGCAGAACGCTTTCGCGTAGGGCGGAAGATCCGGCGGACGGCGAGCGGAGACGATGTTGCGATCTATGACGATCGCTTCGTCTAGCCATTGCGCTCCCGCGTTCTCCATATCATCTCGGATGCCTGGCGTAGAAGTAACGATTCTGTCCTGTAAAATTTTCGCCGAGATCAGTACCCAGCCGGCATGGCAAATTTGCCCGATCGGCTTGCCTTGGTCGTTCATCTTTCGGATGAAATCAAGCACGCGGGCGTCGCGTCTGATTTTATCGGGTGCCCAGCCACCCGGGACAAGCACGCCGTCGCAACGGTCGGCGTCCAAATCCTCGTAGCCGATATCGGCGATCGCCGGCACGCCGTACTTCCCGATATGCTTGCGGCCTTTTTCCGGACCGGCGTATAATACTTCCGCTCCTTCTTCGCGCGCGCGGTATACGGGATACCAAAGTTCTAAATCTTCGAATTCGTCGTCGAGCAAGCAGATGACTCGTTTCGTTGTCATGCGGATCCGACCTCCGATTGTAGTAATGCGATCCAAGCAATGGACGCGAACGATACATTGTCATTGTATCAAATGTTGGACCAACCTTCACGTTAGCCGATCAGGAAAGGGACGTGTGCCGAATGAGAATGAAACGAGCGCGCGAAAGTCGCGAACGCAATAATAATCCAGTTTACCGATATTGGCGTTACCTTCCTGCTGTCGCGGTTATGATCACGATCTTCTTTCTCTCTTCGAGAACCGGCGATCAAATGGACAGTTGGCTGCCTTGGGCGCAAAAGTGGCTTCCGTTCATGACCGATTTCAACCCGATGCATTATGTCGCCTATTTCGGCTTAGCGCTCACCCTCGCGTTCGGTTTCGGCAAGCACGCCGCGAGGTGGACTGGCTGCGTTCTCAACGTCGCGATCTGCGTCGTGTACGGCATAACGGACGAATGGCATCAGTCCTTTGTACCTATGCGCTCGCCCGACGTTAACGACCTCCTGCACGATGCCATCGGAGCGGCCGCGGCCGCCTTGCTAGTCTACTTGATTGCCAATTGGATAGGTTATCGGAGTACCAAAAATTACACTGCGCGATAAAGCAGGAATTGTCGCCTTATAGGACGAATTGAGTAGGGCAAGCTCTTTTTTTTTTCTTAAGGAGAGAGATACCCGTTGCTTAAATTGTGCTCATGCGGCGAACAGATGGCCTTATCTCTTCGCACCGTTATTTTCGCGAAAAAAGTAAATATTACGAACGTTCCCGTATATAGCTGCGACATCTGCGGACGTAATGACGTCTTTCACGGAGTGAAAGACGATGTCGGCCGATTGATTAGTCAACTCGGCGCCGTATCGGACTCGCGGAGCATTCCGTTCGATCAGGTGCACGAGTGGGCGAGCTTATTGTCCGACTTGCGTACGCAGATGAAGAAGCTTCAGCCATCCGACGTCGCGCGGGCGACGGAGGAACGAACGAACCAGCTGCTGGATTTGCTCAACCTCGCCTCGTCGCTAGGAGACGAATCATGGAAGCAAGAGATTCAATCCCGTCTGGCTCAGCTAAGCGCGCAGTACATACTGTAGGACGATCGGTGCAAGAGGGCGGGCAACCGTCCTCTTGCATTTTGCTTCGCGTATGCTTTTCTGCTACGATTGGGGTATTGAATAGGTGTTCGAGGAGGCAACAACGTAATGGCGGAGCTGCAGCAATTAACGAGTATGGAACAATGGGAGCAGGCTTTGCAGGGGACGTCTAGCAAGCCGATGCTGGTATTCAAGCACAGCACGAGCTGCCCGATCAGCGCGGGAGCCCATGATGAGCTCATGAACTATATTAAAGACGCAGCGGATTCGCCGGTCGACTATTCGCTCGTGCGGGTAATCGAAGAACGTCCGATCAGCAACGAGATCGCGGAACGGCTCGGGGTGAAGCACGCGTCGCCGCAGGCGATATTGGTGAAGGACGGCCAAGCTGTCTGGGACACATCGCATTGGCATATTACGTACGCTTTCCTGTCGGAGAAGATCGGTAATCCTTCGCAAAGCTAATCTATTTAACTTTCATTCTACCGAACCTCATGTCAGATTGCTAAACATGAGGTTTTGTCGTATGATTACCTTATTAATCCAAGATCGGACAAGCTTGTGTTTTCCGGTCTCGAACATTGGAGCGAATTATTGTGACGGTAACCATTTATGACGTAGCGCGCGAAGCAGGCGTATCGATGGCGACGGTGTCCCGTGTCGTCAACAACAATCCGAATGTCAAACCGCAGACGCGCAAGAAAGTATATGAAGCGATCGAACGCCTTGGCTATCGTCCGAACGCGGTAGCGCGCGGTTTAGCGAGCAAGAAAACGACGACCGTAGGCGTCGTCATTCCCGATATCGCCAACGCGATCTTCGCGGAAGTCGCCCGCGGTATCGAAGATATCGCCAATATGTATCACTACAATATCATTTTGTGTAACGCAGACAAGCGCAAGGACAAGGAGATCCGCGTCATCAACACGCTGCTCGAGAAGCAGGTTGACGGGCTTCTGTTCATGGGCGGCGCCGTTACCGACGATCACGTTCTGGCGTTCAAGACGTCGAACGTGCCGATCGTGTTATGCGCGACGACGGATGAGAAGGGGGTTATCCCTTCCGTCGATATCGACCATGAAGCGGCTGCGTTCGACGCGGTTAACCTTCTTATCGCCGAAGGTCATCGTTCAATCGCGATGATCAGCGGCACGCTGCAGGATCCCGCGAACGGCTACGCGCGATTCCAAGGCTACAAACGCGCGCTAGAGCAAGCGGGCATCGCCTATCGCGAAGACTATGTGCGCGTCGGCAATTACCGGTATGAATCCGGTATCGACGCGACGTCGTATTTCCTTGGCTTATCCGATCGTCCGACTGCAATCTTCGCCGCGACCGACGAGATGGCCATCGGCGCCGTCCATTGCATTCAAGATTCGGGCTTGAGCGTACCTGACGATGTATCCGTTATCAGCGTCGACAATAGTCGTATCTCGTCTATGGTGCGTCCGCTCTTGACGACCGTCGCGCAACCGATGTACGATATCGGCGCCGTATCGATGCGTCTTCTGACGAAGCTGATGAAGAAGGAAACGGTCGAGAACGCGAAGGTAACGCTGCCGCACGAATTGATCGTGCGTCGCTCCGTCGCCGGACCGAAGGCATAACGAGCAAGTAAGCGTAAACCAACAACGAACGATACGAGTGCCCTGCGCTGACGGAATAACCGCCAGGGCAGGGTCTCTTTGTGAGAGGATGAACGGTTCATGACGTATGCAACGATCGGCATCATAGGTGCCATGCAAGAGGAAATTAAGCTGCTGCTTGAGCAAATGGAAGGGACGCAGTCCGAACAACATGCGGGATTAACTTATTATCGCGGCACGTTCCACGGCCGCAAAGTCGTGTTGACCCAATCCGGCGTCGGCAAAGTTAATGCGGCCGTGTGCACGCAAGTGTTAATCGATCGGTTCGGAGCGGACGTCGTACTGTTCACGGGAGTAGCGGGAGCGGTTGATCCGGAGCTCAATATCGGGGACATCGTTATTTCGGCGAGCAGCCTGCAGCACGACGTCGACGTAACGGCGCTTGGCTTTCCACGGGGAACGATTCCGTATCAAGCGGTGTCGGAGTATCCGTCGGACGAAGGACTTGTCCGGCTAGCGCAAGCGGCCGGAGAGAAAGTGTTCCCGGGACGTTGCCGGACCGGCAAAGTGTTGTCCGGAGATCAATTCATCGCGGACCGCGCGGTCGTTAGAGGGCTGTACGAGGAGCTTGGCGGCGCGTGTACGGAGATGGAAGGCGCATCCGTCGCGCAAGTGTGCCACATGAACGGCATTCCGCACGTCATCATCCGCTCCATGTCCGACAAAGCGGACGGCTCCGCGCACGTGAACTTCGCCGATTTCACGGTCGAAGCGGCTGACCGTTCGTTCGCAATCGTCAGCGAGATCGTGCAAAGCTTGTAATTTGCGATGGAATAGAACAACAGGCTGCCCAAGGCAGCCTGTTTTCTTTATACGAAGCTAATAGGACCTATAAATGCTGAAGCGCGATGTCCAGCATCGCCTTGTTTTTGTCGGTTATTTCTTGGCGTCTTGGCATTGGCGTCCATGTCGACGTATCGTCTAACCAAGTGCGGGGCAATTGATCGGGCTTGAGCGGGCTGTCGAGCGAAGGCCATCCTTCGGGTAACGGACCGCCTAACGGAAGGCTGTCGATACGCTCCAGCAGCGGATGCCCGGACATCTCGAGCCATAGCAGACTCCAAGCCCTTGGAACGACGCGCCAATGGTCGTATCCGCCGCCGCCGAGCGCAACCCATCGGCCGTTCGTATGCCGATCGGCTAATTCGCGAATCAATCGCGGCATCTCCCGATAGATGCGCATGCTGCAATGGATGTGAGCGAGCGGATCGAAAGCGTGCGCGTCGCAGCCGTGCTGGCTGACGATTACGTCCGGCTTGAAGGCGCTAACGGCTCTCTCGACGCCGTGTCGGAATATATCGAGCCAAGAGTCGTCTTCGGTATAAGGCTCCATAGGCAAGTTCAAGCAAGCGCCGTAGCCGGCCGAATGCCCCCATTCGTGGTGGAAGCCGGTTCCGGGAAACAGAAATTTCCCCGTCTCGTGGATCGAGAGCGTGAATACGTCGGGATCGTCGTAAAAGAACCACTGCACGCCGTCGCCGTGGTGAACGTCGGTGTCGATGTACAAGACGCGCGCGCCGTATTTGCTTCGAATGGAAGAGATGGCCGCCGCCGCGTCGTTATAAACGCAAAAGCCCGAGGCTCTATCCGGAAAAGCGTGATGCAGCCCTCCGGCCAGATGCAGCGCGCGATCGGCGCGCCCAGACATGACAGCTTCGGCGGCTGCGATCGATCCGGCTACGACCGCTAGCGATGCAGCCTCCATGTCCGGGAAATACGGCGTATCGCCGTCGGCGTCCAGTCCGTATTGGGCTGCGAGCCGGATGTCCTCCGGACGGGGAGAAGGCGCGCTTAGCGCGCTTACCGCGGCGATATAGTCGGGCCGATGAATGCGCCGAACGGTGTCCCGCGCCTCTTCGAGAGACAGCGGAGGCATTACGAGCGAATCGTCCAGCGCGTCGCATTGGCGCAACAATTGTTCCGTAAGCTCAAGTCTGATCGGATGAAAGGGATGTTGCTCGGAGAAGCAATATTGTCTCGAGGCGGTATTATCGATCCATAGGGCTCGGAAACTCAAAGGGCTCGCCTTCCTTTCGGTTAGTACATGAAGCGTTGGCGGAATCGGACGCGGTCGAACTTCTCCGCCGAGGCGAGAGGCACGTCCTTGCCGATTCGTACCATGAGGCAATTCGCGGGGTGCGCGCATATTTCCGGGTCGTCCGTCGCGAACCAAACCATGCCGACGGATTTCATGAGCTTTTCCATCATCTCGCGGTATTGCCACACGTTTAGTCCGCTACCTTCAAGGTCCCAATGCCAGTAATATTCCGTCGTGAACACAATCATATTGTCCAGTTGATCGTGCTCGAACGCGGCGACGATCATCGATTTGCCTAGTCCAAACCCTCGGTAAGCATCCGCGACCTCGATGGCGCCAAGCTCGACCAGGTCGTCCATGCCGCCTTCGGACCAGCGTTCCATCTCGTCGGGATAATGAAACGTAACGTAACCGACGATCAGATCGTCTTCCCGCGCGACGATGATTCTGCCTTCGGGCAAGCCCGCGATCTCTATTAGCGCTTGATGCTGTTCCGCCGGACGGCGAAAGGCGTCCAAGTCGGGATGCATCCTCCAGTCGCTGAGCGTCCCGGGAGGGACGGGTCCTTCCACGACGAGAGTGCGCTCGCCGCGCGTGATCGGATGTCGGACGTATCGTTTGATATGTTCCATGCCGATCTCCTTTCCGTGAAGCCCTATAAGTGCATTTTTATTGTAGCATAATCTCCCTCGCTTCGTAGATATTGCCCTTTCCCGCTATGCAGTTCCAAGGCCGTCTATGATATAATGGCAGTGGCAAAGGAGAACTCGGTTTCTCCTATTAATGAAAGCGCATTCGCTAGCGAATGTCTGCATCCCAATGGGAAGGTGATGGATTCGTGACACTGCAACATGACGAAAAGCTGCCCGTAACGGCGACCCAATCCAACATGCAATCGTATGAGGAAGCGGTAAACACATTTACTTGGGCAGACATCGAAGCGCAATTTTCATGGGCGACGACAGGCCAGGTAAATATGGCTTACGAAGCGATCGACCGACATGTGGCCAATGGCAAAGGGGACAAAATCGCGCTGCATTATAGCGATAATCAGAGAGACGAGAGCTATACGTACGCGGAAATGATGAAGCAGTCGAACAAGTTCGCGAACGTCTTGCGCGGGCTTGGCGTCGGCAAAGGCGAACGCGTATTCATCTTCATGCCTCGTACGCCGGAGCTATATTTCAGCTTGCTGGGAGCGCTTAAGATCGGTGCCGTCGTAGGCCCGTTGTTCGAAGCGTTCATGGAGACGGCGGTTCGCGATCGGCTGCAAGATAGCGGGGCGGTGGCGATCGTCACGACTCCGTCATTGATCTCGCGCATTCCTCGCGCCGAGCTGCCCGAGCTTAAGCACGTCATCGTCTTCGGAGACGATGTGCCCGCGGAAGAAGGAGTCGTAGACTTCCGCCAAGCGATGGCTAATTCATCCGATCAAGCGGAGCTGACGTTCCTCGATCGCGAAGACGGACTCATTTTACATTATACATCGGGTTCTACGGGCAAGCCGAAAGGCGTATTCCACGTCCAAAATGCGATGATTCAACACTATCATACCGGACGGATCGTGCTAGACTTGCGCGAGGATGACGTCTACTGGTGTACCGCCGATCCAGGCTGGGTTACGGGGACTTCCTACGGCGTATTCGCCCCTTGGCTGAACGGCGTGACGAACGTCGTGCGCGGCGGGCGCTTCAGTCCGCAAGACTGGTACGCAACGCTGCAGAAGTACAAAGTGACGGTCTGGTACAGCGCGCCGACCGCCTTCCGCATGCTCATGGGCGCGGGCGACGAAGTCGTGAAGTCGTTCGACCTGTCCAGTCTGCGCCACGTGCTTAGCGTCGGCGAGCCGCTTAACCCGGAAGTCGTACGTTGGGGTCACAAAGTATACAATCAGCGCATTCACGATACGTGGTGGATGACGGAGACCGGCGGACAGCTCATCTGCAACTACCCGAGCATGGAAATCAAACCGGGCTCCATGGGCAAGCCGATTCCCGGTACGCAAGCGGCGATCATCGACGATCAAGGCAACGTATTGCCGCCGCTTCGGATGGGCAACCTGGCGATTCGTACGCCTTGGCCATCGATGATGCGCAAAATATGGAACAATCCGGCCAAGTACGAGGAGTACTTCCGTATTGAAGGCTGGTACGTATCAGGCGACTCGGCGTATATGGACGAAGAAGGGTACTTCTGGTTCCAAGGCCGCATCGACGACGTCATTAACACGTCCGGCGAACGCGTCGGACCGTTCGAAGTCGAGAGCAAGCTCGTCGAGCACCCGGCCGTCGCCGAAGCCGGCGTCATCGGCAAACCGGATCCGCTCCGCGGAGAGATCATCAAGGCGTTCATATCGCTGCGCGAAGGTTACTTGCCGTCAGACGAACTGAAAGCGGAAATCTCGAAGTTCGTGAAGGAAGGCTTGTCGGCTCACGCATCGCCGCGCGAGATCGAGTTCAAAGATAAGCTGCCGAAGACGCGAAGCGGCAAGATCATGCGCCGCGTGTTGAAGGCATGGGAATTGAATTTGCCGACTGGCGATCTGTCCACGATCGAGGATTAAGGCGCGAACAAGTAAAGGCGGAGCTAGGGGACAACCCTTGCTCCGCCTTTTGCTATGTTGAAAAAGGGCTGTCTCTAGGTCGCTAACCGACCGGGAGACAGCCCTTGCTCTATTACTCGGAAGTCGCCTGTACCACGCTAGACGGCGCGGAGGACACTCCGGTTTCGTTAATAGCCGTTACGTAATACCAGCTGTTCGGAAGTGGCGAGACGAACTCCCAACTCGTGCCGTCCGTCGTCCCCGCAAGCTTGAATTTGCCGTCGGAGGTAGCGCTGCTCCACACTTGATACTGAACGACGTGATCGTCCGCCGGATTCGCGTTCCACGTTAGCGTGACGGTGAGCGCCGTTCCTTGTACCGCTAAGCCGGCAGGCGCTTTCGGAACCGCGACTGTAGGGTCCGTTCCGTCGCCGATGTCGATATCGCCCGGTTGCGTAACATCTCCCGGGTCGGTCTCGTCCGGCGGCAGCGTCGGATCGATATCCGATACGGTTCCGTCGGAAGTCAATTGCTCGCTTGGCGCCGATTCGTTGCCCGCGACGTCGACTGCGGTAACGTAATAGCTGTACGTAGATCCTTGAGAGATATAGTTGATGAATTTCGGCTCTTCTCCGGTCGGTACGGAAGCTTCGACCTTCAAGTAAGGACCGCCGTCCATCGAACGGTACAACCGGTATCCCGCCACGTCTTCCTGCATGCTCGGAGTAAACGTCACTTGAACGGTTCCCGCAGCGACCGTCTCGACCGCGATTTGGGCTACCGCATTCGGCGCAATGCCGTCATCGACCCGCGGATCCGTTTTGGACGGCGCGCTCTCCGCCGCGTCCTGCGGCAAGTAGTAAGGGAGAGGCTTGCGGGTCGCTTTATCGGTTTTCTCGAGCTTGACTTTCAATTCTTCCATCAAAGCATCGAGCGGCACTTCGCGCTTGACCATGACGGATTCCCGGAGCAAATCGTCGGGAGTCGTAGGGAGCGGCAAGTAGTTGATGCCGTTGTAAGAAATATACTTCACTTTAACGAGAGCGTCGTCTTCCTCGGTCGGAATGAATTTGCGATTAAAGATGTCGGTTACGAGCTTGCCCGCCTCTTTCGTCAGATCGGTCGGCAATTTCCCGCTGACGCTTGACACGGTCATCGACACGAGACCGTCAGGCTTATCGAACGACTTCGTCGCAAGCAGTTCCGGTTTAGAGGCCATTACTGCATTCATAATGTCGGCCCAAATTAGTCTAGCGCGGGTACGGCTTTCTTTGGAAAGCGCGTTAGTCGCTTTTTCGTAACCGATCCATACGCCTAGCGTAACGTCGGGCGAGTAGCCCTCGAACCAGACGTCGCCGGCGATTTGCGTCGTACCGGTTTTACCGACGATCGGAATTTTGCCGTAACCTTTGAATTGGGTTTTCAGCGATTTACCCGAGCCGTCGGATACGACGGTGCGCAGCATGTCGGTCATTTGGTAAGCGGCTTGCTCGGAAGTTACCCGCGTAGGGTCGAGCTTATGCTTGAACACGATTTCGTCGTTCGCGTCGCGAATTTCCTCGATCAAATATGAGTCGTTGTATACGCCCTTATTAGCGATAGCGGCGTAGGCATTCGTTAACTCTTCGACCGTGACCCCGTATTTCAGACCGCCGATAACTCCTGTTTGAGCGGTATTGTCTGTCTCGGTGAGTGTCGTGATGCCAACCGAACGGACGAAATCCCAAGACTCCTTGATTGTCAGCTTATTAAGGAAAATCTTGATCGCCGGAATGTTGAACGAGTTGTTCAGCGCGTCCCGCGCGGTAACAAGACCGGAATATTTGTCGTTAAAGTTTTTTGGAACATGGTAGGAGCCCGTACCGGTATCCAAAATGATCGGCGAGTCGTCGATGATGCTGGCCGGCTGGATCAAGCCTCTGTCGAGCGCGGGCCAATACGCGGCGATCGGCTTCATGGCGGAGCCGGGTTGACGCGTCATTTGCGTCGCGTAGTTCATCTGCTCGATATGGAAGTCGCGGCCTTCGATCATGCCGAGAATCGCGCCCGTCTTCTGATCGATCATGACGCTGGCTACTTGCTCGACGCCTTTAGTCTTATGGTCGGGAGCGAAGTTGTCCGGATTTTCCGCGATCTGGTGCATGAGGTCGTACACCTTTTTATCGATCGTCGTTTTGACCTTATAGCCTCCGCGAAGCAACTGGCCGCGCGCGTCTTCGATGAGCACGGCGTTTTCTTTTTTCTTCAGATCTTCCGTCGTCAGCTCCGGATTTTGCATCAACACGAGCTGTTCGGCGGCTTGACGCTCGGCTTCGAGCATCAAGTACGGATAAGTGTTGTACGCTTTTTCCGTAGGCTTGGCGAGAGAGCTGTACAGATCGAAGTTGAGCGCTTCCTCGTATTCGGCCTGCGTAAGCTTCGATTCTTCGAGCATGCGCTTAAGCACGAGCTTCTGGCGTTCGACCGCCCGCTTGAAGTTTTTCTCGTTGAACTCGCCTTTGCCCGTAAACGCCGAATAGACGGAAGGGAGCTGCGGAACGCCTGCCAAATAAGCGGCTTGCGCAACGTTCAGGTTGTCCAATTTGTCGACGCCGAAGATGCCTTTGGCCGCCGCTTTGATGCCGTACAATTGATAACCGGAAGAACCGTTGCCGTAAGGAATTTTATTTAAGTAGGCCGTAAGAATTTCTTCTTTGCTCAAAAACCGTTCCAGGCGCATCGACAAGAAAATTTCTTTCGCTTTCCGGCTAGACGTTTGATCCAAGCTCAGGAATACGCGCCGCGCGACTTGTTGGGTGATCGTGCTTCCGCCGGTTTGCACGCTTTCGTTCAACAGCTGTTGCTTAACCGCGCGGAATAGACCGTTCGAATCGATACCGTTATGGGTGAAAAAGTTTTTGTCTTCGATCGAGATAACCGCATCGATTATGTTTTGGGGGATTTGGTCGTAAGTGATCGGCGTGCGATCCTCTTCGGTGCGCAATTGGCCGACCGGCGTGCCGTCGTTGAAATAGACGTAACCGGTAATGGCGTTCTCCGAAATTTTCTCTTCGATCAAGCTGCGCGCGCGTACCGGATCGTCCTTGACGAGCGAGGCGATATAACCGGTTACCGCGCCCGCGGCGACTAATCCTCCGAGCAAGCAGAAGAAGAGAAGCCATGCAAAGGTCATTCCTGCGATTTTACCTGCGGTAGCGAAGCCTCTTGCCTTGCGACCGGAGGGTGGCGCGTGTTGTTTTGTATCTGACATTCGAGTAGCCTCCTTCAACAAACAGAACTATTATAGCACATTTACCCATGGTGTGAATTGTTCCGTAGGCGGGGCGGCGCCGAACCGGTCACCCGTTTCGGCTGTCTCCGAACGCGAGTTTCCGGTATTCGTTCGGAGAATGGTCGGTCCATTTTTTGAACACCTTGCTGAAATATTTCTCGTCTTGAAAACCGACTCTCTCGGCGATATTCGATATTTTCAACTGCGTATCGGCCAGCAATCGCTTGGCTTGTTCGATCCGTACGCGAGTGATGTAGTCGGTCAAATTCTCGTTCATTTCCTGCTTGAACTTCCGCGAAATGTATTCACGGCTCAAGAAGAATCGGTTGGAAATATCTTGCAACGACAATTCCTCGTGCAAAAATTGCTCGATGTATTTGGCGATCGCCTGCATGGCGCTCGGGGTACTTCCGTCTCCGTTCGCGAGCCTTTCCATAATTTCTTCGGTTTCCGAGAGGAAGCCGCGCTTCCATTGCGCCAAGTTGAACCCAAGATTTTCTTGTAACACGGCAGGCATATGTACCTCATCCGATTCGAGATGACCGCCGCCAGAGCCCGTCTTGTCGCTTGTCCACATCGTGCGCGCCAAACGAAACTCCTGCCACCAAAGATGCAACTGCTCGAGGGTTACGGAGTCGGATTGTTCGAGCACTTTGAACCAAGCTTCGTAGGCGCTCGAGAGCTGTTCTTTGTCCCCGTTTTGCAAGGCATACCGTATGCGCTGCTCGTAATCCGTGAAGAAAATCGTGCTTTTAGCCGCGACCGCTTCGGATACGTGGGGACCGTGCGCTTGAACGAGCGTCTTCATCTGCAGTAAATTGCGATGCCGGATGCTTCTGCGCGCGCTGCGATACGAAGCGTCCAATTGTGCCGGGAAAACGACCGTTTCGCCGATTCCGATACCGAATCGCGCATTCAGTGCCTTGTAAATGCCTTCGTTGATATCGCTTAGGAGCGATTCCGCCCGGTCCAGGCAATCCCATAACACGATCGCGATTTCGTTCTCTTGCCCGCGATAGCGGAACGCATAACCCGCGGACTTCGCCCGAAGAAACTCGTTGCATACGTTAGCCAGCGAATAGTAGATCAGATCCCAGCAAGCCGCGAACTTCGCGCGAATCGAAGGCGGCCCGAGCTCGAGACTGAGCAGCGCGACCTTCGCTTCCTTGATCGGCCGGGCCACTGCAAACTGCTGCTCAAGCATCGCGTGGATCGAAGGATGCTCGGCCGGCTCGCTAATTAAGTTGGAGAAGTATTGGTCCAAATAGACGGGTTTGAGCCGGTTGATTTCCATATTCCGATTGCGTTCGGAGCTGCGCGCTTCCTCGTCGGCTTTCCAGCCTTCTATAGCTCTGCCAAGGGCGCCGTGCAGCTGCGATTCCTCGATCGGCTTGAGCAAATAATCGAGACCGCCGTATTTAAGCGTCTGCCTTACGAATGCGAAGTCGTCGTGACCGCTGATGACGATCACTTTGCTTGAAGGAGAATGACGGGCAACCCATTCGAGCAGCTCCATGCCGTTCATGTTAGGCATCATCATGTCCGTGAATATGATCGCCGGCCGTTCCGCCTCGATCAGCTCGATCGCGGACAAGCCGTCGGTTGCTTCCAATAGCGTATGAATGCCGAACCGTTCCCAAGGAACGAGCAGCTTGATCGCTTCGCGAACGTGCCATTCGTCATCGATTATCAATGCTTTCATCGTTATATCAGCTCCTCTTCCAGCGGGATGTGCAGACTGACCGATAGCCCGTTAGGTTTAACGTTGGACAAGACAATGGCAACGGATTCTCGGTAATGGAGCTTGAGACGTGCAAGCACGTTGGACAAGCCGATGCCGCTGTCTTGGCCGAGCAAGCCGGCTTCCTCGTCCTTAAGACGATCATTGACCGATTGAAGTTGCTCCTCGCTTAGTCCGTTTCCGTTATCTACGACGCAAATGATGAGTCTGTCGTCTTCGATTTGGCTTGAAATGATCAGTTTAGCGGGAGCGTTCTCGGTATGCTTGAAACCGTGCTTAAAGAAGTTCTCTACGATAGGCTGCAAAATCATTTTCGGAACGACGATGCGCCTAGAATCCGGATCGATTCGGAACTCGATTTCGAGCGTAGCGTCGAACCTCTGTTTTTGCAGCTCGAGATACCCTTGGACGTAGCTCAGTTCCTTGTCGAGCTCGACGATCGTTTCGCCGGTGTTCATGTTATAGCGCATCATCTGGCCAAGTGAAGCGACGAGAGAGTAGATTTGCTGATCCTTATGCTGCAGGGCGACGGTGCCGATAGATTGCAAGGCGTTATATAGAAAATGAGGATTGACTTGCGCCTGCAACGCTTTCAACTGATTCGTCTTGTTGGCCAGCTCCAGCCGGTATTCCTTCAAAATCAAGTTGTTGATCGTCTGCATCATCGATCGGAACCGGCGGGAGAGCAACCCGATCTCATCGTTGCTCCGAATATCGATGTCGACGTCCATTTGACCGCGGCCGATCTGATTGACGTAACCGATCAGACTCAATAGCGGCTTCGTGAAGCGGAAGGAAATGATCAACGTCGCCAGCACGGCGACGGCCAAAAATCCGATGCCGACCCAAGTGTTAATGCGGGCAATGCGGTCGGCTGCGGTGAACAGATGCTTGTACGGCGTCATTTTGACCAAATACCAGTCCATGAACGGCGTCTTCACGTGGTCGTAAAATACCATCCCGGAAAAAGTAGAATCGTCCCAATCCATATGTCCGCTTTCGGAGCCGCCGGCTTTGATCGCGCTCAGCCATTTCGCCGTCGAAACTTTGCCCGCCTCGCCCTGTTCCGATGAAATAATCGTGTTCCCGCCGGCGTCGACGATGTAAAATTTCTCTTCTCCCGGATCGAACAGCTGCCGGTTAAGCTCCGTAAGGACGTTCAGCCGGACGTCGATCGACAGCTCGGCTAGAAGCTCTTCGCTCGGCGCGCGGAAGATGGGGCGATGAAGCGTGAACACGAGCTCCTTCTTTTCTTTCGACTTCAAGTCCAATCCGTAGTTATGGCTTAAATGGCTTGGCTCGATATAAGGCTTTTTGACGGTATCCGCGAATTCCAACGTAGGCGTTCCCGCTTTGATGTCGTCGTTGTTGCGCAGCAAATAGGTCGTATTTTGGCTGACGACGTACAACCGGACTTGATAAATTTCGCTTACGCTTTGATAGATGTTGGTGAGATGGTCCTTCAGCAGGTTTCGGTTGCGGATGACGTCGGAGATGTCGTTCGGGAATACTTCGTCCTCCATGTTATGCTCGAGGATATAATAGAGCGATCGGGGCACGTTGATAGAGTTATAGACGGCCAGAGACTTCTGGTTAATATTTTGCACGTAGTTCAGCAGATTCGTCTGGGCGAGCGAGAGGAGCCTCGTATTCTGGTCGTAGGCTTCCTGGGAGACGGAATGCTTCGTCGAGGTGTAAGAGACGATCATGGACGTCGCGATCGGCAAAATCGTAGCGACCAGCAGCAGAAGCATGAGCTTATTGCGAATCGTGTTGCGGATGAAAGGCAACTTGTTGGGCATGGGCGCATCTCCTAGCGTTTGTCGTATCTCCCCAACACAGTAAACGATGTTCGCCAGATGGTCAATATATTCCACCTTTGATATCATCATCCTCGGTAGTGGCGCCTATCGGGGCGGATTTATACTGTGTGCATGGGAAAAGGCATACAAGAGCATTTACTGGAAGGGGCTGTAAAATGGGGACGAGAGGAAAAAGATGGAGCGAGTGGATGCAGCAAACCGTGTTCGTAGGACCCGGCTTGTTGTTCTTCTTATTGATCGTGGTCGCTCCGTTCGTCATGGGATTTTACTATACGTTCACCGAGTGGAACGGACTTGATCTCGGCAATGCGAAATGGACAGGCATGCATAACATTAAGCGAATCTTCATGGAGGATGACCGGTTCTGGACCGCGTTTCGCTTCACCGCGAAATTTACCGTCGTGTCCGTGCTCATCACGAACTTGCTGGCATTCTCCTTAGCTATGCTGCTCAATCGCACATTGAAAACAAGGAAGGCGCTTAGAACGATATTTTTCTTGCCTAACATTATCGGCGGGCTACTGCTCGGATATATTTGGTACTTCATCTTCGTTCGCGGTTTCAGCACGATCGGGGATCAAACGGGGATCGGATTTTTCGATCTAACGTGGCTGGGCACGCCGAACACGGCGTTCTGGGGCATCGTCATCGTTTTCGTCTGGCAGACGGCCGGGTATATGATGATTATCTACATAGCCGCGCTTGTCGGTGTTCCGAAAGAATTATCCGAGGCGGCGACGATTGACGGGGCTAACCGGCTCCAAATGCTTCGCAGCATTACGATTCCGATGATCATGCCCGCTATAACGATCTGTCTGTTCCTGACGACGTCCAATGCGTTCCGAATGTTCGATCTGAATTTGTCGTTAACCGGCGGAGGTCCGGGCAACGCGACCGAATCGATCGCGCTCAACATCTATCGCGAAAGCTTAACGAACAACAGGTACGGGCTTGGGACTGCCAAAGCGATGATCTTCTTCATCGGAGTGGCGGCCATTACGGTTACGCAAGTACTCCTGACCAAGCGGAAGGAGGTAGAGGAATAATGCGCGGAGGCAAACGATATTCGTTCGGTTTATTCACCTCGGAAGTATTAGCTATCGTATTGGCTGCAATCTTCTTAGTTCCGTTCTACTTCTTAATCGTTAACTCGTTCAAGTCGCTGAAGGAAATTTTGCTGGATGCCGCCAAGCTGCCCGAGCACTTCGGGTGGGGCAACTTTCATAAAGCTTGGAAAGCGATCGATTTCCCGGTCGTGCTCATGCATTCCTTTGCCGTCACGGCGTTAAGCGTAACCGGTCTTGTCATCATTAGCGCGATGGCGGCCTATCGCTTCGTGCGCAAGCCGACGCTATTCAACCGATTGCTGTTCTCGGCCTTCATCGCCGCGATGATTATCCCGTTCCAATCGGTCATGCTGCCGCTCATGCGGATTACTTCGATGTTCGAATTGCGCGGCCATCTATACGGCATTGTCGTCTGCTATTTCGGCTTCGGCATCTCGCTATCGATGTTCCTCTTCCACGGCTTCATAAAGTCGGTGCCGAGAGAAGTAGAAGAGGCGGCCGTCGTGGACGGATGCTCCCCGTACGGCGTTTTCTGGAGAATCGTATTCCCGCTGCTCAAGCCGATTACGGCTACCGTTATCATTTTGAACGTCCTATGGATCTGGAACGATTATTTGCTTCCCGTACTTGTCGTCAATAACACGTTTACGACGATTCCGATCGCCATTCAGAAGTTTTTCGGCCAGTATACGCGCAAATGGGATTTGGCGATGGCAGCGCTGACGCTAAGCGCGACGCCGATCGTATTGTTCTTCTTCACGCTACAGAAGTATATTGTCGAAGGCATAACGGCCGGATCGGTCAAAGGATAATTAAATTGACTATCCGGATCGAAATAATCAAGATTTTCCACCCAGTTGTTCAATATTCTAGGTGTTTTGCGCAAACGTTTTCACCTTATACTGACCCTGTAAGCAATACGATACGACATTGGGAGGTCATTGGAATTATGAAAAAGATGCTGCAATTTTCTTTACTGGCGGTTCTAGTATTGTCGATCTTAAGCGCTTGCGGTAGCAACAACAATAACAACGCTAGTCCGGCTGCTAGCCCGGACGCGCCGGCTTCGTCCAAAGCGGCGGAATCGGAAGCGCCATCGAGCGCGCCGGCTGAGAAGAAAGACGTAACGATCAAAGTGTTCCAATTCAAAGTGGAAATCGCCGAAGCGCTTCAGAAGATGGCGGACGCTTACGAGCAAGAAACCGGCGTTCACGTCGAGATCGAGACGCACGGCGGCGGCGAAGATTACAGCGCGCTCCTGAAGGCGACTCTCGCGGCGGGCGAAGAGCCTGAAATCTTCAACTCCAGCGGTTGGTCCGGCTTCGATCCTTATGTGGATCGCGCGGTTGACCTAAGCAACGAATCTTGGGCGAAAGACCTCGTCGAGGCGTCCAAAGCGCAAATCACCCGCGACGGCAAGCTGCTCGGCATGCCGATGAATCTAGAAGCATACGGCTTCACGTATAACAAAGATTTGTTCGCTAAAGCAGGTATCACGGAGCTTCCGCAGACGCTCGACCAGCTCGAAGAAGCGTGCAAAAAGCTGCAAGCGGCAGGCATAACTCCGTTCGCCCTGACGAGCGAGTGGTGGTCGATGGGAATTCATACGCTGAACATGGCTTTGGCTAACCAACCGGATCCGGCTGCGTTCATCGATGAAATCAAAGCAGGAACGAAGACGTTCAAAGACGATCCGATCATGAAGCAATGGATCCGCCTCGTCGACATCATGTTCGCTAACGGCCAAGAGAAAGCGCTCACGACCGACTACAACACGCAAGTAGCCGAATTCGCGGCAGGCAAATACGCGATGATCCAACACGGCAACTGGATTCAAGGCATGGTAGACGAAATTACGCCTAACATGAACCTCGGCATGATGCCTGTTCCATTGCTCGACGTTCCGCAAGTGTTCACCGGCGTTCCGAACAACTGGATCGTCAACAACAAATCCGCGCATCCTGACGAAGCCAAAGCGTTCTTGAACTGGATGGTTACGTCCGAGACGGGCAAAAAATTCATTACGACCGATTTCAAATTCGTACCGGCTCTGAACTCGATCGCGCCGAACCCTGACGCGGTAGGCAAAATCGCAGGCGATTTCGCAACGTTCTCGCAAGCGCATCCTGAGCAAGTCAAAGGCTGGCATTGGGACAGATTCCCGGACGGTATCACGCAACAATGGGGCACGGCGATGCAAGAGTATCTCGGCAAGCACTCGACGTCCGACGAGTTGCTTGGCAAGCTCGACAAAGCGGTAGCGGATATCGTTAAACGTTAATCTCCAATCAAAGTTCATAGTAAAGTAAAAGGCTCTCCCGCGGTCATCCTTGGATGACGGGGAGAGCCTTTATTCATAGAAGCATTATTCCGCGGCAGGCGGCGTGAACGTGCGCTGCGCGAATTCGTTGTCGAGCATGAAGAAGGCGTTGCTGTCTTTGTCGATGCGCTTGAGCTTATTAATGATACTGTCGAACATCGCTTCCTCTTCGACTTGCTCGTCGATGAACCATTTCAGGAACTGCATCGTCGCATGCTCGCGGTCGTTAAGCGCAAGGTCGGAGAGATGGTAAATGCGCTTCGTAACTTCCTTCTCGTGCTCGAACGCGTGCTCGAACGCATCGAGGATCGATTTGTATTCGTTGTTAGGAGTAGGCATTCCGTCCAGCGTCGCGCGTCTGCCGCGATCGTTCAGGAACTTGTAAATTTTCATGCCGTGGAATTTCTCTTCTTCGGCTTGCACCATGAAGAAGTTGGCGAATCCGTCCAGGCTCTCGCCGGAGCAGTAGGCTGCAATCGCAAGATAGACGTGCGCGGAGTATAACTCGAAATTCATTTGCTCGTTCAAAGCTTGGCTCAAAGAATCTTTCATGGTACATCCACCTCTTTGCGGGTAATGTCGGAACATCTACCCGCATTGTACCATAAATCGCCATGTCATCCTATTCGCTGCTTCAGCTTTTCGTATAACACTTCCGGGGAAGGGGCGACGATCACTTCGGTTTTGCCGATCATAACCATGCATTGCTTCGTGCACAGCTTGCATTCGCCGAGGCAATCTTTCTTCTTCTGTTTCATATCGGGAAACTCGGCCTTCATCGTCTTGTAGACCATTTTCGAACCGTGTTTGAAGTTTCTGCAGCAATATTTGATTTTCCGCACAGGCGCACCTGCCTCCGGATGATTTTGGATACATCGTCAATGATAGTAATTCTCATTCTCATTGTCAATGAACACCCGTTCGGAAAATAAAAAAACCACCCCAAAAGTTGGGGTGGTTTGTGGACGATGCGATAAATTAACGGCTGTAGAACTCGACGATTTGTTTCTCGTCGATATCTTGGGACAGCTCGCCGCGGTCTGGCAGGCGAAGGAACGAGCCTTCGGATGCGTTCGCGTCGAAGCTCAGGTAGCCCGGCAGGTGATGACGGCCTTCTTGCGCTTCTTTGATCGATTTCATTGCACGGCTGCGCTCGCGCAGGCCGATTTTGTCGCCGACTTGAACCGTGTAGGATGCGATGTCGACTTTTTTGCCGTTAACCGTAACGTGACCATGGGAAACGAGCTGACGTGCGCCTGCACGGGAGTTCGCCCAACCAAGACGGAACACGAGGTTGTCCAGACGGCTTTCAAGCAGGAACATGAAGTTTTCGCCCGCGATGCCTTCGAGCTTGGAAGCGCGATCGAAGAGGTTGCGGAATTGCTTCTCGTTCAAGCCGTACATGTGACGCAGTTTTTGTTTCTCAGCAAGTTGCAAGCCATAGCCGCTGATCTTGCGACGCGTGTTAGCGCCGTGTTGTCCCGGAGGGAAAGGACGTTTCAGTTCTTTACCGGAACCGCTCAGGGAAATTCCAAGGCGACGGCTAAGTTTAAATTTCGGACCTGTATATCTTGACATGTTAGAAAGCTCCTTTTTCAAAACGAAATTTGTTTTTTGAAAATGGGGTTCCATTGCGCGAATGTCTCCATAACCGACCATTCGTCGGTTCCTGGCAGGATGTTCAGCCGCAGCCCGCAGGTGGGACATTTCGAGAGGGTGCCACAAAGTCAAGACCCGCAATAATCAACAACTAATATTATAAGAAATTGTGGGCCGAAGTCAAGCGAAATCAATAACGCGACAATAATAACGAATTCGAGAAAAAATAAGCCTTTTGACCATGGACTTATGATCTATTTAGTGCAAAATTCACTATTTCATTGTATAGTTGAATAAATAGGACATCGGTTGGAGGTGTCGGGAATGGCCCATAATCGCAAATCAGCTAACCTTACAGGAATGGCGCAAAACGAGGACCATTCCCGCACCCAGCAGCAGCTTCCGGGCTGGCTGCAAAAGCAAGATTTAACGGAAGCGGACTTGCCGTACATTCACGGGCTGCTGGCCGGCAGCTTCGGGGATTGGCTTGAAGAAGCGGACGGGTTCCCTTGGCTGGGAGGCCAGATCGCGCTGATCCATCCGGACGGCACGACGATCGCGATAAGCGGCTCGGACGACGGAGACGCGCATCCGTTCTCTCGGCGAGCGGATACGTGGGGGGTCACCGCGGCGACCGTCGCGCTCGATACTTGCCGTCCGACGCTGATGCGCAGCGAGGAGCATACGACGCACGCTCTGAGAAGTTACGATTCGATAGCGGTACCGATCTTCACCCGATCCACGGGAATTCCTTGCGCATTGCTAGCAAGCTTGCTTCCAGCCGGCGAAGCGCATGCGGGAGAACTGAAGCTGCTGCAAGCCGCGGCGTTGCATTACCGTAATTGTCTATATAGGCAATTCGAGCACATCTTCGTCGGCGGCATGCTACGGGAACAGAAGCTGTCGCAGCGCGAAGAGAAAAGGCGCGATATTCTTTTCGACGTCATGAGACGTTTGAACGATCATATCGACGTTGAGAACGTGCTGTCGGAAGTGCTGGACAGCCTGGAACAGCTCTATCCGATCTGCAGAGCGGACTTGTTTTTATCCCAGGACTACAACAGCCACAACGAGAAGGTCAAACCGCTCGCGTTCCACCTCTCGAACATGGATCTCTGCAAGCAAGCTTTCTTGGAAGGACAAATTCGCGAATCGCGCACCGAAGATCGCCATCAATTGGCCATCCCGTTGTCCGGCAAGCAAGGCACGTACGGCGTCCTTCGGTTGGACTTGCCCGTCAACGAGTTCGACGACGCGGACATCCGATTCCTGTCGTTGCTTGCGGCAGCCGCGGGAACGGCTTTCGAGAAGGCGAAGCTGCACGAGCAAGCTAACGTGCTGATCGGCGAGCTGAGGCTTATTAACGAATTGACGCAGCGCCTTAACCGGAGCTTGAAGCTGACGGATACGATGCAATTCGCTTCGGCGGAGCTGCTAAATATTTTTCAATCGGATTTCTGCTGTATATTCCAGTATGATATCCAGTCCGGCCAATTTATCGTCATGTCGTCCAACGTGCCCGAGATGATCGGAGAAGCGTACGCGACGGAATATGGTTTTTGCAGCGTGCTCTGGTCCACGAAAGAGCCGATTATTTTATCCGATTACCGATCCGCAACGCCGGTCAGTTCTCAACTGATGGACATTACCCATTCGCGCTCGCTGCTCGCCTCGCCATTGCTGCTTAACGGCAACGTGATCGGCGCGGTCATGATTACGAAACGAGAAGCGAATCATTTCTCTTACGATAATTATAAGCTGCTTCAAGTACTCTCCGCGCATCTCGGCTTGGCGATGTCCAACGCGACGCTGCATGCGGAAGTACGCCGGATGGTCATTACCGATAATTTGACCGGATTGTTCGCCCGCCATTACTTGAACGAACGAATCGGACGCAAGCAACTGCGCGATCATTCCGGATCGCTGATCGTAGTCGATATCGATCACTTCAAGCGCGTGAACGATACATACGGACATCAGGTTGGCGATGATATTCTTACGCAAGTAAGCGGCATAATTCGTACATCCATTCGGGATACCGATATCGCGGCGCGCTGGGGCGGAGAAGAGTTGGCGATTTACTTGCCGATTCTTAGCTTGGAGCAGACTGAGAGGGTAGCGGAACGCATTCGGCACCGGGTCGAAAGCGAGACGAACCCGCAAGTCACCGTATCGTGCGGCATCGCGGAATGGCGGTCCACGGATGAGCGGGTAAGCGTAGAATCGTTGTTCTACAAAGCGGATATGGCTTTATACGATGCCAAGCATCTCGGACGGAATCGGATCGTCATCAGCGAATAATTAAGGTTCGGACAGAGTCGTATCGTCCGGACTTTTTTTGTTTCGACCGGCTAAATACAATCTATAGCCCGTGCGCATAACCGCGAGCCGCAGGGACACGCTACGAGACAGGAGGTGAGCGGCTAATGCGTCGTTCTATATTACCCCGTCTCGCGTGCGGATGCCTTGTCCTTGTAAGCTTACAGGGCTGCCTAGGCGCCCAGGGCAATGATTTGCCCGCGGACGAAGCGTTCGCACTGTCGGCATCCGCGCTGTCTGGCAGCGAGAGCTACGGGTTATCGGGAGAAGTATCGGTCGTCGATAGCAAAGGGTTCGTCGCCAATCGTATGTCTTACGAGGGGCAAGTGACGGGACATAATAACGTTAAAGTACAATGGACGAACGGAAACGCGAAGTCGACTTCCACGCGTCAGGTCGAGACCAGCAGCTATGAACCGCTGGATCTGCTCCAGTCGATCAAGGGCAAGACGTCGGCAATCGCTTATAAACCGCTCAGCAACCGTCCGGACGAGGTGCAGTTCACGATTAAGCTGGATGATGACGTCGCCAAGCGAAGAATCGCCGACCATCTTCGCAAGGAACTGACCGATCTAGGTCAAGAAAAGGTGCTGTTGCAACGTAAACCGGATCAATCGGCGAAGGTGCTGACCCAAGCGAAGGCGACGCTGGAAGACGTTCTCGGCAGCCTGAAAGTAACGACCAACTGCCAGTGGACCGCTAATCGGCGTACCTGGTTTCCGACGCAACTGCAGGAGAATACGTTGCTTCAATATAAGTGGAAAGGCAAGACTTATGAGGAGAAGCGGGTATCCGTAACGAATTTTCGCGCGGCTTCCGGAAATGGTACAATAAAGTAGTATCTAGGCAATGATCATCCATCGTTGAAGAAGGAGAATGATTTTATGCGCGACCCGCGTATTCAGAAACTCGCGGCTAACTTAGCCGGCTATTCCGTGAACGTACAACCCGGAGACAATGTGCTGATCGAGATGATTGGCTCGGAGAGAGAGCTGCTTAAGGCATTAATCGAAGAAATCGCCAAGCTGGGCGGCCGTCCTTACGTCGAAATCGAAGACCGTTCCGTCCTGCGCACGCTATTGAATAACGCGACGCCGGAGCAGATCGAGACATGGGCTGCTTACGACCTGGATCGAATGAAGCGCATGCAAGGCTATATTGGCATCCGCGCCGGCGAGAACGTCAACGAGCTTGCCGACGTCCCGTCCGACAAGATGAAGCTGTACGATAGAGGCCATCGCCACCCGGTACATATGGAACAACGCGTCAAGGGGACGAAATGGGTCGTGTTGCGTTATCCGAACACTTCGATGGCTCAACTCGCGAACATGAGCACGGAAGCGTTCGAGGACTTTTACTTTGACGTATGTAACTTGGATTATGCCAAAATGGACCGCGCGATGGATCCGCTGCAGGAGCTTATGCAACGTACAGATAAAGTACGCATCGTCGCTCCGGGCACCGACCTTACGTTCTCGATCAAAGGCATCGGCGCGCAAAAATGTTCCGGAGAGCGCAACATTCCGGATGGTGAAGTATACTCCTGTCCGGTGCGCGACTCCGTTAACGGAACGATCGCGTACAACACGCCGAGCGTCTACAACGGCTTTACTTACGAGAATATCAAGTTTACGTTCGAGAACGGCCGAATCGTGGAAGCGACCGCCAACGACACGGAGCGCATCAACGCGCTGCTTGATAGCGACGATGGCGCCCGCCATATCGGGGAATTCAGCCTCGGCTTCAACCCGTTTATTTTACATCCGATGAAGGATACGCTATTCGACGAGAAGATCGCGGGCAGCTTGCACTTCACGCCCGGGCAGGCGTACGAAGTGACCGACAACGGCAACCGTTCGTCCATCCATTGGGACTTAGTACTAATCCAACGTCCCGAATACGGCGGCGGAGAAGTATACTTCGACGACGTCCTCATTCGCAAAGACGGTCTGTTCGTCATCCCGGAACTGGAAGGTCTTAACCCGGAAGCGTTGAAATAATGCATGTTCCCTCTTGCATCCTTTCGCTAGATCAAGGTATGATGAGGTAGAGATCGAACAGCCTATATATTGGAGGGATTCCCATGTCTAACAACGCGGCAATTGTGGAACTGTCCCAGACCGCTAACAAGTTCCGTTCTTCCATCGTACTGCAAGCCGAGAACAAGTACATCGATGTGAAGAGCATCCTCGGGTTGTTTACGACGCTCGTGGGCAATACGGCTTATGAGCTTCACGTTCATGGACCGGATGCTGATGAAGCGAAAGCAGCGCTCGGCGCGGTATTCGCTAAGCACAGCCTGAACGTTAAAGTCGTGGAATAATGAATTTTTATTGAATCGAACCGGAAACCCCTCGTCCATTGCTTGGACGGGGCGGTTTTTTTCGTTATATACGGATGTCTGAAGTCGTTACGCATGAAAATAACGGTTATACGCTCCCTGTCCTTGTGCTTCCGCGCGATTTCGTCTAATATGAAAGGGATGGTAGTTAGGGCACAGGGGGAGTGGGAATGGCTTCATCGGACACAATGATTCACCTGAACCAGAAGGCGCAGCGTCTGCTTCAGGAAGATGCCGACAAAATCGAAAAGTTGATCGCCATCCAGATGGAAAATCTGGCGACCCGCAAATGCCCGCTATATGAAGAAGTGCTGGACACCCAAATGTACGGCTTCTCGAGAGCGGTCGATTTTGCGGTGCGCACCGGATTGTTAGAGGAAAGCGCAGGCAAGCTATTAATTAGCCAGCTCGAACGAAACCTGGCTCTGTTATACGAAGCGATGGAACGCAAAGAAGAGTAGCTCTCGCTACTCTTCTTTTTTTTGTGCTGCGATATTATGCGCTATTCAGAGCTTGAGCAAAGCCGCGTTGCTTAGACGAAGTAAAACGCAACGCCGAGAATCGCGTAGACGATCAAAAGAAGCTTGCCTTCGTACCATGTCGTGGAGCCGTCCCGCGATATGGAAGTCGCGATGAATACGGACACTCCGATCGCGGCGAGCTCGATCGTCGAGAAGATCAAATTCATGTGATCCGTGAAGAGCAAGCTGATGAATACGAGCGCGGGCGCTACGAACAGGGCGATTTGCAAGCTGCTGCCGATGGCGATCTCGACCGCCGCGCCCATCTTATTTTTGAGCGCAAGCATAACGGCCGCGCTGTGCTCGGCGGCGTTGCCGACGATGGCGACGACGAACGCGCCGACGAACAGATCGGATAAGCCGAAGCGCGACGAGAACGTATCGAGCGTATGAACGAGCCATTCGCTTATGAAACCCACCAATACGGTGGCGAAGATAAGCAGGAGGATGGACGTTCTCTTGGACCATTCCGGCTCTTCGCCATGGTCCGCTTGCGTATCGACGTGGTCTTCGAGCAAATCTTTATGGGTAACCATCGAATAGACGAGCCAGCCGAAGTAAGCCAAGATCAAGAAACCGGCGACGATAATGCTCATCGTCATCGTGTTTTCGTCGGAGATATGCTCTGTTTTAACGAAAATCGCCGGGATGAAGAGGGCGATAATGCCAAGCAGCATAAGGGAAGCGTTCTGTCCGGCCAGATGGACGTTGAACTTCTGCTCCTTATACTTAAGTCCGCCCGCGAAGGCGCTGACGCCGAGCACGAGCAGCAGGTTGCCGATGATCGCGCCGGTAAGGCTGGCTTTGACGATCTCGAATAATCCTTCTTTGATCAAGAAAATCGAAATGATGAGCTCTGCCGCGTTGCCGAACGTCGCGTTGAGCAATCCGCCTAGTCGTTGGCCTGCGTAATGGGCGACGGATTCCGTCGCTTTGCCGAGCAATCCGGCAGCAAACAGAATGGCAAGACCCGCGAAGCCGAACTCGATCGCCGAGCCCCAATGGCCATAATGAGAGGCCGCGCTAAGCAAGAACGTTGCGATAAGAAGCGGGAAAAACAGTTTTTTCAAGTGTGAAGCACCTCGACCGTTAGAATAGGTGATGTCTTATTACCATTCCTTACTATAACCAATTGGAAGCATTTCGTAAACCGAACGCAGGTCGTTTGGAGATTGTTGCCAAGGGTTAAGGTTGATTTATTCATGGGACTTCCAGTACAATGTAAGCATAACAGGTTCGGGAGAGTGAGCCGCCATGACGGAAGAGCAGCAAGGATTAATTCGTATTTCGGACGATGTAGTCGCTACGATAGCCGGTTTAGCGGCATTGGAGACGCCGGGAGTGGCCGCGATGTCTGGAGGTATTTCCGAGGGATTGGCCAAGCGTCTGAGCGGGCGCAACGCGCAAAAGGGCGTATCCGTCGAAGTCGGCCAACTGGAGGCCGCCATCGATTTAAGAATCGTCGTACAATACGGCATTCCGATTCAAGAAGTCGGACGCCGCTTGCAAGAAAACGTTCGCGAAGCGGTAGAGAACATGACCGGCCTTCGCGTCGTTGAAGTGAACGTGAAGGTAGAAGGCGTAGCTTTCCGCGACGACGATACGGATGACGTTACACGGGTTAAATAAGAACTAACAAAAAACGTGATCGAATGCGCATACCGCGCAATCGATCACGTTTTTTGTTGTTCGCTGCCGAGTTAACCTCTGTTGACGCGATTGTACTCGCGCGAGATGCTAAGCAGGATGCCCATCGCCATCAGCATCATGAGCATGGACGAGCCGCCGTAACTAATGAAAGGGAGCGTAACCCCGGTAACCGGGATAGCGCCGCTTACGCCGCCCATGTTAATGAGCGCTTGAATCGCGATAAGCGATACGATGCCGATGCCTACGAGCGTGCCGTAGATGTCCGGACAACGGAGCGCTACGATCAATGCGCGCCATAGGAACAAGAGATAGAAGAGTACGAATATCGTCGTGCCGATAAAGCCGAGCTCTTCGCCGATGACGGCGAATATAAAGTCGTTATAAGCGTAAGGCAAGTAGAAGAGCTTCTGCACGCTGTTGCCGAGTCCTGCGCCCGTAAGTCCGCCGTGCCCGAACGCTTCGAGCGACCGGGTCAAATGGTAACCTATCCCTTGCTGGTCCGCGAGCGGATCCATGAACGAGAGAAAACGATCGAAGCGATAGCCGCCGTCGAAGTCCGGATTAAACAGCAACACGAGGCTCATGCCGAGCGCCGCCAGTCCGATGAGTACCGCCGCGGACATCATAATGTGCTTCAAATTCGATCCGCCGGCGATGACGATCGCCGACGCGCAAAGCACGAGAATTGCGCAAGATCCGAAGTCCGGCTGAAGCATGATCAAGAAAGCGAAAAACCCGACCACGACCATAACCGGAAACAACCCTCGCTTGAACTCTCGGAACTTCTCGTCTTTTTTCGCGATAATCGCGGCCAAATAGAGAATGATCGCAAGCTTCGCGAACTCCGTAGGCTGAATGCCGAAGCCGCCGATGCCGATCCAGCTTCGCGCGCCGTTAATGTTGCTCGCGATGAACGGAACGATCATGAGCAGCACGAGCGTTCCGAAGAACAAGAGAACGAACAGTTTCTTGTACTTTTCGTAATGAATGTTCATCAGGAAAAGCATTAGGAACGTGCCGAGTCCAGCCCACATAAGCTGTTTCTTCGTGAAAAATAAAGCGTCGTTGCCAAAGTTCTTGTCAACGACGGTCATGCTGGAGCTCGCGCTAAAGACCATAACGAGGCCGAAGCCGACGAGCAGCAGCGTAAGTATAAGCAACAGAAAATCAGGCGTGCCGCGGGAACCGCCGCTGGACGGGGTACTCATCCCTGCCTCCCCCGATTCATTTGGACAATAGTTTCTTCAGGTCTTGAACGCGTTGGGTCGCGACGTTCAAAATCGGAGCAGGAATCGCCGATTCATAGTCCAGCCCATGCGGGAACGTAGCTCGTCCGATATAAACGTGTTCGATCTCGAGAATCGCGTCCGGATTTTCGAGCTTGCCTTCCACCGCGCGCGTCGTGATGCGAAGGAAGTAGTCTTCGCCTTTGGAGCGGTCTTGAAGCTTCAGATCATATGTAGCGCGGCGATATTCCCATTGCCAACGAACGAAGCCGAGCTTCTCGCTGGACTCGTCAAGGTGTCCTAGGTCGCTGCGTACGCCGATTAATCCCGTATTGTCAAGTAACATCAAAAATCCTCCTTCGGAAGGTCGCAAACATGCTTTGTACCCTTCCATGATAGTCGGTTTGCAAATGTTCTGCAAGCCCGCCGGCGGTCACAAGTTAGAACGTTCATTGACAATGTTATCCTCTTGGCGCATTCGTGCGGTTACGGAGGCGGCCGCTTTCTGATACAATAGTACAAATAGCTATTCGGAGAGGAGGCGCCGCCACTATGATGAACGAACGAACGCTGCAGCTGCTATACGATGATATGGTCGGATGGCGCCGTCATTTGCATGCCAATCCCGAGCTTTCCTTCCGCGAAATAAAGACATCCCGCATGATCGCCGATCTGCTGTCTTCATGGGGATTGGAAGTAAGAACGGGAGTAGCGGGAACGGGAGTCGTCGCGAAGCTCGTAGGCGGCAAACCCGGCCGTACGATCGCTTTGCGCTCGGATATCGACGCTCTGCCCATTCAAGACGAGAAGAACGCTTCCTATCAATCGACCGTTCCGGGAGTCATGCACGCCTGCGGCCACGACGGGCATACGGCGGAGTTGCTAGGGGTCGCAAGATATTATAGCCTTCATCGCGAGGATACGGTCGGAACGCGCGTGTTCTTATTCCAGCCAGGCGAAGAGTTCCTGCCAGGCGGGGCGATTTCGATGATCGCGGACGGAGCGCTAGACGGCGTGGACGCGATATTCGGCGTTCACCTGTGGTCGCCGATGCCTTTCGGTTTGGCGGGGACGCGGCCGGGATCGTTCATGGCGTCGCCGGACGAGTTCGAGATCGAAATTATCGGCCGCGGCGGGCACGCGGGCTTGCCGCACGAAAGCAAGGATGCGCTGGTAACGGGCTCCGCTCTCGTCATGGCTTTGCAGACGATCGTCTCTCGCAACGTAAACCCGCTAGAGTCCGGCGTGTTGTCGATCGGCAAGTTCAACTCCGGAACGGCGTTCAACGTCATCGCGGAGCGCTGCTTGATCGGCGGGACGATCCGCACGTTCACTCCGGAGCTCAGGTTTTTCATGCGCAAGCGGTTAGAAGATATCGTTAAACATATTTGCGAGATGCACGGATGCGATTATAAGCTCAATTTTGTCCTTGGATATCCACCCGTCGTTAACGACGAAGACGAGACCGCCAGATGGTTCCGCGTCGCCGAGAGCGTTATGCCTGGCGCGGTAATTCTAAGCGAACGGATTATGGCCGGCGAAGATTTCTCTTATTATTTGAAGCACAAGCCGGGCTGCTTCTTCTTCGTGGGCGCCGGGGAGCCGGACGGAGCGTCCGCGCCGCACCATCACCCGCGCTTCGACATCGACGAACGAGCGATGCTTAACGCGGCGAAATTGCTCATCGCGGTGTCCGACGATGCTGCGAACGATTTTACGAAATAGCAACATTCATGGCTCGCTGCCCGGAACGCCCGGGGCGGGCTTTTATTTTGTCCTGTAACGGAGGAAGGTGTTGTAATTGATGCTGGCATGGAAAGTCGCTAAAAGGCGAACGGGCTTGGCTGCGGCGATCTTAATCGCTACCGTGTTCGCGCTCGGAGGTTGCGCGGATAAGACGCAGGTTATCGAAGAAGTCGTTCCCGACATCGACGCGATCTACGACCGTTACCCGGAGCTCGAAGGCAAGCAAGCCGAGGAAGCCGTCGTCAAGCGCGTCGTAGACGGCGATACGTTCGAGACGGACGGGGGCGACAAAGTTCGGCTCATCGGCGTGAACACGCCCGAGAAGTACGGTAAGGTCGAATATTTCGGCGTCGAGGCTAGCGCTTTTTCAGAACGAATGCTTAAAGGGAAATCCATCTACCTGTTCAAAGATGTCAGCGAGACCGACCGATACGGCAGATTGCTGCGTTTCGTGTTCATCCAAGGAGAAACGACGATGTACAACGAGACTTTATTGAACGAAGGCTATGCCAACGTGATGACGTACGCTCCGGACGTGACGTTCGCGAAAAAATTTCTGAAGCTCGAGCAACAGGCGCGAAGCGGCAACGTCGGATTATGGAACGATGGCGAAGCGGGAGCGGAACCCGACAAGGCGGAACATACCGAAGCGTCTCCCGCCGATGCGCCAAGCTGCGAACAACCTTTGATCAAAGGAAATATTAAATCCGGCGGCAAAGAAAAAATCTATCACGTGCCCGGCGGCAGCAGCTACAATGCGACGAAGGCTGAAGTTATGTTTTGCACCGAGGAAGAAGCCGTGGCCGCCGGTTTCAGGAAAGCGGCGCGGTAAGCAGTCATGAAATACGCGAAATAGGGGAACGCTGTACAGTCAAGGAGGGCTGTACATGACGATTTCCAGGCCGTTGCTCATTCAATCCGACGGGACGCTGCTGCTCGACGAGCGTCATCCGGATTATGCGGCGACTCGCAATATTGTTCGGGAAATCGCCGAGCTGCACAAGCGGCCCGGTGTCTTTCACACGTACCGGATTTCGCCGGTTACGTTATGGCACGCGGCAGCTTCGGGTTGGACCGCGGAACGGGTCATCGAACGCTTAACCTCGCTATCGCGATTCGGTTTACCGCGAACGCTCGAGGAGGAAATCCGCTCGCGGATGAATCGATACGGCGTTCTTCGGCTAGTGGCTTCGTCCGAAGCTCGTACGCTGATGCTGATGAGCCGCTCGCCGGAGCTGCTCGATCGTTTGCGTCTGCGGGACGATATGGCGATGGCTTTCGATGGCGAACCGACGGACAACGCGATTGCCGTTCGTCCGGAAGCAAGAGGTTGGATTAAACGGAAGCTAGCCGAGCTCGGTTACCCGGTCATAGACGCAGCGGGCTATCGTGCGGGGCGGGCATTGGACGTTCAACTTCGGGGACGTACGCTTGCCGGGCAGCCGATTAGGCTCAGGGATTATCAAGCGGAAGCGGTTGAGGCTTTTCTGGGCGACGACGTTCACGATGGCGGCAGCGGCGTCGTCGTACTGCCGTGCGGCTCGGGGAAAACATGGGTCGGAATGGCCGCGCTCGCGAGACTGAAATGCGAGACGCTCATATTAACGCCGAATCGCGTAAGCGTCTCCCAGTGGATCGAGGAGATTTTGCGCAATACGACGCTTAAGGAAGCGGATATCGGAGAGTACACCGGAGACGCGAAAAACGTGCGTCCGGTAACGGTCGCCACTTACCAAATCCTTACCCATCGCCGATCCAAAGAAGAAGATTATCCGCATTGGCAGCTCTTCGTGAACCGGGAATGGGGGCTGATCGTTTACGACGAGGTTCATTTGCTTCCGGCGCCGGTATTCCGGATGACCGCGGATCTCCAGGCGACCCGCAGGCTCGGACTAACGGCAACGCTCGTAAGGGAAGACGGGCGCGAGGAAGACGCGTTCGCATTGATCGGTCCGAAACGCTACGAGGTGCAGTGGCGCGCAATGGAGGAGAAAAAGTGGATCGCGGAAGCCGTCTGCACGGAAGTAAGAGTGCCAATGGAAGAGCGAGCCATGCTCGATTATACGGCCGCGCCGAAGAAGCTGAAGCATCGCATCGCCGGGCAAAATCCGCTTAAAACGGCGGTCGTGCGCACGCTGCTGAACCGGCATTACGGCACGCCGACGCTGATTATCGGCCAATACTTGGATCAGTTGCATGATTTGGCGAACGAGCTCTCCCTTCCACTCATTACGGGCGAAATGCCCCACAGCAATCGGAAGCAACTGTTCAAGCGGTTCAAGGACGGGGAAATCGGCGTGCTCGTCGTCTCGAAAATCGCGAATTTCGCCGTGGACTTGCCGGATGCGGCCGTAGCGATTCAAGTATCGGGCAGTTACGGCTCCCGGCAAGAGGAGGCGCAGCGTCTAGGCAGAATATTGAGGCCGAAGGCGTCAGGGATTTCCGCGTCTTTCTATTCCGTCGTCAGCGATGGTACGGACGAAATCGAATTTTCGCGCAATCGCGGGCGGTTTTTATTGGAGCAAGGTTATCCTTATACGGTTGACCGATGGATAAAGGCCGATGCGCCCGCAACGCCGCAGGAGAAGGTGGGACCGTGAACGTTCAAGAATCGCTCGCGAGACTGCCGGAAGCGATTGCTCGGTTGATCGCGACGTCGCCGTCTGTCGGACCGCTGCTCGAACGCGGACAGGCGCTCGAGTCGATTCTCCGTTCATCCGAATGGGCGGAGCGTTGGACGGGTACGTCCGAATCGGAGCTCGTTCGTCTGTTAATCGCGATCCTATCGCGTTACGCGGCTATGCCGTTCGAATCGGAACAGCTAGCGAAGGCGGTCGTCGAAGACGGCTTCACCGGCGCGGAAATCCGAGTCGGGCTCGCCCGGTTACGCAGAGACGGCGTACTCTTCGCCGTGCGCAAAGCGTGGGGGGATCGGCTGTATTATTTGCCGACGGACACCATTTCGGTTTGGCAACGGCTATTGTTGCCTGTCGAAGTCCTTCCTATAGCGACGGATATGGACAGGACAACGATTTTGACGGATAAGCCTTTTCGCTTGCCGTTGTCGCTCGAATTGCTGCTCGGCTGGCACGCCCTTTGCGAGCGTCCGATCGTTTTTACGTCGAAGGGGACGCTCAATCGCGCGATGATCGCGAAATTTATCGCGCGGATGCGGCTGACGGCCGAGGAGCTAGCACCCCTTGCCTTCGCTTATCCGAACGCGGACGAGCTCCCGCCGCAGGCGGCGCTAGCGCTGGATTTAGGCTTATGCGCGGGAGTGCTCGTTCGAACGACAATAGACATCCGAATTGATGAATGCGGTTTGCGGGACTGGCTAAAGTTATCGGTAAGGGAAGCGGACGCCCGTCTGCATGAGCTTCTCGTTCAGCGGTATGCGGCAGCGGATCCGCAGCTGCATCTTGCCGCATCGGCGATCGCCGCGCTTCCCGCGCAAGATTGGCTCTTAACGCTGCAATTCGCGCGTATCGTGCCCGTCGATAAAGCGGTAGCATGGCTTTCCATCCTAGAGAGCTTCGGATGGCTGGAACGCGGCGTTGCCGAGCAACATTCCGTGTATCGCAAAAAGCCCGATTATCCGGACGACGGTTCTTTATCGGAGGCGTACGAATCGGAAGCCGGAACGTTCATCCTCCAGCCTGACGGAGAAATTATCGTCACGCCGGACGTCGGCTTGGCCGCCCGCTGGACGTTGGAGCATGCGGCGGACAGAATCGCCGCGGATACGCTGTTCGTCTACCGGCTAACCCGCGCGGCTTGCGCTAGAGCGTATGACGCGGGCTATACGCGGCAGGCGTTAGCCGATTTTTTGGAGAGCGGATCGGGAGAGGCGCTGCCTACTCAAGTGCAGGACGCGCTAACGGATTGGTATGCGCGAATCGGCAAGACGACATTCGCCGAGGCGATGCTGCTGCGCGCGGAAAGTCCGGAAGTGGCGAAGCAACTGCTGGATGATCCCGAGCTTGCGGCATTGCGTATGATGCCAATCGGCGACAGGGACTTTATCGTCGATGCTGCCTCGCGCAAGACGATCGAAGCCCGTTTAATCAAGCTGGGCTATCCGCCGGCGAAGCCGATTTCGCTGGACAACCTTACGTCGGAGGCACCGATCGCAGCGAAGGACGGCAGCATCGATCCGAACGTGACGCCGGAGCCGGGATGGATCTATAAGCCGATAACGGTACGAAATTTCGATGCCGATCAATCGATACCGGAACTGGAGGACCTGTTTCCCGGAGTGCTCGATATTCCGTCCGCTTGGCTGAGGGAGCCGCGGTCTTACCACGCGACAACGCGCGAAGCGCTCGTCAGGCGCGCGATCGAATGGCAAGCTTCGTTGCTCGTCAAGCCGAATGAAGGGCAGCCTCGGCAATTCGTGCCGTGCTCGCTTGAACGCTCGGGCGCGAATTGGAGCGCGCTAGGGCGTTGGAGAGAAGGCGCGGGACAGTCGCGGGACTTGGTTAAAGTAAGCGAACAAGCGCTCTCGGAAGTCATGATTATACTGCCATCTATGGAAGAGATTCAGACGCATTGACCGCATATTGCCATTGTGTGTTATGATAAGGGTGGATCGAAAAGCCGAAAGGTGAGGTGAGGCCTACGTGGCCGGCATGATTGAAACCCTCCCTGCGGCAGTACAAGGCGTTACCGCGGATAATGCGTCTGCCGATCTGGCAACGCTCATATCCCGCGCCTTCGAGCTGGGGGATTGCATTAAGCATTCTGCCTATGCGGCGGAATACGTGTATTGGAAAGATCAAGTTCATCGCGACGCGGAGGCGCAACGCTTAACGAAGCAATTCGCCAAAGCGAAGGAGAAATTTTCCGAATGCGAACGGTTCGGAAGGTTCCATCCGGAGTATAACGCGGCGTTGGAACAAGTGTACGAAGCGCAAGCGCAGTTGGACCGGATCGAGTCGGTTAACAGGTACAAAGCGGCGGAAGCTTCCTTGGATGAACTGTTGTACGATATATCGCGAACGCTGGCGCATGCCGTGTCGCAAAGCATCAAAGTGCCCGACAACGATCCGAACCCCAAAGGGTCGGGTTGTGGGGGCGGCGGCAGTTGCTCTTGCGGCAGCGGCGGCTGCGGTTAAGTTCACTACGCTTAAATCGTGGAGGTCAGTCATGTTTGCCGAACGGACAGGTTATATCGTATGGTTTAGCGACGCGAAAGCCGCTAGAGGGTTGGACAAATACGGGACGCTCCACTATTTGTCGCGGAAGATGCAATACGCGGTCATGTACATGAATGCGGACGTGGCCGAAGAAGCCGTGCGCAACTTGCAAAGGCTCCCTTTCGTCAAGAAGATCGAACGATCATATCGCAACGAGATCAAGACCGAGTACGAGAAAAACACCCCGGACAAAACCCGTTTTTACAGCTTGTAAGCGCAAGCGCGGAGCAGCCTTCATCCATTCGGATGGGGGTTGCTTTTTTCATACAATAAATGGAAATAAAGGTGTCATTTTATTTTTTTGTTGAATCATCGGGAATAGGTGCGGTAAAATGGACTTAACTACCTAACGAAGAATAATCTTCTAGACCTACAATCGGGAAGGGGATAGCCCGGTGAAGGATAAACAGACCGACCGATGGAATACTTACGAACCGTTCCATGTCGTACTCGGCGACAAGAAAGTCGCGGACATCATCATCACGAACCATGCGAGGACGCGTTGGACGGACCGTGTCGAAAACGAAAAGACCGGTTATTCCGATATCGCTCAATATATGTGGGAGTGTTTGAAGGAAGGCCGCATCGTCTCGTACTATCGGAACGAAGAAGACGTCTACACGATCGATGACGATCTTGTCTTCGTGGCGGAATTCGCCGTCAGCGAGACGGAAACGGATCTATTAGGCAACCCGCTGCATAAGATGATCGTCGTCACCTTCCTCGGAAGGATGTCGGAGACGATGGAGCTTCGCGACCTGAAGACGTATTATTCATGGCTCAGACATTCCAGACGCATGACTTTAATCAAAAATAACCGCAAGCGTCGTTGATTTCTGAAAACGTCGCTTGTAAGAGAGCATGCCCCAGGGCGTGCTCTTGTTCTTTTTCGGCATATGGTATAATTCGGTCATTAGGCGGTCTGAAGGAGAGTTTTCATGGCGTTCAACGTACATCAGCTTCATATTTTTTACACCGTGGCGGAACGGGGAACTTTCTCGGCTGCCGCTCAGACGCTGCATATGACTCAGCCTGCCGTCACGATGCAGGTGCAAGCGCTGGAAGAGCATTTCGGCACGAAGCTGCTTAATCGGTCGACGAAGAAGCTGGAGCTGACGGAAGCCGGCCATTGGTTGCTGCCGCAGGCGCGCAAAGCGATCGATCTAATGAGAGAAACGGACGCGTTAATGGCGCGATTCATTGAGGATTTGAAAGGGCGGCTCGTGTTCGCGGCGAGCTTGACGTTCGGGGAATACGTGCTTCCGCGCCTTCTCGGATCATTTCTGCGCAAATATCCGGACGTGGCGGTCAATATGAAGGTCATGAACACGACTGAAATTATCGATGCCATAGGATCGCAAGGGCTCGATTTCGGTATTATCGAGGCGCCTTGCGAGGTGCCCGGGTTCGACGCCGAGGCGGTCATGAACGACGAGCTGCTGCTGGTCGTGCCGTCGAGTCACCCGTTCGCTTCGCGAGACGAGGTCGAGTTAGCCGAAGTCATCTTGGAGCCGATGGTATTGCGCGAGAAAGGCTCGGGTACCCGTCAGATCATGGAGGAGGAGCTTTCGCGCCACGGCGTGAAGGAGAGCCAGCTTAAAATCGTGAGCGAGTTCGGGAGCACGGGAGCCGTTAAGTCCGCGGTCGAAGCGGGACTAGGATTATCTATTATTTCAAAATGGACGGTCAAGCACGAGGTTGCCCTAGGGCTGTTGAAGACGCTCAGAATTAAGGACGTGTCGTTCATACGGCAATTTTACGCGGTAAGGCTTCAGTCTTCCTTATTGCCGACGCCCGCGGCTGCGCTTCTGCACGATCTGAGGGAGCTGACGCATGAATAACCGCGCGGATTTGCACACGCACACGACGGCGTCGGACGGGATGAATCGCCCCGCGGACAACGTACGAATGGCTAAGGAGCGCGGCTTGGGGGCGATCGCGATTACCGATCACGATACGGTAGCCGGCATCCCCGAAGCGCTGGAAGCGGGTCGCGAGCATGGCATCCTTGTCGTTCCGGGCGTAGAAATCAGTACCGCGGCGCGCGGCAAAGACATCCATATTCTCGGGTACGGCTTCGATTATCGGGACGAACGATTGATTAGCAGGCTGCTAACGCTTAGGGATACGCGCAACAGTCGCAACGCGCTAATCATCGCGAGGTTGAACGAGCTGGGCATGCCGATCACGATCGAGGAGGTCGAGGCGGTCGCGGCCAAGTCCAGCCGCGGAGACGGTTCGATCGGCCGTCCGCATATCGCGCAAGTACTCGTGAATCGCGGCTACGTATCGAATAGGCAAGAAGTATTCGATCGGTTGCTGGGAGACGGGAAAGCGGCATACGTCAATCCGCCGCGGATCGATCCGATGACCGCGGTCGAATGGATTCATGAAGCGGGAGGGAAAGCGATCGTGGCGCATCCCGGCTTATATGACGACGATGAACTAGTAGCGGCCATATTGGATGGCGGAGCGGACGGTCTGGAAGCGTACCATTCCGACCACGACGAGGCGGAAGAAAGCAAATACGCGAGCATGGCCGCCGAGAGAGGCAAAAGGATTACCGGTGGCTCCGATTATCATGGCTCCCGCGAAGGCATCGCGTTTCATGGAGAGCTCGGAAACCGAACGGTCGAGCTTTCCGTTGCGGAAATGTTGTTAGGACAAGCGTAAGTGGGGTAGGGGGAGCGTGCAATACCGATGAACTGTCCAATATGCGGCAACGATAGCGGATGCGGCATGGAAGCGGGCAAGGCGGCTGAAGACTGTTGGTGCAGCAAAGCAAAATTCCCGCCTCGTACGCTGGCGCTCGTACCGGGCGCCTTGCGCGACAAGGCATGTATATGCCAATCGTGCTTAGCGCGGGCCGAAGAGGCTGGCGATAACGGGCGGGAATGAACGCGTCTGCTTATTTAATCGATGACGGCAAGCTTTGAATTAACGCTTCATCTGGCGTAACGAACAATGTCTTCTGGTTATCGTAGATGACGAAGCCCGGCTTCGCGCCGCTCGGCTTGCGCACGTTGCGAATGCGCGTGTAATCGACCGGAACGCTGCTCGATTGCTTCGCCTTGCTGTAATACGCGGCGATAATGGCCGCTTCGCGGAGCGTCTGATCGCCGTACTCTTGGCTCCGGATCAACACGTGGGAGCCGGGAATGTCTTTCGTATGCAGCCACGTATCGGAAGGCGTACCTAGCCTGTTCGTAACGTAATCGTTTTGCGTGTTGTTTTTGCCCACATAGATCGGAACGCCTTCGCTGGACGTATAGCACAGCACGGCGGGCCGGTCTTTTTTCTTTTTCTTGAAGCCTTTCTTAGTTCCTCGGGCGCGAATATAGCCTTGCTCGATCAGCTCCTCGCGGATTTCCTCGATATCGCTCGGCGTCGCGGTTTCCAAGCCTTGCAGCACGGATGCCAGGTAGATGAGCTCGGCTTCGGCCGCTTCCATCTGCTCGGCGACGACCGACCGGCTGTTCTTGAGCTTGTTGTATTTGCGGAAATACCGTTGCGCGTTCTCGTTCGGCGTGAGGAGGGGATCGAGCGTTACGGTCAACGTCGCTTGATTCTCGTCGTAGTAATCGACGATCTCGACTTTCTTATCCCCTTTGTTCAGGAGATGGAGCTGGGCGGTCAACAGCTCGCCGACGCGGCGCAGGTGGTCGGCTTCCTCGGCTTCTTTCAGCGTGTCTTGCAGCTTGACGAGCTTTTTCTCGTTTTTAGCGGATTCGTTCGTCAGAAAGCGGCTTAAATCCGACGTTCGCTGGCGCACGAGATCGCGCACGGCTTTGTCCTGATAATAAGTGTCCAAGCATAGATGCATCGAAGCGAATCCGGTTGCGTTCCCTTCGAGATGGGTTAAGGCGACGGCGGAAAATTGCGTTTTGCCGTCCGGCGTCTCGACGAGCGTAGCGTCGTACCGATGATCCGAGATTTGGGACATAAGGTCGCGGAATGCCGTCCATAAAGATACGTCCGCGGTCCGTGCCCGATGCCCGATTTCGCGGGCGACAAGCGCGCTCATGCCGGTGTACGCTCCGACTAACCAAGAGGTGTCGCCCGCGGTTCCCGATGCTGCGGCGCGCTCGAAGGCGGCCGCGAACCCTTCGGCCGTCTCGGTCAACGGTTCGGTCTTGTCTTGGGAAGGCGGAGCTACGTACGCGGTACCGGGCAGAATGACGCGGAAGCTGCTGATCGCGGGAGTGACGTGGCGAATGCCGTCATGAATGATGCCGCTCGCGGGATCCATTAATATCAGGTTGCTGTGACGGCCCATGATTTCCAGCACGACCTGCTTAAGCGAATAGTCGCCCAGCTCGTCGCGATGACGGATGTCGAACTGCACGATGCGTTCCATGCCGACTTGGCGGACGGCTTCGATGACGCCGCCCTCGCAATATTTGCGCAGCAGCATGCAGAACATCGGCGGCTCCTGCGGATTTTCCCAAGCTTGCTCGGTCCAATGCAGGCGCGGCATGGATGGGTGCGCGGACAGCAATAGACGGCCGTTAACGCCTTGGCCGCGAATGTGCCACACCATCTCGTTGTCGGTAGGCTGATAAATTTTATGAATACGCGCGTTAACGCAGCTTTGCAGCTCGCGTACGAGCGCGCGGGTGACGATTCCGTCGAGTGACATTTTGAGTTGCTCCTAATTCGATGTAGTTGCGGTTACCCTCTAATGATGCCATAGTTCGGCTTAAAGGAAAAGCGCGCCATAACCGCCGAGCTTGCCCAATCGTACAACCCCGTGATATTTCCCTGCTTGTCTGAATACATATAGGACGTAAATGCGGATAAGCGGGAGGGAGATGGCCGTCGTGGAAGGGAAGGCATGGCATCAGCTAAGCGAGGGGCAGCTGCAGGGGGCATTGAACACGGATTTCAAAAGCGGGTTGTCGGCGGAGGAGGCGGCGAAGCGGCTTGCGGATAACGGTCCGAACGAGCTTCAGGAGAAGCGCGGGGAGTCGCCGCTGAAGCTGCTATTCAATCAATTCAAAGATTTCATGGTGCTGGTGCTCGTCGGAGCGGTCGTCATCTCCGGATTGCTGGGCGAGATGCTGGACGCGCTCACGATTATAGCCATCATTCTCATTAACGGCATTCTCGGCTTCTATCAAGAGTTCCGCGCGGAACGGTCCTTGCGCGCATTGAAGGAGCTGTCCGCGCCGAACGCCAAAGTGCTGCGGGGGGGCTCGTATCAGCTTATTCCTGCTAAGCAGCTCGTTCCAGGGGATATCGTCATGCTGGAGAGCGGAGATCGCGTGCCGGCCGACGTGAGGTTCCTCGAATGCAATCAATGCTCGGTCGATGAAGCGGCGCTTACGGGCGAGTCCGTGCCGGTCGTCAAAGAGTCGGGCGTTATTAACGCGGAAGCGCCGCCGCTCGGCGACCGCAAAAATTGCGGCTACCTAGGCACGATGGTTACGCGCGGCACGGCCAAAGGCGTCGTCACCGTTACCGGGATGTCGACCGAGATGGGCAAAATCGCCGACCTCATCCAGATGACGGAGGAAGCGGACACCCCGCTGCAGCATCGTCTTGAACAGCTAGGCAAAATCCTCATCATCGTAGCGATCGCGCTTACCGTCGTCGTCGTGCTCGCGGGCGTGCTGCACGGACAGCCGATGTACGATATGTTCCTCGCGGGCGTCAGTCTCGCCGTGGCTGCCATCCCGGAAGGGTTGCCGGCGATCGTAACGATTGCGCTGGCGCTCGGCGTGCAGCGGATGATCAAACGGAGAGCGATCGTGCGCAAGCTGCCTTCCGTCGAGACGCTCGGCTGCGCGTCGGTTATTTGTTCGGACAAGACGGGTACGCTAACGCAAAATAAAATGACCGTTACGCAGCTCTGGTTAGGCGATCGCAAGATCGAGGTGACCGGGGAAGGCTACGAGCCTACGGGGCAATTGAAGGAAGCCGGCAAGTGGATCGACTCCAAAGGAGACGCCGCGCTGCGCCGGCTAACGCAGATCGCCGCGTTGTGCAACAACTCCGAAATAACCCGAGACGAGCAGTCCGACGAGTCTAAGAAGCACAAACCGGGAAAAGGAGCGATCGAGGACAAAGCCGAATGGCGGGTGAAGGGCGACCCGACGGAAGGCGCGCTTCTCGTGCTAGCCGCCAAAACCGGCTTGAACAAAGGCGCGCTGGAAAATCTGTACAAGCGCGAAAAAGAGTTTCCGTTCGATCCGGAGCGCAAGCGGATGTCGGTGCTCGTCGCGCACCAAGGCGGCAAGCTGATCTGCACGAAAGGCGCGCCGGACTTGCTCGTCCAGCGCTGCGCCTACGTGCTGTGGGGCGACCACGTCGTTCCGTTCACCGGCACGCTCAAGATTAAGGTAATGCAGGCGAACGAAGCAATGGCGCGGGATTCGCTACGCGTGCTCGGCCTCGCGTTCCGCGAAATCAAAAGCTATGACTCGTGCGACAACGACGAGCAAGCGGAAAACGGTCTTATTTTCGTCGGACTGACCGGCATGATGGATCCGCCACGCAAGGAAGTGAAGGAAGCGATCACGAAATGCCGTCATGCGGGCATTAAGACGGTCATGATTACGGGCGACCACGGTGTTACGGCGGAAGCGATCGCGAAGACGTTAGGCATTATCGGCAGAAACGGCCGAGTCGTTACCGGCACGGAACTGTCGACTATGGACGACGCAGAGCTCGAGCGGATCGCCGACGACGTGAACGTGTACGCGCGCGTATCGCCGGAACACAAGCTCCGCATCGTGCAGGCGTTGCAACGCCGCGGTCACGTCGTGGCGATGACCGGCGACGGTGTGAACGACGCTCCAGCCGTGAAGGCGGCCGACATCGGCATCGCGATGGGCATCACGGGGACGGACGTGACGAAGGAAGCTTCGGCTCTCGTGCTCGCGGACGACAACTTCTCGAGCATCGTCGCGGCGGTCGAAGAAGGGCGCGGCATCTACGAGAACATTCGCAAGTTCATCCGTTATTTGCTGGCGTCCAACGTCGGCGAAATCATGACGATGTTCTTGGCGATGATGGCGGGCTTTCCGTTGCCGCTCGTTCCGATTCAAATTTTGTGGGTCAACCTGGTAACCGACGGATTGCCGGCTATGGCGCTCGGAGTCGACCAGGCGGAAAGCGATCTGATGCAGCATAAGCCGCGTTCGGCCAAGGAAAATATTTTCGCGCGCCGGCTCGGTTGGAAAATCATTAGCCGCGGACTGTTGATCGGCTTCTGCACGCTCGGCGCGTTCGTCCTGGCGCTGCACGAAGGCGCGAGCAGACCCGACCAGCTCGTTCACGCCCAGACGGTCGCCTTCGCGACGCTCGTAATGGCTCAACTCATTCACGTGTTCGATTGCCGGAGCTCCCGCTCGATTTTCCACCGGAAGCTGTTGGAGAACAAGTTCCTCGTGCTGGCCGTGCTGTCTTCGCTCCTTCTCATGCTGGCGGTGCTCTATCTGGAGCCGCTGCAGCCCGTCTTCAAGACGGTGCCGCTAAACTTCCGCGATTGGGCGCTCATCATCGTGGCCGCAGGTATCCCGACGTTCGCGATGGGCATCGGCTCCGTGCTCGGCACGTCCAAGCCGAAAAACCGCAAAATCGCGTACAACGGAAGCAACACCGCTCCGCGTCAGGTCGCTCGATAATTGCACGCTTTCCATAGGAACACGAACGCCTTCCGACGGCTAATGCGCCGCAGGAAGGCGTTCTGCCGTTGCGACTAGTCCGAACCGATTGTTGGTGTATAATGGACGATGAACATCTTTACTTTCGGGAGGAATACGCTTCATGCACTTGACCAAAAAACTGCTTATGCTCGGCTCGGGAGAGCTCGGAAAAGAAGTTATCATCGAAGCCCAAAGGCTTGGCGTCGAGACGATCGCGGTCGATCGGTACGCGGATGCCCCCGCGATGCAAGTCGCGCACCGCAGCTACGTTATCGATATGTTGGATCGCGCCGCCGTCCGCGAGATCGTGGAGCGGGAGAAGCCGGACTTGATCGTGCCGGAGATCGAAGCGATCGCGACGGCGGAGCTCGTGAAGCTGGAGGAAGAAGGTTTTCGGGTTATTCCTACGGCTCGCGCCGCGCAGCTCACGATGGATCGCGAAGGTATCCGCCGTCTCGCGTCGGAGAAGCTCGGCTTGCCTACCGCGGACTATCGGTTCGCGGACGACTTCGAGTCGTTCGGACAAGCGGCGAGAGAGATGGGTTTCCCTTGTGTCGTAAAACCGCTGATGAGCTCGTCCGGCAAAGGGCAGAGCGTCTGCAAATCCGAAGACGATCTCGACCGCTGCTGGCAAATCGCCATGGAGGGCGGCCGCGTGCAACAGACGCGCGTCATCGTCGAGCAGTTCATCCGGTTCGAGTCGGAAATTACGCTGCTGACCGTCCGGTCTGTTAGCGGCACGGCGTTCTGCGCGCCGATCGGGCACATTCAGCAGGATGGCGATTATATCGAGTCCTGGCAACCGCACGAGATGAGCGAAGCGCAACTGGAAGAGGCGAAACGAATCGCGAAGGCGATCACCGACGAGTTAGGCGGAGCGGGAATTTTCGGCGTCGAGCTGTTCCTGGCGAAGGATCGCGTCTATTTCAGCGAAGTGTCGCCGCGTCCGCACGATACGGGCCTCGTTACTCTCGTAAGCCAAGATCTGTCCGAATTCGCATTGCACGCGCGGGCGATTCTCGGGTATCCGATTCCGGAGATCAACGTCGTATCCCCGGGCGCAAGCCGGCCGTTGAAGGCGACGTCCGAGCTGAAGGATTACCGGATCGACGGCGTGGAAGACGCGCTTGCCGTGCCTAAGACGCAAGTGCGCGTATTCGGAAAGCCGGTTACGAAGGTCGGTCGCCGCATGGCGGTTACGTTGACGGCTGCCGCAACCGTCGAGCAAGCACGCGTATTGGCGAAGGAAGCGCTGGACAAGCTGAGCATCCGCGGCGAGTAGCCTGCTTTAATAGCGTAAAAGTGCAAACAAACGGAGATTTGCTATATGCTCATGCCGTTCTTTTCCCGTTATGATGAGGGGAGAATACAAGCGGACTGGCGCTTACAGGAGGCAAATCGTTATGGAATTCACGAAAATGCACGGACTAGGCAACGACTTCATCGTCGTGGCGGGAGAGCAAGCGTTGCCTGCGGGCGTAGACGAACTCGCGATCAAGCTTTGCAACCGGTTTTTCGGCATCGGGGCCGACGGGTTAGTATATATTTTGCCATCGGAAGTCGCGGACTTTAAAATGCGCATCATCAACTCCGACGGCTCGGAGGCGGAACAGTGCGGCAACGCGATTCGCTGCGTCTCGAAGTACGTCTACGACAACGGCTTGACGACGAAAACGTCTTTGACGATCGAGACGCTCGGCGCCGGGGTACAGCCCGTTGAGCTTGAGCTCGCTGACGGCAAAGTCAGCCGCGTCACGGTCGATATGGGCCAGCCGATCTTGAACGGTCTCGACGTGCCGACGACGATCGACGCGAATCCGGTGCTGGGGCATACGGTAACGGTAGACGGACGCGACTTCAAGTTTACCGCGGTATCGATGGGCAATCCGCACTGCGTTATTTATGTCGACGACGCGGTAGGCTTCGATCTCGCCGCATGGGGACCGAAGCTTGAGAAGCACCCGCTGTTCCCGCGTAAAATCAACGTGGAATTCGCCACGGTGAACACGCGCGACCATGTAGACATGCGCGTATGGGAGCGCGGCGCGGGCCCGACGCTCGCGTGCGGAACGGGCGCTTGCGCGACGCTCGTCTCATCCGTGCTTAACGGACTTACGGGACGTAAGGCGACGATCTCTCTTGCCGGCGGCGACCTGCTTATTGACTGGAACGAGGAGAACAACCGCGTGTATATGACCGGTCCGGCGGCCTTCGTCTTTACCGGAACGATCTGAGCGGCTCCATGTAAACGATAAATCGCCCTCTAGTTGGCATAATGCCAGCTAGAGGGCGATTGTCATACGTTGAGGCAACGTGCGTTATGCGTAAAGAACGCTATGAATGCCTATGCGGACGGGTTTTTAACCTAAAGACATTCCGTAATGCGGTGTTCTAGAGCGTCAATCTGTGCTACATTTAATATACTTTACGTTAGGGATTGGATGGGGAAGCTTCATGAAACCGGATTTGCGCACTGCGCTAGCTATGCGGCCAATGGTCGGGGACGGCGCGATGGCAACTTACTTATATCAACTCGGCTTGCCCGTCGGGGTTTCGTTCGAAGAGTTCAACCTGCTCAAACCGGACGTCATCGCCGACGTGCATCGTCGTTACGCGGCTGCCGGCGCGGAAGTCATCGAGACGAATACTTATTCCGCCCAGCACAATAAATTAGCTAGATACGGTCTCGAGAAGAAGACGGAAGAAATCAACGCAGCGGGCGTTGCCATCGCGCGACGGGCGGTCTCCGAGGACGCGTACGTCGTCGGTTCGATCGGAGCCGTACGCGGGGGAGCCGGCAAAAACGTGCGCACCGCGATCGTGCGCAGGGATTTCGAAGAGCAGATCGGGGCGCTGCTCGCTTCAGGCGTCGACGGCTTGTTGCTAGAGACGTTCTTCGATCTAGAAGAATTGTCGATCGCGCTCGGAATCATCCGCAAACAAAGCGATATTAGCGTCATCTGCCAATTCGCGGTGGAAGACCCGTATAGAACGCACGACGGCATCCCGCTCGCCGACGCATTTCGCAGGCTAAAGGGAGAAGGCGCGGACGTAATCGGCTTCAACTGCCGCAGCGGCCCGAACGGCATCTTGCGCGCGGTCGAGACGTTGCCTTCCGATCTCGGCTTGCCGCTTAGCGTGTTCCCTAACGCGGGCATTCCTGACTACGTCGACGGCAAAGTTATTTATTCCGCTTCTCCCGAATATTTCGCGACTTCGGCCGTTCGCTTCGCCGATAGCGGCGTCAGATTAATCGGCGGCTGCTGCGGCACGACGCCCGAGCATATCGCGGCGATCGCCGGCGCGCTCAAAAATTACGTACCGGCCACGGAGAGATCCGCCCAACCCGTCAAGGTGGAAGCGGCCGAGCCGATTGCCGTGCAAGTCGCGGAAGTGACGAAGCCTCCGGTAACGCCTTCCGAGCCAAGCATCGTCGATCTCGTGCGCGAGCGGCATACGGTTATCGTAGAGCTGGATCCGCCGCGTGATCTCGACATCACGAAATTCATGGCGGGCGCGCAGGCGCTCAAAGATGCGCAAGCCGACGCGCTGACGATGGCGGACAATTCGCTAGCCGTTACGCGCATGAGCAATATGGCGCTTGCCGCGCTGATCAAAGAGCGCGTAGGCATTCGTCCTCTCGCGCACATCGCCTGCCGCGATCGCAACTTGATCGGCACGCAGTCGCACATGATGGGCTTCGACGCGCTCGGTATCGACCACGTGCTCGCCGTCACGGGCGACCCCGCCAAGTTCGGCGATTTGCCGGGCTCAAGCTCCGTATATGATCTTACTTCGTTCGAGATCATTAAGATGATCAAGCAGCTGAACGAAGGCATCGCCTTCTCCGGCAAACCGCTGAAGCAAAAGGCGAATTTCATCGTCGGCGCGGCGTTCAATCCGAACGTCAAATATTTGGACAAAGCGGTTCAACGCCTAGAACGCAAAATAGCGTCAGGCGCGGATTACATTATGACACAGCCCGTGTACGACGCGGAGCTGATCGAGCGGATCGCCGAAGCGACGAAGCATTTGAACGTGCCGATATTCATCGGCATTTTCCCGCTCGCCAGCGGCCGCAACGCGGAATATTTGCATAACGAAGTGCCGGGCATCCAGCTATCGGACGCCGTCCGCCAGCGCATGAGCGGGTTAGAGGGCGCGGAAGGGCGCGCCGAAGGGGTCAAAATCGCGCAAGAGTTGCTGGACGTGGCGATGGCTCATTTTAACGGAATCTATCTCATGACGCCGTTCCTCGCCTATGAAATGACGGTTGCGCTGACGAAGTACGTGAAGGATAATAGCAAAAATTACGCTCCGAGAGCTTAACGCGAGCGAGCTCCCCTTGTCCCGCCTATGGATTTGAAGTACAATAGAGTATTATATCGTTAGTTGACGAATGTGGTAATGACCGGAGGAATGTGTAGCCATGGCGATTAAGCTGATTAACATCGGATTTGGCAATATCGTATCTGCGAATCGGATTATTTCCATTGTCAGTCCGGAGTCGGCGCCGATCAAGCGGATTATTCAAGAAGCGCGCGACCGGCATATGCTCATCGACGCAACGTATGGCAGACGTACCCGCGCGGTTATCATTACCGATAGCGACCACGTAATCTTGTCGGCCGTCCAACCTGAGACGGTCGCTCACAGGTTGTCTACCAAAGACGACGAACATGACGAATGAATCGGGGAACACAATGAACAGAGGCTTGTTATTCGTTTTGTCGGGTCCGTCCGGCGTCGGCAAAGGAACGGTGTGCGCCTCGTTGCGCACGAAGATGCCCGAGCTGATCTATTCGGTATCCGCGACGACGCGTACCCCTCGCGAAGGCGAGAAGGACGGAGTCAACTATTTCTTCAAATCGCGCGAGCAGTTCCAAGACATGATCCAGGGCGACGCGTTGCTCGAATACGCCGAATACGTCGGCAATTACTACGGCACACCGCGCGATTTCGTAGAGAAGACGTTGTCCGAGGGGAAGGACATCATTCTCGAGATCGAAGTGCAAGGCGCGCTCAAAGTGAAAGAGAAGTTTCCGGATGGCGTTTTTATTTTCCTCATGCCTCCTTCGCTTAACGAGCTAGCTTCGAGGCTCGGCGGTCGCGGTACGGAGACGCAAGCGACGATCGATCACCGCCTCTCGGTCGCGAGAGACGAGATCAACTTGCTCTATCATTACGATTACGCCGTCGTCAACGATCAGATCGATTTGGCTTGCAAGCGGATCGACGCGATCATGACAGCGGAACATTGCAAGCGACAACGGTTCCTGCACGAGCTGTGCAACGAACTTGACGCGATATCGACTGCGGAGAACGTCTGAGAGAGGTGATGAAAGATGTTATATCCATCGATCGATGAATTGGTGAAGAAGGTAGACAGCAAGTACACGCTCGTCGTTGCGGCTTCCAAGCGCGCGCGCGGTCTGCGCGAAGGCGATCTGTGCGGCATTGGCGCTCCGAAATCGCACAAGCAAGTAGGAGTAGCGCTCGAAGAGATTTATCACGAAGCGATTAAAGTCGAGCATCTGAAATAAGCTAACTGATGAATGTGACATAACAACGAAAAGAACAACCCCAGCGGTTGTTTTTTTTCTAAGGAGAAGAGGGGAATCCATGGTCAAGTCGCTTGCGGGCAAAACGATCTTACTGGGCATCTCCGGCGGGATCGCCGCCTATAAAGCCGCGACCCTCTGCAGCCGTCTTGTCGGTCTCGGCGCATCCGTGCGGGTCATGATGACGGAAGGCGCGACGAAATTCATTACGCCGCTTACCTTGCAGACGCTTTCGCGGCATCCGGTCGCAACCGACGTGTTCGACGAACGCGACGCCGCGATCGTGCAGCATATCGATTGGGCGGATGCGGCGGATTTGGTCGTCGTCGCTCCCGCGACCGCCAACGTCCTATCGAAAATGGCGAACGGTTTGGCGGACGACATGCTCAGTACTACGCTGCTCGCCGTAACGGCGCCGGTTCTTGTCGCGCCCGCGATGAACGTACATATGTGGGAGCATCCCGCTGTCATAGATAACGTAAATAAGCTCGCTTCTCGCGGCGTCACCTTCGTGGAGCCCGGAACGGGCCAGTTGGCATGCGGATACGTCGGCAAAGGGCGGCTCGCGGAGCCGGACGAGATCGTGGACGCCATAGTGGAAATATTGGCGGGGCCTCGTCCGCTGGCGGGACGCCGGGTATTGATTACGGCCGGCGGAACGCTCGAGCGTATCGACCCTGTTAGATATATTACGAACGATTCCTCCGGCAAAATGGGATTCGCTTTCGCGGAGGTCGCCCGGGATTGGGGGGCGGACGTGACGCTCGTGTGCGGTAAGACGGATGGAACGCCACCTTCGGGGGTTCAGACGATACGCGTGGAATCGGCGGAACAGATGAAGGAAGTCGTCATGTCCCGCGTCCCGCAGATGGACATCGTCGTCAAAGCCGCGGCGGTAGCCGATTATCGGCCGCTTCACCGGGAAGAGCATAAGATCAAGAAAAAGGCAGAGACGTTGACGTTGTCGCTCGTCCGCAATCCGGATATTTTGCAGGCGATCGGCGAGTGGAAGCAGGCGTTGCCCGGCAAGCGCGCGCCGGTCGTTGTCGGCTTCGCGGCGGAGACGATGGAGCTGGAGCGCAACGCGCTGGACAAGCTTAATCGCAAGAAATGCGATCTGATCGTCGCGAATAACGTAGCCCAAGAGGGTGCGGGCTTCGGCACGGATACGAATATCGTTAGCGTGTACGGCGCGGACGGATTCGCGGAACATCTGCCGCAAATGTCCAAGAAGGCAGTGGCGCAGCGGGTGCTAGAGCTGGCGAAGTCTCGTCTGGCTCCGGAGGGCCTATGAAAGTAGCAAGAGTGATCGTTGACGTGCCTAGCCGGGATACGGACCGCACGTTCGATTATTCGATTCCGCCGCAGTTGGACGGCTGGGTCGAGATCGGCAGTCGCGTCGCAGTGCCGTTCGGCGGGCGCGCGCTGCAAGGAATCGTGACGGCGTTCGCAGCCGATGCCGAGGTCGAAGCGGCGAAGGTTAAGCCGATCGCCGAGCTGATGGACGCCATGCCGCCGCTATCCGCCGAGCTCGTGCAGCTGGGCGAATGGATCAGCAAGCGTTGGCTCTGTCCGTTAACGATCGCGTTGCAGGCGATGTTGCCGGCCGCGCTCAAAGGTAAAGCGGAGAAGTACGTGTTTCCGGCGATCGGCGCGCATTGGACCGAAGAAGAGACCGCCCGCAGCGGCGGTCTCTTGCTCGCTCTTGGGCGAGGAGAACCGCTTAAGCTGGCCTCGCTGTTGCAGCAATACCCGGACCAAGGGGAGCAGTTGAAGCTGTGGATGCGCCAAGGTCGGCTGGAGGAACGCCAGAGAGTAGAGAACCGGATGTCGGTCAAGACGATGCAGACGGTGTTCGCGCCGGACGCCGATAAGCTGCGCCAAGCGATGGCGGAGCTTCCGGCCCGCGCGCGCAAACAGCATGAAGTACTAGCGTATTTGGCAGACAATCCGGAGCCTATCGCGGTCGAGAGACTGGCGGAGGCGCTCGGGACGACTTCGTCCACGATACGCGCTTTGGCCGATCGCGGACTGATCGAGGTGCGCGCCGTAACGGAAGATCGCGATCCGTACGCGAACCGGCATTTTCCGCCTTCGGTGCCGATGACGCTGACACCGGCGCAGGCTGAAGCGATCGCGCCGATTATAGACGCGCTCGATAGCCGCGATCACAGGGCGTTCTTGCTGCACGGCGTGACGGGGAGCGGTAAAACCGAGCTGTATTTGCAATCGATCGATCGCTGCTTGTCCAGCGGACGCGAAGCGATCGTCCTCGTGCCCGAAATATCGCTGACGCCGCAAATGGTAGAGCGGTTTAAAAGCCGTTTCGGCGCGAAAGTCGCCGTCTTGCATAGCCGGTTATCGAACGGAGAGCGATATGACGAGTGGCGCAAAATCCGCGAGGGACGCGCCCAAGTAGCGGTCGGCGCGCGATCGGCGATTTTCGCCCCGTTCGAACGCATCGGCCTCATCGTCATCGACGAAGAACACGAAACTTCGTATAAGCAAGAGGAAAGTCCGAAGTACCACGCCCGCGACGTGGCAATCGAGCGTGCAAGACTTAATGGCGCCGTCGTTGTGCTAGGTTCGGCGACGCCGTCGCTCGAGACTTACGCCGCTTCCAAACGCGGCATAGAGATGGGCTACATCTCCTTGCCGCAACGCGTCGCGGATCGGCCGCTGCCGGGCGTACGGCTCGTCGACATGCGCGAAGAACTGAAGCTCGGGAACCGCGCGATGTTCAGCCGGGCGCTGCATGAGGCAATCGTCTCGCGGCTCGAGAAGAAAGAGCAAATGGTGCTGTTGCTCAACAGGCGCGGTTACGCGACGTTCGTCATGTGCCGCTCTTGCGGTTATACGGCGACTTGTCCGCACTGCGAAATTGCTCTCACCTACCACCGCGGCGCGCAAACGATGCGTTGCCACTATTGCGGTTACGCGGAAGTAGAGCCGAAGACGTGCCCGAGCTGCGAAAGTCCGCATATCCGTTACTTCGGCACGGGAACGCAAAAGGTCGAGGAATCGCTCGCGGAGACGTTCCCCGGCATCCGGGTCATCCGGATGGACGTCGATACGACGACGGAGAAGGGCTCCCATGAGCGATGGCTGACGGAATTCAAGGAACGCAAGGCCGACGTGCTCCTCGGCACCCAAATGGTAGCGAAAGGGCTAGACTTTCCTTACGTGACGTTAGTAGGCGTGCTGGCCGCGGACGCCGCGCTGCGGTTGCCGGATTTTCGGGCTTCCGAGCGAACGTTCCAGCTGCTTACGCAAGTAGCGGGACGCGCCGGACGGCACGAGCTGCCGGGCGAAGTCATCATTCAGACGTACGATCCGGAGCATCCGTCGATTACGTCCGTGCAAGGCCACCATTACGAAGGCTTCGTCCGACAGGAGCTGAAGCTTCGCCATGTATTCGGCTATCCGCCGTATGGACGGCTAATCGGCGTAACATTGTCGCACGAATCGGTGCCGATGCTGCTGTCCGCGGGACAAAGGCTGGCGACGCGCGTGCGCGAGCTTGCGACCGCCGAGCGGATCGGATCGGACTTCGCGGGCGGTAACGGGGACGCGCTGGAAATTCTCGGTCCGGTCGCATCGCCGATCGCGCGCCTGAAAGATCGCTACCGTTTTCAATGTATGGTAAAATATCGGGGAGACGTCGATGCAAGCCGGCTAGTCGCGCAAGCGTTGCGCGAGCTGGAGGAAGCCGTGAAGAAGAACGGTTTGATAGTAAGCGTAGACGTGGATCCCCAAATGATGCTTTAACAAGTCGTTGTTGAGAAAAGGAAGGATGCCTTATGTCGATCCGATTAATCGTGAAACACCCTGACGACGTGCTCCGTGAGCAAGCCAAGGAAGTAACGAAGTTCAACGCCAACCTGCATAAGCTGCTGGACGATATGGCCGACACGATGTACGATGCCGACGGCGTAGGATTAGCCGCGCCGCAGGTCGGAATATCCAAGCGCGTCATCGTCGTGGACGTAGGCGACGACAACGGGTTGATCGAGCTGGTGAATCCGGAATTCGTATCGATGGAAGGCGAACAGCTCGGACCCGAGGGCTGCCTAAGCATTCCGGGTCTTCAAGGAGACGTGCGACGGGCGAACCGCGTCGTTATCCGGGGATTCGACCGCAACGGCAAGCCGTTACAATACGAAGGCACGGAGCTGCTGTCCCGGGCGTTCCAGCACGAGGTCGACCACTTGAACGGCGTATTGTTCGTCGATCTGGCGGAATCGGTGTACGAAGCGCGCAGGGAACCGGAGCAGGATGGAGAATAGAATGAGAATATTGTTCATGGGGACGCCGCAATTCGCGGTCCCTTCTTTGGCTTTGCTGCTTGAACAAGGTTACGAGATCGCGGCCGTCGTCACACAGCCGGACAGACCGGTCGGACGCAAGCGCGAGCTGACGCCGCCGCCGGTAAAGGCGTATGCGCTCGAGCGCGGGCTCGAAGTGCTGCAACCGGAAAAACTGCGCTCGCCGGAAGGCGTCGCGGCGGTTGCTGCAATCGCGCCGGATTTGATCGTCACGGCCGCTTACGGTCAAATTTTGCCGAAGTCGGTACTCGATTTGCCGAAGTTCGGCTGTTTGAACGTTCACGGTTCGTTGCTGCCGAAATACCGGGGCGGCGCGCCGATCCAACGGTCAATCATCAATGGGGAGACCGTCACCGGCGTCACGCTCATGTATATGGCCGAAGGTCTCGATACCGGCGACATGATCGCGAGAGTCGAAGTGCCGATCGGCGACGACGATACGTCGGGTACGATGTTCGAGAAGCTTAGCGATGCAGGCTCGCGCTTGCTTGGCGAGTGGTTGCCGCGGATCGTCGCTGGCGAAGCTCCTCGCGTGCCGCAAAACCACGACGAATCGACATACGCGCCGAACTTGTCCCGCGAGGACGAGCGGCTCGATTGGAACGCGACATCGCGCGAGCTGTTCAACCGCGTGAGAGGGCTCAATCCGATGGCCGGGGGTTTCACGACGCTGGACGGCGAAGTGTTCAAGGTGTGGCGGTGCGAAGTGCCCGGCGCCGACGATCAGTCTCTTAAGCCGGCGTGGGCCGCAATGGCGCCTGGCTCGATATTGGAGACGGACGCGCGGGGCATTCGCGTGCGGACGGGCGACGGCAGCCTCGTGCTAGCCGAAGTTCAGCCCGCGGGCAAGAAGGCGCTCTCCGCGGCGGAATACGCGCGGGGCGCGCGGTTAGCTCCCGGAAAGCTGCTCGGGTAATCGAACCCGGGCTTTTTTGCGTAATAGGGCGGTATTATTGCATAACTCGGCCCGCATGGGGCAACTAGTAACTGTTAACGGAAGAAGACGATTCAAGATAGATAAGGATGCTAAACGATGAACAATGGATTTGGAAAAGGCGGCAAGCCGAAAGGTCCGCGGGATGTGGCCGTGCAGGTGCTGCTGAAGGTCGAATTGAACGAAGCGTTCAGCGGACTCGCGCTCAACCAAGCGCTTAACGCGGCGGAATTGTCCAGGCCGGACGCGGGATTGGCGACCGAGCTCGTCTACGGTACGATCCAACGGCTGAACACGATCGATTACGCGCTCAGCGGGCGGGTAAAAGGATGGCCGGCCAAAGTCGAGCCGTGGGTGCGCGTCTTGTTGCGGCTAAGCTACTATCAGCTTCGCTGGCTTTCGCGCGTTCCCGCGCACGCCGTCGTGGCGGAAGCGGTCAACATCGCCAAGCGCCGAGGTCATTCGGGCATAGCGGGGCTCGTCAACGGCGTCCTCCGCGGACTCATTCGCGACGGCATCGACGCGCCGCTACCGCAACAACTATCGGCGGTCAAACGTATTTCCCTTGAGCATAGCCATCCGGAGTGGCTCGTGGCGCGCTGGGTAAGCGCCTACGGCGAGCAGACGACCGAAGCGATGTGCGCGGCGAACAACGAGCCGCCGCACGCTTCCGCGCGCGTCAATCCGCTGCGGTCTAACCGCGAGGAGTTGCTTGCGGCAATGAACGAAGCCGGCATTTCGGCGAGACCTTCGCCGCTGTCGTCGCAAGGTATTATCGCGGATAAAGCGGGCAATCTCGTGCACGCCGACGGGTACAAAGAAGGCCGCTTCTCGATACAAGACGAGAGCTCGATGCTCGTAGCCAAAGTCGCGAACCCGAAGGCCGGAATGAGCGTGCTCGATTGCTGCGCTGCGCCTGGAGGCAAATCGACCCATCTCGCCGAGCTTCTTGGGGATAAGGGCAAAGTGCTCGCGAACGACGTTCATTTTCACAAAGAAGCGCTCATTCAACAGCAAGCGGCTCGGCTCGGTATCGCTTCCGTAGAGACGATGGTCGCGGACGCAATGGACTTGCCGGACCGGTTGCCGGAGAAGTCTTTCGATGTCGTGCTTCTCGATGCGCCGTGTTCGGGTCTAGGCGTCATTAGACGCAAACCGGAAATCAAGTGGAACAAGTCGCCCGATGATCTCGCAAGCTTGTCAGAGCTTCAGCATCGACTGCTTGACCGGATTCAATCGCTCGTAAAACCGGGCGGCACGCTAGTGTACAGTACGTGTACGATCGCGCCGGAGGAAAACGAGCAGACGATTAGCCGTTTTCTGCAGGACAATCCTTCGTTCGCTCTCGACCCGGACTGGCCGGAGGAAGTGCTCGCCCCGATCAAGACCGCGGGTTATCTCCCGGAGCCGTTTACCGGCGCCTTGCAACTGCTGCCGCACATGTTCGGCAGCGACGGCTTTTTCATCGCGAGAATGCGAAGATCCGATTAACGCGGCTGCGCAACGAATGGGCGGCAACCGCGTCCAATGTGATGACGATCGATAATTCCGCCGGCGCCTCGATCCAAGCTCGTATTACGCGCAAGGTTTATGAGGGTAGGGCGTTTATGGTAAAATAGAAAGAACGGTGGTGACTGAATTGGATAATAATGAACAAAACAAACCTTTTATTTATGATTTTTCCTTGGAGCAAATCCAAGATTGGATTAAGGAGTCGGGCGAACCCGCCTTCCGCGCAGGGCAAATCTATGACTGGCTTTACGTGAAGCGGGTAACTTCCTTCGAAGAAATGAGCAACTTGCCGAAGTCGCTTCGCGATAAGCTGGCGGACAACTTCCGGTTCGTGATGATGAAAGAGATCGCCAAATTCGAGTCCAAGGACGGCACGGTCAAATTTTTGTTCGAGCTGCACGACAAACACGCGATCGAGACCGTAATCATGAAACACAACTACGGGAACAGCGTTTGCGTAACGACGCAGGTCGGCTGCCGGATCGGCTGCACGTTTTGCGCGTCCACGCTCGGCGGTTTGAAACGAAGCTTGACGGCGGGCGAAATCATCGCGCAAGTGGTGGAGTCGCAACGGATGCTTGATCCGATTAACGAACGTGTATCGAGCATCGTCATCATGGGCATCGGCGAGCCGTTCGAGAACTATGACGCGACGATGACGTTCCTTAGAACGATGATTCACCCTAAGGGGCTGAACATAGGCGCGCGACACATTACGGTATCGACGAGCGGCATTGTGCCGAGCATGCTGAAGTTCGCGGACGAGAATACGCAAATCAACTTGGCGATTTCGATCCACGCGCCGAACGACGCGCTCCGCTCGAAGCTCATGCCGGTCAACCGGCGGTTCCCGTTCGTCGACGTGATGAACGCCTGCAAATACTACATCGAGAAAACAGGGCGCCGCATTACGTTCGAATACGCGCTCATCGGCGGCGTGAACGACCGTCCCGAGCACGCGGAGGAGCTTGGCAACGTGCTTCAAGGCATGCTTTGTCACGTCAATCTAATTCCGGTTAACTACGTGCCGGAAAGGGATTACGTCCGGACGCCTAGGGACGATATATTCGAATTCCAACGGGTTCTCCAGAAGAAGAACGTGAACGTAACGATTCGAAGAGAGCAGGGTCACGACATCGCTGCCGCTTGCGGCCAGCTACGGGCGAAGCACATGGAGAAGACGACGGGGTGATCGATGTGAGGACGGCTTTACGGAGTCATGTGGGGAAAGTGCGGCAAGTCAACGAAGATCAAGCATGGAGCGGATTGTTGGGCGACGGACTGACGGCCGCGATCGTAGCGGACGGTATGGGCGGCCATCGCGCCGGGGACGTGGCGAGCGGACTGGCGGTCGACAGTCTGGTCGCGTCGCTTCAAGCCTGGAAACCGGACGAGCCGAACGCGGATAAAACCGAATTGCTTCGCGAATGGATTCGCAAAGCGAACGAAGTCGTGTTTGAAACGGCATCCTTGAACGAACAATACCACAACATGGGCACGACGGTCGTCCTTGCGTTAATCGAAGGCAACAACGGATGGATCGGTCATATCGGCGATAGCCGAGCCTACCGCTTCAGGGACGGCAGTCTGTCGCAGTTGACGGACGACCATACGCTCGTCAACGAGTTGACGAAGTCCGGTCAGCTGAGCCCGGAGGAAGCGGCTCATCATCCGCGCCGCAACGTATTGACGCGGGCGCTCGGAACGGACCGCGACGTCGAGGTCGACGTGCAAGCGATCGACTGGCGTTCCGGAGACCGATTGATCCTGTGCAGCGATGGCTTAAGCGGATTAGTCGAACAGCAAAAGTTGCTTGAAGCGCTCGAAGAACGGAACGCGAATCTCGAGACGCAAGCCGAGAAATTGATCTCGCTTGCGCTCGACGCGGGCGGAGACGACAACGTGACGGTCGTCTTGGTCGCAGATGATGGCGCCGATGGCGCCACGGGAGGGGTAACAGCATGATCGGACATACGCTAAGCGGACGTTACGAACTGCTGGCTCGTGTCGGTGGCGGCGGCATGGCCCTCGTATACAAAGCCCGGGACTTATTATTAAATCGTTTCGTCGCGGTCAAAGTACTGCGTCAGCAATTCACGCACGACGACGAATTCGTCAAACGCTTCCGCCGTGAAGCGCAGGCGGCCGCGTCATTGTCGCATCCGAACATCGTCAGCATTTACGACGTCGGTCAAGTCGAAGATACGTACTACATCGTCATGGAATATATCGACGGGGCTAACCTGAACGAAATCATTCGCGAACGGGCACCGTTGCAGGCGGACGAAGCCGTAAGAATCGCCGCCCAAATCTGCGATGCGCTAGAGCACGCCCATCATAACCAGATTATCCATCGTGATATTAAGCCGCACAATATTTTGATCGGCAATAACGGCCGCGTGAAGGTGACGGACTTCGGCATTGCTCGCGCTGTTACGTCTTCGACCATTACGCAAACCGGCTCTGTCGTCGGCTCGGTCCACTATTTCTCGCCCGAACACGCCAAAGGCGTGACGACGGGAGAGAAATCGGACTTGTACTCGCTCGGCATCGTCATGTACCAGATGCTGACGGGAAGATTGCCTTTCCTCGGGGAAAGTCCGATCAGCGTCGCGCTTAAGCACTTGCAGGAACCGTTCGAGGAGCCGCGCAAGGTGAATCCTTACATCCCGCAAAGCGTGGAAAACATTATTCTCAAGGCAATGCGCAAAAATCCGCAGGAGCGCTACCAATCGGCCGCTGCGATGCATAAGGATCTCGAGACTTGCCTGCAGCCTACGCGCATGCACGAGCCGATCGTTCGTTTCACAAGCGACGACGAAGCCGAGTCGGAGAAGACGAGAGTCATTCCGGCCATTCGCCCGGACATGCGCCAGACGCTAGAGGTGCCGGTTCCGGCAGCAACGGCCGGAGAATCCGACGTGCGTTGGAATTCGGAAGGTTTAACCGAGCGCAAGCGCGCTTGGATACTGCCGACCGTACTCGGTGTGCTGGCTGCCATATTGATCGCCGTGCTGATCTGGGCGATCAACGCGCTCGGCGATATCGTCAGTTCACCGGACGTTAAAGTACCAGACGTTGTCGGCCAGACGGAGCAAGTCGCCCGCGACCTGATCGAAGGCGCCGGCTTAGTCGTCGATCCGGTCGTGCTCGAGGAATCGAGCAAAGAGGTCAACGAGGGCATCGTTGTCAAGCAGACGAAGCAAGGCGGTACGGTCGCCAAGGGCGCCGTCATTCAAATAACCGTCAGTATAGGCGAACAGCTTCCGTCCATGCCGGATTTGACGGGCAAGCCGTTCGAGGCCGCCAAGCAGACGCTGATCGGCATGGGCGTAGACGCCGACAACGTACTCCCGTCGGAAGTGTTCGACGAGAGCGAGCCTGGCACCGTCCTTCGTTCCAATCCGAAGCCGAACGAAGAGTTCGATCCGGCGGAGACGACGGTTACGCTTACGATCAGCAAAGGCCGCGAAGCGTTCGACATGCCGAACTTGATCGGCAAGACGGAAGGCGAAGCCAAAGCGTTGATCGAGAAAAACAACCTGAAGCTGCCGGAAGAAAAAATTACGAGATCGCCTAGCTACACACCGAAAGGCACCGTGTTCAAGCAGTTCCCTGCCGAACAGAACGAGAAAGTGACGGAGGGTACGGAGGTTGCGATCTGGATCAGTACCGGCTATCCGTCCGACGCTCGTGAGGAGCCGATGTCCGTAACTGTGACCCCTGCAGAAGAAGGCGTGGAGAGCTCGATCAAGATCGTCTATTCCGACGCCAGAGGCGATAAGATCGAATTGCCGGAACGCAAAATCACACAAACGACGCAAATTCCGGTGACTCTCATTCTCGCGCCGGGCAAAGACGGTCAAATTTCGATTTATCGCGACGGGCAATTTTTGCAGCAGCAAGTATTCCCTTACGCGGATATCCCGGCATCAGGCAACGGAGACGCGGAGCAACCGCCTGCCGATCAGCAACCGGCGGATCCGGGAGCCGGCGACGGCGCCGATCCGGTCGACGCGCAGCAGGAGACCACAGAATGAGACACCACATCGAATCGCGAGTTGAAGGAGACGTAACCGAATGCCCGAAGGCTTAATAACGAAAGCGCTGAGCGGTTACTATTACGTGCGCGACGGGGATCAACTCGTACAATGCAGGGGACGCGGCATTTTAAAAAATAGAGGACAGTCGCCGCTAGTCGGCGATCGCGTCGTCTATAGCATGACGGATAACGGAGAAGGCTCGGTGGAACAGATCCTGCCCCGGGACTCGGAATTGATCCGTCCGCAAATCGCTAATGCGGATCTCGCCGTGCTCGTCTTCTCCGTCATCCGTCCGGAGCTAAGCTTGACGCTGCTCGACAAGTTCCTCGTTCATACGGAGCACGCGCGGATGGATGCTTTGCTCGTGTTCACGAAGATGGATAGAATTCCGGAAGGCGAGGAGGGAGCGCGCATCCGCGGGGACGTGGAATCCGCGCGCGACCTGTACGCTTCGCTCGGATACGAGGTGCTGTTGACGAGCGCGCACGAGGGCGAAGGGATCGACGCGCTGCGCGAAGCGCTAGCCGGACATATTAACGTCTTCGCCGGTCAATCGGGCGTCGGCAAGTCTTCGCTGCTTAACGCGCTCATTCCGGGTTTGACCCTCGAGACGAACGAAATCAGCGTCAAGCTAGGCCGGGGCAAGCATACGACGAGGCACGTCGAGCTCGTCGCCTTGCCGAGCGGCGGTTATTTGGCGGATACGCCCGGGTTTAGCCAGTTGGACTTCGCGGAGCTCGGCATCGATCAGATCGGATCTTGCTTCCGAGAGTTCAGGGCGCTATCGTCCGGTTGCAAATTCCGCGGCTGCACGCATATCCACGAGCCTTCCTGCGCCGTTCTTGAAGCTAAGGAACGGGGCGAGATCGCCGGTAGCAGATACAACAACTACATGAATTTCATGACGGAGTGGAAAGAGACAAGACGGAGGTACTAAAATGACGATTATAGCCCCATCGATTTTGGCTTCGGATTTCTCGAAGCTAGGGGAGGAACTGCGTTCGATCGACGAGGCGGGAGCGGATTGGGTACACATCGACATTATGGACAACCATTTCGTGCCAAACTTGACGTTCGGACCGCCGATCGTATCGATGATTCGCGCAAGCACGAAGCTGATGTTCGACGTTCATCTCATGGTGGAAAAACCGGAGACGTTATTCCTGGCGCTCAAAGCCGCGGGAGCGGACCGGGTGACCGTTCATCCTGAGGCATGCGTCCACTTGGATCGCACGCTTACGCAAATCGGCGAACTAGGCATAAAAGCCGGCGTCGCGCTTAATCCGCATACGCCCTTGTCCGTACTGGAGTACGTGCTCGACAAAGTCGATTTGGTGCTCATTATGACGATCAACCCGGGTTTCGGCGGCCAGTCCTTCATGCCGTCCATGCTGCCGAAGCTGCGCCAGCTTCGCGAAATGCTCAAGCGTCACGGTAGAGACGATGTATACGTTCAAGTCGACGGCGGAATTAACCGCGAGACGGCCGCGCTGGTCAAGGAAGCGGGAGCCGACTCTCTCGTCGCGGGCACTTATATTTTCAATCATCCGAACCGCCGAGAAGCGATCGCGTCCCTGCGGTAATTCGGCAAGTATAGTCCAACCTTCCGCGTTTGCCTGGAATAGGACAAATCGCTCTCCGCATAGATTGAACCAATAGCTGCGTTGGAACCGTGACGCCGGTAAGGGTTCAGCCTGCTGAGGAGGGATGGGAAGATGAAATTTTACACCATCAAGCTGCCGAAATTTCTAGGTGGCTTCGTCAAAGCAATTCTGAACACGTTTCACAAAAACTGACGGAGCACGGAACGGTCCGGCCACAACAAAGAAACCGTCAGATGCGTCTGACGGTTTTTGTTCATGCTCGGCACGTATAGGTTGATTAAAAACGAAATACCGCCCTCCCACAGGATGGCGGTACTCGTCTATACATGTGGGTAGCGAGCTACCCTTATTCCCTTATACGCGGGTAACCAGTCCGGACTTCAAAGCGCGAGCGCTAACGAATACACGCTTCGGCTTGCCGTTCACCAGAATGCGCACTTTTTGTACGTTAACCCCATAAGTACGGCGAGTAGTGTTATTCGCGTGAGACTTGTTGTTGCCTGTACCTGGCTTTTTCCCTGTAATATAACATTTACGAGCCATTAAAATACACCTCCCTGCCACGTCCATACAAACACTACACTATAATAGCATAGGGACAATGGCGTTGCAATGCTTAATAGGAGAGCCGATCGGGCTTTTATGCGGAGAAGCTCGATTTACGGAGAAAACGGCTTCATTCCGCCGATTTTTTATAGTACAATGAAGTATGGTCCATAATACAGGCATAAAGGAGTGAATTTCCATGCCTATGCAGCTGGCCTCGGAAAACGGAAAAATAGACGTAGCGGATCAAGTGATAGCCGTCATTGCGGGTTCGGCGGCACTGGATTGTTACGGGCTTGTCGGAATGTCTTCGCGTAAAAGCTTGAAGGATGGCATCGCGGAGTTGCTCGGCAGGGAAAACTTGTCCCGTGGCGTTGAAGTTCGCCACGAAGGCGAACACGTGCATCTTGATCTGTATGTCATCGTAAGCTATGGTACGAAGATTTCCGAAGTTGCCCACAACATTCAATCGAAGGTGAAGTACGTGCTGGAGGAAGTCGTGGGACTGAAAGTCGATTTCGTGAACATTAACGTTCAAGGCGTCCGTGTGATGCGCTAAGAAGACCGAAGGCAGCGCCTCATCTAGGCGGCTGCTTTCGATCGCAGAGACAGGAAGGGGAACTCATCATTGAGCAAGCGCTATTTGAACGGAACTGAATGGGCGGCAATGGTCGTTGCGGGGGCTGAGAAGCTATCGCAAGGCGCCGAACGCGTGAATGCCCTGAATGTATTTCCCGTGCCGGACGGCGATACGGGAACGAATATGAATTTAACGATGTCGGCCGGAGTGGCCGAATTAACGAATAAACCTTCCGAGGAAGTCGGCAAGGCTGCCGAAGTATTGTCCAAAGGACTGCTCATGGGCGCGCGCGGCAATTCAGGCGTTATTCTGTCCCAGTTGTTCCGCGGATTTTCCCGAGCAGTCGCCGGCGGGCGCGACCTGAATGTCCCATTGTTCGCCAACGCTTTGCAGCAAGGAGTTGACACCGCTTACAAGGCGGTCGTCAAACCGGTCGAAGGAACGATACTGACCGTCGCAAGAGAAGCGGCCCGCCACGGCTTGCTCGCTTCCCGTCGCACGTCGGACATCGTGGAATGGATGGGCGAGGTCCATGCGAAGTCGCTCGAGACGCTTGCGCGTACACAAGAAATGCTACCGATTCTTAAGCAAGTAGGGGTCGTCGATTCCGGCGGACAAGGATTGGTCTATATATATGAAGGTTTCCTAGAATACCTGCGCTCCGGCGCAACGTCGTCTTCGGCGTACGAGCCGATTTCCGCGCCAGCCGCGAATCCGGTCTCTACAGTAACTCCTCTTCAAGTTGCGAGGGCAGCAACGTCGGTAGCGGCGAACGCTTCCGCGCAAGCAAAGATCACGACGGAAAGCATCGCTTTCCCTTACGATATGGAATTTTTCATTCAACGGTTCTCGATTTCGACGCCATTCCCCGAGCGCGCGTTCCGTCAAACGCTTGAAAGAGACGGAGATTCCATCATCCTTATCGAAGACGATCATATCGTGAAAGTGCACGTTCACTCCCGTCGTCCGGGCGATGTCCTTAACGCCGCGTTGACTTACGGAGAAATCACTCACATTCACATTTTGAATATGCAGGAGCAGCATCGCGATCTGTTGCAACCGAAAGCCGAGGAGCCGACCTATAATCCGCCGGTTTCCACAAGCTCGAAGTCGTCCGGTCCGGTTGCTGCGGTCGTTAAATCGAGTGCAACCGCGCCAGTAGTCGATTATTCGTTGCCGGGCGTAGTGAATTTACCTTCCGTGACCGCGTCGCCTGAAAGCGATCCGAATCCGGACGCGCACGAGATGGCTGCTTATGGCGTCGTTGTCGTCAGCGTCGGGGAAGGCAACGCGGAGCTGTTCAGAAGCTTAGGCGTAGATATCGTCCTCTCCGGCGGACAGAGCATGAATCCGAGCACGGAAGATTTACTCGGCGCGATTACGTCGCTTACCGCGCACCACGTCTACGTGCTGACGAACAATCCGAATATCATTATGGCAGCCAAGCAAGCGGCGGAGCTCGCGGACAGACCGGTTACGGTACTGCCTACCCGCACGATTCCGCAAGGTCTTGCGGCGATGCTCGCTTTCCAAGAGAACGACGCGGAGACCGCGAATACGACGCGAATGACGAAAGCTTCCGAACGCGTCGTAACCGGCCAAGTGACGCAAGCGGTTCGCGACACGGTCATGGACGGCATCGAGATCAAAGACGGCCATTATATCGGTATTAAGGACAAGACAATCGTCGTATCCGCGGCCTCGATGGAGGATGCATGCCGGAAGTTGGCTTCCGATATGCTGACCTCGGATAGCGATATGATAACGGTACTTACGGGAGACGGCGCGGATCAAGAAGCAACGGATCGTCTGTCCGATTGGCTGACGCAGCAATATCCCGACGTAGAAGTCGAAGTTCACGAAGGCGGACAGCCGCTCTATCCGTACTTGTTCGCCGTCGAAAGATAGTCTATATCCTTGCGAATGGAGGACGAGCACATGGCAACGGTTGCCTTAGTAACGGACAGCACCTCTGACATTCCTCTTGAGGTGCGCGAACAGTTAGACATTGCTATGGTGCCTCTGAAAGTCATCATTGGAGGAGAAACGTTCCTCGATAACATCGAGCTTACGCCAAGGCAATTTTACGAGAAGCTGACTTCCTCGTCCGAGCTCGCCAAAACTTCACAGCCGTCTCCGTCGGACTTCTTCGATACGTTCAAGAAGCTGACGGATCAAGGGCGGCCTGTTATCTACGTTGCGCTGGCTTCGGTACTGAGCGGCACTTATCAATCCGCGTTAATCGCCAAGTCGATGCTCGACGACGATGCCGACGTTACGATCATCGATTCGAGAACCGCTTCCTACGGTTACGGCATGCTCGTCGTCGCTGCTGCCAAGATGGCGCAGTCCGGAGTTGGTAAAGAACAGATCGTATGCGAGATCCTTCGCATGAGGGAGGAAATGCGGCTTTATTTCCTCGTGGATACGCTCGAATATTTGCAAAAGGGCGGCCGGGTCGGCAAAGCTTCGGCAGTCATCGGCACGTTATTGAACATTAAGCCGATCTTATCTATCGATAACGAAGGATACGTCTACCCGTTCGAGAAAGTAAGAGGGCAGAAGCGGGCGTTCGGACGCATCGCCGAGCTGCTGGAAGAGGATTTCGGAAGCGATCCGATCAACTTGACGATCGCCAAGACGCCCGGCTTCGAAGCCGGCGTCGCCGAATTGACCGAGCTGCTCAAAGGCCGACTCAACGTCGCGCAATTTTTGGAAACCGAGATCGGGCCGGTCGTGGGTACGCACGCGGGTCCCGGCACGCTCGGACTATTCATAATCCGGGCATGAAGTAACGTAAAGAGGTTGGTCTTATGTCATCTTCCTTGTTCACGACTCCCATCGTTAAACTTCAAGGCGTGAGCTCCAAGAAAGCGGAGGAGCTTCACGCCTTAGGTATTTCATCGGTCGGAGGGCTTATCGAGCATTACCCTTTCAGATATGAGGATTATAGAATCCGCGAGCTTTCCGAAGTAAAAGACGGGGAGAAAATCACCGTTCAGGGGACGATCGCGGCTATGCCTTCGTTGCAACGGTACGGAGGCAAATCGCGTCTCATCTGCAGAATTACGGTCGATGGGATGCTTCTTACGGCCGTTTGGTTCAATCGCGCGTTTTTGCAGGAACAACTGACTCCGGGACGCGATATTATCGTGTCAGGGAAGTGGGAGCAACGGCGCCGGCATATTACTGTGGCGGACTCCGAATTCCCGGATCGCGGAGCTTCTAAGTCGGGCACCCTTCAGCCGGTCTATTCGATCGGCGGCACGATAACGCAAGCTTACATACGTAAGGCGATCGACAAGGCGCTTACGCAATTCGGAGCGCTCATTCCCGAAATTCTCCCTGCGGAAATCGTGTCCAAGCACGGCCTCATTCCGCGCAGAGAAGCGATTATGCGCATCCATCGGCCGGAAAATTCGCACGAAGGACAAGAAGCGCGCCGTCGCATGGTGTACGAGGAGCTCTTTTTGTTCCAGCTTAAGCTGCAAGCGTATCGGGCGACCCACCATAAACAACAAGTAGGCATCGTCCATCCGGTCAATAACGACGACATCCGAGGTTTCGTCGGTACGCTTCCGTTCTCGCTTACGGACTCGCAAAAGCAAGTGATCAACGAAATCTTGCACGATATGAAGCAACCGTTCATGATGAACCGTCTGTTGCAGGGTGACGTCGGCGCGGGCAAGACGGTCGTTGCCGCGGTCGCGCTCTTTGCGACGGTAAAGGCAGGTCATCAAGGGGCGCTTATGGTCCCGACGGAAATATTGGCAGAGCAGCATGCGCGTTCGCTAGGTAAGATGTTCGAGCCGTTAGGTATCACGGTCGGCCTGCTGACCGGAAGCATGACCGACCGCAAGCGCAGGGATATTCTCGCGTCGCTGCAGATGGGATTGCTCGATATTCTCGTCGGTACGCATGCGCTCATCCAGGAGGACGTCTATTTCCGGAGTCTCGGTCTCGTCGTTACGGACGAGCAGCACCGATTCGGCGTTAATCAGCGCAGCATTCTAAGGCGCAAGGGAATGAGTCCCGACGTGCTGACGATGACGGCAACACCGATTCCGCGTACGCTCGCGATAACGGTGTTCGGGGATATGGACGTCTCGACGCTGCGGGAACGACCGCGGGGCCGCTTGCCGATTCGGACGTTCTGGGTCAAGCACGAGATGATGGATCGCGTGCTCGGTTTCATTCGCAAAGAGGCGGAAGCCGGACGACAGACGTTTTTCATCTGTCCGCTCATCGAAGAATCGGAGAAACTCGACGTACAAAACGCGATCGATCTGCACATGCAATTGCACCAATCGCTTCCGGAGTTGTCCGTCGGTTTACTGCACGGACGTATGTCGGCTGCGGAGAAGGAGCAGACGATGGGGGCTTTCGCCGCAGGGGCTACGAACGTTCTCGTGTCCACGACCGTCATCGAGGTCGGCGTCGACGTGCCGAACGCGACGCTTATGATCATCATGGACGCCGACCGGTTCGGATTGTCCCAGCTTCACCAGCTCCGCGGTCGCGTAGGCAGGGGCGCGCATCAATCGTATTGCATCCTGATCGCCGATCCGAAATCGGAAAACGGGCAAGAACGGATGAAAGCGATGACCGATACGGACGACGGCTTCGAAATTTCCCGGCGCGACCTGGAGTTGCGCGGTCCCGGCGAATTTTTCGGTACGAAACAGAGCGGGATGCCGGAGTTCCGGCTCGCCAACTTGCTGAACGATTTCGCGGTACTCGAGCAAGCGCGCGAAGATGCGGCAGAGCTCACCGCCACCGAATCGTTCTGGAGCGCTCAATCGTACCAGCCGCTTAGAGACTATTTGCAGCGCGAGGCCGGAGAACAGTCCGAGCCTTTAGATTAACGATTTCCGTCCGCTCTTCGCGGACGGTTTTTTTGTCATGATCCGCCAACGGTCGGCATAAGATGAACGGAATAGCTGCCGAAAGGGGGCATTACCGAGCAATGAGCTGGCAGAAATACGGCATCCGGCCGGAATTCGTGGAACGCGTGAAAACGAAAATGAAAAATCCGGCTATCAAAGAGCGGATTAAAGCGCAACTGGAAGGCGTTACGAAATACGATTTGCAAGATCGCGTCAAAGTTCGCAGATGGGTTAAATCGTTCGCCCGCATTCTTAACGAGCCGCTTACGGACGCGCTGGAGGAACAATTGATCAGTTTCGTCATTTCGCAGAAAATCGACCCCAACAATCCGCTCCATCTGATCAAGCTATGGGCGATGTTCCGATAAAGCATAGACAGATCGCGTTCCTTTGCTATAATAAGGGAGATAGTCGCAGGCAATAATAATCAAATAAGCCCCGGGGGAGCTGGAGCAAGGCCGGCTGAGAGTGCATCCCAATGTCGATGCAGACCCTTATACCTGATCTGGTTAGTACCAGCGTAGGAAGGTGGGAGCATGACGGATTCGTCCGTCGTGCCATACGTCTTTGCATACAAGACGCCCTCCGGAATCGGGGGGCGTTATTTATATTATTAGGCCTCCGTCTACGAAAGAAAGTCGAGAGAGGGAGAGAAACATGTTAGGAACAAGCAAAAGATGGACAAGGTTCGGCGTTGTCGCGATCGCGGGAACGGTGTTGCTGGCGGGATGCGGCAACAATAACAGCAACGAGGCATCGGGCGACAATAGCGGGGCGCCAAGCGGCGAGCTGCAGAAGGTGACGCTGGTGCTAGACTGGACGCCAAACACGAACCATACCGGGCTGTACGTCGCGCAAGAACAAGGGTTATGGAAAAAGCACGGACTGGACGTCGAGATCATCCAGCCGCCGGAAGCGGGAGCAAGCGCGCTCGTCGCGGGCGGGACCGCGGAATTCGGCATCGGTGCGCAAGAGAGCATGATCCTCGCCCGGGAGCAAGGATTGCCGCTCGTCTCGATCGCGCCGATCATTCAGCACAATACGTCCGGCTTCGCTTCGCCGGTCGATCGTAATATCAAGGAGCCTAAAGACTTCGAAGGCAAAACGTACGGCGGATGGGGTTCTCCGGCGGAGGAAGCGGTTATCGGTTCGATGATGAACGTGCAAGGCGCCGACGTTAAGAAGGTAAACTTCGTTGCCGCGGGATCGGCGGACTTCTTCACGGCGGTGAAGAAGGGGATCGACTTCGAGTGGATTTTCTACGGCTGGGACGGCATTCAGGCGGAGCTGCGCAAAGAACCGGTCAATATGGTGTACTTGACCGATTACAGCAAGCAACTGGACTATTACACGCCGCTGATCCTTACCAACGAGAAGTTGATCAAGGAAAAACCCGAAGTCGTGCGCGAGTTTCTGGCTGGTGCATCGGAAGGCTATCAATTCGCGATCGACCATCCGGATGAATCGGCGGATATTCTTATCAAAGCGGTGCCGGAAATCAATGCCGAGCTAGTCAAAGCCAGCCAAAAGTGGCTCAGTCCGAAATACAAAGACGACGCGCCTCGGTGGGGCGAGCAGAAGCGGGAAGTATGGTCGGGATACGGCGATTGGCTGAAGCAAAACAAATTGCTAGATAAAGACTTGGATTACGACGCGATGTTCACGACCGAGTTTCTGCCTAAATAATCGAACCTAAGGAGCTGTTACGATATGGCGCAAGCGCTGCTAAGCATTCAAATTTCCCCGAAGGTCAACGGGGGCGAGGACGTAATCCCGTACGTGGACCGGGCGATTTCGATCATTAAGGAATCGGGCGTTACGTATCGCGTCGGGCCGATGGAAACGACGATGGAAGGCGATCTAGACACGCTCATCGACATCGTGAAGCGGATGAACGACGCGATGTTCGAGATGGGCAGCCCTCAAGTGTTATCCCATATTAAGCTGGCAATCAACAAAGCGGGGGAAGCTTCGATCGCCCGTCAGTTGAAGAAGTATCCGGATGGGCAATAAAACGTTACGAGCGATCGGTCTGCCGGTCGCGACGCTCGTCGTCTTCATCGGAATCTGGCAATTGTACTGTTATTTATCCGGAATCGAAGAGTTCACGCTCCCCGCGCCATCGGATATCGCCGCTCGAATGGCCGACGATCGCGCGCTGCTGTGGATGCATTTTACGGCCACGTTAAAGCTGTCGCTTATGGGGCTAAGCTTGGGGCTAGCGATCGGCGTGCTGCTGGCTGGCATCATTCACACGGTGCCATTAATGCGCGAAGCGGTCGCGCCGTTGCTCGTCATCTCGCAGAACGTGCCGTTGATCGCGCTCGGACCGTTGTTGATGATATGGTACGGCTTCGGTCTTACGCCTAAGCTGATCCTGCTCGTTATCGTCTGCTTCTTCCCGGTGACGCTGTCGATGCTGACGGGGCTGGGGCAAGCGGAGCCGCATTTGCGCGAATATTTAGGCATGATCGGCGCATCCCGCTGGGAACGATTGAAGCGATTGGAATTCCCGGCATCGCTACCGTACTTGTTTTCGGGATTGAAAATCGCGGCCACGTACGTCGTAACTTCGGCGATTGTCGCGGAATGGCTTGGGGCGAACAAAGGGATCGGCTACTACTTACAGCTAAAGTTTCATGGATTCGATACTCCTGCTGTATTCGGATCGATCGTCTGCATCGTTACGCTGAGCTTGGCGTTTTTCGGCTCGGTAGCTCTGCTGGAACGTCTTGTCATCCGGTGGCGTCCGCGCGATCGCCAGGGTTGGAAGGCGGTGTCTAAATGAGCGGATTGCATGCGGGCAACAACGCTTCTTACAAGCTCGAGGTGGATGGTCTCGCGAAAGCTTATTCGCGCGGCAAAGAACGGTTCCCCGTGTTGGACGGTTTGTCGCTGAACGTACGAGCCGGAGAATTCGTCACGCTGATCGGTCCGTCGGGCAGCGGTAAATCGACGTTATTCCGATTGATCGGCGGCGTCGAACAACCCGACGGAGGACAGGTGTTAATCGATGGAGCGGAAGTGACCGGCAAAAGCGGTCTCATCAGCTATATGCCTCAGCAGGCGGCGCTTTTTCCGTGGTTGACCGTATCCGGTAATATCTCTTCCGCGCTCGTCACTTCAGGCGCATCCAAGCGCGATGCGAAGCGTCTTGCGGCGGTGTGGCTGGAGAAGATCGGAATGGGCAAAGTCGCGGGCGAATTCCCGCACGTGCTGTCTGGCGGCATGCAGCAGCGCGTCTCGTTCCTTCGCGCGCTCCTGATGAAACGCGATTTGATGTGTCTCGACGAGCCGTTCGCCGCGCTCGACGCATTGACGCGGGCGGACATGCAGAAGTGGTTGCTCGAACTGTGGGAGTCGGATCGTCGCTCCGTCTTGTTCATCACGCATAGCATCGAAGAGGCGCTTTTGCTCTCCGACCGGATCTATGTGCTATCATCCGCGCCTGCGCGCGTCGTTCGGGAAATCGTCGTCCCGTTCGAACGGCCAAGACGGGCGGACGTGTGGACGGAGCCCGCGTTCGTGGCGTTGAAGCAGGAAGTGCTCGCCTTGCTGGAAGGACGCGAGTAATTTAGTAGCCCCGCTTGGCCAGTTGGCTGAGCGGGGTTATTTATTTTAACAACTCTTTAACGATTTACGGTTTGGAAAATGCAGGAATTCAACATCGTTTGCAGAACGTATTAGGATGGCAAAAGTCGAATTCGTAGTTTGTAGACAGCGTAGAGGAGTTAAGGGATGAAGAAGAGTTGGCTAATCGTCATAATGGGAGTAATCGTTTTGTTGGCGGGCTGCGGTGGAAATGATTTCAAACCGAATGCTTTCTCGAAAGCGGACGCCTGCATCGTGAAAAGCGATAGCCATTCGAAAAAAGTTTGTTATGGGGACACGAGGACGAAAGCGGAGAAAGTGCTCGGCGATGGCGAGGAATTCGTAGGCGAATACTATGAATACGAGAACGGAGTAGTCATCGGTTACCGTAAAAACAAAGTCGTTGCGATCTCGTTAAGAGAGGAATCCGAAGGCGAGTACAGCACGGCGCGAGGTGCGGAAGCCGGAATGGAAGAGAAAGCCATAAAGCGACTCTATGGCGCGAAATCGGTTAATGGAAATACCGAATACGGGTTAACTTACTACATCGATATGGACAAGTGGGAACCGATCGTTACCGAGAGGCCGAGTAAAGCCGACCAAGACATTCTAATAATAAGCACGCAAACGAACGATGACGAAGAGACGGACAATATTTGGATCGGGGATTTGGCTTTCGCTATTATGCAAATGTAGATTAATAGAAGCCTCGTAGTCGGAGAGATCCGACGCGAGGCTTATTATTTTCTATCCGAGAGGGAGTTTGCAAATAAAAAAAGCAATGTCAGTGGACATCTGCTTCGTTATCTTCCTTATTCGGTTCATTCGGTTGTTCGTAGGGCTCGCGGTCTTCATCGTAATACACCAGGACTTCACCTCCATGTTCTAGTCTATGTGAAAAGTATGAAGCGGGAGTTTAACAATTGTAAACGGAGAGTCAAATGATGACGAAAGGCGCGAGAGGCAGCTGTCTTTGTGCTCGAGCCGTCGCCAGTTCGCGTTATTTTGAATAGAAGATATCAATCGGACTAGCTGTCGCAGGCGCGTACAGTAACGCCAATAATTAAATAGATTATGGTAAAAAAGAAGAGCCCATGATGGGCTCGGCTTATCTTACTTTTCTGCTTCCAATTTATCAAAATACTCATCGATTCTTTTTTCATCGACTTCATAGTTTACTCTATCGACGACGTACTGATCTTCATAATAAGAAACCGTTGTCTCGAAGAATAAGAAAACAGGAGCTAGTGTATCATCATTAGCGTTATGTTGTTCGTAGGCGTCAACGCGACCTTTGACCTTAACTGTGCCAGATGTATCACCGTGTTCTTCGACTATAGTTACAACATCCGTAAGTTTGAACTTACTTAAAAAGGGATGAAGCGTTAATTGAGTGTGATTTATTTCTTTTTCTACGGCTTCGACGGCTTTTTTGATAGAGCTACCGTCTGAATCTCTCAATACTAAAAACGCGGCCACGGATCCGATAATGAGTGCCAAAACGATCGGCAAGATAATAAACATCTTACTTTTTTATTTACTGGCTTTTTCGGTGGTGAGATGGTGGCTGATTTCTGAGCCGTAACGTTCTCCGCTAATTGAGATCCGCAGGTCGGACAAAAGTTTGTTATCACATCAATTTTAGTGCCGCAGTTGGTGCAAAAGTTGAGCGCCATTAAGTATTTTCCCCTCGGTGTTAGGATTGTGTAAATTTAAACTCTCATTTTACTACAGGAGCACTAATTTGGCGATAAGTGGAACTTGAAGTATGAGCTTGCTACATAAAAAGAAGAGAATGAGGATTAACCTCGATGCTCTTGTCCATAAGGCTTTATAAACAAAAAGTCGAGCCCCGTCTCGCGAAGTGGGTAGTGATTCTTTCTCGCTGCCCGGATGGGAATTTGAACTTAGTGGATATGGGGAAAGAGAATGTGCAATTTACAATCTTGAAGAAGATGTAATTAACTTTATTAAGTCCGGAGCAGAGTTAGAGATCTGTGATGATTCAAGTTTTGAAATTGAATAGTTAGGAGTGAAACAAGAATTAGAGTTTTCTGTATTAAATATACATTGATCATTTCACTAACAGGAAATGAAAGAGGAGTTGCGTAGAGCAACTCCTCTTTCATTTGTAAAAGTAACGGTCAGGGTTGGAGTAGTTAATCATTATAAATGAATAGCAATTACTAATTACATCAGCCGAATCGGCAAATGACTTGGTAGATGCGATCAAACTGGTATCCATCACATCGGATATCGACGAAGTATTTTTCATGGTATCGCCGACGGATATCAAACTATTCGGTAAGGGTGAAACTGGACGGACGGAAGATCTTGTTTCAATAGATCAGTTCGGCGGTGAGCCGGTTCGCTTCGTATGCCGCGGCAAATTCCTCATTGATGCGATCAAATCCGTAAACGCGAACGCGGTAAGTATCTGGTACGAAAGTGAAGGAAAACCGCTGCTGATCTCTAGCGATAGCGACGATGGGAAGTTCCTAGTCGGTATGTTGAGGGTAAGGGAGGATCAATGGGCATGATCGACCAAGTACAAATCGAAATGGAAATCGTTGAAGACTGCTTGATCCTCCCAGTTGAGCGGGAAACGAGCAAGGCGATCAGTGAATAATGTCAGCATATTCAGTGGAGTTTTTGACTCAGACCCAGTGGCGCATTAGGCAGGGATGGATGCGGTCTTATTCTGCGAACGCCTCGAGGTCGGGTAACTAACTTTCGAGATGGAGGGGATAACAATGCCTGAAGTATTAATTCGGTTCTGGCACAAACAGGACAAGTCGTTCATCAATCTCCATGCAATGGGGTGGCGTTTCGATCCATCGAACGGACAAGTCTACATCGACGGAATGAATGTCACGGATCGGGTTGAGATCGTCCCCTATACCGGGGTCCACGACGACGAAACGAACACTCGCTTGTTCGTAGGATCTATCATCGAGTTCGTAGAGAACGATATCCACGTTGTCGGAAGTGTCGAGATCGAAGGAGGCCGTCTGCTGCTCGCGTCTAACGACTACGACGACGGTTATGCATGGTTGCAAGATGCGATCGAGAACGATGGAGATCATTTTTGGATACAGGGTTCACGGTATTTGGGCAATCGGTTCGAGAACCCCAAACTCCTTACTGGAGGTAAAGCAGAATGAAGCTTACAACAAAACAAATTGATCACCTCATGAGCTGGTATGAATGTCTGGCTAATGCAAATCCAGACAGCATCGACCCGGAGGATAAAGAACTTTACGAACTTCTGAAGAAGCAGGGGCAAAGCATTTCAGTCGAAACGTATCCAACATCCGAAGACATCAAGAATATGCTGATCTATGAGGCGCCAACTCCTGTGTGTACGGTTGTCGATCACTATACCGCGGTGCTGTTGGATCTGGAGAAGGTTAAGGCGGAGCGGGACAGGATGATTACTGTGAAATTGATCAGATAAGCGAGCGAGCAGCTGATTGTATCGACTCTGGTGATTATCACGACTCATTCGGAGCTGGTCGGGCGTTAGAGGACATCAAAATAACTGCGCTAGCGCTAATTGCTGAACCTCTGCGAAAGGGGAAACGCCCTAATACATGATCGGAGAACTCGTACCAACTAACCGCTACATCCTCTATGTCAACAGAGCCGACATGGGAACAATCTACGTCAAAGACTTGGGCAAATACATGAATCAATACTGGCCGGGAATTAAGTACGAATTATCTCCCGATAACATTAGCGTTGTGATCCAAGCAACTATATGCGAGCTAGTAGAGATAAAGGAACATCGAGTCAAAGCATTCATTGTACCCGATTAGGAGGGACAAGCCATCGAACGGAAACATGACGTAAAGCCAAAGTTGCCGTTCAGAGCAACAGGTTATTTTCCCATGAAAGGCTTAAAGACCGTATACGCATCAACGCCGAATAGTACAGCGACTAAGATGCAGAATTAACTACAGAAGCTAGAGACTTCGGCTCCATTACACGGCAGCGTATCCATATACCGTCGCATGATAAGAAGAACCGATCGAGAGCAAGGTTGGAAGCTCGTCAGAACGATTGACTATAGAGACGGCACGCCTTTGACAATATACCATGACTATCTTCTAGTAGACCAAGAATGGGCGGGATGGGATTACTGGCCGAATGGGAAGAACGAAGAGGAATTCAAATACCAACAAGACAAACTCAATGAGGTACCGGTATACAAGTAAACCTGTGGAGCGGGACAGCCTGAATGAGATAAGGGGAAGCGGGAGGTGGTTGCCATAACATGGGTCAAGGCATTAATCAAAGACTATCATAAGAGCCGCAGTATAATGATCAAGTACCGCGACTCGCTTGACCCAGATGCCGAGTGGCAAGAGGTCAGGTTGGTGAATGAGACAATCGCAGGCATGAATTACGCAATCGAATGGATGCGGTCAGGAAGGCAGCCCAATACTAGTCGCGGCATTGACATCAGGGATGCATATAAGCGGTCGATCTTGATGGACATGGACTTACTCCCGTCGACGCCGCCGGAGCAGGAGCAGGAGCAGCGGATCACGACCGAGCAGAAGCAAGCGGCAGTTAAAGTTCTAATGAAGTTGTCTCCGCGCGAGCTAGAATGCTACCTGCTTCATAAGTCAAACGGTCTGAGCTTAGCGGATATCGGAAAGGAATTGAAACTATCAAAACGGGTTGTTCAACAATACGTTGATCGAGCGAAAGCCAAAGTGGCACAAGCGATTTGAGCATTTATGACGTACGATTGACGTACGAAGTGGCATTAGTAAATAGGGGGATAATTTCAACGCCGGGCGCGAAAACATCCGCAACCAATGAATTCCGGAATGATCGATTCTATCCTAGTTGTATAACTCCGAGATGTAGGTTGTCAGTATATTGTGTGCAAACATATCCTGACGGTCGGACCTGGGAAGCTTGAAAAATCAAGCTTCCTTTTTATGATTCAATATTTATTAGGTAAAGACTTGCATAAGAACTAGCAACAAGCTTAATGGTAAGGAAAGATGCTATTTCATGAAAGATAAAGGTGTGATACATCAATAATTTTTTAGTCAGAATGAAGGAACATAATGAAGTCCAAAGCGTGTATATAAGAGATGCATACTAAACGGACACCGAAAACAACCGGCATTCGTGTATATTATCAATCATCATTGTTGCTCATATAGCAGTTTTCGACACTTTCATCTATATAAAATGACTTATCAGAAAAAAACAAACACTTTAAAGTATAAAAACACATGTAATTTTTGCATACAAATAATAAATTGGTTCATAGTCAGTAATATTTTCCTCTGACTGTAAAAAAAAGATTTCCTTAGGAGATTGGGTGATGCAAACAATGTAGAAATTGTTCACGAAAGTAGCACAGGTTTATTAGAAACAAGAACGATTAATATGACTGAAGGAGAGTTGTTATAATGAAAAAATTGACTATGTTATTTTTAATCTTATGTATTGTGTTAACTGTCGTTCCTGGGATTTCTTCGGCGAGCGTAGAGAAGGGGGGGAAATCTCTAAAAGGCCAGATTAAAGTTAGCCCAATTGGACATGGAGAATATGTTATCAAGAAAGGCTCCGGGGAAAAAGCAACTTTAATCGACGGTCAAACAGTGTACCAACTAGATAACGGTACATACCTGTCATATATCAATTAAACAACACTAGTTGAAGTTGAAAAAATTACGCTGCAGTTGACTGACAAAAGTACAATTGAAAATATTTTTTCAACATATGATTTATCCGACGCTGTAAAAGAAGACATCCGAAAGCGCTCTGTTCAAGCAATTGCTCTCGGAAATTCATCGGCAGCCGTCACAATATATACTACTTCCACTGCTCAACCACAGGGCGGAATTAGTACATTTGCAATGCAGACAAGATATTACAGCTATAATAACAGAAACATAAAGGAAGATTTGATTTATTTCACGACTCTAGAAACTGGTTTTCAAACGGTAGCAAGTGGAACTACTGCTGACGATTATGCTAAAGCAATATTCGATTTAGGCACAATTGCAGCAACACGTTCGGGAAATGTACTCCTAGGAGCCGCGGTCTCATTGTTTACTGATGCAGTATCTGCTTTTCAAGCATTCAGTACTTTATGTAGTTGTTCAGCTCAGACGATTACAGGATCAGTCTCTGACCTTGTACAAATTAATGTTAGATACGATATTAATACGAAATACACTTATGTAGAATCTGGAGGTCAATACGTACTTGGAGCAATAACAGAAAGAGGGTATATTCATTTAGTCAATACTTATGAGTATCATGTAGTTAACGGCTCGGGCAAATCTGTTTCTACAACACAGTACGTCTTCAAGTCATATGAAACTCCAAATGATGCAACTGCAGCGGCTAAAGCAATAATATGGGTGGGAGATCCTTGGGTTGAATCTTTAAAAACAAAAGTCAATGGCACTAGCGTATATCTTGACTACTAGAATTGATTTTTAAGATTATAAGTGGGGTGGTAATGGCTTTGCCATTACTTTCCTCATTTGTGTCGATATCACGACTCGGGATTAAGTGAGGAGGGTAAATTATTAATATTAAATTTCTTAATTTTATTGTGTGGAGTCAATACGTTCTAGTGCCAATATTGTTCATAATTATTATTTACTTTCTAGTAAAAAAGAAACCAGTAAGGCATATTGCTATCGGATCGGTCTTACTAATCGGCATACTTGCATCACTAGTTGTATTTTATTTTCCGAAACATTTGAATCTTCCAGATTATAATCAGTTAAATTTCACAATAATTAGAAATGGCCAAACATTGAAAGTTTCTAATAAGGAACAAATAATGGAGATGCGTGATTTATTAGATAAATATCAATTTAGAAGAACCACTATGAAAACATTAATGGGTGTTACTCCTTCACCAGCCATCAATAATATTAATATTTTTATTGAAGGGAATGATTTTTCCAATCTATTATATATTAGTTTGGATAATGCTAATAATTCATATTTACAGAAGTATGAACAATACTACTCAATACTCAACGTGAGAAAATTTGTCGTAGAGGTAGAGCAATTCACAACTCGAGTTTTGAATGGAACGAAATAATATTTTATATGTAGATTACGGCTTTTTCACGATCGGACGGCGGAACTTTGAACCCAATCAAAGTTCCGCTTATGAATGAGATATAAGTAACCGAAGCCGCCAGACTTAGCGGTTTTTTTTATTCAGAATTACAATAATACGATCTACCAGCATAATTGCCTTAAATAATCGTAACCGTAGTTGTGCTGACGTATGACACAAACATAGGGCAGCGGAGGTACCTCTGGAACCTCAGAATGCCTGCGGTTGAGGGTAAAGTAAATGAAGTACTGTAATAGGTGCTTTTTATTCTGGAGTTAATACTATGACGAACAAGCCATTACGACCATGTGCTAGAGTCGGATGCGTCGAGCTGGCGAGAGATCGATACTGCACCAATCATACGGATCAGCGCCAGGTAGAGATACGATATTATGATCAGTATATCCGTGATAAGCAATCAACTGCGTTTTACCATTCGACTGAGTGGAGGCTTGCACGAGAGCAGGCACTATCGCGTGATCATGGACTTTGCCAGGGCTGCCTGAAGAGCGAACAGATAATGGTCGCTGATGTCGTTGACCATATCAAGCCGATTCGATTGTTCTGGGCTTTGCGCTAGTGCTGAGCAATCTGCGATCGCTTTGTCATGCGTGCCATAACCGCAAGACGGCAGAGGACAAGAGACGGTACGAATAAATCAGGCCGGTCGAGTGGCTTAGAGAGGGCAGGGGGCGGTCAAAAAATTTCAGAATGCCATTTGGAAAGACCGCCGCCCCGTTTTACTCGAAGAAAATTCCCCGCTGGATTTTCCTGTTTTTTGATCTTCGGTCTGTTAAGTATTGTTGTTGATTCTAATTAAGCTAACGGACAAGATAATTTAAGATGATTTGCACAGAACCGTATCACAAATAGTAGTGAAGAGGAGTATCAAGCTATATGATTCGAAGGGATGGTTATAAGGGAGTACTTACAAAATTATTGACGTGCCATTCTAAGATATATATTCTTACTAATAGTGAAAAATATTCCCTAGAGGAGGAAGAAATAAATGATTTCTAAGCCTGTAAACATAAAAATTCTAGTATTATTTTTACTAATATTCACGCTTGTAATACCCACAGCAGTAGGAAGTGCTGCAGTTAATGCAAAGAAAGAATCCGCAACGTATGTGGCGGCAGTTTCTAAGCTTGTCAAGTATGAGCAGACGGCTTTGGAGTTATACGAAAAGTATCAAACACCGTCAGCATCAACGCGCAAAGCAGCTGATCTAGCTTTTACGAAATCAATTGTTCCTAACTACCAAAAATTCGTATCAGGCTTAAAGGCAATTAAATCCCCTACTACTCCTGAATTATTAAAATTACATAAAATGGGTGTTAATGCAGCTGCTAAACAATTGAATGCGCTAATTAATATGAATAATGCTATACATAAAAATCCAATGGATAAAACATCACTTGCTAACGCGAAAAAAACGCTCAGTACAACTATACCTGACATGAAGAAATGGGCAAACAATCTAGGTATCTATAACAAGAAATTAGCTTCTTCGTCCTCTGACAACAGCCAGTTAGTTACCACTTTACCCCTAACGGTGGACGCAGATGAGGTAGTCGACCTTCTCCGTACCAATGCCTATATGGTTATTCAGTCTTTTGCTGAAGCAATTAAAAGCGGAGATACAAAAAAAATGGATGATCTGCTCAAGAAAATGATAAATCCTGAAGCAAATGATGGTAATGGTATGGACCTAAATCAAAGTCTCAAGATGATGGACACAAAAGTCTCCAAATATATAGCTAATTATGACACGGATGAATTGAATAAATGGTTAAACGCTATATTGAATTCGAAGGCTTTGGAGTTGGTACCTCATAAACCTTTTATCAGTGACGATTCTTTATCTATCACATTCCATTTCGAACTTCCTGATTATAATATAGGTCCTTTTGTTTATATAAATATGCTCAAAAAAGATGGTGTCTTTGTTATTAACGCTATATGGGCAAATTAGTTTCTGTTAAGGTGTGGAGTACAAACAATGAGATTTCGGCGTTACATATTGAGCATTGAGCTAACGGGGAACGATAATCCTACTAAGAGGCAGTTTTCTTTTACTGGAGAATCAATAATCAGAATAACCAAGGTTTGATTTTTTGGGAGAGGGGGGCTGACGATGGCCAGCAAACGGCAACCTACGAATCTGCTCTTATTGAAGGGCAATAAACATCTCACGAAAGTGGAGATCGAGGATCGGCTGGACAGCGAAGTCAAGGCAAAGGCTGACAACGTCAAGCCTCCGAGCTATCTCTCGAAGAAGCTTAAAACTGAATTTGTGGAAATCGCAAACGAGCTACTGCGCATTGAGTTGATGTCCAATTTGGACACTGACGCGCTAGCTCGTTTTTTGTTATCGCGGGAGCAATATGTCCGCATTACGAACGCTCTACGGACGACGTCGATTATGGTGGTTGCTGAAACGAATTCTGGTAAGAAGGGTAAGGTATCCAACGAGTCATATGGTGGGCTCCTTCTCAACCAAGACAAGCTGTTCAAACAATGCCGCCAGGCTGCTTCCGATCTCGGATTGACAATAAGTTCTCGTTGCCGACTTGTCGTCCCGAAGAAGCCGGAAGATAAGCCGAAGTCAAAAGATGAGCAAATGTTCGGGGATGCATTGTAATGCGTGAAGCCGATCAACTGATTGAGTCGATGGTCCAGTATGCCGAGGATGTCGCGGACGGACGGGTACGGGCGTGCCGGAAACACCGGCGAGCCTGTGAGCGGTTCCTAAGCGATATCCAGCGGAGCGAGGAAGAAGGTTACCCATTCTTCTTCGACGTCGATGAGCTTTACCGGTTCTATCGTTGGTCGCGGCTGTTCAAGCACACGAAAGGCGTGCTCACCGGCCAGCCGATCGAGCTTACGCCGTTCCAGCTCTTTGTCGTGGGCAACATTTTCTGCTGGAAGCGGAAATCGAGTGGGCTTCGCCGATTCCGCAAAGCTTACATCCAACTGGCGCGGAAGAACGCGAAATCGCAATTGCTTGCACTGATCGCAAGCTACGAGGCATTCATCTCGCCGGAACAGTCCGAGGTATACATCGCGGGTTGGGGACGGGAGCAGTCTAGCATCGTTTACGAGGAGATCCTCTCGCAGATTCGCGCGGTCGAGATGCTCAAGGGCAAGTACACCGACTCTTACGGCCGCATCCGGCACCTGAAGAGCGGCAGCGTCATTCAACCGCTGTCGAAAGAGGCGCTGAAGACGGGAGACGGCAAGAACCCGAGTCTCGCGGTCGTTGACGAGTTCCACGTTCACGAGACAAGCGAGATTTACGATGTGCTGATCTCCGGCATGGTCGCACGGGCGAATCCGCTGATCGTCATCATTACGACGGCCGGATTTGATATGAGCAAGCCGTGTTTTACGGAATATCAGTACGTCAGCAATATATTGGACGAGGATTCGATGATCGAAAACGACGAATATTTCGTGATAATTTGTGAGCTCGACCCGGAAGATGACATAAAGGACGAACAGAATTGGGCGAAAGCCAACCCGATCGTCGCGACTTACGATGAGGGACTCGCATTCTTGCGGAGCGAGCTGAAAGCAGCGCTCGATGTACCGGAGAAAATGCGGAACTTTTTGACCAAAAACATGAATCTGTGGGTCGACCAGAAGGAAAACGGCTACATGCCGATGAACGATTGGCGTGAATGCGGACTCGCGGAACGCGGGAAGCGCGGCGAGAACGGTAAAATCGACCTTGAGCTTCGCGATTGTTACGTCGGCATCGACTTGTCAAAGAAAATTGACTTGACCAGCGTCGCGGGGATCATCCCGCTTGGCGATGGTCGTTTTTATGTTTGGCAACATTCGTTCATTCCGGCGGATACACTCGCGGCTAAGCGAAAAACGGACAAATTTGACTACGATCTGTGCGTAAAAGAGGGCCGGCTAACCGTTACGCCCGGCGCAGTCGTCGATTATCGGTTTATCCAGGCGCATCTCAAAAAGATCGCCGAGGATAATCTCTGGAACATCAAAGAGATCTGTTATGACCCGTATAACGCGACGCAATTCGCGCAGGAAATGGAGTCGGATGGATTCGTGATGGTCGAGATCCGGCAAGGCGTTAAAACACTGTCCGAACCGACGAAATTCGTCCGCGAACTGGCGCTTTCGCGCAGGGTAATTCACGATGATGACCGTTTGCTTACGTGGGCAGTCGGAAATGCGGTCACGCGGCAGGACCACAACGAAAATATCCAGCTGGACAAGGACAAATCGACTAACCGGATCGATCCGATCGCTGCGCTCATTAACGCGGCCGTTCGCGCGATGACGCTCGCCGGGGAAACGGACGTATCCGAATTCTCGGATAGCGAGTTCCTAGGTCGTCTGTGGGGTTGAACTTCGAGAAGGAGGGGGTGCAGATGTGAAGATCATGGATATGGCTCGCCGAATGGTCGGCCTGCCGGAGAAGCGCGAGTCGCTCGAGCTCAACGTAGACGACAAGCGTCTGATGGAACTGCTTGGCGTCGATGTCGGAGATGTGAACGTTCGCGGGAAGAATGCGCTTAAGATTGACGTCGTTCACGCGTGCGTGCGGATTCGTTCGGAGTCCGTTGCAAAGCTGCCGCTCAAGGTGTACCAGGAGGATGAGTCCGGCGTCCAGAAGGCGACGCGCCATCCCGTCTATCAGCTCCTGAAATTGCGTCCGAACCAGTACATGTCTGCCTTCGATTTTTGGAAATGCGTCGAGGCGCAGAACTGCATGTACGGTAATGCGTACGTCTCGATCGAATTCGATAAGCGAAATGGTGCGGTGATCGGTCTTTGGCCGCTCGATGCGAGTAAGGTCAAGGTTGTCGTAGACGACGATTCAGGGCTAAGTAACATCGCCCAACCGCGGACAAGGCTCTGGTACGTTGTCGACCTCGGGCATGAAAAGCGGAAGCTTGCGCCGGACGAGGTCTTGCACTTCAAAGGTGGCATCACACTCGATGGGCTGGTAGGCATCCCGCCGCTCGATTACCTTCGGGCGACGATTGAGAACGCCGCGGCTGCGACAAAGTTTATCAACAATTTCTTCAAGCAGGGCTTGCAGGTCAAGGGGCTTATCCAGTACGTCGGGGATCTCAATGAGCCGGCGAAGAAGAACTTCCGAGAGAAGTTCGAGGAGATGTCATCCGGATTGAAAAACAGCCATCGAATTGCACTAATGCCGGTCGGGTATCAGTTCACGCCAATGAGCCTCTCGATGGCCGACGCACAGTTCCTAGAGAACACCCAGATGACGATCCGCGCGATCGCAACCGCGTTCGGGATCAAGATGCATCAGATCAATGATCTGGCCCGGGCGACGCATTCCAACGTCGCAGAGCAACAGAAAGAGTTTTATACCGAGACGCTCCAGTCGTCACTCACCATGTATGAGCAGGAATCGACGTTTAAACTGCTGCTCGACTGGGAGATCACCGAAGGTTTCTACCTCCGATTCAACGTTGATGCGATCCTTCGTGGTGATTTAAAGAGTCGATATGAGGCTTATCGCATTGGCGTACAAGGCGGGTTCTTGTCGCCAAACGAGGCGCGAGCGAAAGAAGAGCTGTCGCCGAAAGATGGCGGGGATCAGTTGCTAGTAAACGGCAGCTATGTGCCGATCACGGAGGCCGGCAAGGCTTACGCTTTGAAGGGAGGTGATGGAACTGGAAAAGGAGAAAAGGACGACCCAGACGAAGGAGATCCGGGCGCTTCCGGTAAAGCTTGAGATTCGCGCTAGTGAAGGCGACGAAGGCAAGCGGACCATCACCGGATCGATTAAGTACGATACGAACAGCGCTGATATGGAGGATTGGTACGGCGACACCTGGGTGGAACAGATTGCCTCTGGCGCGTTCTCCGAAAGTTTGAAGACGCGCGGCGTCGTCGGGCTATGGAGTCATGATACGAGCCAAGTGCTCGGGAATACCAAATCCGGCACACTTCGGATTGATGATGGTAAAACCGAACTCCGCTTTGAGCTCGATATCCCGGATACTACGGTAGGTAACGACGCTTGGTCACTTATCCAACGTGGCGATGTGGACGGCGTGAGCTTTGGGATGCGGGTCACGAAAGACAAGTGGTCGAGCGAGAAGCGCGGCGAGCAGAAGATTTACAAGCGTTCAATATTGAACGCCGAGCTTTTTGAGATTAGCCCGGTTGCGTTCCCGGCTTACCCGAGTAACGAGGTCTTGGTCCGATCGCTCGACGACTTTAAAGCTGATGAGCAGCGCGCTTCGGATCATTATGAAAAAGAAAAGATGCTCCTAGAGCTTGATCTATAAGATCGGCTCTTTTTGTTTGACCAAATAAACCCATGAGGTGATCGAATTGACCAAAGAATTGCGCGCACTGCTTTCCAGACTGGACGGCATGAAGCAAGAAGTTCGAACAATGTTGGCTGAGGACAAGACGCAAGAAGCGAAAGACAAGATGGCCGAGGTTCGTGCGCTACAGGAGAGAGTCGATCTGCAACGCGAATTCGAGGAGAGCGAAGCTCGCGGGCTCGGTGGCAAAGAACTGAACGATGACGGTAACGTCGAAGAGCGCGATGTCAAGCAGCTAGAGCAGGAGTACACTGGGCTCGTTTTGCGTGCTATCCGCCGTCAAGGGATCTCCCAAGAGCAACGGAGTGTCATCTCCGAGTATGAGCGTCGCGCGATCATGAATGGCGGAAATACGAACCCCGTGGTCGCAGACGGCGACGTCGGCATCATCTTGCCTCAAGACATTCAAACCGGAATCAATGGATTGATGCGAGATTGGAACGACCTCAGCGCCTATGTAACGTTCGAGAACGTTTCGGCACTCTCCGGCACTCGTGTGCTCGAAACCGACGCTAACATGACGCCTTTCGCGGACATGGACGAATACGGCACGATCCCAGAAACAGACAATCCGAAGTTCACGCCGATTTCGTACAAGGTGAAAAAACGCGCCGGCTATTTGCCGATCACGAACGAGTTGCTGGCTGACAGCGACGCCAACCTGATCGGATACATCTCGAACTGGATCGCACGCAAGGCGGCACATACACGGAATACGCATATCGTGTCTGCGCTCAAGTCTCTGACGCCTTCCGCTCTGGCAAACATCGCTGCCATCAATAAAACGTTGAATGTGACGCTTGATCCTGCAATCAGTCGCTCAGCGGTCATTCTGACTAACCAAGACGGCTACGATTGGCTTGACAATCAAGTCGACGGCAACGGTCGCCCGATTTTGAGCGACGACTTCACGCAAGCAGGTCGCAAGCTGTTCAAGGGCCGCCCGATCGCCGTTGTCGCAAATCGCAATCTGCCGAGTGTAACTGGTTCTCCGAACAAAGCGCCTCTGTTCATCGGCAACCTGAAGCAATTCCTGGTGCTGTTCAATCGCCGCTTCTTCGAACTGGCTAGCACGCGCGAAGGTGGCGACGCTTGGAGACGCGACACGACGGAGTTGCGCACGATCATGCGTGATGACTACGTCAAATGGGACCCAGCATCGACGGTATACGGCCAGTTGACGCTCTCTTAATCAGGCGGCGGGCTCGTCCCGCCTCCTTCCCTAGGGGGGGTTCATTCATGATTATTGAAATCGAAAAAACCAAGAGATGGCTCCGCGTCGACGGTGAACAAGATGATGACACCATCGAGATCCTCATTGGCGCAGCTGAGTCTTACTTGGCGAACGCAACTGAGGTATCGTTCGATGCAACAAATCATTTGGCAAAATTGTTTTGCTATACGCTCGTTGCCGACTGGTTCGAGAACCGTCAGCTAGGGGGCGAACCCAGCGACAAAATCAGGTTTACTATTTCGAGTATGTTGGCGCAGCTCCAGCACGGTTATAAGCCGCCTGGACAGCTTACAGAAGCGGGAGGTGAGCAATAATGGCAGAAAAGAAACCCGAGACAAAGGTTGAGCATGAAAGCATCATCTTTCGTTCTCCATCCGGGCATCGTTACGAATTGTCATTTTCCGACTCCGGAAATCCGGTGACAAAGTATCTGGAACCCGAGCCGGCGGCAAGTGATGAAAAATGAACAAATTGTACGCAAATGAAACCCATTCAATTTAAAGTATGGGTGTAATGGTTGATCAAAAAAACTAATTCAAATGAAAAGTTTTGCCCCCAATTCGCTCCCAATTGGGGATTTTTCATTTCGTACATATAAAAATTAAACCTGAAAAGCCTTGCAAATAAAGGAGTCTAAATAAAAAGTCGAGCCCCGTCTCGCGACGAGGCCCTTCATGGGAGAGGAGAAACCGGACGAAGAGCTTATGGGGAAACGTAAGTCTTCTCCGCGGTTATCCCCGACACCTCTCGGCGCCGGTACTATCATTGTGACCTAGGCGCAGGAAAATATACGTACGTGCGGAAAAATAATACGAAAAAACGGTTGTTGCGATTCTCTTGTTTTATGCGCGATCTTTTGCAAAACGGCGGATTATGGTAACATTACTGCAGCAAACGAAGGCTGAACGGCTTAACGCAACGCAGAACGATCAGGGGTTGAAAATGTGCGAGTCATTTCCGGACAAGCCAAAGGGCATCCACTCAAGGCGGTGCCAGGCAATTCTACCCGTCCGACGACGGATAAAGTGAAAGAATCGATGTTCAGCATCATCGGACCGTATTTCGACGGGGATCGCGTGTTGGACCTGTTCGCGGGTACCGGCGGGCTCGGGATCGAAGCGCTCAGCCGCGGAGCAGAACATGCGGTATTCATCGACGCGAACGCGAAGAGCATCGAAGTCATTAAGTCCAATCTGGCGTCGACGCGACTGGCTTCAAAGGCGGACGTCTATCGTAACGACGCGGGGCGGGCGCTCAAGCTGCTTGAACGCCAAGGCAAGCCGTTCGACCTGCTGTTCCTCGATCCGCCGTACGCGATGACGACTTGCGGCGAACTGCTGCTCGAAGCTGCTTCGAGAGGATTGATCGCCGATCGCGCGGTCGCTGTTGTCGAGCATCATCCGGACGTGAAATACGAAGACCGGTACGGAGGCTTCGAACGAACGAGACATGTCGTATACGGCGAGATCGCATTGTCGATCTATCGTTATGACATAGATGCCGGAGAGCAGCGGTCAGACGCCGACTTGGCAACGAAGGAGGAAGCTGCGGATGAGTCCTAAACACGCTAACCATGAACCGGAGCATCGAATCGCGGTATACCCGGGGAGTTTCGATCCGGTCACTTTCGGACATCTAGACATTATTCGCAGAGCCGCTAAGCAATTCGATCGTCTCATCGTCGCGGTGCTTAACAACACTTCGAAAAGCCCGCTGTTTAGCGTGGACGAACGAAAGGAACTGCTAGCGGACGTGACTCGCGATTTGCCTAACGTGGAAATAGACAGCTTCCGCGACTTGCTCGTGCGATATATGAGATCGCGCAGAGCGCAAGTGATCGTACGCGGAATCCGCTCCGTGACCGACTTCGAGTACGAGCTGCAAATGGCTTCGACGAACCGGCAATTGGACGAAGGCATAGAAACCGTATTTATGATGACGAACCCGAAATATTCCTATTTAAGCTCCAGCATCGTCAAGGAAATCGCCAGGTTCAGCGGGCCAGTGCAAGATCTCGTGCCGCCGGCTATCGAAGCCGCGTTACATAAGAAATTCGGCGGGGGAACGGCGAAACCGTAACTTCGTGAAAAGATCAAAAGCCGTCTCGTCAGGTCATTAACGGCCTGGGGGGCGGCTTTTCGTATTTCCGGGGAGCGCTTAGCGAGTGTTGGGAAAGTATGCGATAGGTGTGCGGACAAATTGGACGCTATTCTCGGTATTTGGCGCGGTTAGGTTGCTCGAGCGGTCATTGGAGCCTTTAATGAATGAGATAAGCGCGCAATCACCGGTGTTAAATGCAAATAGCATCCATGGTGTCCCAATCTCGTCAAAAAACGCCTAACTATTGTGATATAGGGGCGTTCATGTCCGTATGCAAGTCATGTGGGTTCAATAGACGTTGCACAATGATTACAACTTGTGCGCTAATCTGCATAGCAGATTGTTGGGGCATACCATCTAGAGTTGGGGAACAGATACTACGAAAACTATGACAAACGCACCTATTCGTCCCGCTCGCGAGGCCTCTTAGGCCGTATAAGCGCGGCGGTGAGGGCAAGGAGGATGAATATCCCGAAGCTGACGAACGCAACGGCGAGCGTGTCTGGAATGCGTTGCCAACCGTTCGGCCAAGGCGCCGAGGAAGCCCAAGCGTCAAGCGCCGGCCACCGATTCGGCCAAAGCGTATACATGAAGTCGGCGACGGGTTTGGACGTAGCGGCTAACGCGATCGGATACGTGATGAGGAGAGCCGTAGCGCCGTGAAGCAGCCGTCCGGCGATTACTCTCGCCCACGGAAACTTCGACGCGGCGCCGAACGCTGCCCGCGCCTGCAGCAAGCCGCTCCAGCCGCTCCAGGCGAGCGCGGCGGACAACAGCGCGGCGGCGTATACCGGCGCCGCCTCGAACAGCTCGGACCGGCTGCTCTCGTAAGCGCCGAGGTGCATCTCGTACAGGCCCGGCAACGCGATCCACAGGTCGCTGCCCGGAATCCAGTACGTGATGAGCCGGATCACGACCGCGCTCATCATCATAAGCCCGCCGATCGCCATCAGAGTGGCGATTGTATGCGAGACCGAGTCGGCCAGCTGCTTGCCGAACGGCCGACCGTCATCGTGGCGCGCGTCGGCCGCCGCACGAAAAGCCCGCCGGAGCAGCGCGCGAGGCTCGCGCACCGGCGACGAAGGCAGCTTCGGCGAGCGGGGCTTGGCGATTCTCGCCCACAGCATGCCGGAGAGGATCGCGGACAGCCATAGGCCGAGCGCGATCGACCATCCTAACGCCGCGGAATGCAAAAATCCGCATCCGATAACGAGAATAACGAGGAACGGGTTAGGCAGATGGGAGACGAGCAGGACGGTGTCGACGTCTCCGTCCTGCAGCATTCCGCGCTCCTTCAGCCGCGCCGCTTCCTTGGCGCCCGCGGGAATGCCCGCGGACCAGCCGAACGCGATCGCCCAGCCGGACGTGCCGGGCAGGCGGAACAAGCCGCGCGTGAGCGGCTCCGCAAGCGTCGCCAGCCCGTGAAGTAACCCGGAAGCGGCTAGCAGATCGGCTAGCATAAGGGGCGGCAGCAGACCGGGGAATACGTTCTGCCACCAAATTTGCAAACCGCTTAAAGAAGCCCGGAATGCATCCCCGGGCGAATATACGATGCCGGCGACGACGAGAAACGCCGCCGCGCCCATCAGTACGGATATGGCGGCGAAGCGCCTTCGGTGCGTAGGCTTGTCCATGGACGCAAAACTCCCCTCGGGCGGAAGTACATTACAATGTACGTCCCGAGGGGAGAGGATAGACCATCTTGTCCGATAATCGCTGGAACCCTTATCAGATGCGAATCGGCGGCTGCGTGAAGTCCCGAAGCGCATCCGAAGGGGTCGCGTCTCTGTATGCCAACGAATAGACCGCCGTCGCCCGCGCGTCGAGCGCCAAGTACGGCCAGTCTCCGCGCGCGGCGGAGTCGACGACCGGGAGCGCGGCGGCTTTGCGCATGCGCCCGAGCAGCCGCTGTCCGCGTTCGGTGAAACCGAGCACGCGGATATAGCTCACGCCTTGGGCCAACCGTTCCGGAGCCAGTAGTTCCTTGCTATGGCCAAGCAACACCCTTAGCAACGTCCGCTGTAGCTTCGTGCGCGTGTAACGTTTGGTCTTGAGCGCATCCAGCAGCGCTTCGACCGTAAACGCGTCAACCTCGGAGAGGGCGTCGCGCATGCGATGCTCCAACCCTTCCGAGACTTCCGCGTACGAGCCCAATACGGCGGAATCCAGGCTGAACAATTGGTGAACTAGCGGACGCGCGAAGTTTTCCCATTGGATCGGCGCTCTGCCGGCCTCGAACTCCCGACGCAGCAAATCGATCGTCGACTCCGGCACGTATGGGGCGATCTCCTCGAGCGATCCTGCTTCGCCTAGCAGCAATTTCCGTAGGGCGGTCGCGCTTGCAATGCGAACGTCGGTAATGTCGGCTTGATTGTACTCGGACTTCTCGCGTCGGAGACTATGGGGGACGATTCGGCTCTTTAGCTTCCGCAAAGCGATTAAATAATGCAAACCAAGCGTATGATTAGGTTGTTCCAGCGAGAACGCGAGATGCTCTAATCCCGCGCCTCTCAAATAAGCTTGAGCGGACTGCGTGAATGCCGAAGGATAAGGCATGCCCTTCTTCAAATAGACCGCTAGCTCATCCGCGAACGGCAGCGGTTCCTCGGCTAACAGCGCGGCCATCGCGTCCAATGCCGCTACGTCTCCGCTCTCGCTGCCGAAACAGAGCGAATCGACGACGCCGGTCGCCTCCAGCGTGGCGATCGCGCCGTAAGCGAACCACTGCGCAGGCTGGGCGCTATAAGCGACCGGCAGCTCCAGCACGAGGTCGCACCCGGCGCGCAGCGCCATCTCGGCGCGGGCCCATTTATTCGCGAGCGCGGGCTCTCCGCGCTGCAGGAAGTTTCCGCTCATGACGGCGACTACTTCGTCCGCTCCCGTTATTTTCCGCGATTGCTGTAAATGATAGAGATGACCGTTGTGAAGCGGATTATATTCTACGACTACGCCTACGGTTGACATCGCGGGCTCCTTTGAGGCCATAATGGTAATGCTTGTCTGCCACAATATAACACGGTCGGGCAGATAAGAGAAACAACACCCGCCGGAAGGCTTGTCAAGCCTGTCGTACAAAGTTTAGCTACGCTGAAATTGTTGACAAATGCCCTTGAAACTCGATATAATAATTTTTGTTTGTTTGGAGTGATATCATTGTTGCTTAACGTACAAGAAGTCGTAGCTCGGCAACTGCCGGTTCATTTGAAAGGAACGCTCGACGCGGCAGAAGTTTTTCGCGGCAATGCGGAATACGTTCCGCTTAGTCCGATCGAATTCACGCTCACCGCTCAGCCGGTCGATAATCTCATTATCGTGTCCGGACAGCTTTCCTGCAACGTACGCACGCAATGCTCGCGCTGTCTGGAGTCGACCGAAGAGCACATTAGCCTTCCGTTTGAAGTGCAACTGCGCATGAAGGAAGATTCCGAAGCAGAGTTCGATGAAGATGACGAAGCCATTCCGGTACCCGGCGAACGCATCGATCTAACGCCATTTCTGGTGGAGGAATTGGTCGTTCAACTGCCTTACGCGCCCCTATGCAAAGAAGATTGCAAAGGACTGTGCCCGGAATGCGGTGCGAATCGAAATGAACAATCGTGCGGCTGCAATACGGTGGCGATCGACCCTCGTCTTGCGGCGCTACAAGATTGGTTTAAACCCCAGCAAGAGTAGTCTGTAGGCTTAGGACTCTGATAAGGAGGTGGGAACAATGGCAGTACCTTTTGGAAAGACATCGAAATCCCGCAAAAACAAGCGTCGCACGCATTTCAAATTGGTAGTTCCAGGCATGGTGAAATGTGAAAACTGCGGCGAACTGAAATTGGCGCACCGCGTTTGCAAAGTTTGCGGTACGTACAAGGCTCGCGAAGTTATCAAGCAATAATGCTTAAGCGCGTCAGGTGCGGCGGCGGAGAGACGTTATCGGCCAACATTGGACGAGACGGACGTTCTCCTCGTTGCATCCGGGCGCGTTTTTCTTTATACTCTTTTTGGCACCAGGTATTAAAGGCTATCTACAAAGAAAGCGGTGTTGAACGTGGAACGGCTTCCCAAAAGACAGCGTCATCAGGAGCTTAGCCGGCTGCTGGACGAAAACCCTTTCCTCACCGACCGGGAGCTGACGCGGTTACTGAAAGTCAGCATTCAAACGATTCGATTAGACCGTTTGGAGCTTGCCATACCCGAGCTTCGGGAAAGACTAAAGCTAATGGCGGAGCGTTCGCACGATTCGGTACGTTCGTTGCCGTTGCACGAAGTCATTGGAGATATCGTCGATCTGCAGCTCGACAAGAGCGGCATTTCGCTGTTCGAAATGAACGAAGAGCACGTTTTTTCCCGCAGCGGCATCGCCCGTGGACATCACGTGTTCGCGCAAGCGAATTCGCTTGCCGTCGCGGTCATCAACGACGAGATCGCGCTGACGGCGTCCGCGGATATCCGGTTCGTCCGTTCGGTTCGGCTTGGCGAGAAGTGTATCGCGAAGGCGTACGTTAGATCGAGCGGCGGGCAAAAGGCGAAGGTAGAAGTATTTACATACGTTGGCGAAGAGATGGTTTTCCAAGGCAATTTCGTCATTTACCGGTCCGCGGGGGAATCGAAAACATAAGAGGAGTGACCTTCAATGCGGATTGCGATAGATGCAATGGGCGGAGATCACGCGCCCCATGCGCAAGTCGAAAGCGCGCTGGCGGCGGCAGCCGAATGGCCGGACACGCAGCTTATTTTAGTAGGCAAGCCTGAGATTCTGACGCCTCTGCTCGGCTCGAAAGTGCCGTCGAACGTGACGATCGAGCCTGCCGAAGAAGTCATCGAAAACGACGACGAGCCGGTGAGGGCGGTAAGACGCAAGTCGAATTCCTCGATGGTCGTCGCCGGTCGAATGGTGAAGGAAGGTAGAGCGGACGCCATGATCTCCGCGGGCAATACCGGCGCGTTAATGGCCGTCGGCTTATTGCTACTCGGACGGCTCAATGGCATCGATCGCCCCGGCTTAGCGCCGATGTTTCCTTCCTTGGACAACGTAGGCGTGCTTGCGCTCGACATGGGCGCGAATATGGACGCCAAACCCGAGCACCTGTTACAATACGCCCTGATGGGAACCATTTATAGAGAAAAAGTGCACGGCATCCGCAAGCCGAGCGTCGGTCTGCTGAACGTAGGCACCGAGCAGGCCAAAGGGAACGAATTGACGAAGGCGGCTTACGACTTACTGGAGCAAGCGCCCATCCATTTCGTAGGGAATATCGAAGCGCGGGACGTGCTTAGACATAAGTGCGACGTTATCGTGTGCGACGGCTTTTCCGGCAACATCATGCTTAAGGCGTTCGAAGGCGCGGCGTCGTCGATTTTCTCGCTGTTGCGCGAGGAGCTCATGTCGTCGTTCAAGTCGAAAATAGCCGCCGCGATCTTGAAGCCGAGCTTCCGCCGCGTAAGAGACCGGATGGACTACAACGAATACAACGGGGCGCCTTTGCTCGGCGTTAACGGTCTTGTCGTGAAAGGGCACGGTTCTTCCGACGCCAAAGCGATGAAGACGGCGATCCGGCATACGCGCACGGCAATCGGCAACGGTCTGATCGCGGCATTGACCGAAGAATTCAGCGGAAAGTGAGCGAATCCCATGAAAGACAAGTCCGTGGGCATTCTCGGAACGGGCAAGTACACGCCCGATAACCGGTTAACGAATGCGCAACTGGAACAAATAGTAGAAACGAACGACGAATGGATCGTCACGATGACCGGCATCAAGGAGAGAAGGATCGTCGCGGAAGGACAAGCTACGTCCGACTTGGCTTACGAGGCGTCGGTACGCGCGATGAAGGCTGCGGGCGTTACGGCCGACCAGATCGATCTCATTATCGTGGCGACGATAACGCCTGATATGTTCTTCCCTTCGACGGCTTGCTTGCTTCAAGAGAAGCTCGGCGCGAAGAGGGCGGCAGCGTACGATTTGTCCGCTGCATGCTCCGGATTCATTTATGCTATCGCGAGCGCGACCGGATTCATCAAGATGGGCATGTACAAGCACGTGCTCGTCGTCGGGGCGGAATCGTTGTCGCGGATTACGGATTATACCGACCGCAATACGTGCATTCTGTTCGGTGACGGCGCCGGCGCGGTCGTGCTCGGCGAAGTGCCGGAAGGTCGCGGGTTCAAATCGTTCGAGCTTGGGGCCGACGGCTCCGGCGGAGAATTGCTTCGCATCTGCGGCGGCGGTTCTCGCCAGCCTTCCTCGGAGCAATCGGTGGCGGAGCGCCGCCATTTCATCGAGATGAACGGCCGCGAGGTGTTCAAGTTCGCCGTCCGCATTATGGGCAACGCGGCGGAAGAGGCGCTTGCCAAAGCCGGTCTCACGAAGGAAAACATCGATCTGCTCATCCCGCACCAAGCGAATATCCGCATCATTCAATCCGCGCTCGATCGCTTGGATTTGACGAGAGACAAATGCATGGTCAATATCGATAAATACGGCAATATGTCCGCGGCGTCGATCCCGGTCGCGTTGGCCGAAGCGGTCGAAGAAGGACGCGTCAAAGAAGGCGACTGCCTCGTGTTCGTCGGTTTCGGCGGCGGTTTGACTTGGGGCGCGTCCGTGTTGATCTGGTAGGAGGGAATAAAGTTGGGTAAAATCGCATTCGTATTTCCCGGCCAAGGCGCGCAAGCGGTAGGCATGGGGCGCGATGCTTACGAGAGCAGCGAGGCCGCGCGCGATATTTACGATCGTGCCGACGAGGCACTCGGGTTCTCGATCAGCAAGCTGAGCTTCGAAGGTCCGGAAGAGCAGCTTCGTCAGACGGCGAACACGCAGCCCGCGTTGCTCGCGACAAGCGTGGCGCTTCTGGAAGCGTTCAAATCGCAAGGCGTGCGTCCGGATTACGTCGCGGGTCACTCCCTCGGCGAATACAGCGCGCTAGTCGCGGCTGGCGTACTTGCTTTCGAAGACGCGATCCGTCTCGTGCGCGCTCGCGGTCAATTTATGGAGCAAGCCGTTCCGAGCGGTAAAGGCGCTATGGCGGCCGTTCTCGGCGCGGATCGCGAACCGCTCGCTGCGCTATGTGCGGACATTACGTCCACGGCGGGGCTCGTCGAGCTCGCTAACGTCAACTGTCCGGGGCAGATCGTCGTCTCCGGTTCGGCCGAAGGCGTAGCCGAAGTGGTCGCGCGCGGCAAAGAAGCCGGAGCGAAGAGAGTCATTCCGCTTGAAGTGAGCGGACCTTTCCACTCCAGCCTTATGCAACCGGCAGCCGACGCGCTATCGTCGGAGCTTGCCAAAGTAAACTTCGGCGAAGCATCCGTACCGGTCGTCGCGAACGTCCACGCTAAGCCTGTTACTTCCGGCGAAGAGCTGCGCAAGCTGCTTGTGGATCAAGTGGTGTCGCCCGTGCAATGGGAAGATACGGTTAAATGGTTGATCTCTGAAGGCGTCGACACGTTCTACGAGATCGGTTCCGGCACCGTATTGGCAGGCTTGATCAAGAAGGTCGACAAATCCGTTCAGGTCGTCGCGGTGAACACTTCGGCTGCCGCGGCGGGTGCAGTTGCGCAATAAGACGCAATAGGCAACAATGGATGAGAGGGGGAGTGGAACGATGGCTATGTGGGACTTGAATGGCAAAAGCGCGCTCGTCACCGGCGCTTCCCGCGGAATCGGCCGCGCGATCGCGATCGGACTGGCGGAAGCCGGCGCCGACGTGGCGGTCAACTACTCGGGCAGCGAAGCTGCGGCGGCGGAAACCGTCCAGGCGATCGAGGCGCTCGGCCGCAAGGCGATCATGATCAAGGCGAACGTCGGGAAATCCGCGGAATTCGACGAGATGCTGGCCAAGACGCTCGAAGCGTTCGGCAAAGTGGACATTCTCGTGAATAATGCCGGCATTACCCGTGACAACCTAATCATGCGTATGAAAGAAGAAGATTTCGACGAAGTTATCGAGACGAACCTCAAAGGCGTGTTTAACGGAATCAAAGCCGTAACGCGTCCGATGATGAAGCAGCGTTCCGGCCGCATCATTAATATTTCGTCCGTCGTAGGCGTGCTCGGCAATGCCGGACAAGCGAACTACGTCGCCGCGAAAGCGGGCGTCATCGGCCTCACGAAATCCGCGGCCAAGGAATTGGCTACGCGCGGCATTACCGTTAACGCGGTCGCGCCGGGATTCATCGTGTCGGATATGACGGATAAACTTCCGGAAGAAGCCCGTACTAAGATTTTGACCGAAATTCCGCTCGGCCGGATGGGCCGCCCGGAAGATATCGCGGCCGCCGTCGTCTATCTGGCGTCGGAAGCCGCATCGTATATGACCGGTCAAACGATCCACGTAGACGGCGGAATGTACATGTAAGATCCGAACTTTGCACGGTACCCGTAGGGCGCGTATGGAACGTGATGCGCGATAGCGTGCCTAGGACATTGATTTGCGCGATAGCATGCTGGATTTTTGTCCATGATTCACGTATAATACGTTAAGGGAGGTGAACCGGATGTCCGATGTACAAGAGCGCGTAAAACGCATCGTTATCGAACGCCTGGGAGTTGAAGAGGCGGAAGTAACCGCCGAAGCATCCTTCAAAGACGACTTAGGCGCTGACTCTCTCGATGTGGTAGAACTCGTAATGGAACTCGAAGACGAATTCGACTTGGAGATTTCAGACGAGGATGCAGAGAAGATCACAACGGTGGGAGAAGTCGTAAAATACATACAATCTCATACGTAATGATCGAAACCGGGTCCCGTTATCCTAACGGGACTTCTCCACATTCATGAGTCTATTCCGATGTGGAGCAGACGACTGAAATACCCTGAAGAGGTGAATCTGTTTGAAACACCGCGTGGTGGTTACCGGTATGGGAGTCGTTACGTCTCTCGGATCCGATTTACCTACGTTATGGAATAACTTGCTGGCCGGCAAATCCGGCATTAGCCAGATCGAAGCGTTCGATACATCCGAATATACGACGAAGATCGCTGCCGAAATCAAGGATTTCGATCCTTCCGTCTATATCGACAAAAAAGATTTGCGAAAGATGGACCGATTCGTCCAATTCGGCGTGGCGGCGAGCAAAATGGCCGTCCAAGACGCGGGTCTCGTCATTGGCGAGAACGCGGATCCCGAGAAGGTCGGCGTTGTCGTCGGCTCGGGTATCGGTGGTCTCGGCACTTGGGAAGACCAGCATACGATCCTGTTGAACAAAGGTCCTCGTCGCGTTAGCCCGTTCTTCATCCCTATGATGATCGCAAACATGGCCAGCGGCCAAGTTTCGATGATTACCGGAGCGAAAGGTCCGAATACGGCTGCCGTATCGGCTTGCGCGACCGGAACGCATTCGATCGGCGATTCGTTCAAGATGATTCAACGCGGCGACGCCGACGTTATGATCTGCGGCGGCGCGGAAGCGACGATCCGTCCGATCGGCATGGCGGGCTTCTGCTCGATGAGAGCGATGAGCACGCGCAACGACGAGCCCGAAAAGGCGAGCAGACCGTTCGACGTCGACCGCGACGGATTCGTTATGGGCGAAGGCTCCGGCGTTATGATTCTTGAATCGCTAGAGCATGCCAAAGCGCGCGGAGCACGCATTTATGCGGAAATTATCGGTTACGGCATGAGCGGCGATGCTTACGACATGGTCGAGCCGGATCCGGAAGGCGCGGCTCGCAGCATGAACAAAGCGATCAAGGACGCGGGCATCGAGCCCTCGGAAGTCGATTATATTAACGCGCACGGAACGTCGACGCCGGTCGGGGACAAATCCGAGACGACGGCGATCAAGAAAGTGTTCGGCGAGCATGCTTACAAGCTTGCCGTCAGCTCCACGAAGTCGATGACCGGGCATTTGCTCGGCGCAGCCGGCGGCGTGGAAGCCGTCATCGTAGGTCTTACGCTGAAGCATGGCGTAATTCCTCCGACCGCAAACCTCGACAATCAGGATCCGGAATTGGATCTGGATTTTGTTCCGAACAAACCACGCACGGCGGACGTGAAAGTAGCGTTATCCAACTCGTTCGGATTCGGCGGGCATAATGCTACGATCATTTTGCGCAAATACGAAGCTTAAAAGAAACCTAAATGAGCGCGTTCGATGGAATAATGAAACACCCTTATGCAAAAAAGGAACTTAAATTAGCGCGTGAACGTCGACGCAGGCGGCTTATGCCGCCTGCGTCGGTCTTTTTATACGAGTAACCGATGGATGACTGAAGCCTATTCGGGCCAAACTCTCGCTATTGGATCGGGGTGACAACATGAGTGATAGTTTTGATCAACTTCAGGAACGAACTAAGATCTCGTTTCGCAACGTCTCGCTACTGAAGCAGGCATTCACGCACACTTCCTACGTGAACGAACAGAAAGGCGCCCGTCTTCCGGATAACGAAAGGCTGGAGTTTCTCGGCGATGCGGTGCTGCAACTGACCGTATCGGAATATTTGTATCGACTGTATCCGGATCGTCCGGAAGGGGAGCTTACGAAGCTGAGAGCCAGCATCGTCTGCGAACCGTCGCTTGTCCGTTTTGCCGAGGCGCTCGATTTCGGGCAAGTCGTGATGCTCGGCAAAGGGGAGGAGCAAACGGGCGGCCGTACTCGGCCGTCTTTGCTGGCGGACGCTTTCGAAGCGTTCGTAGGCGCGCTCTACTTAGACCAGGGATTAGTCGTCGTACGCAAATTTTTGGAACGCCATCTATTCTCGCAGCTTCCCGAAGACGGCGAGTCTCAGCGCAAGGACTTCAAGACGGAGCTTCAAGAGAAAGTACAGCAGCTGGCGATGGGGCCGCTCGATTACCGGATCATGGAAGAGCGGGGACCCGCGCACGACCGCGAATTCGTAGCCGTCGTCGTCATCGGCAAGCAGCGTCTCGGCAAAGGGGCAGGGCGTTCGAAGAAGGAAGCGGAGCAACAGGCCGCGTCTCAAGCGCTGCGCCTCTTGCTGAAGCAAGAGGATTAAATATCGAAGTTTGTTTCAAGACCGACCGACTCGAGAGGAGTAATTATCCTTATGTTTTTGAAAAGAATCGAGCTGACCGGGTTTAAGTCGTTCGCGGACCGAACCGAGCTGGAATTCGTTCGCGGAATTACCGCCGTCGTCGGACCGAACGGAAGCGGCAAGAGCAATATTTCCGACGGCATTCGTTGGGTACTCGGCGAACAGAGCGCCAAGTCGCTCCGCGGAGGCAATATGCAAGATATTATTTTCGCTGGTAGCGACTCCCGTAAGGCGGTTAACTTCGGCGAAGTTTCTTTGACGTTGGACAATGCGGATAAAGCGCTTCCACTCGATTTCAGCGAAGTGACGGTCACTCGCCGGGTACATCGCAACGGGGATAGCGAATATTTAATTAACAAACAGCCGTGCCGGCTGAAAGATATTACCGAATTGTTCATGGATACGGGGATCGGTCGGGAAGCTTATTCGATCATCGGACAAGGGCGGATCGAGGAGATTTTGAGTACGCGTTCGGAAGACCGCCGCGGTATCTTCGAGGAAGCTTCGGGCATCGTCAAGTACAAAAGCCGCAAGAAGGAAGCGCAGAAGAAGCTCGAGGATACCGAGAACAATTTGCTACGGATTCACGATCTGGTCAGCGAGCTCGACGCTCAAATCGAACCGCTGAAAGAACAATCGGCGAAAGCCGAAACGTACAAACAGCTGAAGGACGACCTGAAAAGTAAAGAAATCGCGGTGTACGTCCATCAGATCGAAGGTGTACATACGTCTTGGACGCAGACGAACGAACGTCTGGCGTCGCTTAAGGACGAGCAGACGTCGTTGTCTACGTTCGTCAGCAAGCACGACGCGTTGCTAGAGGAAGAGCGCCAGGCGCTGCAACGTTTGGAGGAAATCCTCGAGAAGCTGCAGGACGAACTTCTCCATTGCAGCGAAGAAACCGAGAAGTCCGAAGGCTACGGCGAGCTTCTTAACGAGCGGCGCGCGAATTTGGAGCGCAACCGCGAAGGCTTGGCGCAGTCTATCGCTACCGCTACGGAGCGTCAATCGGAAGCGGCGGCCGAAGCGGACGGCTTCAAGGGCAAGCGCGAAAGCTTGGACGTTGAGCTCGCGCAGTTGAAGTCGAAGCTTGCTTCCGAGGAAGAGAAGCTAGCGCTGGCGGACGGCAGCACGGAAGCCGAGGAACGGCTGAAGGCGGAGCTGTTCGATACGCTTAACGCGATGGCGCAAGCCCGCAACGATATTCGTTACGGGGAAGGCCAACGAGAAGTGCTCGAGCGTAGAGTATCCCGGATCGCCGAAGAGGAAGCGCGGCTAGCGCAGCAGCATCAAGGGCTAAGCGAGAAGCGCGCGTCGCTCGACGAGCGGTTCGCTGCGGTATCCGCGGCGCTTGAGGATGTACGCAACAAGTACGTCTCCGAAGGCGCGCGTTCCGCCGAGCTTCAGCGGAAAATCGAGGAGGCGCAATTGGCCGTACGCCGCTTCGACCAGAAGCGCGACGCGCTCGTTTCCCGCCGCGATACGATCAAAGAACTGCAAGACGACTACGACGGTTTCCAGCATGGCGTTCGCGAAGTTTTGAAAGCATCCAAGCGCAGCAATTTGCACGGCGTGCATGGCGCCGTCGCGGAACTCGTGAGCGTGCCGGCTCACCTGGAGACGGCAGTCGAGACCGCATTAGGCGGGGCGCTTCAACATATCGTCATGGAAGACGAGAAATGCTCCCGGGCGGCGATCGCTTACTTGAAGCAACGGCAATCCGGGCGCGCGACTTTCTTGCCGCTCGACGTCATCCGTCCGCGCACGTTGCCGGATAGCGACAGACGTCAGCTCGAGCAGGCTGAAGGGTTTATCGGAGTCGCATCCGAGTTGGTCGGCTCCGAGCCGAAGTATGCGGCTATCGTCAGCAGCATGTTAGGCAACGTACTTATTTCCGAGACGCTAGAACAAGCTAACCGAATCGCGTCTCGCTTGCAATATCGTTATCGCGTCGTGACGCGGGATGGCGACATCGTCAACGCGGGCGGTTCGATGACGGGCGGCGCGATGCAGAAGAAGTCTTCGAGCTTGCTCGGCCGCCAGCGGCAGCTAGACGACTTGGCGCGCGAAATCGCGGAAGCCGAATCGGCTCAAACGTTGGCGCGAACGGAAGTCGACGATCTAAAGAAGGCGGTCGCTCAAGTGTCGCGCAATATCGAACTGTTGCGTGACCAAGGAGAGAAAGAGCGGCTTAACGAACAACAAGTCGCGGCGGAGCGTCAGCAGCTGCGACAGGAAGAGAAGCAGCTCGAAGAGCAGCAAGCCGCACTTGCGATGGAGAAGGCGGCGTTCGACGCGGAAGCGGGCAATTTGTCCGCGACGCGCGAAGAGGCGGATGCCAGACTCGCCGCGCTCGTGCTCGAGGAAGAGCAAATTCAAGCCCGCATTCGCGAGGCCGAGGAGCTTCGCCGTCGCAGCGCAAGCGCGAAGGAAGAGCTGCAGTCGTCACTTACGGATCTTAAGATCGCGATCGCGCGTCTTGAGCAAGATCGCGGAGCGACCGAGGAGCAAGCGGTGCGGGTGCGCGCGGAGCTGGCGAGGTTAACGGCCGAGCTGAAGCAACTGCATGAGACGCTAACCCAGAATGCGGAAGAAGCTACGCGAAACGATGAACAGCTTGTCCAGCAGAAGGAACGACTGAACGAATTGCGCATCCAGAAAAAGCAGTTGACCGAGACGATCGAGTTCAAGCGCGCGGATCGCGCCGAGAAGCATCGCGATCTCGAGCGCAAGGAAGGCGAGACGAGAGATCAACGGTCGAAGCTGCGTACGGTAGAGGAAGGCTTGCGTCAAGCCGAAATCGCCGTTAACCGGATGGACGTCGAGCTCGACAACTTGCTCCGCAAGCTGACCGAGGAATACGAGCTCGGTTTCGAGCTGGCGAAGGCGAGATATCCGGTTCCGGAAGATATCGTCGCTACCCAGAACGAAGTTCGCGACATGAAACGTAAAATTACCGCGCTAGGCGACGTTAACTTGGGCGCGATCGAGGAGTTTAAACGCGTATTCGAGCGCTACCAATTCCTGTCCGAGCAAGAGAACGACTTGATCGAAGCGAAGACGAAGCTGCACGGCATTATCCGCGAAATGGACGAGGAAATGTCCAAGCGGTTCCGCACGACGTTCGAGGAAATCCGCAAGCATTTCGTCGTCGTCTTTTCCCGGATGTTCGGCGGCGGACGCGCGGATCTTATCTTGAGCGAGCCGGATAAGCCGCTCGATACCGGTATCGATATCGTCGCGCAGCCGCCGGGCAAGAAGCTGCAAAACTTGCAATTGCTCTCCGGCGGCGAACGAGCCCTGACGGCGATCGCGCTGCTGTTCGCGATTTTGAACGTGAAGCCGGTGCCGTTCTGCGTGCTCGACGAAGTCGAAGCCGCGCTCGACGAAGCGAACGTTACGCGTTACGCGCAGTACATGCGCGAGTTTTCGGATTCGACGCAGTTCATCGTCGTTACCCACCGCAAAGGCACGATGGAAGAAGCCGATGTCCTGTACGGCGTGACGATGGAAGAAGGCGGCGTATCGAAGCTGGTATCCGTAAGGCTCGAAGATTCGGAAGAGATGACCGCGACGGCTTAACAATGAACGAGCGATAGGTTGGAGGAAAGTACCGATGAGTTTTTTCAAGAAACTGAAGGAAGCGATCTCTTCCAAGACGGAAGCGGTCACTAGCAAGTTCATCGGCGGGCTTGCGAAAACCCGCGACGCGTTCGGCAAAGTAGGAGAGCTGTTCCTGCGCCGCAAAAAAATCGACGAGGCGTTCTTCGAGGAATTGGAAGAAATTTTGATCGGCGCGGACGTCGGCGTCAATACGGTCATGGCCCTCATCGACGAGCTGCGTGCCGAAGTGAAGAAACGCAAAATCGAAGAAGCATCCGAGCTTCAGCCGATACTGTCGGAGAAGCTGGTCGAGATGCTGCGAGGCTCCGGCGAAGACGCGGGATTGCGCAGCAATCCTAACGGCATTACGGTCATTTTGTTCGTCGGCGTGAACGGCGTCGGCAAGACGACGACGATCGGCAAGCTCGCGTGGCGTTACAAGCAGCAAGGCAAAAACGTACTGCTAGCGGCAGGCGATACGTTCCGCGCAGGGGCGATCGAACAGCTGGAGGTATGGGGGCAACGCGTAGGCGTCGATGTCATCAAGCAGCACTCGGGCTCCGATCCGGCAGCGGTCATGTTCGACGCGGTGCAGGCGGCTAAGCAACGCAATGTGGACGTCCTCATCTGCGATACGGCCGGACGGCTGCAGAACAAGGTGAACCTGATGGAGGAGCTGTCCAAAATCCATCGGGTCATCCAGCGCGAAATTCCCGGCGCTCCGCACGAGACGTTGCTTGTGCTGGACGCGACGACGGGACAGAACGCGCTATCTCAAGCTAAGCTTTTCGGCGAGAAGAGCGGCGTGACGGGCCTTGTGCTCACGAAGCTGGACGGCACGGCGAAAGGCGGCATCGTTATCGCGATTCGCAATGAGCTGGAGCTGCCGGTTAAGTTCGTCGGGCTCGGCGAGAAGATGGACGATTTGCAGGAGTTCGATGCCGACCAGTTCGTGCACGCGCTGTTCGCCGGACTCGTCCAGAACGAGTCGGCGGAAGAGAATACGTAAGCATAAGAAGTAGCGATTGACGAAGCCAGCCTGAATAGGGCTGGTTTTTGTCGTTTTCACCGATAAACTACGCTAACTTTCGCACCTATTTTTCGTGAAGGATTCATATTTTTAGGATAGTAGGAGTTAGGATTTTCGTTGCGGCGATGGGGAATCGATTGAATTTTTGTTAGAATACCTAACGTAATATATTGCATTAAAACAAATTTACATCTAAAATGTTATATATAATTACATAGAAGTCACATATCTTGATCTAAAAGAACGTGGAGCTTGCGTAGAGGGGGTGGGGCCGATGTATCTTACCGTTGAACAAGCGTTGTCCGTCTATCCGCTATCGGAAGGAAAGCTAATCGCCGGCAACAACGGCGTGAACCGCATCGTCAAATCCGTCAACGTCATGGATGCGCCCGATATTAGCGACTGGATCAAAGAAGGCGAAATGCTGTTCACGACCGCCTACTTGATCAAAGACCAACCGCGGGAAGCGGCCGCTTTGCTCGATAAGCTGCACGCAAGCGGCTCTGCTGGCCTTGGCATTAAGCTTGGAAGATTTTGGAGCGCTATCCCGGAGGAGCTCGTCGACCGGGCTAACGAGCTAGGGTTTCCGCTCATCGAGCTTCCTTACCAGTTCACGTTCTCCGATCAAATGAACGGCTTGTTCCATGCGGAAATGAAGAAAAACACCGGCATGCTGCAGGAGGTGCTGGATAAGCAAATCCGGCTCATGCGGCTGGCGCTTCAATCGGATGCGATCGGGCAATTGTTCGAAGCCATCTCGTCCATTATCGGGGATCCGATCGCGATTATCGGGTCCCGCGGACAAATCGTCTATAACGCCTCCCAGGTGCCGGACGACGAATTGTTGCTGCGCGAGCCTTGGTCGCCGTACGCCAAATGGGTAAAAAAGAGGTCTTGGCAAGCATACAGCGTGCCTCTAATGAAGCAGGAGCAGTGCACGGGCTACACGTTGTTTTTTACGCCTCAGCTGTATTTGACTTCGGTCGAAGAAAGTTTGTACGTCCAAGCGGCGGAACTTATTGCTTATCATCTGAACTTTAATTACGAAGATTATTTCGAGCTGTCGCTGCAAAAAGATTTCGGCAGATTGCTTTTGCGGAATTTGAAGCAAGGGCTTCCGATCGATGCGGTCAACGATTACGCGTCGCGCTGGGAGATCGATCTTTTGAAACAGCCTTATCGGCTCGCGTTGACCGATTTTCCGTCGGAGACGCAAGGCGCGGCTAGGCAAGAGAAGCTGGACTGCCTGAAACGTCAATTTCTCGGCCACCGCTTGATTCAAGAGCTTAAAGGCGTACATCTGGTGCTGGACGAGGGCGTATTGTCGCTCTACCCGGCAGAAGTTGAAGACGGCGGAGAACGATTGCTGACGGCGCTCGACGCGTGTCTGTCAGTCAAAGGACAGAACACCGCGATGCCGCGCGTCGCGATCAGCGGCAGCAAGTCGAAGCCGGAGCAGCTGGCCGAAGCGTTCGAAGAGTGCAAGGAGACGCATCGCCTCGCGCTCGATTGGGGGATGAACGAGTCGTATTTAAAATTCGAGACGCTCGATTTGGCTTTTGTTTTCGAATCGGTGCCGAAGGAACGGATGCGGAAATATTGCGACCGATGGTTGGGCGGCTTGCTTGGCAAAGATCCCGAGTACGTACAGGAAATGATGCGCACGCTCGAGACGTATTTGGACAACGACGGCCAGCTTAACGAGACGGCCAAGCGGATGTTCATTCACCGCAATACGGCGACTTACCGGATCGAGAAGCTGGGCGAGCTGCTCGACGTCGATTTCAAGCGAATCGACGATTTGCTAAGGCTCAAGATGGCGTTCTTATTCCGCCGGCTGCTCAGCCGAAGTTAAGTAAGTCTGAAAGGTCGCTGTAAGCGAAAAAAGAGGCTGTGGCCGAAGGGACGATGCGGATGGCGACCAAGTTAATTCGGAACGCAGTCATTATGACGATGAATGCAAGCAATGACGTCGTCTCCGGAGACGTGCTCATACAAGATGACGTGATCGCGCGAGTCGGCGGTCAGATCGATGTTCCCGCGGACTTTGTGATCGATGCGGGCGGAAAAGTATTGCTGCCGGGGTTCGTGCAGACGCACATACACCTTTGCCAAACGTTGTTTCGGGGCCGAGCCGACGATCTGGCGCTTATCGATTGGCTACGCGAGCGAATCTGGCCGCTGGAAGCGGCGCACGACGAAGAGTCGGTCTATTATTCGGCGTTGCTGGGATTGGGAGAGCTCATTCGTAGCGGCACGACGACCATCCTCGATATGGAGACGGTCCATCATACGGATGCGGCGTTCAGGGCGATCGAAGAAAGCGGCATGCGCGCGTTGTCCGGCAAAGTAATGATGGATCACGGCACGGAGGTTCCGCTTGCTTTGCAAGAGAAGACGTCCGATTCGCTGCAGCAGAGCGTCGATTTGCTGGAACGATGGCACGGGGCGGCTAACGGCCGCATCCAATACGCGTTCTGTCCGCGGTTCGTCGTCTCCTGTACCGAGGATTTATTGGTCGGCGTTCGCGATCTAGCCGAACATTACGGCGTGATGGTGCATACCCATGCTTCGGAAAATCAAGGCGAGATCGCGATGGTCGAAGCCGAACGCGGGATGCGCAACGTCGTCTATTTGGATCATATCGGTCTTGCCCGTCCGAATCTCATTCTTGCTCATAGCATATGGCTAAGCGACGAAGAGAAGCGGATCATTCGAGACCGAGGCGTCAAAGTGACGCACTGTCCGGGGTCGAACCTGAAGCTAGCTTCCGGGGTTGCCCAAGTGCCGGAGTTGCTGCAAGCGGGTATCAAGGTCGGCATCGGCGCAGACGGAGCACCTTGCAACAATAACTTGGATATGTTCCAGGAGATGCGGCTGACGGCTTTCATTCAGAAGGTGAAGCATGGACCGACGGTAATGGATGCCAGAACGGTGCTTCGAATGGCGACGATGGGCGGAGCGGAAGTACTCGGGATGTCGCATTTGATCGGAAGCGTCGAGGTCGGCAAAAAGGCGGATTTGCAGCTACTTGATTTGGAAGATTTTCACGTGTACCCGTCTTACGATGCCGACATGTTCTCGCGAGTCGTCTATGCGGCGACGCGAGGAGACGTCGATACGGTGTTGATCGACGGAGAGATGGTCATGTCCGAGAAAGTCGTTAGGACGATCGACCGAAAGCGCGTGCTTCGGCAATCCGATCAGAGCTTGCGGGCGTTGCTAAGCCGGATCGGTTCCTAAGGAGGCGAGGGCATGGACCATTATGACATCCTTATGCACGCGCGCGATCGCGCTGACGTTGCCGTGCTCGCAACTTTACTGCACGTGGAAGGCCATGCTTACCGTAAACAGGGAGCGGCGATGCTGCTTCTAAGCGGAGGCGGCAGGCTAGGAAGCTTGAGTCCCGGCTGCCTCGAGACGGATTTGGCTGAGCGGGCAGAGGTGCTTACGCGAAGCGGGCGAAGCGAAATAATCGTTTATAATTTGCGTCCCGAGGAGGATGCGATATGGGGCGAGGCGATCGGCTGCGGCGGCAAGCTGACGATATTGCTCGAGCCGCTCGCGGGTCCGCTGCGGCGGCTGCTATCGAATGCGTGCAACGAAGTGGAAGCCGGACGGGAAGCGACGCTTGTCCGCTATGCGTCGGCTAATCCGAGGTTAATCGATGGAGAAGCGATCAAGTACGCGCTAATGACGTCAGGCAGGGATGCAGCCTATGCGAACATGCTTCAAGCGACGGGTTGGAAAAGGCTTTTCTCCGCCGCGTACGCTCCGCGTCCCCGAGTAATCGTCTTCGGCGCCGACGATGGAACGGTGCCGCTATGCGAGCTTGCGGCGAAGAGCGGGTTCCGCGTCGCCGTCGGCGACTGGCGACCGGAATTGAGCGATCCCGCGCGTTATCCGAACGCGATATGCGAGACGGGAACGCCGGCGCAGCTTGCCGAACGGCTTGCGATCGATCGGAACGACTACATCGTCATCTGCAGCCACCATATACGCAGAGACCGGGAAATGCTCGAGCTTGCGCTTGCTATTCATCCGGTTTACTTGGGCGTTATGGGCTCTACCACTAGAATCAAGCATCTATTCGAAGGACTTAGCATTCCAAGCTGGGTATGCGCGCCGGTCGGTCTGCGAATCGGTGCCGACGGCCCGAATCAGATCGCCGTCAGCATCGTCGCCGAGCTGATCTCGGCGCGAAGCGCCGCAAGCAAGGCGCAAGGGGGAATCGACGATGGCTTACGGCGGCATTTATTTAGCGGCGGGGAGCAGCAGGAGGATGGGTACGCACAAGCCGTCCCTAACGCTTGCCCCTGGTAGCCCTCCGCTCGGTGCGATCGCCCTGCGACAAATGACCGAATGCGCGCGACTTGGCCGGATTTCGGTCGTCGTGAACGCAGCCGATTCGCTGGAATGGTTAGCCGACTCATCCTTAGATGCGGTTCGTTCGCGCTTTCGCGTCGTCCGTTGTTTCGATGCGGAGCTAGGCATGTCGCGTTCGCTGAAAGCCGGACTAAGAGACGCGCGGGAAGGACATTCGGACGGCGTCATGATCGTGCTCGCGGATCAACCGTTCGTTACGACGGAATTGCTCGACCGTGTCGCTGACGCTTATGCGTCAAATGAACAATTGGATTATGTTGCGTGCGAGATCGGCGGAGAAGCGATGCCTCCCGTCATGCTCGGACCGGCCATGTACGATGCGATCGATCGGCTGGAAGGCGACGCCGGAGCCCGGAGGCTGTTGCTGTCGGGCGAATATCGGGGACGACGCCTCGTCATCGAATCGCCGGAAGCGCTAATGGATATCGACGATCCCGGTCAACTCGAGCAAGCCAGCAAGCTTTGGTCAGCTGAATCGTCCGGCGCGAATGCATCGCGTACACAATGACAATAGGAGGGGATGAGGATGGCGTCCGAACAAGAAGAAATCGCTCGCTTTCCTTCCGTGTTGCATCCCCGTGATTTGGCGGAAGCATGGACGTTCAAACGTCTATTCGATACGGAAGCGATATACGTCGCGGGCGGTACGCTGCTCCGGACGCAATGGGAGTCGGGCGTAGCGACCATGCCCAGGCAGGTGATAGATTTAAGTTCGATTCCCGGATTGACGGGAATTGCCGCGGACGAGGACGCTATAGCGATCGGCGCTTTGACGACGCTCGGCGAATGCCGGAACGATCCGCTCTTGATCGAACACTACCCCATGCTCGTCGAGGCGTTTAAATCGATCGCCGCGCACTCGATTCGCAACTCGGCGACGATCGGCGGCAATATCGCGTCCAGAGTCGGGGATTGTTTGCCGGCGCTTATCGCGTGCAGGGCGGAATTCGAATGGTGCACCGGATTGAGCCAATTAAGGGAAAGCGCGTCGGAATGGGTGGAACGGTTGCACGTGCAATCGCCGAAGCCTTCGAATTTGCTGACGCGCATCTTTTTGCCTTTCATGAATCAGAATCGAACAGCCCCGGTCAAATTCGGAGCTTACCATAAAGTCGGCCGCAGGGAAGCGTTCACGCCTTCGGTCGTTACCGTAGCGATGAGCGGCAGCTTGAAGCCCGACGGCGCGATCAAGGAAGTCGTGATCGCCGCGGGCGGAGGGCAGACGATCCCGCAGCGCATGCACGCCGCGGAAAAAGCGCTGAAAGGCCGTTTGCCGGACCGCGAGCTGTTGATCGAGGTGCATGGACACGTCGAGAAGCAGTTCGTGCCGAAGACGGACCCGCTCGTCTCCGACGCCTATCGGCGAAAGACGGCGGCGAATCTCGTCGCCGCGGCATTATGGAGGGAATTCGTCCGAGAGGAGGGGGAAGGGTATGGCGCTAAACAAATCGACTAGCGGAGCTAGATGGCGCGTTCGTCCCGACGGACCGGATAAGGTAACGGGTAAGCTTGCTTATTTGACGGATATGCGGAGCGAGGGGATGCTCTACGGCCTCGTCCTCAGAAGCCCGCATCCGCACGCGGGCATAGCGTCGATTCACACGGACAAAGCAAGGCGGATGCCGGGCGTGCACGCGGTGTTGACGCATGCCGACATTCCGGGCTTGAACCGGTTCGGCATCGTCAATCCCGATCAACCGGTATTGTGCGACGATCGGGTCCGTTACGTGGGAGACGCGGTTGCAACGGTGGCAGCCGAGACGCTAGAGGTTGCCGAAGCGGCGTTAAAGGCGATCGAGGTGCAGTACGTCGTCCTTCCGGTCGTCGACGATCCGGCGTTCGCGTTATCGAAGCACGCGCCGAAGCTGCATCCGGGCGGCAACGTGCTGCATCGGGCGCAATACGGTAACGGTGATTTGGATGCCGCGTTCGCGAAGTGCGTCCATATCGTAGAGGAGACGTACGATACGCCGCGCCAAATGCATACGTACATGGAAACGGAAGGGGGATTGTTCATCCCCGAGGAGGGCGGCAGATTAATCGTCTATTCGCCGACTCAGCACGGATACAAAGACCGCATGCAGCTGGCTAGAATATTGGCGTTGCCGGAGTTCAACATCCGCGTCGTTTCCAGTCCCATAGGCGGATCGTTCGGAGGCAAGGACGAGCTGAACGTGCAGCCGTACGGGGCGTTGCTCGCGCTTGCGACCGGACGGCCGGTCAAAATCCACAACTCCCGCCGCGAGTCGGTGAGAGCGGGGCTCAAGCGGCATCCGATGAGAATCACAATGAAGACCGGCGTCGACGGCCAAGGCCGCCTGCTCGCGCATCAAGCGAGCATCGTCGCCGACACGGGCGCTTACGCGACGCTCGGCGCCGAAGTGCTCAACTTCTGCGTGGAGCACGTAACAGGGCCTTACAGATACGAGGCAGTAGACGTAGACGGCGTATCCGTCTATACGAACAACGGCGTATCCGGCGAGTTTCGCGGCTTCGGCGGCAATCAAGCGATCTTCGCCTTGGAAGGGCAAATGGACCGTCTCGCAGCTTTGCTCGGTATCGACCCTTGGGCATTCAGACGGCTCAATTTGCGAGAGGCGGGAGATCTCGGACCTCTCGGGCAGCCGATCGTTGCGACGGACGGGGTTGCGCAAGTGTGGGAGGCGCTGAACCGCCAGCCGATTTGGGCGAGCCGCGAACAGGTTCGCGACGGCGTATACGCTGAACCGTGGATTAGCCGAGGAGTCGGGGCGGCGTTCGTGATGCACGGCTCCGGCCTTGGATTCGGCATTCCGGATCCGGCAGGGGGCATGCTCGGGCTAGCGGACGACGGTCGAATCGAAGTGAGGTTCGGCTTCGAGGAGTTCGGGCAAGGCTTGCTCGCTACGCTGGAGCTCATGATGATCGAGCAGTTCGGCTTCGCGGCCGAAGACGTGCGCATCATTATCGGCGACACCGATCTCGTCCCTCACAGCGGCTCGAGTACCGCTTCGCGGGCGACGAGCATGATGTGGAAGGCGCTGCGGCGTCTAAAGGAGCCTTTCGAAACGAAGCTGCTATCGGAAGCTTCCGAGGTACTAGGGTTGCCGATCGATCGACTGAGGATCGGTGAGGGCGGCATTAGAAGCGCGGACGAGTCGGCGGAGATGCTGCTCCCCTATGCGAAGCTTGCGAAACAAGTTAAACAACCGATTTTGTTCCAGACGCATTTTCCGTTTCCTACTTCGCCTGCGGCGAGGGTAGGCGCGCACTATTTATATAGTTATTCCGCCGTTGCCGTAGAAGTCGAGGTCAACAAACTGACCGGCAGAATCAAGCTGCTCAAGCAATATCATGCGGTTGCCGCGGGTCCGGTCATGAATCCGCAAGGGTTTCTCGGACAAATCGAAGGCGGAAGCGGGATGGCGGTCGGGTTCGCGTTATCGGAAGATGCGCGAATGGAGCGCGGCGAATATTTGACTCGCAACCTGGATACGTACCTTATTCCGACTTTCGCCGATATCGCGGGACACTCGGAAGTCGAAGCGATCGAGGCGTTGCCGGAAGGCGACGAGCACGGACCGCGCGGCGTCGGCGAGATCGGCTCGGTCGGCGTGGCGCCCGCGATCGCGTCGGCAATCTACATGGCGACGGGCCATCGCGTCAGCAAGCTGCCGGTCGATCCGATAGAGCTGCAGGACGATATTGCGACGTTCCTGAAGGCGGTGGATGCCTCATGATCGACAAGGCGCTGAACGATCGTTGGAAAGAGAATGGTTTCGCGTGCACCGTCAACGGACGTCCGGTTGCGCTCCAAGTGCCCGTTACCCGTAGTTTGCTCCACATTTTACGGGAAGAGCTGCAGTTGACGGGAACGAAGCGTTCGTGCGAAATCGGGCGGTGCGGCGCTTGTATGGTGCTCATGGACGGCCGGCCGGTCAACGCCTGTCTGACGATGGGTTACCAATGTACGGGCAAAGAGATCGTGACGATCGAAGGGTTAGCCGCGGAAGAGATCGATCCGATCCAGCAATGTTTCCTTGAAGAAGGCGGCTATCAGTGCGGCTACTGCACGCCGGGGATGATCATCTCCGTCAAAGCGTTGCTGGAACGGAATCCCGATCCGAGCGAGGAACAGATCGAGGAAGCGCTTGGCGGCAATTTGTGCCGTTGCACCGGTTACGGAGGCATTCGCCGATCCGTCGCCAAAGCGATCGAGATAAGGAGAGGTACGCATGATGAATAGGCGCAAAATTCCGATGTTGGTCGTAAGTAAATTGAGCCGGGAGCAATTCGTAGCCGTTCTCGGCGGCATCTTCGAGCATGCGCCGTGGATCGCCGACAAGGCTTGGGAATCCAGGCCTTTCCGGACGCGCGTCTTGTTGCACGACAAAATGCTCGATATCGTGCGCCGGGCGACGGCCGAGGCGCAACTCGGTCTGCTTCGCGGTCACCCCGATTTGGCGACTCGGCTTAAAGTGACGGAGTATTCGTCGCGGGAGCAGCAGAGCGCGGGACTTGACCAACTTACCGAGGCGGAATACGAGTCGTTCATGTCATTCAATAAGGCCTATACGGACAAATTCGGGTTTCCGTTCATCATGGCGGTCAAAGGTCGGGGCAAAGAAGAGATTATGGCGGCCATGCAAGCGAGGATCGAGAACGAAGTTTCGACGGAGATGGAGACGGCGTTCGCGGAAATCCGCAAAATAACCGGCTTCCGGCTGGAGGAATTGTTGGAAGCTTGACGGACAAGGGGAGGTTCGGATGATGAAGCTTACGACCGGACGAACGCTGTATTACGGCAAGGGCGACGTGTTGACTTATCGGACCTATGCGGCTCCGCTGCGAGTAGAACCGATTCCGGAATCCGCGTACGAGGGCGACCGCAACGTCATATTCGCGCACAATATCACGTTTTCCGTTAGCGGGGAATCTCTCTTGACTTCGTTCTCGGAAGGGGACAACTCGGCGATCGTCGCGACCGATTCCATGAAAAATTTCATCCTTCGCGAGACGGCGACCTTCGAAGGAAGTACGACGGAAGGGCTGCTCGCCTACGTCGGAGAACGGTTTCTGGAACGATATGTTCATCTTACCGGCGTCGTGATCGCCGGCGATCGGCTGCCGTTCGATCCGCTGCCCGTCGCTGCGGAGGGCGGGGGATACCGGAACAGCGAGCTCGTCTATCGCAAATCCCATAACGATCATGCGAGCAGCCGATTGGAATTCGTGCGGGATCCGGTGACCGGCCGCGCAAGATGCGTATCGTTGCAAAGCGGAATTTCGGATTTGCAGCTCATCAAAGTTAGCGGAAGTTCTTTCTACGGTTTTATTAGAGATGAATATACGACGCTGCCGGATAGTTACGATCGACCGCTCTTTATTTTCTTGAACATTCAATGGCGCTACGGCGATATCGTTGACGCTTGCGATTCGTCGAGAGGAAGCTACGTGGCCGCCGAGCAGGTGAGGGATATTGCCCATCACGTATTCCATGAACGCAGATCCCCTTCGATCCAATATTTGATCTATCAAATCGGATTGCGAGTGCTCGAGCGGTTCCCGCAGCTAGAAGCGGTTTCGTTCGAATCGAACAATCGTACGTGGGAGACGGTAGTCGAGCCTGCGGAGGTCGGCAGCGCGGGCGTATATACGGAGCCGCGTCCGCCGTACGGGTTCCAAGGCTTCTCGATGACGCGCGCGGATCTCGCGGCGGAATCGGCCGGGGCGACAACGAGCGAGCCGGTTCGTCAGGCAGGGCACGGCTAATGGGCGGCGGCCGCATTACGACGCACGTGCTTGACGTCGCTCACGGCAAGCCTGCCGCCGGCATGCGCGTTAGGCTGTGGAAGCTGGACGAGGCGTTACCGGCGCAGCTCGTGAAGGCGGACCGGCTGAACGCGGACGGTCGTCTCGACGAGCCTTTAGCTTCAGCCGGCGTTTTAACGGAAGGGATTTACGAGCTGGTGTTCGAGGCCGGCGCGTATTACAAGGAAACGTGGGCGGAAGATCTCGTTTTTCTTGACCATATTCCGGTTAGATTCAAGGTGGCGGACGAGTCGGCCCATTATCACGTGCCGCTGCTCGTCGCGCCGGGAGGATACAGCACTTATCGCGGAACATAAGGAGGCGGATGCTTCATGGGGGAGCCGATCAAGTACGACCGGATATCGGAGCTGTGCGAGCTGATTGAACGGCTCGCGGCGTTCACCGACGAAGAGGAGGAAGCGGCTATTGGCAAAGGCGTCACGAGGCTCGTCTATTCTCGCGCATGGAAAGAAGCGCAATCGTATTTGGCCGAAACGATGGTCGCCGCGGGGCTCTCGGTCAGGTGGGATAAGGTCGGCAACTTGATCGGCCGCCTTGAAGGGAGCAACCCGCATGCGCCGGTCGTCCTGACGGGCTCGCACATCGACACGGTCCGGAACGGCGGCAAGCTGGACGGCGTATACGGAATCGCGGGAGGCATCGCTGCGTTGCGCTTGCTTATGGAAACGTACGGTACGCCGAACGTTCCGATCGAAGTCGTCTCGTTCTGCGAGGAAGAAGGGAGCCGGTTCCCGATCGCGTATTGGGGCTCCGGCAACGTGACGGGGTTATTCGATTGGCAAGGCGGGCACGACATTAAGGACGCCGGGCAAACGACGCTCGCTGCCGCGATGGAAGCTTCGGGCTTCGGCCGGCCGGATCAGCCGGAATGTTTGCGCAGCGACTTGGGCGCGTTCGTCGAGCTGCATATCGAGCAAGGCGTCTTGCTCGAACGCATGGCGAAGCAGATCGGCATCGTCGAAGCGATCGTCGGCCAGCGGCGCTATGCGGTATCGCTCAAAGGCTCGGCGAATCACGCCGGTACGACGCCGATGGCTATGCGCGTCGACGCGATGGCCGGCGCAGCCGAAATGATCGTCCGGCTGGAGGCGCTAGCCGCTCGCAACGCGTCGCTCGTCGCCACGGTAGGGCGGCTGCAGGCGGTGCCGAATACGCCTAACGTCATTCCGGGCGCGGTCGATTTTACGCTCGATATAAGACACGATAACGAAGGCACGCTATCGTGGTTTTGCGATTACTTGTTCCAAGAGTATTCGGAGATCGCGAACCGCAGAGGGTTAAAGCTCGCGATTACGCCATGGCTGGAGACGAAGCCCGTGCCGATGAGCCGTACGCTCGCGTCGCACATCGAGAACGTGTGCGCGTCGCTCTCGCTCTCTTATCGGAGAATGTCCAGCGGAGCGGGGCACGACGCCCAGCTGTTCTCGCAGCTGTGCCCGACGGCGATGATTTTCGTGCCGAGCAAAGGGGGCATCAGCCACTCTCCGGAAGAGCACACGTCGCCGGAGCAATTGGCGAACGGCGTCTCCGTGCTGGTTTCCTTGCTCTACGAGCTCGCCTACGAGGGGAAATCGCTATGAAGACTTACGCGGAGCTGGCGCCTTCGCCGCGAACGATATTAACGCCGGGGCCGGTTGAAGTCGATCCTCGCGTCCTACGCGCGATGTCGATGCCGATTCTCGGGCAATTCGATCCGGAATTCACGGCGCTTATGAACGATACGATGGGCATGCTCCGTCAACTGTTCCGCACGAACAATGAATGGGCGTATCCGATCGACGGGACGTCGCGGTCCGGATTGGAAGCAGCGCTCGTAAGCCTCATCGAACCGGGAGATAAAGTGCTTGTCCCGATCTACGGGAGGTTCGGCTATTTGCTGCAGGAAATAGCGGAGCGTTGCGGAGCGGTTCTCGTGACGTTAGAGCAGCAGTGGGGGAGCGTGTTCGACCCCGAAGAAGTGATAGCTGCCATTCGTAAAGAGAGGCCGGACATCGTCGCGATCGTCCATGGCGAGACGTCGACGGGCCGCATTCAACCGCTCGCGGATATAGGTCGTGCCTGCCGCGAGTTGGATGTGCTGCTTGTCGTGGACGCGGTAGCGACGATCGGCGGCGTACCGGTGGAGACGGACGCGTGGCAGCTCGACGTCGTCGTCGGCGGAGCGCAAAAATGCTTGTCCGTGCCGTCGGGCATGGCGCCGATTACGTACAACGCCCGCGCTGAGCAAAAGCTGCTGAAGCGCAAGCGGGTGGAGCGAGGCCTTCGCACAACGTCTACCCCGTCTTCCACTTCGGATCCGCTCTTTGCGCCCATAAGAAGTAACTATTTCGACTTAAGCCAATTGCAAGACTATTGGAGTCCGCTCAGGCTCAATCACCATACCGAGATGACTTCGATGCTGTATGCGCTGCGCGAAGGCGTACGTATCATTCTCGCCGAAGGGCTCGAAGCGCGATTCGCCAGACATCGGCTTCAAGAGCAAGCCTTGATGGCGGGACTAGAGGCGATGGGGCTTAGCTTGTATGGGGACCCTGCCAGCAAGCTGACCGTAGTCACGTGCGTGAATATCCCGCCGGGCGTAGACGGGGAGTCGGTGCGCGACATGTTGCTCGGCAAGTTCGGCATCGAGATCGCCAGCTCCTTCGGACCGCTCAAGGGCCGTATTTGGCGGATCGGCACGATGGGCTATAGCTGCAGCACGAAAAACGTGCTGCATTTCCTCGGCGCGTTCGAGGCCGTACTCGTTCGCCACGGCGTTCCGGTACAAGCCGGCGCTGGAGTGCAAGCGGCGCTGGATGTTTATTGAACGATTGCCCGATGCGATCGACTACGCGTTTGCGAAAGCCGTTTCCAGCCTTCGGGCCGGGAAGCGGCTTTTGTCGTTCGTTGACACCCCTTGTCCGATTCGTTATCATTATTCGATGAGGGTCCGCGAGACAACCTTTTCCCCGTGGAAAAGGTTTGTTTCTTATTTAAAGCTATTTGAAGCACATTTTTCTTCATGCAAGGCTGAACCGTTCTTATTCGAAAGGAGCTACCGCTCATGAAACTTGATGAAATCTGCTCGATCCTAACGGATCATATTATGAAACAATTCCAAATCGAATCGGACGACGACGAGTTTACCCCCGACGTTCATCTGTTCGATTACGGCTATATCGACTCTTTCGGCGCAACGGAATTGACGTCTTTCGTCGAAAGTCGTTTCGAGATCGAAGTTACGAAGAAGGATCTTATGCTACATAAAATGAACACGATCAACGAAATCGCGGCGTTCGTAGCGATGAAGCGGGGGAACTGACGATGGCAACTACGTTCGTTGAACTGAAGGTAGACAATTCCGAAGTGCTCAAGCAACTCGTTTATGCCGCTTTTTTCGTTGACGAGAACATTCAAGATATTCAGGCCGGCGATAATGGCCTAACGATCGTCCATGCAGACGGGGCGGACGCGGAGAAGATTACGGAGCAGGTACATAAGCTGCATCGTCGTTTTTCCAATCACGAGTATGCCTTCAAGCAAGAAATTTATTTCGAGAATCGCGTGGACGTGCCTTATCGCGGTCCGATCATTCAAGAAATGGCTGATCAGAAAATCATCAAGCAGCTCGATCCAGGCGTCTATATTTTCCGCGAACCGTTCACGACGCTCGTTCGTTTCCTTGACGATAGCATCGTTCGCAAAATCGCGAACAAATTCGGCGCGAAGCATGAGTACTATCCGGTCGTTATTAACGGCTCGACGCTGAATAAGACGAATCACTTCACCTCTTTCCCCGAGCATATCCAATTCGTGACGCACTTGCGGGAAGATCTGTCAGTCATCGAGGCGTTCTCCCAAGCGATCAAAGAAGCGGGCGGTTGGAACCAGGATACGCGCGTCGACATGAACGCATCCGCGGCTACTCCGCAATATATGATCAATCCGGCCACGTGCTATCACTGCTACGAGGGCATGCAGGACGAGACGCTCGAAACCGAAGGTACGATCGTTACCGCGGTATCCAAATGCCATCGGTACGAAGGGGGCAACCACCGCGACTTCGGCAGGCTGCTCGACTTCACGATGCGCGAAGTCATCTTCGTCGGCAAACCGGATTTCGTTAAAGAAAACCGGCTCAAGTCGATCGAAATGCTGAAAGGTCTCGTGTCGGAATGGGAGCTGGACTGCCATCTGGAAAACGCGAACGATCCGTTCTTCACGAGCGATTACGAAGTGAAAGCATCGTTCCAGCGCCAGCAGGAGATGAAATTCGAGATGCGCATGTCGATTCCGTATTTGAACACGACGATCTCGGTGTCCTCTTCCAACTTCCACAGCAATACGTTCGGCAACGCCTTTAACATCAAGGCGGGCAAACGTCCGGCGGTTACCGGCTGCCTCGCGTTCGGACTCGAGCGGTTCATTCTCGCGTTCCTTGCGCAATACGGGTTGGACGAAAGCAAATGGCCGGCGAAATTCACTTCCGATTATAACGAATGGAAGCAAACGAATGAGCGCTAATATCGACATTCGCGACATGGTCGAAAGCGACCTTGAAGCCGTTCGGTCGCTGTACGTGCGGATGTACGAGGAGCAGCGGACGTTCGGAATGGTTATGGAGCTGAACGTCGAAGAGGTCGGGGATCTGCTAAGCGCGCAGTTGAAGTCCAAGCTGTACCTATCCAAGGTAGCGGCGGCCGGCGAAGAGATCGTCGGCTTCGGCTTCGGAAGTCTCGTGCGTTCGCCGAAGAAATACCGTCTCCTTAATCCAGAAATGCCTTTCATCGGGTTTATCCACGACGTATATTTCGTTCCGGAACGCCGCGGTTCGGGTCTCGCCGTCCGAATGGTCGCCGAGCTGGAGCGGGAATTCGCCGAACAAGACATCGACTACGTGGAGCTTCACGTTCTGGGCGGCAACGCCCGCGGCTTGCGATTCTGGGAAGCTTCGGGTTATCAAGACCTGTTGCACGTCATGTACAAAAGAATATAAGTTAGTTGAACGGTGGTATGAACATGCTGCGCACCATTCGCAGAAGCGCTTTTCTCATCGTGTTGCTGATCGGCTTCGTGTTGGCGGATAAGCTGATCGCGGCATGGGACCCGGTCAGCCGGTACGATGCTTTCTCTAAAAACGACTTTCAACGTACGGTCGACGTTCATCCGGATAAGGTGTGGCCGAAAGTCATTTTCGGCAACTCATCCGTCATTGCGGCGTACGACGAGACGAAGAGCACGGCCGGATACGTCAACCTCGGCATGAACTACGGCAAAATCACCGATTTGGACGCGATGCTTCGGGGCGGCTTCATCCATGTCGGGGAAGAGCTGGTCATCGGCTTGAACCTGTTCGCCTTTTTGGACGAGCTGCCGACCGATCCTTCCTATCCGTGGCATAGACGCGCGTTCGAGCCTTATTTGTATTTTAATCGGGATCAGTTGACGAACGCCGCGCACAAGTACGTTATTCCGATGCTCAAAGGCGAATCGATCGTCATCAACCGCAAGAAGCTATACGCCAAAGAGCTTTATTACGGTACGCTTAAGCCCGCGGATCTTCAAAAGAAGATGGACGAATACAAGGCGACGTATTACAAGGAGCCGATCGATAGCTTCGCGCGCAATTTGGATGCGTTCGACGACGTCATCGCCTTCGCCAAGGATAACGGCATTCGCGTGCGGGTGCTCTGGATGCCGTGGAATAGGACGTTGCCGAGCCCGCCTACCGTCGACGAGCTCAAAGCGCACGTGAAAGACGAGCTCGCCAGCACGGACTTTACGTATACCGACTGGATGGACAAGTTCGAACCGAAGCAATTTCACGATTTGGGACATCTCAACGTCGAACGGGGACGTCCGGCATTCACGAAGGAGCTGGATCTATGGGCGGCAAAGTGATACGCAAAGCCGTGGAATTCCTTATTTATTTGTTCATGCTGTTATGCGTCACTGCTTTCTTTACCGGACACGGGACTTTTATATATGAGGGATTCTAATGTGGTACCTTAACGCTTCTACGATATTGTCATTGCTAGGCATCGCGATCGTGCTGTCGTTGCTTAGCCTATGGAAGGGCAGGACGGGACGCTTCGCGCGTCAATCCGTCCTGTTGTTGTTCAGCGTGGCGTTCATAGCGGTATACAGCGCCAAGCTAGCCGTATTCTCCGTGCTGTACGTTAGCGCGAATTATGCCTTCTATCGTCTTATTCTCGGAAGTTCGCAAGCGTTGCGCAAGCCGATATTCGTACTGTCGATCATCGCGAATATCGCCGCTTTGTTCGCGCTTCGCTTGTTCGCGGACGGCACGTTCCAGAACGCTTGGTTCGCGCCGGTTATTTTACTTGGCTTAGTCTATACGTTACTCAAAGTAATCAACACGTTCTTTCACGCTTATTACGTCGCCGAGAAGCCTGCTCCCCGGTTGGACGAATATGCGAGCTATTTGCTGTTCATTCCGACCTTCACGTCGGGTCCGATCATGCGGTTTCACGAGTTTTTGCGCGATCTTCGCGCTAATAAACCGGTAACCGCCGAGACGATCGAGAGCAGCATCAAGCGGATCATCCGCGGTTTGTTCAAAAAGCTAGTTATCGTAAGCCTAATGATGGACGCTTATCAGAAGCTGGTCGAAGGCGATATGAACGCGCTAGACAGCGGCTGCGCTTTGCTTGTCTTCTACGTGCTGCTCTATTTCGATTTCTCGGGCTATTCGGATATCGCTATCGGCTTCGGTCGACTGATGGGAATCGACGTGCCTGAAAACTTCAAAAAACCGTTCTCCTCGCCGACATTGACGCAGTTTTGGCGTAACTGGCACGCGACGCTCGGCGATTGGTTCCGCGAGCATGTCTTCCAGATGTTCGCCTCGAAGTCGCAATCGCGTTTATTTTCGGCGTTCATGGCTTTGTTCGTCATGGTGCTCGTCGGTCTATGGCACGGCATCGGCATATTGTTCATTTTGTGGGGACTGTATCACGGCGTGCTGCTAGCACTTGAAAACGTGCTGCGCCAGACGACGGTGAACAAGCGGAAGACGCCAAAGCTGGAATATTGGACGCGGTGCGTCATCGTGAATTTGTTCGTTGCTTTCGGCACGATTTTCTTCAGTTCCACGCCGGAGATGGCCGAGAAAATCGTAAAAGGCTTCTTACATTGGTGATGGAAGCTGGCGAGCTTACCGATTGACGCGACTTATGGGGGATGGAAGCGATGATAAGGAAGTTGACGATTGCCGCGGTAGCTCTGATCGTACTGTTATCCGGAGCGCTCTATGTCGTTCACGCGAAGACGAAAGCCGAACCTTTGCGCGTGTTGGTGCTATACAAGGAAGGCTCTGACTCCTACCTCGACGCGTTGCAGCAGTTGAATCAGACGCTCGTCGTGAACGCGCGGATCGAGCAAGCGAAGTGGCCCGAAGCGGAAGGCAAGCTCGATAGCTATGACGCGGTCTATCTCGATCGCGCGCTCTCCAAAGATACGCCGGAGGCAGAACGGTTCTCTTCGGCTATGGAAAGCTACGTCAAAGGCGGGGGCGCATTGTTCGCCGAAAACGAGTTTTACGACGTGCTCCCGCTTGAGTTGCTCGGCGCCAAGTCGTTCGTGAAGCTGGACAAACTGCCTGCTAAGCTATTGCTGCCGAAGACGGAAGCGAATGCGAACGTCATTCAGACCGTCGTTAGCCAATTCCATCGCGATCTGTCCGCGTCCTATGACAAAGACCGGTTGGCGGACGTTGCGCTAGGGATGGGAATGGTGCCGGGGACGGCTAAAGCGCTGGCTAAGAACGAAGGCGGCATCGCGCTTTACGCGATGAACCGTTACGGCAACGGCACGGTTTTCTTCAGCAGCGCTTTGCTGCCTAACCATCAGTACGTGACGGGCTTCGATATGCAGCCGCGCAGCGGTGAAGACCAGTCTTACTTCAACTTTATGTTTGCTACGGGCAGCTACGAGCTGCGCAGCGCGTTCCTTGACTTCTTGTCCAAGGAAAAGCTGGGTTACGCCGTCACGAAAGTGCTCGGCACGAACGGCCGACCGGCGATGGCATGGCAAAACCATTTCGAAGTGTCTTCCTCCTTACAAGAAGGCGGCATGGAGAAATGGATCGATTACGTGAAGCAATATAACGAGATTCCTTCTTTCTCGCTAGCCCGCGAAACTTACGAGTGGGGCCTCTGGAAAGAAGGCTTGGTGGTATATCCGAACAAAGGTGCGGCCGCTTCGCCCGCGTTCGAAGGCGAGAACGTTAATTCGCAATACTCTTCCGGAGATATCGTTCACCTAGCGAGCGGAGAAGCTTTCAGCCAGGCGTCGTATCCGGAATACAAAAGCTTGGGTGATCCGATCGAGCTTCCGTATCGTACGTATGAAGACGTGCGCGACGTGAACGGCGACGGCGTACCCGATGTCGTAGCCGGTTCGGCCGACGGTTCCATCAGGCTGTACGTTGGACGACATGACGGCGGCGAATGGTCGCTTGAGCCGGCTCAGCCGGTCATGCTGGCAAACGGTTCCGAGCTTCGCGTCGGCTCGTACTCGGCTCCGGCGCTAGCCGACTTGAACGGCGACGGGAAGTTGGACCTCGTCGTCGGTTCGGGAGATGGACGCGTCCGGACGTATACGAACGTAGGCAACTTCTCGTTCCGCGATGATGGCGACACGATTGGCGTTCCTTTGACCAGCAAAGAAGCCTACGCCTACGCCGCACCCGCCGTTGGCGACGTAAACGGCGACGGCATCGCCGATCTTGCGGTCGGCATGGCGGACGGCAGCGTTATGCTCCATGTCGGAGAGCTTGTCGGGAATTCGATTCGCTTCGATAACTTGGGTCAATTTTTGATTACCGGTCATGCGGAAGACGGTGTAACGTACTTCTCGGCTCCGCGAATCGTCGATTATGACGGCGATGGACAACCTGAATTGCTCGTCGGTTACAATGACGGGTATATCCGGCAGTATGCGATGAAAAATGGTCCAGCAGGCAGCATCTCGCTCGGCGAAATGAAATACGTGCAAGGCGAGACGCTTAATCCGGCGGGAGACAACCGTCTCTGGGGCGGACATAACGCCGTACCCGCCGCAGCCGACGTGAACGGCGACGGTCTAGTCGATCTGATCGTAGGCGAACTCATTTTCGGATTCCCGACACCGATCGATGATCCTCGGTTTCCGGCCAAGGAACAGCTGAAGCAAGCGCTCGATTACGCGGGACACAACTTCATCCCTATTCAGCCGCACTTGTTCTTCCATAGCTACGAGAGTCCCGTACGGGAGCTCGAGGAGATCGATCTTCATAAAAAAGCGTTCGAGGCTTACGGCATTCCGTGGACGAACGTCGGGACGAACCAGCATACTTGGCGGATCAACAATCTCGTTCCGGGCCAGACGATCAGGGAAGAGATGAAGTCCGGCATTTGGTGGAACTCCGGATTCCGTCCGAGCGGCAACCCGTACGAGCCTACGCTTGCGGGCGAGTACTTATGGACGATGCCGTTCCTGCTTGCTAACAAGGAGCAACAGGATCCGTTCATCGTCTCTAATCCCGCGCCGAACATCGCATATTTCAAAGGCGCGTTCGAGTCGTACGCCGCGCTGGATATGCCTTTCTCCTACTTTTACCATATGGAGTACCCGATTCTGAAATCGGAAGCGGACGGCGGCTTCGCCAACAAGGTGCAGTTTTTGGACCAGTTTCGCAATCAATACGATTATAACTTCATGACCGAAGATCAATCGTTCCGTAGCTACATGGCCGCCTATCAGGCCGATTCTAGCCTCGGCACGCCGCTTATCCGCAATGCGATGAACGTAGCCGAGAACGTCATTCGCACGAAGAAGCAGCTTAGCTTTGAGGTGAAGACAGGCGGTTTACGGGAATTGAACGGCTCTGCTCAGCTTGATCAGAAGCTACAAGACGAGATCGAGGGGCAATTATCGGCTGTCGGTTACAAAGTAGAACTAGGCGCCAAGTACAAAGGATACGTTCCCGTTACGGACGCGCCGATCTCGATGTACCGCGGTTCAACGCTTTACTTCGGCGGCACGAAGGATGCGACGGTGACGATCCAGTCGGGATTGCCGACTTCCCCCGGCATCGAACGCGCGAATCTTCTCGTGAACATCGACCGAGACGGCTCCGAATGGCATATCGATTGGCAGGGTAGCGGCATGCAGCAAGTAAAACTGTACGCGCCGCGCGGCCTGGATGTATTGTCGGATGGCGATGGATGGTCCGTGGAGAAGAGCGAGGACGGCAAGCATTACGTGCTCACCCGATTCGGCGACGTCGTTACGTTGAACGTTCGCTTCAAGTAACCTAAAGATGCAGAAGATGTTAAGGGAAATCCCTTGACATCTTTTTTGTTATTGCGTATTATAAGGAACGTAGCTGGGCTGTAAAGGGTTTTTCCTTGACTTGGTTAGACGAAGGGAGCAGCCAACGTGCACGGACAGAACGCGCTGGAGAAGACGAACCGCATTAACGTGCTGTTCGATTTTTACGGACCGTTGTTGACGAAGAAGCAGCAGACGTTCTTGAAATGTTACTTCCAAGACGATTACTCGCTAGGAGAAATCGCCGCGGACTTCGACATTAGCCGCCAAGCGGTATACGAGCATCTGAAGCGGGCGGAGCAAGTGCTTGAGGATTATGAGATGAAGCTGCGTCTAGCGGCTCGCCATGATCAGATTCAAGCGGGCCTTAGTCAGCTGGAGAAGCAAATTTCCGAGCTGCAGCCGCAAGCCCGCGCTAACATTCAAATGACGATCGATCTGCTCAGAGGAGCAGAAGTGAATACTTAAATATCCGTTCCGAAGGAGGGATGGGATTATGGCGTTCGAAGGATTATCAACGAGGCTCCAGAACGTATTCGGCAAGCTGAAGGGCCGAGGCAAAGTATCGGAGGACGACGTTAACGAAGCGATGCGCGAAGTCCGCTTGGCGCTGTTGGAAGCGGACGTTAACTTCAAAGTCGTCAAAGATTTCATCGCTAAGGTCAAAGAACGCGCGATCGGCCAAGAAGTGGTGAAGAGCTTCACCCCGGGCATGGTCATTATCGATATCGTTAACAAAGAATTAACCGAGCTGATGGGCGGCGAACAAGCGAAGCTCGCGAAGTCGAACAAACCTCCGACCGTCATTTTGATGGCCGGCTTGCAAGGGGCCGGTAAGACGACGTTGACCGGTAAGCTCGCGAAGATGCTGCAAACGCAGAAGCATAAGCCTTTGCTTGTTGCGGGCGACATCTATCGCCCGGCTGCAATTAAGCAGCTCGAGGTGCTCGGCGGACAGATCGGCGTGCCGGTATTCACGCTCGGCGATCAAGTAAGCCCCGTCGAGATCGCGAAGCAAGGCGTCAAGCGCGCCAAGGACGAAGGGTACGACTACGTGCTCATCGATACGGCCGGCCGCTTGCAAATCGACGAAGAGCTCATGCAAGAGATCAAAGATATTCATTCGGCGGTCGAACCTGACGAAGTGTTGCTCGTCGTCGACGCGATGACCGGTCAAGAAGCGGTCAACGTCGCGAAGAGCTTCCACGAGCAGCTCGCCCTCACCGGCGTCGTGCTGACGAAGCTCGACGGAGACACGCGCGGCGGTGCCGCGTTGTCGGTCAAAGCCGTCACCGGCTGTCCGATCAAGTTCGCCTCCACGGGCGAGAAGATCGACCAGCTCGAAGCGTTCCATCCGGACCGAATGGCTTCGCGGATTCTCGGGATGGGCGACATGCTGTCGCTGATCGAGAAGGCGCAGTCGAACATCGACGCGGACAAAGCTAAAGAACTCGAGCGCAAGATGCGCACCGCGGAATTCTCGTTCTACGACTTCCTCGAGCAGATGGAGCAAGTTCGCAACATGGGTCCGCTCGAGCAGTTGCTTGATATGATGCCCGGAATGGGCAAGCTTAAAAGCAATCCGAACTTCAAGATCGACGAAAAGCAAATTAAGCGCACGGAAGCGGTCGCGAAGTCGATGACGCACGCCGAGAAGCTGAAGCCGGATATCATCAACTTCAGCAGACGCAAACGGATCGCCGCGGGTAGCGGAACGACCGTCGCCGACGTCAACCGGTTGCTCAAGCAGTTCGAAGACATGAAGAAGATGATGAAGCAATTTTCCGGCATGATGGGTCCGAACGGCAAGCCGAAAGGCGGCATGGGCGCGCTCAAGAACATGTTCGGCGGTAAAAATAAAGGGAAGTTCCCGTTTTAACAAACACTAAATCCGTTTATTTCATCAAGGAGGTGAAAGTTAATGTCAGTTCGCATTCGTCTGAAACGTATGGGCGCTCACAAAGCTCCAGTATACCGTGTCGTCGTATCCGATTCCCGTTCGCCGCGTGATGGTCGCTTCATCGAAGAGATCGGTTTGTACAACCCGGTCGCTGCACCAGCACAAGTTCAAATCGACGAGGAAAAAGCACTCAAATGGTTGCAAAACGGCGCGCAAGCGTCCGATACCGTTCGCAACCTGCTGAGCAAAGCCGGCGTCATGAAGAAATACCACGAATCCAAGCTCCAGAAGTAATCGTCCTAATACCGGAGGGTTGAACCATGGAACAATTGATTCGGGTCATCGCCCGAGCACTCGTGGATCATCCGGAAGACGTGCAAATTCAGGTCAAGGAAGACGCGAGAGGCCTGGTGTACGAGCTTTCCGTTCATCCCGACGATGTCGGCAAAGTAATCGGCAAGCAGGGGCGGATCGCGAAAGCGGTACGCACGGTAGTCTCTTCCGCGGCGGTTAAAGAGCGGAAGCGCGTCATCGTGGATATTGTTTCTGAATAACGACGAGAAGGACCGAGGCGGCAGCGATGCAGCTTCGGTTCTTTTTTTGTACGATCAGGTCGGTCAAGCCTAAGGTTAAAAGCAGGGATGAAAGGGGGAAATGCTAAAAACCAAGACGTCTTGCCAAAATTGATAGGCGGCCATGCCTGTATTGTGATGGACAACGAGCTTTTTTTGTTAAGCGCGAAAAAAGTGATCAATACTCTGCTTGGGGATGCAAGCTCGGAACATCGTGCTGCCCGTCATCAAGGGGGACAAGAATGGCAGCAATGGAGGGCGTTATGCCGCCGAATTTAAAGTGCAGGTGAAAGTTACTTTGCGAGGAACGGGTGCTTTTAGATAAGGATCGAGTGGCGGCGCTTAGTTACGATTTGCGGGAAAAGATGCGATGCTATATGATTATAGCTGAAGTTTTTTCCTGAAAGGAGCTGCTTCCATGTCGGAAGAGCGCTTGCTTAACGTTGGCAAAATCGTCAACACGCACGGTATTCGCGGAGAAGTGAAAGTGTATCCGCAGACCGATTTTCCCGAGGTTCGTTTTAAACCGGGCACGACGTTAAAGCTATATCCGCCGGAGTCCGGCGCGCCGGTGAGCGTCGAGATCGTAACGTCGCGGGAACAGAAGAAGATGTACGTCCTGAAGCTCAAAGGCTTTGAAGATATCAATCAAGTCGAGAAGTATAAAGGGTGGGAACTAAAGGTTCCCGAAACGGATCGGGTACCGCTCGATGAAGGGGAATATTACGTCCGCGATATTATCGGCTGCGAGGTCGTGACGGAAGACGGAGAGACGCTCGGTACGATTACGGACACGATGTCTCCGGGAGCAAATGATATCTGGGTCGTAAAGCTGCCAAAAGGCAAAGAGTTGCTGTTGCCGGTTATCGATGACGTCGTTCTGAATGTCGATATCGCCGCCCGCAAAGTCAAGGTGCATCTAATGGAAGGACTGCTGTAACGATGCGCATCGACGTATTGACGCTATTCCCGGAAATGTTCGTCGGCGTGTTCGGCGCGAGCATTCTCGGCAAAGCGAGAGACAAAGGAATCGTATCGCTCAACACGGTGAATTTCCGCGATTTTGCGAACAATAAGCATAATACCGTAGACGATATGCCCTATGGCGGAGGCGGGGGCATGGTGCTGAAAGCCGAGCCGATCTTCGGCGCCGCCGAGCACGTCGTGGCGGAGCATTCGGCATCCGGCACATCGGACAAGCCCCCGCGCATCATTCTGATGTGTCCGCAAGGCGAACCGCTTACGCAGCGCAAAGCGCAAGAGCTGTCCGCCGAGTCGCATCTTATCTTCGTCTGCGGTCATTACGAAGGCTACGACGAGCGTATCCGCGAGTTTCTCGTCACGGACGAGCTGTCGATCGGCGATTATGTGCTGACTGGCGGAGAGCTGCCGGCGATGGTCGTCATCGACACCGTCGTGAGGCTGCTACCGGGCGTGCTCGGCAACGAGCAGTCGGCCGTCACCGATTCGTTCAGCGACGGACTGCTCGAATATCCGCACTATACACGTCCCGCGGAATTCCGCGGCTGGAAAGTACCGGACGCGCTATTATCCGGTCACCACGCGGAAATCGAGAAGTGGCGCAGAAGGCAATCGCTTCAGCGTACGTTGGAGCGTAGGCCGGAGTTGTTGGAAGTTGCGGAGCTGACGGCGGAAGAACGGCGATGGTTGGAAGAGAACAAAATTAAATAACCGTACACTTGTAAGAATAAAGCGAATTAATATTCGCTTTATTTTTTTCTCTTTTCTAGGCAGGGATTCAATTGATCAATTGTTAATAAATGGTTACAATTACTCATTTATATAACGGCAAATGCAATATATGATAGGTGAATAGTAAATTTGGAAAAAAATTGGGAGGTTTCCGTGAAAATGAGGTTATCATGGGGCAAGAAAATGGGATGGATGCTATCCCTATTTGTTATCCTGCACCTTATATGGCCAGTAAACGCTTTTGCAGCATTGTACCAAGATAAAGAAGTGCTTCTAAAACTAAATAACGGTTACATTCTCTACTCCGTTGGAACCATGCCTTATATAGACAAGAATGGTCGAACATTAATTCCGCTGAGGATGATCGGGGACCTTATGGGATCCGAGGTGTCATGGGACGAAAAGAAAAAATTGGCGACCGTGACGCATGATAAAACAACGATCGTATTTCCGATTGGTCAAAAGTATTATCAAAAGAACGGCATTAAACTCGAAATGGACACGTCTGCGGTTATTTCGGGGGATTCGATGATGATTCCGGTCCGATATGTTGCCGAAGCAGAGTTGAACTGGGACGCGGACAATTGGATCGTAGAGTTAAAGCATACGGATTTGCTTAAAACAAATGCCTTTACTCATTTCGACGAAATGGAAAATCTGGATAAAGATTTTGAAGGAAAGTTAGTTCCCGTTAATGTAGAGTATGTAAAGGGTAAAACAGTGGATGACAATAAGCTGTTGGTTTCCATACTCAATGATTCAACAACGACGATACAAGCGCAGCACCTTCATCGGAACGCTATCTTTTATAGTGATCCCGATACGGAAATGGGTCAAGGTTCATTCGGTCATACGGCCTCGAGTGGAATGACAGGGTACAATGTTAAAGATATTGCAGGAGGATCGGTGTTCGTTGACATGCTTACTATGAAGTCTTTAGAAACTGCCTTCAATAAGCCAATCAAATACTTGATCTTCAACTACTTTAACACCATTCAATCAAAATGAAATTATACGAGTGGAAGATCGGGTTAAGTCCTGATCTTCCACTTGTGTTATGGACCCCGTTGTGATAAGATTTGAAATGTTGTTCTGTTTCTTATGTAGGACGGTCCGCTGCACGCCATGATCCGAGTGAGAGCATTCGGGGAGCGGGGTACGAACGTCTGTTATGGAAGGAGTGAAGACCCCATGAGTAACCTTATTCAAGCGATCACGCAAGAGCAACTTCGCAAAGACGTGCCTAACTTCCGTCCTGGCGATACGCTGAAAGTGCATGTTAAAGTCGTCGAGGGTTCCCGTGAGCGCGTCCAGCTGTTCGAAGGCGTTGTAATTAAACGTCGCGGCGGCGGAATTAGCGAAACTTTCACGGTCCGCAAGATCTCTTACGGCGTTGGCGTTGAACGTGCTTTCCCAGTACATTCCCCGCGTCTCGAGAAGATCGAAGTGGCTCGTCGCGGTAAAGTTCGCCGCGCTAAACTGTACTACCTGCGCAACCTGCGCGGTAAAGCAGCACGTATCAAAGAAATTCGATAATGGCGTCAAAGGGGGGCTTGGCTGTGATCAAGTCTCCCTTTTTGCATTTTCTTTAAGACGAATCGAGGCGATAACTAATGGACCAGCACAATACCAAACCAGACGAGTTGACCGAACGACCGGACCAGACGACGGACAGCGATCTCTCGGTATCGCCGCAACGCCCCATGATCTCGATCGATGAGCAGGAAAGCCTAGAAGAGGGAGACAAGGACTCGGGAACAGCTAACGGCCCGAAGAAACCCGGTAATTCCAAAATGGGCAATGAGATCGTAGAATGGATCAAAGCGCTGGCGATAGCCGGCTTACTCGTATTCGTAATCCGCTGGTTCCTGGTCAGCCCGTTCATCGTGGACGGACCTTCCATGCAACCGAACTTCTGGGATCGGGAACGCATTATCGTAAACAAAATCATTTACGATATCCGCGATCCGAAACGCGGCGAAGTCATCGTCTTCCATGTGCCGGAAGAGAAACGCGATTTCATCAAGCGCGTAATCGGGGTGCCGGGAGATACGATTAAAGTCGAAGGGGATACCGTCTACATAAACGGAGAGCCAATTGCGGAACCCTATCTTCAAAACGCTTACGATCAAGCGCATGCCAATAACGAGCAGTATAACAAAGACAAGTCGAACAGCATGTTTCCGAACAATTCGTTCCCGGATGGAACCGTGCCTGACGACATGCTGTTCGTCATGGGCGACAATCGTTCGAATAGCGAGGACAGCCGCATGATCGGCTACATTCCGATGGATCGCGTCGTCGGACGAGCGGATCTGGTGTTCTGGCCGCTCAAACAATTTCACTTTATTAAGCATTAACTATGCATTGAACGGGGAAGTGCAATGACGATACAATGGTTTCCCGGTCATATGACCCGGGCCAAACGTCAAATCGAAGAAAAGCTCAAGCTGATCGATGTCGTAATCGAGCTGCTTGACGCGCGTATACCGCAGTCCAGCCGGAACCCGATGATCGATGAAATTACGAGCTCGAAGCCGCGCCTCATTTTGCTGAACAAGGCGGATCTTGCGGATGGCGACATGACGGCGGAATGGAGCAAGTATTTTCGTGATAAAGGTCATGCGACCCTCGCGATCGACGCAAACTCCGGAACAGGCGTGAAGGACATTGCCGGCAAAGCCAAGGAGCTTCTCCAAGAGAAGATCCAACGCCAGATCGACAAAGGCATGAAGCCAAGACCGGTGCGGGCGCTCATCGTCGGTATCCCTAATGTAGGCAAGTCCACGCTCATTAACCGCATCGCCGGCCGCAACATCGCGATTACGGGCGACCGCCCGGGCGTCACGAAAGGCCAGCAATGGATCAAATCCGGCGGCGAGCTGGAGCTATTGGATACGCCGGGTATTTTATGGCCGAGATTCGAAGATCCGATCGCCGGATTCCGTCTAGCCGCCACTGGCGCGATCAAGGAAGACTTGCTTCATATCGACGAAGTCGCATGCTTCGTCTTGCGCGATCTCGTCAAGCATTATGGCCCCGTGCTCGCTGAGCGCTATGGCCTTACCGATTTGCCGGCAGAGCTTGCGGATATGCAGGCGGCTATCGACGTGCTGGAGCAGATCGGAAGGCGTAGAGGTTGTCTCTCCGGAGGCGGTCATGTCGATTTCGATAAAGCCGCGGGTATTTTGCTTCGGGAACTGCGCGCCGGCAAGCTCGGACGAATGACGTTGGAAGCGCCTGACGAAGTCGGAGATACGCCGGGAACGAAGAGTACGGAAGCTTAAGCATTTGCAACGGATAGGCTGCTATTAGACGCGTACGGTGCGCGTTTGAATGGCAGCTTTTTTCATGCGCAACGTTTCGCGAAATCCGTCCGAAGATGCCGTTTTGCATGGTACAATGGTCGTAAGGAAGGTGAACGGATATGGTGCACGGCAACGTTGGGAAGACCGAAAAAACGCTAATCGCACTAATCGACGGAGAGTGCGTCATGTGCAGCGCGATTTCGCAATGGATCATAGCCCGTGATGCCGCGGGCGCGTTTCGCTTCGCTTCATTGCAATCTCCGGTCGGCAGGCGCCTGATGCGCGAAGGCGGCATGTCCGAAAACGCTTTGAATACGTTCGTCCTTATAGATAACGGTCGTTACTATACGAAATCTACCGCGGCGTTAAAAGTGCTGCGTAAGCTCGGCGGTAAATGGCGTTTATTGTATAGCTTAATTATTATTCCAAAGCCGCTTAGAAACTTAGGATACGATTTTATCGCCAAGAGGCGTTACCGATGGTTCGGCAAGACGGATAGCTGTCCGCTTCCGACCGCGCAGCTGCGCAGCCGGTTCATCGATCAGGATACGGGCGCGGATGGATCGAAGAGTTAGGAGAAGAGGAGAACTATTCATGTCGGAAGAGATCAATAGACTTGCGTTCGAAGCCGAGCTATGGGAGCAAGGATTAACGGCTGTCGCGGGCGTGGACGAGGTCGGGCGAGGTTGCTTGTTCGGCGACGTCGTCGCAGCGGCGGTTATTTTGCCGGTAGGGCTAGTGCTGGAAGAAGTGAACGATTCGAAGCAGCTAAGCGAGAAAAAAAGGGACAGGCTGTACGACCAGATCGTCGCGGAAGCGGTCGCGTGGTGCGTGGCCAGAATCGATGCGAAAGTGATCGACGAGATCAACATTCGGCAAGCGTCGCGGCTTGCGATGAAACAGGCGATCTTGGGACTTGGCGTACAGCCGGAGCATTTGCTGGTCGATGCGGAAAGCGTAGAGTTGTCGATTCCTCAAACCGCGATTATTAAGGGAGACGCGCTAAGTCAATCGATCGCGGCCGCATCGATTCTAGCGAAAGTAACGAGAGACCGTCTATGCACGGACGTGTGGGATCAACTATATCCCGGGTACGGGATCGCCGGACATAAAGGTTACGCGACGAAGACGCATCGGGAAGCGATCGCCTCTCTCGGTCCGACGCCGTTGCATCGCCGTAGCTTCCTGGGGAATATATTGGCGGAGCAGCAATTGTTGTTCTAGATAAATGAAAACTTATTCATTCATTGCGAATGGAATACATGCCGATACATATAGGTAACGGACAGTCGCGGCAGGAGGAAACGGCATGAACATGAACATAAGCCAAATCGCTCGCGCGTTGCTTGGGGACGCGCAGCCGGCGGACAACGGACGCGCGCTGGAGCTACGCATCGGTCAAATCGTGCGCGGCGTACTGCTGGATATGTTGGACGATCAAGAGGCGCTTATCAACATTAACGGCGTGCAAGTGCGCGCGAAGCTGGAAGCCGACATGCCGGCGGGACGCGGCATGCTGCTGCAAGTGCAACCGAGCGCGAACGGCGTAGTCGTGCTGAAGCCGCTTGCCGACGCGACGGATACGATACCGGAAGAAGGGCTTAAAGACGCGCTGAAATCGTTCGGCTTGCCGGAGCAGAAAGCTGGAATGGAATTGCTTCGCGGCTTGAAGCGGGACGGTTATCCGATCTCGAAAGAAACGGCGGCGTATTTCAACACGGCGATGTCGATGAAGCCGTCGGGAGTCGACGCGCAGTCGTGGATGGGGGCGACGGACGTCGCGTTCCGGCGCGGGTTGACGCCGACGGAGACGACGCTGTCTTCGTTAAGGCAGGCATTGTTCGGACAGCCGTTGCAGGAAGGGCTTGCCGAGCTTCAGACGGCGGTGGCGAAGTGGTTGGGCGAAGCGGGACAGGCAGGGAAAGACGGACAGACGGGTAAAGCAGGACAGGCGGGGCAAGCAGGACAGGCGGGGCAAGCAGGACAGGCAGGGCAAACTGGGCAGGCGGGACAAGCTGGACAAGCTGGAATAGCGGGGCAGACTGGAATAGCGAAGAGCGCAGCCGAGCTTGGGCAGCGGCTGCAGCAGGTGCTCGCCCAGGGCGCGGCTATCGTCGCCGAGGGTGAGGCGCAGCTGTCCGGCGAAGCGCGGACAGCTAGCGCGGGTTCGCCTCCGCCGGGCCCATCGGCGCCGGCTACGGCAGAAGCTTCGCGGCCGCCAGGCTCGGCCGCGCAAGAAGCCGCGGCCCGGCGCACCGCCGGGGCCGCGGAAACGGCGCAGGCCGCCGGCGCAGGCGCGGCGGCCGAAGACGATGGCGCGCGGGCGTCTGCCCCGCGCGCCGAGGGCTCGCGCGCGGCGAACGCGACTAGCGTCGCTGCGCCGCGGCAGGGCGGGGCGGGCAACGCGGCGGATGCCGCCGCTCGCCCGCAAGCCCAGGCGCTGCCGCAGACGGCGGCAGCGCCAGCGCCGGCCGCCGGCGCGCCGAAGGCGGAAGCGGCGTGGGTCGGCCGCTTCCTCGATTGGCTCGGCGTCGGGCACGAGCATAAACTGCTGCACGGCGCCGATTCCCAGGCGCTGCACCGGATGGCCGGCGACGGTCTCGGCGCCGCGACGTTGCCGGGCACGGACAATCCGGCTTCCGGAACCGAGAATCGCAGCGCAGCGGATACGCTCAAGAGCGCGTTGCTTGCGCTCGCCTCCCATGAAGACACGCCTCCCGCGCTGCGCGAAGCGGCACAGACGCTTGCGAACCAAGTGACCGGGCAACAGCTGTTGCTGACGTCCGAGCGCAATCCGAGCATGCCGCTCAGTCATATGACGATGTTCATCCCGATGAGGAACGGCAACGGCGATACAACGGCAACCGTTCACGTTCAGTCCAGACGCAACCGCCGAGGCGAATGGGATTCAGGCAATTGCAGACTGTTGTTCGACTTGAAGATGCGGCATATTGGCGATACGATCGTCGACGTGCAAGTTGTGGACAAGATCGTGTCGTTAAAGCTGCTATCCGATTTTCCGGGCATGTCGGAGATGATAGAACAAGCAAGGGACGAGCTTAACGCGGGCATGGCGTCAGCGGGTTTCCAGCTGTTCTCGTTAACCGTGTCGGCGCTTCCGCAATGGAAGACGGGCGTTGATCCTGCGTCTGTTGGAAGCGGTAGCTTGGAGCGTGCGATGCCGACCGGCGCATATGCCGCCAAGCCGTACAAAGGGGTTGACTTCCGGGCATGACTCGAGATGACGATAAGCCGACATCGCTACCCAAAAAAGCGGTCGCGCTCAAATACATGCCCGATAAACGGGCCGCTCCCGTCATCGTAGCCAAAGGACAAGGCGTAATCGCGGACGAAATTTTACGGCGTGCGCAGGAGAACGGGGTTCCGATCCAGGAAGATTCTTCTCTCGTCGAAGTGTTGTCCAAGCTTGATCTTGAGCAAGAAATTCCGCCGGAGCTCTATAGGCTCGTCGCGGAAATATTAAGCTTCGTCTATCGCTCCGATCAGCGGGCATCGAATAGCGAGTAACATCGCGAGATAGTAGGATGTGTTCGCATCTGTTTCGTCAATGTACAAGGGGAGGCTACGAACGATGGATACTCGGCAACAACCGCCGCGCGCGGCATCTCGTCGTTCTCCCGGCAATCGTGCGGCGACGGGGCGGATTGGCGAGGAGGCGGCAGCCGATTACTTGGCGGAAAAAGGTTACCGCGTACTCGAACGGAATTGGCGTTGCCGAATCGGCGAAATCGATTTAGTGGCGGACGATAACGGCACGCTCGTGTTCGTAGAAGTGCGTTCGCGAACGAATCCGACGCGCTTCGGCACGGCCATAGAAGCGATAACGGAACGAAAGCGTCGCCAAGTCCGGGAAGTCGCGGCTTATTATTTGGCGCAGCGCAAGCATTTCGCGACGCCTTCCGTACGGTGCGACGTCGTGGCCGTCACGCTTCGGCATGACGGAACCGTCGCCGAGCTCAAGCACATTCCGGGCGCTTTTTAAGAGGTACTCTGCCTCAACGGTCTCGCAAACCGCTCAACCCTCAAACGGGCCGATTGTTCCCGCTTAACGGTCTCGCAAACCGCTCAACCCCAAAAAAGCTCCATCCACTCCCGCTCAACGATCTCTCACACCACTCAACCGAGCAAACGTGCCATCAGCTCCCGCTCAACGGCCTCTCACACCGCTCAACCCCGCAAACGCGCCGACTGTTCCCGCTGAACGGTCTCTCACACCGCTGAACCCCCGCAACCGAGCAAACACACCACCGTTTTACCCCCTACACACCGCCACCTTAGCATTTTTCCACAATCTATGAAACCCAGCCCACCGCTATTTCGTATCATTCTTCGTAAGCATTGGAAAACTCTGCAAACCTACGAAGGAGGCACTTATCCGCATGGACGTCATCGATATCGGCAGAAAGACCCGCAGACCGGATCAAATCGAAATTCCCCCGGGCCTAATCAAGAAAATATTGCTAGGCTTCGGCGCATTGATCGTGTTGCTTCTGATTTACTCTTCTTTCTATACCGTACAGGAACAAGAGCGAGCAGCCATTCTTACTTTCGGCAAATATACGGAGGAGACGACGGCAGGCTTGCATTTCAAATGGCCGTATCCGGTTCAACGGGTCGTGAAAGTACCGGCCGAGCTAACCCAAGTCATCACGATCGGGTATACGCAAAACGGAGACGTCATTACGCCGAACGACGAAGAGGCGCTCATGATCACCGGAGACGAAAACATCGTATCCGCCGACGCCGTCGTACAATGGAAGATCAGCAACATCCGCGATTATTTGTACAATATCGATAACCCCGAGCAGTTTTTGCGCAACGCGGCGAGCTCTTCGATTCGCTCGGTCATCGGCTCCACGAAGCTCGATTACGCGATTACGGACGGCAAGACGGAAATCCAAGAGAAGGTCCGCGAGTTGCTGATCGATCTTCAAGCGAAGTACAATACGGGCATGCAGATCGTTGGCGTCAAATTCCAAGACATCGAACCGCCTGTCGGTCAAGTGTCCGACGCGTTCCGCGAAGTCACGAACGCCCGCGAGGAGAAGAACACGAAGATCAACAACGCATCGAAGTACGAGAACGACCGCATTCCGAAAGCGCGTGGAGAAGCACAGGCGCTGCTCGAGAACGCGGAGGCGGAGAAGAAGTCGCGTATCCTTAACGCGCAAGGCGACGTCGCCCAGTTCAACGCGATCTATACCGAATACGTGAAAAGCCCCGGCGTTACCGAAAGCCGATTAATCATCGAGACGCTGGAGAAAATATTGCCGAAAGCCAAAATTTTCATTTCCGATTCGAGCAGCGATACGGTCAAATATTTGCCGATCAACGAGCTGCTGCGTTCTAACGGATCGACGGCATCCGGCAACGCGGCCGCTAACAATGCGGCGCCTTCCGACGCAGCGCAAGGAGGGACGGCGAAATGACCAAACGCAGCATAATTTGGACCGCGGGCGTAATCGTCTTCTTGATTCTCGGATTTTCATCGATGTATATCGTCAAAGAAGGCGAATATAAAGTCGTCCTCAAATTCGGCGAAGCGGTGAGAGTCGTCGAAGAGCCGGGCCTACATTTTAAAATCCCGTTCGTCGAAACCGTCTCGATGCTCCCGAAATATCAAATGATGTACAAAAGCCAAGAGACTCAAATCCTAACGAAAGATAAAAAACCGATCATCGTGGATAACTATACGGTGTGGCGGATCGAAGATCCCGAGAAGTTTCTGAAGACCGCCAAGTCGGTGAGCGCCGGTATCCAGCGGATCGACGAGACGGTGTACAATGCCGTACGGGCCAAGTTGCCAGCCATCGATTACGAAGATATTATTAGCGAGAACACCGAGCGAGGTAACATTAACGACGAGATTACGCGAGAAGTAGCGAGCACGCTCCGCGGGGACAACTACGGCATCGAAGTGATCGACGTCCGCATCAAGCGGACCGACTTGCCGGAAGGGAACAAGGAGAGCGTGTACAACCGGATGATCTCCGAACGCCAGTCGATCGCCGCCCGCTACTTGTCCGAGGGTGACGAGGAGTCGCGCAAAGTGACGTCCAAAGCCGATCGTCAAGCAACCGAGCTGCTCGCGCAAGCAGAAGCAGACGCGAAGAAAATCATCGCGGAAGGCGAGCAGGAAGCCGCGAAAATCTACAATGAATCGTACGGCAAAGATCCCGAGTTTTACAGCTTCTACCGTACGCTCCAAAGCTACGTGACGACGCTGAACAACGAACCGGTCATTTTGCTGCCGATCGACTCGCCTTACACGCGTATATTGTTAGGCAAATAAGCTTGCATAGAAGGGTGATTGATTCTGAGTAACAACATAATGCCGCTAGACCAGCTGAAGCGCTTCAAAGACGAAATCACCCGGTTCATGATGATGTACAAATTCGCGCTTGATTCGTTCGAGACGAAAATCGAAATTTTGAAGGAAGAATTTCAGTTTTTGCACGATTACAACCCGATCGAGCATACGAAGACGCGACTGAAATCTCCCGAGAGCATCTTGAACAAAATCAGCCGCAAAGGCTGCGAAATCAGCTTGAAGAGCATCCGTGACAGCATCAAGGATATCGCGGGGCTGCGCATTACGTGTTCGTTCGTATCGGACATCTATCGGATTAGCGACATGCTGCACCGGCAGAGCGATCTGAAGATCGTGGAGACCAAAGACTACATCCTGCATCCGAAGCCGAATGGTTATCAGAGCTTGCATCTGCTCGTCGAGATTCCCGTCTACATGTCCGACCGTCAGGAGAGCGTGTGCGTCGAGGTTCAAATTCGAACGATCGCGATGGATTTCTGGGCTAGCTTGGAGCACAAAATTTTTTACAAGTACAATGAATCCGTTCCGCCTAGATTGCTGCAGGAATTGAAGGAGGCCGCCGACTCGGCGGCTGCGCTAGACAAGCGGATGGAGCGGCTGCACAAGGAAATCGAGGAAATCAAGGAGAGCCGGAGCGAAGCGGAAGCCGCCCAGGTGATCAGCATTCGCGACGAACGATTCACGATTCCCGCGGCTTTGATGGAGTTAATAGACATTGGAGGAAATGGAAAAGAGTAGAAGGAATCGACGCGGATACCGGCGAATGTATTACAGTAGGAAACTACTTCGGCTAGGGACGACGAAAGCACCTTTCGTCGTCTCTCTTTATTTTGATGGGGGGAAATCTGAATGACGCTCATCATGAAAATGACGCAAGGGTTTATCGCCGTAATGCTCGTCGGTCTGGTCGCCGGCACGCGTTATGAGGCACTGTATCTGAGTGCCGTCTATTTTTACTGCGTGCTCGCCTATTTCTTGTTTCTGTTCGTCGTGCTGCCTGTCGATTTGATTCTGAACGCCAAGCTAGGCGGAACTAAGCCTTCCGTCAAGTTGGTCGTACAATTCGTCACGTTGTTAGCTCTGTGCGAGGCAATCGCGGCGGCGCTGATCGTTACTAGAACGGATTTCTACGTCGGCGCCGACCTATATGCGTTCGCCGCGGAACACGCTGCCATCTACATGATGCTGGAGCTGGTTCGATCGTTATTCGTCAGGGGCGATCTGAAGCTATCCGATGTGCGCCATGAATTGCCGGGCGGCCTTGGACAACGGCATGTTGCGCAAAGTCATGAAACCGACTTGCGAGGGAGGGACTTTGACGTCTAACCGGATTTCGAACAGGGAGCCGTCTTCCAGACTCCGGGCCGCGAACTCTCTCGTGACGAAGGAGATGCCAAGTCCCTTGCGGGCGAACTCGAGCAGTAAGTCTACGCTCCCTACCTCGATCTGAGGCGTCAGTTCGTGTCCGTGTTCGCGGAACAAGTCCGTGATCGCCGTTCTGGCACGGGAGTTGCGGGTGAACAGGATGGTCGGATACGTGAGCAACTGCTCCATCGAAATCGCGCGGTCCTTAAGCTCGGCGAACCGCGATCCGGCGACGAAGCAGTCTTGAAGCTCGATCCCCGGCTTTACGTCGAGCTGCGGATCCGCGATCGGGAGCCGGACGACGCCTAGATCGATGGCGCCTTCCTTAAGCAAGGCGATCAGCTCCGGCGTCGTTCCGTGAACGAGACGAATGGCGATGCCGGGATGTTGGAGCCGATAAGCTTCAAGGTAGGGGAGCAAGTAATGCTTGAAGAGCGAGTCGCTGCCGCCGATTCGCAATTCTCCGCTATCGAGATTGCTTAGCTCGGCCATTTTATCCTCAGCAAGGGCGATGAACGTATGTGCTTGCTCAATATAAGCGTACAGCACCGCGCCTTCTTGAGTGAGCTCTACGCCTTTGGCGTTGCGGGCGAACAACGTTGCACCCAAGCTCGTCTCAAGCTGCTTGATCGCATGGCTGACGCTCGGCTGGGTAAGGTAAAGCAGCTTGGCGGCTTGCGTTAGACTACCGGTCTTCGCGGCTAAGTAAAACACCTTATACAGCTCATAGTTAATCATAGATATGGTTTATGACTCCTAGTTGATATATTAATTTCTTGTATGCCTTTCGTCTCCATTATACTGATGACAAGAGCAACACACCAGTAGGGAGGCTATTACGATGGGACAGACAACAGCTATCGGGCAGACGATTGAACAGCTAAGCATTAACACGATTCGCACGTTAACGATCGACGCCGTCGAAAAGGCGAACATGGGACATCCGGGTATGCCGATGGGCGCCGCACCGATGGGTTATGCGCTCTGGACGCGCCAAATGAAGCATAATCCGCGCAACCCGGAATGGTTCAACCGCGATCGCTTCGTGTTATCGGCGGGTCACGGATCTATGCTGCTCTACAGCTTGCTTCATTTAAGCGGCTATGATTTGTCGCTCGACGATCTGAAGCAGTTCAGGCAATGGGGAAGCCGCACGCCGGGGCATCCGGAGTTCGGGCATACGCCTGGCGTCGAAGCGACGACGGGTCCGCTCGGCCAAGGACTCGCGATGGCTGTCGGTATGGCGATGGCGGAAGCGCATCTTGGAGCGGTCTATAACCGGGACGGCTTTGCGGTCGTTGATCATAACACGTTCGTCATTTGCGGCGATGGAGATTTGATGGAGGGCATTTCCGGGGAATCGGTATCGCTCGCCGGACATTTGAAGCTCGGCAAGCTGGTCGTGCTGTACGATTCGAACGATATTTCGCTCGACGGGGAGCTGAATATGTCGTTCTCCGAAAATATTAAAGGTCGATTCGAGTCTTGCGGGTGGCAGTATTTGCACGTCGAAGACCAGAACGACGTGGATGCGATCGCGGGAGCCGTAGCGCAAGCGAAAGAGGAAACCGGCAAACCGACCTTGATCGAAATCAAAACGACGATCGGCTACGGCAGCCCGAACAAAGCGGGCAAAGGCGGCCACGGAGGCACGCACGGTTCGCCGCTAGGGAAAGAAGAATTGCGGCTGACAAAGGAAGCGCTAGGCTGGCCTCTTGAACCGGATTTCTACGTCCCGGAGGAAGTACGGGCGCATTTCGGCAAATTGCAAGTGCGAGGCGAAGTCGCCGAAGCGGCATGGCTGCAATTGTTCGGGGACTACAAGCTCGCCTATCCCGAATTGGGTGCGCAGCTTGAGCAAGCGATTAGCGGCAAGCTTCCGCAAGGTTGGGAAGCGGGAATTCCGAGTTTCAACGACGCGGAGGCGCAAATTTCCACGCGTACCGCCTCCAGCAAAGTCATTAACGGTCTCGCGGATACGCTGCCTCAGCTCATCGGCGGATCGGCGGATCTCGCAAGCTCCAACATGACTGCGATGGCTAACTATCCGAACTACTCATCGAAGCAATACGAAGGACGCAATCTATGGTTCGGCGTCCGGGAATTCGCGATGGGCGCGGCGTTGAACGGGATGATGCTCCACGGCGGATTACGGGTATATGGCGGCACGTTCCTTGTGTTCAGCGATTACTTGCGCGGAGCGATTCGTTTGTCGGCGCTCATGAAGCTGCCCGTCGTATACGTATTTACGCACGACAGCATCGCCGTCGGGGAAGATGGGCCGACCCATCAACCGATCGAGCAAATTCCGTCGCTAAGATTGATTCCGGATTTGACGTTATTCCGTCCGGCCGACGCGAACGAGACGGCAGCGGCGTGGAAATATGCGCTTAGCTCCGAGAAGGGGCCGTTCGTTCTGGCGTTAACGAGGCAAAATTTGCCGGTGCTGCCGGGAACGAGCTCGCTTGCCGAAGAGGGCGTTGCCCGCGGGGGTTATATTCTATCCGGCCGTTCCGACCAGCGTCCGGACGTACAGATCGTAGCGACGGGCTCCGAAGTAAGTCTAGCGATTGCCGTACAGCGCAAGCTGGGCGGAGAAGGCGTAAACGTTCGCGTCATCAGCATGCCTAGCAAAGAGCTATTCGAGCAGCAAGACAAAGACTATCGCAATAGCGTAATCGATCCGAGCGTAACTTCGAACGTCGTTATCGAGATGACCCATCCGTCCGGTTGGGAATCGATCGCCGGCAACCAAGGCTTCATCTTCGGCATTCGCACGTTCGGCGCTTCGGCGAAGGCGGACCGCATTATGCAAGAGTACGGGTTCACGGCGGACAACGTCGCTGAGCGGATTTGCGAGAAGTTTTTGCGCAAGTAATTCGCGGATCCTATCCGATCGCTTCAACGTTTTTGTCAAGACACCGGTAGCTGATCGCCTCGGCGACGTCTTCGGAGCGAATCGTCTCTCTGCCCGCGAGGTCGGCGATCGTGCGGGACATCTTCAGAATGCGATCGTGGGCGCGGTAGCTCAATCCGAGCTGCTCGTACACGAGATGGAGCAGATCCTCCGCATCCGACGCCATCGTCGCCGCGGCATAACGATGCAACAATGAACCTTGCAATTCGCTATTCCAACGAATCCCGTGCCTCGCGTAACGGGATTGTTGGCGTTTAACGGTGTCCATAACGACCTCTCGCGCTTCCGCGGACGACAGCGAGCTGCGTTCGTTCATGCGGACGGCCTGGCGAGGCAGCTCAACTTGTAGGTCCAACCGATCGGCGAGAGGGCCCGACATTCTTGCCCGGTATCTGGCGATCGCGACGGGGGTGCACGTGCACGGGCGATCGTCGTCGGTTCCGCCGGCATAGCCGCACGGACAGGGGTTCATACTGGCCGCGAGCATAAATTTCGCGGGAAAACGACAAACGCCGCGTGCCCTGCCGATCGTCACCTCCCGATCTTCGAGCGGTTGCCTCAGCGCTTCTAAACTATTCCTCGAAAACTCGGCGAGCTCGTCGAGGAATAGGATGCCGTGATGGGCGAGCGTCACTTCGCCGGGTTTCGGCATCGAACCGCCTCCGATTAGGCCGGCCATCGAGATCGAGTGGTGGGGCGAACGGAACGGTCGGCGGCGAATCAAGCCTTCGCGTCCGCCGCCGAACTTGCCGCTCACGCTGGCGATCTTCGTCACCATGAGCGATTCTAGTTCCGCGAGCGGAGGCATAATCGTAGGTAACCGCCTGCACAGCATCGTCTTGCCCGTACCTGGAGGCCCGACGAACAGCAAGTTGTGCATCGCGCTTGCCGCGATAATTAACGCGCGTTTGCCTTGGGCTTGCCCGATCACATCGGCTAGATCAAGCTCCGAATCCGCAACGTCCGAAGTCGAGCCGAAGCGCGAAGGAGCTTGCGTTAATTTCATGGCGCTAGATCGCTCCGTACCGGATTTTTCTCCCCGATTATCAAGGAAGCCGCTCATCCACTCCGCGAGTTCTCTAATGCCGAACACTTCGATGCCGGCAATCAAGCTCGCCTCCGCAACAGCGTCTTCGGGCACGATGACGCGCCTGACGCCCGCATTGCGAGCCAGCTCCGTCATCGGCAGCACGCCCGGCACGTTCCTAACCGAGCCGTTCAGCGATAGCTCGCCGATGAACAGCGTATGCTCGAGCAACGCCGGATCGACTTGACCGCTCGCGCATAAGATTCCTGCCGCGATCGCAAGATCGAACGCGCTGCCTTCCTTGCGCAGATCGGCAGGGGCTAGATTGATCGTGATCCGATCCATCGGAAACTTCATGCCGCCGTTTTTGATCGCTGCGCGCACGCGTTCGACTGATTCCCGCACCGCCGAGTCCGGGAGTCCTACGACGCTCACCTGCGGCAATCCCGAACAAATATCGACCTCGACTTCTATGAATCTTCCTTCTACGCCTAGGACGCTGGCACTCAATAATTTAACGTACATAACGAAAAAGCACCTTCCTCCGACGTTAGATAACGTACGGGAAGGTGCTTCCTTCCGATCGATTTTCATATGCGACCAGTCTACCTCGCTTAGGCGGATGTGTCAATCCCGGCGAATCTATCAGGGGGCAAAAAGTCATGACTTTTCATGACTGTTTTTGTCAAAGTCATAAGACGATATTATCCCTAAATAATGGAATTAGCGTCTTACCACAATTTACAAACAATTCTATACTTAGTTTTGAAAGCGATAACATACCTATTGGGAGGCTAGCAATCAATGAAGAAAAGTCTACCGTTAATTGCACTCAGCGCGGTTCTTGTGGCGACAACGGCCGTAGGGTCAGCAGGCGCAGCAAAAACCATCACCATGAAAGTACGTCATACGCAATTGGGAGAGGCGAAACAACAACGTCTCAACATACTTAACGATGTTTTGAAAAAAGTTCAAAAGGAAGTGCCGGGCGTTCAATTCAAATTGGACGGCGTGGATTCGGACGTAAACCGCAAGGAAAAATTGCGTTCGGAAATGGTAATCAACAACCCTCCTCCGATTTTCGATCTGTTCGGCGGAGCCGACACGCAGCTGTACGTTCAAGCAGGAAGACTGCTGGATCTTACGCCGATTCTGAAAGAGCTCGGCCTGTCGAATAAATTCATTTCCTTGAACGAGTTCACGGTTAATGGAAAAGTTTACGGTTTGCCGATCGGCGGCTACCAAGAAGGCTATTTCTACAATAAAGAGTACTTCAAAGCCAAAAACCTAAAAATTCCAACCACGATAGACGAGCTTGAAAAATTGGCTGACACGATTAAAAAAGACGGCAAAACGCCATTTGCACAAGCTTCCAAAGCCGCATGGGTGCCGTTAATGACAGCCAACACGTTGTGGTCCCGCTATGCCGGTCCGGATATTACGGCTGGATTCAAAACGGGTAAAACAAAGTGGAACAGCCCTGAAATGATCGCTGCTTTCAACAAGTACCAAGATTGGGTGAAAAAAGGCTACTTCAAATCGGGCGAACTCGGTTTGGAATACGGCGAGCAACGCAACCAACTCATTCGCGGCGAAGCGATCATGATGTACGACGGTTCGTGGGCGTCCAGCGTATTCTCGGATAAAGCTCAAGCCGGGGATATGACGGACAAAGTCGGCTACTTCGCATTGCCGAAGCTTGCGAACGGCAAAGGCAGCCAAACGGCGGTAAACGGCGGATTCTCCAACGGCTACGGCTTCTCGGCTAAAGTGAAGAACGACAAAGTACAAATGGCCGTTATCAAATCGTTCATCAAAAACATGTACAACGACGATATGCAAATTCGCGGTCTTGAAGCAGACGGCGTTCTGCCTTCCATGAAGGTAGATCCTAAGAAGCTTGCGGCAGCTAAAGTTTCCCCTCTGGTAAAAGAAATCATTGCCGTAGGAAACAAATCGAGCGGCGCATTCCCAGCGTTCGATTCCCTGGTTCAACCTGACGTCAATACGGCGATCAGCGATGGCATTCAAAAGCTGATCGGCGGCAAAATCACGGCTAAGGCGATGCTGGACGGCGTTCAAAAAGTTCAAGCCGCATCCAACAAAGCAGACGAATAATTGAATAATGCAAGGAATAAAAAGGTACCACCCGCCACTGAGTGGGTGGTACCTTTTTATTAAAACCCGATTCATAGAGCAGATGTCTGATCATCCCGGAGGGAACCATGAATAAAGCGCTAAGAACCCCATGGACATATGTGCTGTTTTTGTTGCCGGTCGTCGTGCTTTATGTCCTGTTTTTCATTTACCCTATGTTCGCCGCCTTCGCCAAAGCCTTTACGAAATGGAACGGCATCGAACCGGCGCAATTCAACGGCTTGAAAAACTTTAAGAACGCGCTGACGGACGAGAAATTATGGGCTTCCGTCAAGAACAACGGTTATTTCATTTTGTTTTCGGTATTCGTGCAAGTTCCGATAATCGTATTTTTCTCGCTTTTGATCAGCAACGTGAAAAAGCTCAAGGGACTATATAAGACGGCCGTATTCGTCCCAGCCGTCATGTCCACCGCGGTAATCGGCATTTTGTGGAGCTTCATCTACGAACCGGATATCGGCTTGTTCAATTTAATTTTAACGAAACTCGGATTTAATCCGGTCATGTGGCTCTCCGACTCGAGTTGGGCCATGTTCTCGATCTTGATTACGAATGCCTGGCAGTGGACGGGATTCTACATCGTTATGGTGCTTGCCGCGATCTTGGCGATCCCAAAGGAAATTAACGAAGCCGCAACCGTTGATGGCGCAAGCAGTTTCAGGCGCGCTACTTCCATTACGGTGCCGCTCATCATGCCTATCATTTCCGTAGTCATCATGCTCTCCATTGCAGGCGCGATGAAGGCGGCCGATATCGTCATCGTCATGACGAGAGGCGGCCCGGGCGGGGCGACGGACGTAATGGCGACCTACATGATCAAATACGGGATTACGAATATCAAATACGGATATGGAAACGCCATCGCGGTGTTGATCTTCGTATTCACGTTAATTCTTACCGTACTATATCAATTGCTGCTTGCCAGACGAATTGAAAGGGTCGAATACTCATGACGATGACGATAAGTAGGGTGAAAAAGAGTCTCAGCCATATTATTTTACTAGCCTATGTGATCGTGATCCTTTACCCATTCGTGTTCGTCGTCTTTTCGTCGTTAAAGTCGGATAATCAGGCGATTGCGAGCAATCCATTCGGTTTCCCTACATCGTTTCATTTTGAAAATTTTCACGAGGCATGGGTTAATGCGAAAATCAACGTTTACTTTTTGAATAGTTTGTATATCGCCACCCTTTGCTCGATCGTGACAATCATTTTCGCGGCTATGGCATCGTTCGCGATCACGAGAATGAGATATTCGAAAATGAGTAAAGGAATGTACCAATTTATTCTGATCGGTATGCTCATTCCCGGTAACGCCTTGTTACTGCCCGTCTTCATTATGCTAATGGATGCAGGCATATTAGATACCCATTTGGCGCTCATCATCCCTTATATCGCAGGGGCAATCCCATTGAACGTCATCATATTGTCGGCGTTTATGCGCTCGATCCCTAACGAACTTGAAGAAGCGGCCGTAATGGATGGTTTAAGCGCGAAAGGGGTTTTCGCACGAATCATTTTACCCCTTACGATCCCGGCAGTAGTCACCGTGTTTATTTTAAACTTCATCGGCAACTGGAACGAGTTTTTGCTCGCGAACTTCTTCATCTCTACGGATGAACTGCGCACGCTGCCAGTCGGGATGGTCGGTTTCCGCGATACCTATAATACGAATTACGCGCAAATGTCTGCGGGAATCGTATATAGCGTCGTTCCGGTCATGATTATTTACGCCGTGCTGCAAAAGCAAATTATCGAAGGATTAACCGCGGGCGGCGTAAAGGGTTGATCTGTTGTTAGTCGTTCGCTGTTTCATCGAGCTTTCAGCTGACGTACCCTCGCGGTACGTCTTTTTGTCCGAATTCATAGGCATGATTTTACCGATCAAAGCACATCCTAGATATGTTACCCCGGTTTCCATCTCGGAATGAGATTAAACCATTGCCAAATTGAACTAAAAATAGATGAAAAAAGTGAGGAACGATAAAACAAATAGTGTTACAATGATGGAGGTTTTGTTATCCATTCAGCATGAGTATTTTGACGCGAATTCATTACTGAACGGTTGTCGACATAAACGTTGTCGCGCCTTCCGAAGGCGTCAACGGTTTATGCTTACATAATGCAAAACGCGTCACGATATAGGGAATGCACAAACGGGAGGATGCTTGGATCATGAATATTCATGAGTATCAAGGCAAGGAAGTACTTCGCCAGTACGGCGTCGTCGTACCGCGCGGCAAAGTGGCTTTTACCGTTGAAGAAGCCGTCGCTGCGGCCAAAGAGCTCGGCAGCCCGGTAACGGTAGTCAAAGCGCAAATTCACGCAGGCGGACGCGGCAAAGCGGGCGGCGTCAAAATCGCGAAAAACATCGACGATGTCGCGAACTACGCGAAAGAATTGCTCGGCAAAGTGCTCGTCACGCATCAAACCGGTCCGGAAGGCAAAGAAATTAAACGCCTCCTGATCGAAGAAGGCTGCGACATTAAGAAAGAATATTACATCGGCGTCGTCGTCGACCGGGGAACCGGCCGCGTCGTTCTGATGGGTTCCGAAGAAGGCGGCATGGACATCGAGGAAGTAGCCGCTCACTCTCCGGAGAAAATCATCAAGGTTATCGTCGATCCGGCGGTCGGCTTATTGCCGTTCCAAGCGCGCGCGCTCGCGAACGAGATTAAGATCCCGGGTCCGCTCGTGAACAAAGCGGTTCAATTCATGCTTTCGCTCTACAAAGCGTTCGAAGACAAAGACTGCTCGATCGCAGAGATCAATCCGCTCGTCGTTACGGGCGACGGCAACGTCATGGCGCTCGACGCGAAGCTGAACTTCGATTCCAACGCGCTGTTCCGTCACAAAGACATCGTGGAGCTTCGCGACCTTGACGAAGAAGACGCGAAAGAAATCCAAGCGTCCAAATTCGACCTCAGCTACATCGCGCTCGAAGGCAACATCGGTTGCATGGTTAACGGCGCCGGTCTTGCAATGGCGACGATGGACATCATTAAATATTTCGGCGGCGCTCCAGCGAACTTCCTGGACGTTGGCGGCGGAGCTACGAAAGAGAAAGTAACCGAAGCGTTCAAGATCATCCTGTCCGACGCAAACGTCAAAGGGATTTTCGTTAACATTTTCGGCGGCATCATGAAGTGCGACATTATCGCCGAAGGCGTCGTCGCCGCTGCGCGCGAGCTCGGTCTCGACCGTCCGCTCGTCGTTCGCCTCGAAGGCACGAACGTTGCCAAAGGCAAAGAAATCCTGAACGCATCCGGCCTGAACATCGTGGCGGCCGATTCGATGTCCGACGGAGCTCAAAAAATCGTAGCGCTAGTGAAATAACTAAGGGAAGCTACCGGGGAGTGTATAAATCATGAGTATTTTGATCGATAAAAACACCAAGGTGATCACCCAAGGTATCACGGGCGCGACGGGAGCGTTCCATGCCAAAGGTGCTTTGGAATACGGCACGCAGATGGTCGGCGGAGTAACGCCGGGCAAAGGCGGCCAAACGATCGATTTCGACTTGGAGAATGGAACGAAAGTTACGTTGCCGATCTTCAACTCGGTTAAAGAAGCAGTAGCCGAAACCGGAGCAACGGCGTCCGTCATTTACGTCGCGCCTCCGTTCGCGGCCGACTCCATCATGGAAGCGGTAGACGCAGGTCTTGACCTCGTCATCTGCATCACGGAAGGCATTCCGGTGCTGGACATGGTTAAGGTTACGCGCTTTATGGAAGGCAAGAAGACGCGTTTGATCGGACCGAACTGCCCTGGCGTTATTACGCCTGGCGAAATCAAGATCGGCATTATGCCGGGCTACATCCACAAAAAAGGCCACGTAGGCGTCGTATCCCGTTCCGGAACGTTGACGTACGAAGCGGTTCACCAATTGACGACGCGCGGAATCGGACAATCTTCCGCGGTCGGCATCGGCGGCGACCCGGTTAAAGGCTCCGAGTTCATCGACATCCTGAAGCTGTTCAATGAAGATCCGGATACGTACGCGGTCATCATGATCGGCGAAATCGGCGGTACGGCCGAAGAAGAAGCGGCCGAGTGGATCAAGGCGAACATGACGAAGCCGGTAGTCGGCTTCATCGGCGGCGCTACGGCTCCAGCCGGCAAACGCATGGGCCATGCCGGCGCGATCATCTCCGGCGGCAAAGGCACGGCAGCGGAGAAAATTTCGACGCTCGAAGCTTGCGGCGTTCGCGTTGCTCCGACGCCTTCCGACATGGGCGCGACGCTTGTAGCCGTTCTCGAGGAAAAAGGCTTGCTGGAAAAATGCAAAGGTTAATGATATATTACGTCTAAACGCGTAACGGCAAGGCAAGCAGCCTTCCGCCCCCTCTACCGAGGGAGTGGAGGGCTTTTTGTCGTGCTGACGCCGCGATTCCTATTGGGAAAGGGTTGAGCGATTGCATGGGCAGCTACAAACATAGTCCGCGGATCCGTAATCGGCCGAAGCTGACGCTTGAAGACGTGCGCAAATCGCACATTACGCGGGAAGCGCTCATTGCGCTGCACGAAACGCCGGGCGTAGGAGATTTGGCGATCTGCGCGGTCGTACAGTACGGGATGAGTCATCCGCAGCGCCTATTACAGGACGCGGTATCGTTAAAAGCAGGCGATTGGCGGGAAATGGGCCTTTCCGATCGACAATGCGAATCGATCGTCGACAGTTTTAGTCCGGAGGCGCGGCAGCGTCGGGCCAGAAGATGCCGCGAAGGAGGAATCGGAATCATGACGTTTTTGGATGAACGTTATTCTCCGTTGCTGCGGGAAATCGCCGATCCTCCGTGGGTGCTCTATTATAGAGGGAATTGGGAACTGGCGCATCGCCCGGCGGTGGCGATCGTCGGAACAAGGCAGGCTACCGCTTATGGCCGCAAAGTAGCCGAAGAGCTGGCAGCAGGCTGCTCGCGGCGCATGACGGTCGTCAGCGGGCTGGCGCGCGGAATCGATACGGCGGCTCACCAAGGTGCCGTACGCGGCGCATACGGCACGATCGGGGTACTCGCGACGCCGGTCGATCAATGCTATCCGCCAGAGAATCGGCGGATCTACGAGGATATTGCCGCGAACGGCTTGCTTCTGTCGGAAACGATGCCGGACGCGTCTTTTCATCCGGGGCTGTTCCCGATGCGCAACCGCGTCATCGCCGGCCTATCTATGGGTGTAGTCGTAGTAGAAGCGGCAGGCAAAAGCGGCGCTCTCATCACGGCCGATCTCGCGATCGATTACGATCGGGACGTATTCATCGTTCCCGGACCGATCAGTTCCCCGCGCAGCAAGGGCGCGCTCGAATATTTCCGAAAGGGGGCGATACCGGTGCTTGACGAGAGCGATATATTTGGCATGTACGAGCATCGGTTGCCTCGGGATAATCGGATTTTGAACGCCTCCAAAAGTGCTCCCGCGAACGCGAACGCGTCGCCGGAGCTATCGCAGGAAGAGCAAATCTTATACGAATTGTTGCTTGACCATCCTTGTTCGGTCGACGAGCTTGCGGAGAAATCTGGCATGACGTTTGGACTTTTACAATCGGTTCTGCTATCTTTGTTAATAAAACGAAGAGTACACCAGCAACCCGGTTCCGTATATAAGGTTCTCTGACGATGCCGAGAGGCTTCGGGAGGAGAACTTGTCGACCGTAGGAGAGGAGGAATGGACGTGGCCGATTCACTCGTAATCGTAGAATCCCCGGCGAAAGCCAAGACGATCGGTAAATATCTCGGAAGTAAATTTATCGTTAAAGCGTCCATGGGCCATATTCGCGATTTACCCAAGAGCCAGATCGGGGTAGAGGTCGATAACGACTTCCAGCCGAAGTACATCACGATCCGCGGCAAAGGCAGCGTGCTTAAGGAATTAAGAGACGCCAGCAAAAAAGTGAAAAAAGTGTACCTCGCGGCTGACCCGGACCGCGAAGGAGAAGCGATCGCGTGGCATCTCGCCCATTACTTGGAGATAGACGAGAAAGACGCTTGTCGCGTCGTATTTAATGAAATTACGAAGCAAGCGGTCAAGGACGCTTTCAAGACGCCAAGACCGATCGATATGGATTTAGTCAATGCCCAGCAAGCGAGAAGGGTGCTTGACCGGCTTGTAGGTTACAAGATCAGTCCGCTGCTGTGGAAGAAGGTCAAGAAAGGGCTAAGCGCCGGACGCGTGCAATCCGTCGCCGTTAAGCTCGTTTACGATCGGGAGAACGAGATCAAGGCATTCGTGCCCGAAGAATATTGGAGCATTACGGCGCATTTGCTAAAAGGGAAGAGCGCTTTCGAAGCGAAATTCCATGCGCTGAACGGTGAGAAGAAGGAATTGAAGAGCGAAGCGGACGTGAAAGAAATCGTCGCGTTGTTAGGCGACAAGCCGTTCACGGTAGGCGAAGTAAAAGAGAAAGAACGTCTGCGCAATCCGTCGCCGCCGTTCATTACGAGCTCGATGCAGCAGGAGGCGGCGCGTAAGCTTAACTTCCGCGCATCCAAGACGATGCAAATCGCGCAGCAATTGTACGAGGGCGTCGATCTAGGCAAAGAAGGCACGGTTGGTCTCATCACTTATATGCGTACCGATTCGACGCGAATCTCGCCCGTAGCGCAAGAGGAAGCGAAGCATTACATTATCGAGCGGTACGGCGATAAGTTCATGCCGGAGACGCCGCGAGTGTACTTGAAGAAGAACGCCAACGCGCAGGACGCGCATGAAGCGATTCGCCCGACCTCCATTTTGCGCGATCCGGATTCGGTCAAAACTTTCTTGTCTCGCGACCAATTGCGACTATACAAGCTCGTCTGGGAACGTTTCGTGGCGAGCCAAATGTCTTCCGCCATTCTCGACACGATGACGGTCGACATGGCGAACGGACCGGTCACGTTCCGCGCTACCGGATCGAAGATGAAGTTCGCCGGGTTCACGAAAGTGTACGTTGAAGGCAACGACGACGGCACGACCGACGAGGATCGTCTATTGCCGGCTTTGACGACCGGAGAGAGCATAGCGACGGAACAAGTCGATCCGAAGCAGCATTTTACGCAGCCGCCGCCGCGATTCACGGAAGCACGTCTCGTTAGAACGCTTGAGGAACTGGGCATCGGACGTCCGAGCACGTACGCGCCGACGCTGGAGACGATCCAAAAGCGCTACTACGTCGCGATCGAAGAGAAGAAGTTCGTGCCGACGGAACTTGGAGAGCTCGTGATCCAATTGATGGAGGAGTTTTTCCCGGAAATTCTCGACGCCGAATTTACCGCGAACATGGAAGGCGATCTCGACCATGTCGAGGAAGGAACCCAAGATTGGGCGAGCGTCATAGGCGAGTTTTACAAGTCGTTCGAGAAAAGGCTTGCCGTCGCCGAGGAAGAGATGAAGGAAGTCGAAATCCGCGACGAGCCTTCGGACGAAATTTGCGATAAGTGCGGCAGTCCGATGGTATTCAAAATGGGACGCTTCGGCAAGTTTCTCGCCTGTTCCGGATTCCCAGAATGCCGGAATACGAAACCGATCGTCAAAGCTACCGGCGTGCATTGTCCGAAATGCGCCGAAGGCCACATCGTGGAACGCCGCAGCAAGAAGGGACGCATGTTCTACGGCTGCGATCAATATCCGGCCTGCGATTACGTGTCCTGGGATAAGCCGATCGCCAAGCCTTGCCCGGAATGCGGCGCGATGATGGTCGAGAAGCGAGTCAAAGGCGAAGCGCACAATCATTGCACCGTCTGTACCCACTCGGAGGAAGCAGTGGACGAATCTGAGAATTCATCGGAAGATATGGATTATTAAGGTTTTACGTAGGAGGTTTACGCTTTGAGTACGATTAAATCTGTGACGGTTATCGGCGCCGGACTGGCCGGCAGCGAAGCCGCTTGGCAGATCGCCAAGATGGGCGTTCCCGTCACTTTATATGAAATGCGTCCCGTGCGCCGCACCCCCGCCCATCATACGGACGGGTTCGCGGAGCTCGTGTGCAGCAATAGCCTCAGGGCGAACGGACTCACGAATGCCGTCGGCGTACTAAAGGAAGAGATGCGTAGGCTCGATTCCCTCATCCTGGCGAGCGCAGACAAACACGCCGTGCCCGCCGGCGGCGCGCTGGCGGTCGATCGAGACTTATTTTCCGGCGAAGTTACCCGTACATTAAGAGGGCATCCGCTCATTACGGTCATCAACGACGAGGTTAAGGAGCTGCCGAAAGACGGCATCGTCGTCGTCGCGACGGGACCGCTTACGTCGCCGGAGTTATCCGAAAGCATTAAGCAGTTGATGGGCGAAGAATATTTCTACTTCTTCGACGCGGCCGCGCCGATCGTCGAGAAAGAATCGATCGACATGGATAAGGTGTATCTCGCTTCGCGTTACGACAAGGGTGAGGCCGCTTACTTGAACTGCCCGATGACGGAAGCGGAGTTTGACGTGTTCTACGAGGCTCTCACGACGGCGGAAGTCGCCGAAGTGAAGGAGTTCGAGAAGGAAATGTACTTCGAAGGCTGCATGCCGATCGAAGTCATGGCCAAGCGCGGCAAGCAGACGGTGTTGTTCGGTCCGATGAAGCCGGTAGGACTAATCGATCCGCGGACCGGGAAATTGCCGCACGCGGTCATCCAGCTTCGTCAAGATAACGCGGCAGGCACGTTGTACAATCTCGTCGGTTTCCAGACGCATCTGAAATGGGGCGAGCAAAAGCGCGTGTTCTCGCTCATTCCGGGTCTCGAGAACGCCGAGTTCGTCCGATTCGGCGTCATGCACCGCAATACGTTCATCAATTCGCCTAAGCTGTTATTGCCTACTTATCAGTTCCGCGGACGCGAGTCGTTGTTCTTCGCCGGACAGATGACGGGCGTAGAAGGCTACGTAGAATCCGCGGCTTCCGGACTTATCGCGGGGATGAACGCGGCAAGGCTTGCTTTAGGAATGGAACTGCTGACGCTGCCGTCGCACACGACGCTCGGAAGCATGGCGCAATATATTACGACGGCGGATTTCAAGCATTTTCAGCCGATGAACGCGAACTTCGGACTATTCCCGCCGCTCGGTCATCGCGTAAGAAGCAAGAAAGAGAAGAACGACGCCATCGCGGCGCGGGCTTTGGAAAGCGTAGACGCGCTGAGCGCGGAAATCAAGGGCAACGAGAACGGCAACGTATCCGTCCATTGAAGCAGCGGCAGCTTCCTTCCAGAGGCCGCTGCTTTGCCGCTTTATTCGCAAGGTAAGCGCGAACGAACTGATCAATTCAAGGAGGCATCATTCATGGATATGAGCTTTCATGCAACGACGATTTGCGCGGTCCGCCATAACGGCAAAGGCGCGATCGCCGGCGACGGCCAAGTGACGTTCGGCAACAGCATGGTCATGAAGAACAGTGCGAAGAAAGTACGCAGGCTTTATCGCGGTCAAGTGCTCGCGGGCTTCGCGGGTTCCGTTGCCGACGCGATTACGTTGTTCGAGAAGTTCGAGGGCAAGCTGGAGGAGCATCACGGCAATTTGCAACGCGCCGCGGTCGAACTGGCGAAAGATTGGCGCTCCGATCGCGTGCTGCGTCGCCTGGAGGCGATGATGATCGTGGTAGACGCTACGGGAATGTTGCTGCTGTCCGGCAACGGAGAAGTCATAGAGCCGGACGACGGCATTTTGGCGATCGGTTCCGGGGGCAGCTTCGCGCTCGCGGCAGCGCGCGCGTTAGTCCGGCACGCGCCGGCGATGGGCGCGAAGGAAATCGCCCGCGCCGCGCTCGAGACCGCTTCGGAAATATGCGTGTTCACGAATGCCAACCTTGTCGTCGAAGAACTATAAGGAGGTTATGAGGATGAACGAGAAGCTTACTCCCCGTCAAATCGTGACGGAGCTTGATAAATATATCGTCGGCCAAAAACCCGCCAAGCGCTCGGTAGCCGTTGCCCTGCGTAATCGCTATCGACGCAGCCTGCTCCCCGAGGCCATGCGCGACGAAGTCGTGCCGAAAAACATTCTCATGATCGGACCTACCGGCGTCGGGAAGACGGAAATCGCGCGCAGGCTGGCTAAGCTCGTTCACGCGCCTTTCATCAAAGTCGAAGCGACGAAGTTCACGGAAGTCGGCTACGTCGGCCGCGACGTCGAATCGATGGTACGCGATTTGATCGAAACCGCTATCCGCATGGTCAAAGAAGAGCGCACCGAGAAGGTCAAGGATAAGGCGGAACAAGCGGCTAACGATCGCCTAGCTTCGCTGCTCGTGCCTGCACCGGTCAAGCAGAAGTCTCAGCGCAATCCGCTCGAGATGCTGTTCGGAGGCAGCAGTACGCCTGCCGACGAACCGGATCCCGTCGATCCGAGCTTGCTCGATAAGCGCCGCGACGTTAAGGCGAAGCTGGATGCCGGCGCGCTCGAAAAAGACATAGTCGAGCTCGACGTCGAGGATGCGTCGCCTAGTATGCTGGATATGTTCTCCGGTCCGGGACAAGAACAAATGGGGCAGAACATGCAAGAGATGCTCGGACAATTTCTTCCGAAAAAGCGGAAGAAGAGAAGACTTTCCATCCGCGAAGCGCGCAAAGTGCTCATCGTCGAAGAAGCGAATAAGCTGATCGACATGGACGACGTAATTTCCGAGTCCGTTCGCAGGGCCGAGCAGACCGGCATCATTTTCATAGACGAGATCGATAAAATCGCCAGCCAAGGGCGCGGGCAAGGACCGGACGTATCCCGGGAAGGCGTGCAACGCGATATTCTTCCGATCGTCGAAGGGTCGACGGTCATGACCAAATACGGACCTGTCAAGACGGACTATGTCCTATTTATCGCCGCCGGCGCGTTCCATGTCGCGAAGCCTTCCGACCTCATTCCGGAGCTTCAAGGCCGGTTTCCGATTCGTGTCGAGCTAAGCAGCTTGACGGATGAAGACTTCGTTCGCATTTTGACCGAGCCGCAGAACGCGTTAACGAAACAATATACGGCGTTGCTGCAGACGGAGGGCATTCAGGTCACGTTCACGGACAACGCGATCGCCGAACTCGCGAGAATGGCGCAGGAGGTCAATCGCAACACCGAGAATATCGGCGCGCGCAGACTTCACACGCTGCTCGAGAAGCTGCTTGAGGACTTGTCGTTCGAAGCGCCGGAGTTGCAGCTCGAGGAAATGACCATTACGCCCGAATATGTTCGAGAGAAGCTTGCAAGCATTGCAAGCAATCGCGATTTGAGTCAATATATTTTATAGTCGAGTTGTTTGGCAACACCTAGGAGGAAACGTACTCATGACGTTGTTGATGAAAACCCGCACGCTGAACCAGTTGCTCCAGAGGGCGGCGGGGAAGCCGCTCAGTTTCCGCGAAATGGCGGAAGGGCTGCGCGAAACGATCCAAGGCGACGTGTTCGTCGTCAGCCGACGCGGCAAAATATTAGGTTCGGCGCACTCCGCGGCTTTCCCGGAAATGTGGCTAAGGCAGGAGCAGCCCGAGGAGCTCAGGTTCCCGACTGAGACGAACGAGCGGCTGCTTCGGATCGCGGAGACGGTCGCCAACGCCGCGCCGTCTGATACGCTATCGCCGGTTGAAGCTGCATTCGCTAACGGGGTCATTACGATCGTACCCATTATAGGGGGCGCAGATCGACTCGGGACTTTAGTCCTATCCAGAGAGGGCCACTCTTTTGGAGACGACGACCTGATTTTAGCGGAATACGGTTCTACGATCATAGGCATGGAGATTTTGCGCGAGCGGGCGGAGGAACGGGAGACGGAAGCCCGGAGCAAAGCAATCGTATCGGTAGCCGTAGGTTCGCTGTCGTTCAGCGAATTGGAAGCCGTTGAGCAAATTTTTGAACAATTGGAAGGCAAGGAAGGACTGCTCGTTGCTTCTAAAATCGCAGATCGAGCGGGAATCACGAGGTCGGTTATCGTAAACGCGCTGAGGAAGCTTGAAAGCGCCGGTGTGATCGAGACAAGGTCGCTCGGAATGAAAGGGACCTATATTCGCATCATAAACATACAGTTATTACAGGAGCTACAGCAACGTAAAAACTAGATATAGGTAATAACAATGTAAACCAATAAAGCCCGATCTTCTATTTGAAGATTAGGGCTTTCTTCTTATTGTCACAAGACTGTATGTCGTAGATGATGTTCTTAGAAAATTTTAATGTCACAACATGTAGATATTTTGTTGAAAGTGTAAAACTGTTGTCGATTTTAGCAGGAATATGACGATACAGTGTGGAATAGAGTAGAGAAGTATGCAGAGTTTTGTCATGTTATCGCTCGGGAAAGAGGCGACTGGAATGGATTTATTAGGCGGGGCATCGTTTCAACGCTTGGAAAGCGCCGTTAGCGCGGCTTCCTTGCGACAACGCGTATTGGCCAACAATATCGCGAACGTGGATACGCCGTATTACAAACGGTCTGACGTGGCGTTCGAAGAGATGCTGACGCAGGCGATCGGTGAGCAAGGCGGCTCGCACGCGCTTGCCGGTAAGATGACGAACGAACGTCATATACCTATTAACGGTTCATCGGCTGCTTTTGTTCCAAAGCCGCAAGTGATTACCGAAAATTCGACATCGATCAACAATAACCAGAATAACGTGGATATCGACAAAGAAATGTCATTAATGGCGGAAAACCAACTAAGATACAATTTGTTCATCCAACAAGTCAATCACGAAGTGAAAATGATGAGAACCGGAATCGAAGGGAGAGCGTAACGGATGAAGCTCGGCGGATTTGATATTAGCGCATCGGCCTTAACGACCCAGCGGCTTCGGATGGACGTCATCTCGTCCAACATCGCGAACGCCGAGACGACCAGAGCCGGATACGTCAACGGCCAATTCGTGCCTTACCGGCGCAAAATGGTCGTCGTAGAGCCTACTCAGACGCCATTCCGCGACATGCTGAACGCTCAGCTTGACGGATCGGGGGCGCAAGGCGTCAGAGTGACGAAAATTCAAGACGATCAAACCCCGTTCAAGCAAGTATACAATCCGTCCCACCCGGACGCGGACGCGAACGGTATGGTATACATGCCTAACGTTGATATCGCGAAGGAAATGGTCGACATGATCTCGGCTTCGCGTTCCTACGAAGCGAACGTTACGGCGCTTAACGCAAGCAAGGCGATGTTCATGAAATCTCTTGAACTCGGTCGCTAAACGTAGAGAGGCGACTAGACGGACACATTGAAAGCGGGGGAAGCATTAATGATTACGAACAATCTAATTACTCCGGTAAACCTTGGGTCCATTAGCGGTATGAATCCGTTGGAACGCAAAGCGACGCCGGCGGAGGCAACCGAAAGCTTCGCTACCTTTCTGAAGCAAGCGCTTGACGGCGTAGCCGCTCAAGAGGCGAACGTACATACAGTGAACGACCAATTCATAATCGGGAAAGCGGACGTGAACGACGTGCTGATCGCATCGTCCAAAGCCGAGTTAAGCCTTGCCTTAACTTCCCAAGTGCGCAATAAGGTCGTAGAGGCCTATCAAGAAATCATGCGGATGCAATTATAATCGCAGCCATTCGACTTAGCTTTCACACAACGGGCGATTCGCTTGCTATCCGGCGCGTCGCCCCGCGTGCTAACCGCAGGTGAGGTGAAATTGTGAACGAGAAGTGGGCAAGGGTTCGAGAGAAGATGCTGGGTTTCTGGAATCAGTATAACAAGACGCAAAAGTGGGTTCTTGCCTCTACGGCGGTTCTACTGCTTTTTGTAATTATATTTTTCGTAAGTTATTTCACAAAAACAGAATATGCCGTCGCTTATTCCAATTTGGACGAGTCCGACGCAGCGGCGTTGATCCAATACTTGGACTCTAATGGCATCAGTTACAAGCTTAGCGGGGACGGGTCGAGTATTTCGGTTCCTAGCGCATCGCTCGCCAAGGTCAAAGTCGAAGCAGGCTCGCAAGGGATCATTCAGAACGGTTCCATAGGCGGTTTCGAGGATTTGAGCAAGCAGTCGTCCGGCATCGGATCGACGAAGCAGGAGTTCGACGTCAAGCTTCGCAACGCCTTGAACGGAGAAATTCAACAGCTTTTGCTTAGCAAACAAGGGGTCGCCAAAGTCAAGGCGATCGTGACGCTTCCGGAAGAGTCGATTTTCCTCAACGAATCAGACCGCGAGAAAGCGATCGCGTCCGTCGTAATGACGTTTAAGCTCGGTTATCGTCCTAAACAATCCGAGATCGACAGCTACTACAATCTCGTTAAATCGGCCGTTCCGAACTTGGATGTCGAGAACATCACGATCAGCAGCAGCACGGACGGAGATTTGACGCCATCTGCAGCGATCGGCGGTCAACCCGGCATCGGCGGAGTAGAGTTTGAGACGAACGCGGCGATTAAGACGGCGTTCGAGAACGATCTCAAACGGAACATCCAGACGTTCTTGTCTCCGATCGTCGGTATGGACAACATCGTCGTCAGCGTTGTTTCGTCGCTTAACTTTGACAAGGTCAGCACGCAGGAGAACCTGGTACAGCCGTTGCCGGATAACGATAACAAAGGCATCGAGATCAGCCATCAAGATACGTCCGAGACGTCCACGAGTTCCGACGGTCAAGCTGGCGGGGTGGCGGGTACTGGAGAAACGGATATCGCCAATTATCCGGGAGGCGCGAGCTCGGGAACGTCATCATCCGAGAAAACGTCTCAGACAATTAATTATGAAGTCAGTCGTATTATTAATAATATCGACCGCGGACCGTATAAAGTTAATGACCTTTCGATTAATGTCGGCATCGATTCCGCGGCAATGACCGACGAGAAGCGCACTCAGATTCAAGGCGCCCTCTACAACAGCGTGCGCGTATTGCTTGCCGAGTCCGGACTCGATTTGTCGGATCAAGCGCTCGCGAACCGCGTATCGATCATCTCCCAAGCTTTCGAAGGAGATCAATCCGGCGCAAGCGGCGGTGCAACCTCTTCGAGTTACTTGCTTGCCGGCCTTGGATTGCTGGCGCTCGCGTTACTTGGAGGCGGCGGATACTACGTTTACAGCCGTCGCAAGAAAGCGGCGGAAGAAGCGGCGGCGCTCGCAGCCGTACCGCGTTCGGAATTGCCGACGATCGATATCGACAACGTCGCCAACGAGAGTCAAGTACGCAAACAATTGGAAAGCCTTGCCAAGCGCAAACCGGATGAATTCGTTAACCTTCTCCGAACTTGGCTCGTGGACGAATAGAGGTGGCAGTGGTGGCGAAACCCTTTCAATTATCCGGGCGGCAAAAAGCAGCCATTCTGCTCATAACGCTTGGTCCGGACGTATCTGCGCAAGTGTTCAAGCATTTGCGTGACGACGAGATCGAGCAGCTAACGCTTGAAATCGCGAACGTCCGCAAAGTGGACAGCTCGGAGAAAGAATCGATATTAAGCGAGTTTCATCAAATCTGCGTAGCGCAAGAGTACATTTCTCAAGGCGGTATCACTTACGCCAAGGAAATTCTCGAGAAGGCGCTCGGCAACCAGAAGGCGCTGGATATTTTGAACCGCCTGACGGCGACGCTGCAGGTTCGGCCGTTCGACTTCGCCCGCAAAGCGGAGCCGTCGCAAATTCTCAACTTTATTCAGAACGAGAATTCGCAGACGATCGCGCTCGTGCTTTCGTACTTGCAACCGGATCAGTCTTCCGCGGTGCTCTCGTCGTTGCCGCAGGACAAGCAAGCGGATGTCGCGAGAAGAATCGCTCTCATGGACAGTACTTCGCCGGAAGTCATCGCCCAAGTCGAACGCGTGCTCGAGCAGAAGCTTTCCGCTACCGTCACGCAGGATTACACGAATGCGGGCGGCATAGAAGCGATCGTTCAAATTTTGAACGGCGTAGACCGCGGAACGGAACGTACGATTCTCGACTCGCTCGAGATCCAAGATCCGGAGCTGGCGGAAGAGATCAAGAAGCGGATGTTCGTATTCGAGGATATCGTCAACCTGGACAATCGCTCCATTCAACGGATCATTCGCGATATCGAGAACGCCGACTTGCAGCTCGCGCTCAAGGTGGCCAGCGAGGAAGTTCGCGAAGCGATCTTCAGAAATATGTCCAAGCGGATGTCGGAAACGTTCAAAGAAGAGATGGAATACATGGGGCCTGTGCGTTTGCGGGACGTCGAAGAAGCTCAGACGCGCATCGTGTCGACGATCCGCAAGCTAGAAGAATCAGGGGAGATCATCATCGCTCGCGGCGGAGGAGACGATATTATTGTCTAATCTGATCAAATCCTCTTATGTCGTCTCGTTAGAAGATTTAAAACGAGTGGAAATTCTCCAGAGAATCGCCGTCAATCAACAAAATACTTCGCGTTCCGACAGCGTATCCGAAGGAAATCAGAAGCTCGACGTCGAAACACAATCGTTGAAAGACCGTATTCTCGCGGATGCCGAAGAAACCGCGCAAGCGATAATCGCGAGCGCGATGGAGGAGGCGGAACGGATTCGTTCCGAAGCCATGCAACAGATCGAAGCATGGTGGCAATCCCGTAGAGAAGCGGATGATCAGCTTAGAGAAGAAAAAGCTCGCGAAGGCTTCGAGGAAGGTTATCGCGCAGGAGCGGAAGAAGCGGTGCAGGCGCTAACCGGCGAATGGGATAGCCGAATGCAGGAAGCCCAGGCTGTCGTAGGCCAGGCTTACGTCGCGAAGGAATCCGTCATCGCGGAAGCGGAGCGGTTCGCGGTCGAACTAAGCTGCTCGATCGCGGAGAAGATTCTCGGTCAAGAGCTGACCGATGCGCCGGAATTAGCCCTTAAGCTATTCGGACAAGCTCTCTCTCGAAGAAAAGAACAAGGCGTAATCGTTTTATGCGTGTCGCCGAAGCAGTTTGCGTTCGTGCAAGCCGCTAAGGATGAATTAATAGCCAGCCTGGATTCGCAGGCGGAGTTACAAATCGTTCCCGATGCATCGATCGAAGAAGGCGGATGTATCGTACGATCTGCGTTCGGCAGCATCGATGCGAGAGTGGATACGCAGCTAGAGGCGATCAAGCAGCAGTTGCTGCGCATCGCCGACCATTCCGCCGAGGAGGGTATCCGAGATGCAGCTCCTTGATGCGCATCGTTATACGGAAGCGTTAAGGCATCTCGACCCGGTGAGAGTTAACGGCAAGGTCATGCAAGTTATCGGACTTACCGTCGAGTCGGAAGGGCCGGACGCTAGTATCGGAGACGTGTGCGCCATTCATCCGATGAAGGGCGGAGCGCCGGTGCTGGCGGAAGTCGTAGGTTTCCGCAACAATCGCGTATTGCTCATGCCGCTTGGCGATCTATACTCCGTCGGCCCGGGTTGCGATGTCGTAGCGACGGGCGGTCCTTTAACCGTACAGGTGGGCTCCGAGCTTCTAGGCAAAGTGCTAGACGGTCTAGGGAAACCGCTTGACGGCTCGCGTCTACCGACGCGAATGTCGCACTACTCGACGCATAGCATTCCTAGCAATCCGCTTAAGCGCCCTAGAGTTACGGAACCGCTAGGCATTGGCGTTCGCGCGATCGACGGTCTGTTAACGGTCGGGCAAGGCCAACGCGTAGGTATTTTCGCAGGATCTGGCGTCGGTAAAAGTACTTTGCTTGGCATGGTGGCGCGCAACACTTCGGCGGACGTCAACGTAATCGCGCTAGTCGGCGAGCGTGGGCGCGAGGTGCTCGAGTTCATCGAACGGGATCTCGGTCCCGAAGGTCTGGCGCGTTCCGTAGTCATCGTAGCGACGTCCGACCAACCGGCGCTCGTGCGGATCAAGGGAGCGGTAATCGCGACGACGATCGCTGAATATTTCAGGGATCGCGGTCTCAACGTAATGCTCATGATGGACTCCGTAACGCGTTACGCGATGGCCATGCGCGAAGTCGGGTTGGCTATCGGAGAGCCTCCTGCCACGAGGGGATACACCCCGTCGGTGTTCGCGGCGCTACCGAAGCTGCTAGAGCGGGCGGGAACGGGACCGACAGGTTCCATTACGGCGTTCTATACGGTTCTCGTAGACGGAGACGATATGAACGAGCCGATTGCGGATGCGGTCAGAGGAATTCTAGACGGACATATCGTACTAAATCGGAATTTGGCGAACAAAGGTCATTTTCCGGCAATCGACGTTCTGTCCAGCGTAAGCCGCGTCATGAAGGATATCGTCGGCAAAGACCAGCAAGGCGCCGCGGAACAGCTTAAAAAATTGTTGTCGGTATACCGCGAAGCCGAGGATTTAATTAATATCGGCGCCTATCAGAAGGGTACCAACCCGGATATCGATAAAGCGATCCAGTACATCGATATGATCCATACATACACCCAGCAACGAACGGACGAGAAGATCACGTTAGAAGAAGCGCAGCAGAGACTTATTATCGATTTCTTCAAACGATAATCAGCTCTACCGGCTTCGAATCCGATGAACGCGGGAGATGACCCTAACCGATCATGCGATTCAATTACCCGTTGCAAAAAATCGTCGATTTAAAAGGCAGCGAGAAGTCGATGGCCGAATGGGAATACGCCGTCGCGCTTGGGAAGCTGAAGCAAGAAGAGGAAAAGATGGCGGATTTGATCGCCGAACGTTCCGAAGTGGAGCGAACGCTCGAGCAGACGACGGCAAAGCCGACGCCGCTTGCCCGGATTACCGAGCTTCAGAGTTACATAGACGTGCTAGACGAGCGAATAAGGCATCAAAGCGAAGACGTTCGGTACGCAACCCATGAAGTGCAGGCCCGGCAAAGCATGCTTACCGACAAGATGGTCGATGAGAAAGTATGGTTGAACGCTAGAGACCGGGCGCACGAACGCTTTAAGTTCGAATGGCTTAGCCGTGAACAGAACGAGCTTGACGAGATCGCGATCGTTCGCGCCGCGGCAGCGATGCGCGCGTAGACGATCGAAAACTTAAATTCGAATGACAAGGAGGGAGAAACGTGGCGAGCGCAAACGTAGAGAAGGAAGGTTACAGCGGCTTCGAGCGCTTTCTCTTCTTCATTACCCCGATTTTGTTCACCGCAGTGCTGCTAGGCGTGTTGCTTCTTATGTTCAATAAGGATTGGCGCAATGCGGCGCTTGAAGTCGGCAATAAAATTCCGATCGTGAAATCCATCGTTCCGGACCCTTCGGCAGACGCGCCAACAACGCCCGCCAACACGGACGAGGAATTGACGGTTAGCAACGCCAAGGATAAGATTGCCGAGCTTAACGCATTGCTCACGGATCGCGATAACGCGCTTAAACAAGCGACCGACCAAGCGGGTCAAGACGCGAAGAAGATCGAAGGCATGCAAGCAGAACTTGATCTATTGAAGAAGGAAAGCACAGACCGCACGATTACGGCCGAAGCTTACGACGCGAAGATTAAATCGCTGGCGGATATGTACGCGAAGATGTCGCCAAGCAAGGCGGGGCCGATTCTCGAGAACATGACCATCGACGAGGCCGCTCTCGTGCTCGGCTCGATGACGACAGAAGAACGCGGCAAAGTGCTCGAACGCATGACGCCCAAAAAAGCAGCGGATGTAACGATGAAGCTGAAAGACACCGACACCGTGAACGATCGCGAGATCGCCGCGCTGCAAGCGCGCATCAGCGAGCTCGAAGTTGGAACTGGTTCAGACGCGACGATGCTGGACACGGCGGAGCTGAACCGTACGTTTTCGGCGATGGCTCCGGATAAAGCCGCAGCAATGTTGCTTCAAATGGCGGGAACGAGCCAAAGCAAGGCGCTTCGTATTCTAGGGGCACTGGACAATGCGTCGCGATCTTCGATTTTGGCGGCGATGACGGACGCGGATAAGAAAACGACCGTTGCGCTAGTCAGCAAGTTGATGCCTGCCAATCCATAAGCCATTCACTCCGCAACGCAAGAGCATTGCTCAATGCTATTGAAAGGAGGTGAACACAAATGATGAACATGTCGATATCATCGGCACCTAAAGCAGTAGCGGCTACGGCAACATCATCCTCGGCCGGGGCTTCGAATGGAGCTGCGGGCGGTAATGGTTTTGCGAATGCGCTAGTTGGCGCTATGAACGGGACAGGCGACGTGAACTCGCTCGGTAACGCTTTGACGCCTCTAAGTCTACTCGGGTTGTTCGGTCAACTCGGAACGCAAACGGAAGGGCAACCGGACGATTTGATGCAAATGTTAGCGAGCCTTGTAGAGCAGCTTCAACAACTCGAACAGGGGGATAACCTCTCCGATGATGCGAGTAACTCGCTTGCGGCCTTGTTGGCAGCATTCCAGGGACTCATGCAGCAGATGGGAATCGTTCAACCGACGAACGTTGAACCGGTTGAAACGAACTCGGGGGACGTAGCGGATACGACGCTTAGCTTAGGCGCTCAGCCAAGTCAAGCCGTAGTAACCTCGTTAAAACAGACGTTACAGCAATTAACGGCGGCGCTCGAACAACTCGATAACCTCGCTGAGCAATCGCCGACGGTTTCCGGAGAGCTCAAAACATTGCTTAACGCATTGAACGATCAGCTTCAAACGGCGACGAATGGTCCTTCCGTAGGTCAGACCGATAGCGGTAAAGAAGATGTGCAAGCGTCTGCAACCGCAACCGGTGGAACGAAGTCGGAAATCATTGGAGATGCCGAGTCGAAAGACGCGGTGACCCAGTCCATGACGGCGACGGTCGATACGAAGCGCGCCGCACAAGCCCTTCGCGATCCCGTATGGAAGTTCCATGTGGTTTCAGGCAACGGAGAGAACGTATCCGCGGATAGTCTTGACGCTAACGTCGCACCGGTATTAGCCGGAGAAGAGGCATCGGAGACGGGAAGCCAGCCTGCATGGACGCTGCAACAGCAAGACCTTAAAGCTGCGGCAGATACGGCCCAAGCGAAGGCGGCATTGCCTGCTCAAGTACCTGTGCAGCAATTCGCGCAGCAGATGGATAAGTACTTCGTGAAGCAGTTTTTGCTAACGCAAGGGAACGGCACATCGGAAGCGAGGCTGACGTTGACGCCAGAACATCTCGGTCAAGTCGATATTCGGATCATCATGCACAACGGCCAAGTTACCGCGCAATTTATGACCGATAACGTGATGGCTCGCGATTTAATCGAGAATCAAATGGCACAGCTAAGATCATCGCTTAGTGCGCAAGGCTTGCAAGTCGATCGCCTGGAAGTCGTACAGCAGCCTTCCAACTCCGGCGGAGCGTCGTTCCTTAACCAGGATCAGCGCCAGAATAGCTTCGGCGGCAATGGAAACGGTACGAACAATCGTAATAAAGGCGGTACGTACGATGAACCGATCGATTTCGAAGACGAGCTTGAACGGACTTCGACCTTGCGGGAAATCGCTTACGGCAGCTCCCTGAATGTCACGGCATAACGCTGGTAGAAGGAGGTGAAGCCTGTGGCAGACAGTGTATTGGGAACGAACAACGTTTGGCCGAACTACGCGACGAATAACGTTCAGACCGCGGCCAGAACGCCGACGAAAGAGCTCGGCAAAGATCAGTTTTTACAAATTCTCGTTACGCAACTGCGCAACCAGGATCCGATGCAGCCTCTGCAAGACAAGGAATTCATCGCTCAGATGGCTCAGTTTTCTTCCCTAGAGCAGATGATGAACATGTCCAAGGAAGTTAGCTCGCTTAGACAATCTGCCGGCATGGTCTCGGGATTGATCGGCAAAGCCGTCACTTGGGTAGATACATTATCGGACGGAACCATTCAAAACCGCGGCGGAGTCGTCGATTCGATCGTATGGCGCGACGGGTTGCAGTACGCGACGGTTCAAGATTCGGAAGTTCCGATCGATCAAATTTTGTCCATATCCGAACCAAGCGCAAGCAAATCGGAGGTGGATGCAAGTGAGTGACCGGATAGTCGCCCATCAATTTACGACAGGACGAACCGGACCGCTTCAAGGCACCCGCACCCTAAACCTGAATCAAACTGAAGCAAGCGGCGGCGTTTCGTTCCAGCAATTGCTCGATCGTCAGCAACTTAAGTTCAGCTATCACGCGCAGCAACGGCTACAACAAAGAGGGATCGAGTTAAAACCGGATCAATTAAGCCGAATCGCAAGCGCAGTAGATCAAGCGGCCGCCAAAGGCGCGAAAGATTCGCTAGTCCTCTTCAGGGACATCGCGATGATCGTGAACGTACCTAATCGAACGGTCGTGACCGCGATGGACGGCAACTCGATGCAAGAGCATGTGTTCACGCAGATCGATAGCGCGGTTGTCGTTAGCTAATTTGCAAGCAGGGCTGGTCCTAATTTAAGGAAGCCCTAGGCCGTGGACCGATTGAAGCGGCCTTATACCAAACCATTCGGGAGGTAGGCAATTCATGTTACGTTCTATGTATTCTGGTGTATCCGGTATGCGCGGTTTCCAAGCGAAGCTCGACGTAATCGGCAATAACATCGCAAACGTCAATACGGTCGGCTTCAAAACCGGTCGCGTTATGTTTAAAGATATTTTGAGTCAATCGATGTCCGGCGTTACTGCACCGGTCGAGGGTACGACGGGCGGCGTTAACGCCAAGCAAGTCGGTCTAGGCGTTTCGGTCGCATCCATCGACACCGTTCACACGGCGGGCAGCGCGATGACGACTAACGTACAGACGGATTTGCGGATCGACGGCGACGGATTCTTCGTCGTAAGTCCATCCGAAGACGGCCCTAAGTACCTGACGCGCGCGGGTAACTTCACGATTGACGCGAACCGCCAATTGGTTAACTCCGACGGCATGTTCGTAATGTCCGCCGACGATGGCGGCCCAATTACGCTGGACGAAAGCGTAACGGCATTTTCCATCGGGCAAGACGGCACGATTATCGCCGTAGACCAAGACGGCATCGCGACGCCAACCGATTTCAAAATCGGCGTAGCTAAAGTCGTTAACCCGGGCGGTCTTGAGAAAGTCGGAGGCAACCTTTACCGGGTAACTCCGAACGCTAACCCAGGTGGCGAGCTTGTCGTAGGTTCCGCAGCCGATCTGGAGACGGGTACCGGCGCGATCATCTCCGGACAGCTCGAAATGTCTAACGTCGACTTGACGAACGAGTTCACCGAAATGATCGTCGCGCAACGTGGTTTCCAAGCGAACTCCCGCATCATCACTACGTCTGACGAGATTTTGCAAGAAGTTGTTAACCTCAAACGGTAATTGATCTTCTGTCCAGGGAGAGCTAAGCTCTCCCCCGACAGTTTGGAGGGCCTAGGTTATGATTCTCGTAACGCGGCTAAATGGCACAAAGCTTCACCTGAACGCTCTATTGATCGAGACGGTAGAAGAAATGCCCGACACGCTAATCACGCTTACTACAGGCAAGAAGTACATTGTCACCGAAAATTCTTCGGACGTAATCCGGGCCATCCGGCATTACTTGCGCAGCATTGGCGTGTTAGCGGCGATAACAAGCAAAGCGGACACGCAATCGGAGGGAGCTTCGTCATGAAAAAATTGTTGCCTTGGCTCGTATCGCTACTACTGGCGATTACACTTATCGCTATCGCCGGAATCTACTTCTGGTCTACGTTGGACAGCAAGGATAAGTCCACGGATCCTAACCAACAGGCGAAGGATAGTGTAGAGCACGTACAAGCCGAACCGCCGATTTCTGCGGATGAAATGGTTAAAGTTACTTCCGAATTAACCGATATCAAGACGAATTTGTCAGATCCCGATTACGTCGTTATTATCAGCTTCGCGTTTACGTTCGATAGCGAGGACGCGAAGGAAGAGTTCGACAAGATCAAGGATATCAAGATCAAACCGCTCGTTAATCGCGCACTCTGGGTTATGAGCCCGGACGACATGAACGGTACGAAAGGCAAAGACTCGCTAACAGCCGGCTTAATTAACTCGGTCAACAACGTGCTTGCAGAAGGCAAGTTGACCAAAGTTGAAATTACGGATTTCGTAATCACGCCGATCTAATAGGTAACAGGATGCCATCGACAGAAAGGGGTGAGAGGTTTGGTTGATGTTCTGTCGCAAAATGAGATAGACGCGTTGCTAGCCGCGCTCTCTTCGGGAGAGATGGATGCGGAAGAGCTCAAAAAAGAGGATACGCAGAAAAAAGTACGCGCCTACGACTTTAAACGCGCGATGCGCTTTTCCAAAGATCATCTTCGCAGCTTAACGCGTATTCATGAAAATTTTGCGCGATTTTTGACAACGTATTTCTCGGCTCAACTACGAACATTCGTGCAAATTAACGTTGTTCAGGTAGAGCAGCTTCCTTACGATGAATTCATCCGCTCCATCCCGAAGATGACCGTGCTTAATATTTTCGAAGCGGAGCCGCTAGAAGGGCGCATGGTGCTGGAAGTTCATCCGAACGTCGCGTTCGCGATGCTCGACAGGCTATTGGGCGGTGCAGGTTCTGCTCCTTCGAAGATCGGTAGTCTAACGGAGATCGAGACGATCATCATGGAGAAGATTTTCAGCCGGGCTTTCGAGAGCTTGCAAGAAGCGTGGCGTACGATCATCGATTTGCAGCCTCGTTTGGAAGCGCTCGAGACGAACCCGCAATTCATGCAGATCGTATCGCCGAACGAGACGATTGCACTCATCTCATTAAGCACGAAGATCGGCGATACGACGGGGATGATCAACTTATGTATCCCCCACATCGTTATCGAGCCGATAATGCCAAGATTGTCCGTGCATCATTGGTTCGTCAGTCAGAAAAAGTCGCGCGCCCCCGAAGAACAGCAATTGCTGGAGCAACGGGTTAGCAAAGCGAAGCTGCCGATTATCGCCGAACTCGGGAACTCCCGCATTTCGGTCCGAGAGTTTTTGAGTCTCGGCGTCGGGGATGTCATAGCGCTTCATAAGTCGACAGAAGAAGGCCTTGAAGTGAAGGTTGGAGATAAAGTGAAGTTTATCGCCAGCCCGGGCACGGTACGAGATAAGATGGCGATTCAGATTGACGAGATCGTCAGCGAAGGAGTGGAAGAGATCAATGACGAGTAAAGATTATTTGTCCCAAGAAGAAATCGACGCGCTGCTGCGCCAATCGTCCGGCGGGAGCGACGATAGTCCCGCTTTCGATAGCAACGGTGCTTCGGGCCCTATAATGATCGACGATTACTTGACGCCGCTCGAGCAAGATGCCTTGGGAGAGATCGGCAACATTACTTTCGGAAGTGCGGCTACTGCGCTTTCCACGCTGCTTGGCCGCAAAGTCGACATAACGACGCCGACCGTATCCGCAATCGCAAGAGAGCAATTCGAGTCGGAGTTTCCGAGACCTCACGTCGCGGTTCATGTAAGATACGTGGACGGCTTCGAAGGTATCAACTCGTTAGTCATCAAATCCCATGACGCGCAAGTGATCGCGGATTTGATGCTCGGCGGCGACGGAAACGTAACTTCCGAGGAGCTAAACGAAATACACATTAGCGCCGTGCAGGAAGCGATGAACCAGATGATGGGTTCTTCCGCAACCTCGATGTCGACGATCTTTAACCGGCTTGTGAACATTTCGCCGCCGGGTATCGATATAATGGACGTGCCCAACAATTCGGGCGTAAGCAATCTTCCGCTCGAAGAAGTGTACGTCAAAATCTCGTTCCGATTGAAAATCGGCGACCTGATCGATTCCTCCATTATGCAATTGCTAGCGGTTCCATTCGCTAAGGAGCTCGTTCGCTCGCTAATGGGCGGAAGCGAGCCGGCAGCGCCGCCGCAACCGGCAGTTGTGCAAGCAGCGCCCGCACAGCCCGCATACGTGGCGCCACCAGCGCCGCCGCAACAAGCTCCAGTATACGCCCAAGCGCCGCCTCCGGTGCATCAGGCGCCGCCTATGGCCGCTCAACCGCCAAACTATATGCCGCCGATGCCTGCATATCCGCAGACGTTAGGCACGCAAACTAACCGGAATGTGAACGTAAATCCAGTCCAGTTCGCGAACTTCCAAGGCGGAGGATACGCGCAAGCGGACGAGACGAATCTCAACTTGTTGCTCGATATTCCTCTGAAGGTGACGGTCGAGCTCGGTCGCACGCAGAAACAGATCAAGGAAATTTTGGAACTGTCCCAGGGTTCGATCATCGAGCTGGACAAGCTTGCCGGCGAACCTGTAGACATCCTAGTAAACAACAAATTGATTGCCAAAGGCGAAGTTGTCGTTATCGACGAAAACTTCGGCGTACGTGTAACCGATATCGTCAGCCAATGGGATCGCGTCCAAAAAATCCAATAAGCACACCGGGAGGAAATTGAAATGGCAAACCGCATTTTAATCGTAGACGACGCAGCATTCATGCGCATGATGATTCGTGACATTTTGACGAAGAATGGATATGAAGTAGTTGGGGAAGCACAAGACGGATCGCAGGCAATCGAGAAATTCAAAGAATTGCATCCGGATTTGATTACGATGGACATTACGATGCCTGAAATGGACGGCATTACCGCGCTTAAAGAAATCCGCAAGCTCGACGCGAACGCAAAAGTCATCATGTGTTCCGCAATGGGTCAACAAGCGATGGTTATCGACGCGATCCAAGCCGGCGCCAAAGACTTCATTGTAAAGCCGTTCCAAGCTGACCGCGTCATCGAAGCGATCAAGAAAACATTGGGTTAAAGTCAGGAGCGTTGAACATCGATGCGTGAAAATCGTCTGTCCGAAGGTTTCCAGTCTGCGGGCTCATCATGGGATTTAATCTGGGTGTTGTTCGTTCTGGGCATCATCGTCGGGCTGATCGTTCTATCGCTGAGATTTCTTGCGAAACGCAATCGCGGGTGGTGGATGAACCGCTCGCTTCGTTCGCTCGGAGGGTTGACGTTAGGCACGAACAAGTCGATGCAGATCGTCGAGTGGAACGGACGGATCTACGTGCTAGGTATAGGAGACGACGTCACGCTGCTGGATTCGATCACCGATACAGATACGGTGGCCTCAATGCTCGCAGAACACGATACCTCTGAGCTCGCGAAGGGGAATCCGCTGCCCGCATGGCTGCGCAAATTCAGTGGGCGCAACAATGCGCAAGGCGAACAAGACCATGGGCCGTCAGCGAACGACTCGAATAGCTTCGAGAAGTCGCTTGAAAGCCGTCTCCGCCAGTTGACGGAGAGAAGGCAGCGAGTGGAGCAGCTGATGGAAGAACGCCGCGCCGAAGATCGGACGGATGAGTAATGAACAAAAAACTGCTATACAGTTTCTTTGCTTTAATGGCGGTATTTCTCGTTGCAGGGAGCACCGCTTACGCCGAAGGCTCGATCATTCAGATCTCAACGGGCGGCACAGACGGGGAAGTCGGAGCATCGGCTTTATCTCTCATGCTGCTTATCACGGTACTTAGTTTAGCGCCTGCTATTCTTGTGTTGATGACAAGCTTTACTCGGATCGTCATCGTGCTCGGCTTCGTGCGCACGTCGCTCGGAACGCAGCAGATGCCTCCGAACCAAGTGTTGATCGGGCTAGCTCTCTTTTTGACGCTGTTCATTATGGCGCCGACGTTCTCGCAAGTGAACGAACAAGCGTTGCAGCCGTATCTCAAACATGAGATCACGCAAACCGAAGCCTTGAATAAGGCAGCCGATCCGATGAAAGCATTCATGTATAAGCATACCCGACCTAAGGACTTGCTCTTGTTCATGGATTACACGAAAACGGAGAAACCAGAAACCTATAAGGATATTCCGATAACGGTACTCGTTCCCGCTTACGCGATCAGCGAGCTTAAGACGGCCTTCCAGATGGGATTCATGATCTTCGTGCCCTTCCTCATCATCGACATGGTTGTCGCGAGTACGCTAATGGCGATGGGGATGATGATGCTTCCGCCCGTTATGATTTCGTTGCCGTTCAAAATCTTGCTCTTCGTGCTCGTCGACGGTTGGTATCTGATCGTGAAGTCGCTGTTGACTAGTTTTAGCGCTTGATAGGCGTCGAGATCATCTCTTAGGAGGGAAATGATGAGCACTGAATTCGTGATCGGACTTGCCGGACAAGCGTTATATACCGTATTGAAAATAAGCGCCCCGATGCTTATGATCGGGTTGATCGTCGGTTTGCTCGTCAGTATTTTTCAGGCGACGACGCAAATCCAAGAACAGACGCTTGCTTTCGTACCCAAAATCGTCGCCGTTTTCGTAGCGATACTGGTATTCGGACCATGGATGTTGAACACCATGATCGATTTCACCAGCAATCTGCTCGGAAACTTGGCGAGCTACATTGGGTGATGCCTAATGGATCTTATCATGCAGGCATTTCCTGCCTTTCTGCTCGTTCTTTGTCGAATTTCAGCGTTTTTTGTAGTCGCGCCGATCTTTTCATCCCGAATGTTTCCGCGGACACTCAAAATCGGATTAGCCTTCTTCGTATCGCTAATTGTGTTCCTGACGATTGGCTTTGATACGAATATCGTGGCGAACGGCGATTTTATACTCGCGATATTCCGCGAGGTGTTTGCTGGACTCATCATAGGCTACGTAACCTATTTGTTTTTCACGATCGTGCAAATTTCCGGGTCGCTGATGGATATGCAAATGGGATTCGGAATAGCCAATATCGTTGATCCGATATCAGGTGTTTCAGCTCCGATAATAGGCAACTTCAAGTATATGTTGATGACGCTCGTTTTCTTTTCGATTAACGGCCATCACTACTTGTTAAAGGCGATCATGAGCAGCTACGAGTGGCTGCCGCTCGATAATAAACTGTTCAAAGTTTATTACGGCGGCAACATCACCGAATTTTTGACGCGAACGTTCGCGGACACGTTCATGCTTGCGTTGCAAATTTCCGCACCGATCGTCGTCGCCATGTTTTTGACGGATTTCGGTCTTGCGTTGCTGACCAGATCGGCACCTCAATATAACGTCTTCGTTATCGGCGTTCCAATCAAAATTTTAGTCGGCCTAGCGATGCTGATCCTGCTATTACCGGGCTTCGGCACGTTATTCCAAATCATTTTCGACCACATGTTCGCCGCGCTCGAAAAGCTTTTCGTAATCATGAAAGCAACATAGGGACTTAGCAAGGAGGAAGAGGACATGCACCGTTATCGCCTAAGGATGAATTTGCAGCTGTTCGCGGGCGAGAAGACGGAAAAAGCAACCCCCAAGAAACGGGGCGAAAGCCGGAAGAAGGGGCAAGTTGCCAAGTCCGCAGAGATTCCAAGCTCTTTGATCTTGTTAGGGGTCGTATGTTGTTTTATCGTGTTCGGGCCGTACTTTCAGAAGCAAATCACAGGCATGTTCAGCGATATCTTCATGTATCGCTTAGACATGAAGATTACGGAAGATAACGTCTTGGGGCTGTTACAATACTATTTACTTGAGATAGTCAAGTTTTTGGCTCCGATCTTCCTGGTCGTTTTACTTATCATTTTCGCGGCTTATTATATTCAGATGGGTTGGCTAGTTACGTTTGAGCCGCTGAAACCGAATCTAGGTAAGCTTAATCCTCTTAAAGGTTTAAAGAACATGTTCGGAATGCGAACAGTCGTCGAGTTTGTCAAAAGCTCTCTGAAGCTAGGTGTAATCAGCATTGCAGTGTTCAGCATCATTTGGTCGGAGAAAAACCGGTTTTTGGAACTGGCTGCGATGCCGATTCCGGATATTTTTGGCTTCGTAGCGGGGTTAACGATCCGTCTGGGCATTTTCGTGGCAGCGCTCTTGTTCATCCTAGCCATCGCGGATTATATGTACCAGAAGTACGAGTTCGAGAAAAATCTTAAAATGAGTAAGCAAGACATTAAAGACGAGCATAAAAACGCAGAGGGCGATCCGTTAATCAAAGGGAAGATCAGGGAACGTCAACGCCGCTTGGCCATTATGAGAATGATGCAGGAAGTGCCTAACGCGGACGTCATTATTACGAACCCGACCCACTTCGCGGTCGCTTTGCAATATGACGGCTCGAAGATGGACGCTCCTAAAGTAATTGCGAAAGGGCAAGACTACATCGCCCTGCGCATACGCGAAATCGCCAAGCAGCATAACGTCATTACGATGGAAAACAAGCCGCTCGCCCGCGCGCTTTACGAACGGACCGAAATCGGGGATAGCGTCCCCGGCGACCTGTTCCAAGCCGTCGCGGAAGTGCTGGCATACGTATATCGGCTTAAAGGCCGGAGGAAAGCCTAAGTACATAAGGATCTATTAGGAAAGCCGGCTCAAGTAAGCCATGAGAAGGCAATGTATAGGGATTAAGCGAAATTCGGTCGGCTCGCGAAGGGCACAGAGGGAAAGATTACGCTATTCTCGCACTAGGCGTAGAAGGAAAGGGTTGCTACGGAGAGTTTACGTCCGCCTTTATAATCGAGTTCCATCATCCAAATCCGATCTAGGGAACTTGATTATAACAGCGGCGGAGTAGCAACCCATTCCTGGCGCGCCGTCCAGAGCGAGAATGACAAGAATAGATCTTTCCCAGAGTTTCCATAAAAGCGAGAGAACGTTATGCAGGGGGTGGAGCGGCATGAAAATTCGGGACTTAAGCATTTTGGTCGGCGTCATCGGCATCGTCCTGATGATGGTCGTTCCGATTCCCAAAGGATTACTAGATATATTACTTGTCATTAATATTTCGATCGCGGTCATGATCCTGCTCATCGCCATGAACACGCAGGACGCGCTTAATTTCTCGATCTTTCCGACGTTATTGCTCATTACGACGATTTTCCGATTAGCGCTAAACATCTCTACCACTCGTTTAATCCTATCTGAAGGTAAAGCCGGGCATGTCGTTCAGACATTCGGGGAATTCGTGGCCGGCGGACAAATCGCCGTTGGTTTCGTCGTATTCCTTATCTTGGTCGTCGTGCAATTCATCGTAATTACGAAAGGCTCGGAACGCGTTGCGGAAGTAGGGGCTCGTTTTACCCTCGATGCGATGCCAGGTAAGCAAATGAGCATCGACGCGGATTTGAACGCCGGGATTATCAATGAACAACAAGCTAAAGAACGTCGCGAGAAAATCGGAAAGGAAGCGGACTTCTACGGGGCGATGGATGGCGCGAGCAAATTCGTCAAAGGGGATGCCGTAGCTTCCATCATTATCGTCTTCATTAACCTGATCGCAGGTTTCATCGTCGGTATGGCCGTTCACGGCATGGATATTAAGCAAGCACTTTCTACATACTCTATCCTTACGATCGGTGACGGTCTTGTCAGCCAAATTCCTGCGCTGTTGATCAGTACGGCAGCCGGTATTATCGTTACTAGAGCGGCTTCCGAAGGTAACCTGGCACATGATCTGACTAAGCAATTGCTAAGATATCCAAACTTGCTCTATATCGTTGCGGGCACGGTTGCATTGCTCGGTATCGCGACTCCGATCCCTTTTATGACCACGATGCCTTATGCCGCCATCCTCGCGATCGCGGGCTATCGCCTTCAAGCGAATATCAATCGGGCGAAGGAAGAAGAGGATCTGCTCGTCGAGGAGAAGCAGATCGAGGAAGTCCGAAGTCCGGAAAGCGTTATCAGCTTGTTGCAGGTCGATCCGATCGAATTCGAATTCGGATATGGACTCATCCCGCTTGCGGACACGCAGCAAGGCGGCGATTTGCTAGACCGGATCATCATGATCAGGCGCCAATGCGCGCTTGAAATGGGACTAATTGTACCGGTTATCCGAATTCGCGACAATATTCAACTAAAACCGAACGAATATATTATCAAAATGAAAGGAAATATGGTGGCTCGTGGCGAATTATTGCTACATCACTATTTGGCCATGAGTCCAGGGTTCGATGACGATTCCATTTCGGGCATCGAGACGCAGGAACCGGCGTTCGGTTTGCCGGCGCTTTGGATCGACGAAGCGATGAAAGAGAGAGCGGAGATGTCCGGTTATACGGTCGTCGATCCTCCTTCAGTCGTTGCGACCCATCTAACCGAGGTGATCAAGAAGTACGCTCACGAGCTTATCGGACGTCAAGAGACGAAGGCGCTTGTCGACAGCGTCAAAGAGACGTATCCTGCGCTTGTCGATGAACTCATTCCGTCCTATATGTCTATCGGCGACGTGCAAAAGGTATTGGCGAAGCTGCTTAAAGAGAAAATTTCGATTCGCGATCTCGTAACGATCTTCGAGACGTTGGCCGATTACGGGAAGTTTACGAAAGATCCGGATGTTTTGACGGAGTACGTACGCCAAAGCTTATCCAGGCAAATTACGCAACAATACGCGAACCCTTCGGAACCTTTGAAAGTCATTACGGTCAGTCCGTCCGTAGAGAAGAAGATCGCGGAATCGGTTCAACAGTCCGATCAAGGCAGTTACCTCGCCATGGATCCGGTATCGTCGCAGACGATCTACCAGAAGCTTACGGAACAGGTCAATCGCCAGATTCAATCCGGACTCCAACCGATCATTCTGACTTCTCCGACGATCCGGATGTATTTGCGCCAGTTGCTTGAGCGGAGTTTGCAAGATATTCCCGTCATCTCTTATAGCGAGTTAGAACCTAGCATTGAAGTGCAGAGCGTCGGGGTGGTGAACGCATGAAGGTAAAACGTTATATCGTAGAAAACTTGCCCGAAGCGGTTCAACTGATCCGCAGCGAACTTGGTTCGGACGCCGTTATTCTTAATACGAAAGAAATCCGCATCGGCGGATTTCTTGGCATGTTCCGCAAGAAACGGGTGGAAGTAACTGCGGCGATCGATGAATCCGCTAAGAAACCTCCCGCACGCAAGCCGGCTACGCCGCAATTTGCTGGACGACCGCAGGAGAGAACGGCTTCGTTTGCTAAGCCTGATACAGCAAGCGAACCTGCTGCGCTAGCCCCCGTGCTACCAGCTAACGCGGTTCGCGACAGATACGCGCAGACGACTTCGACCGATCAGGCTCGTCCGTCGTCTTTCTCCGCTCAAATGAATAACGCTTTTGCCCAAAGCCGCGAACCTAGACCGTTGGCTGAGCCGACGGACGCACAGGCGGATACGCTTGCCGCCGCGGTAAGGGTGTTGGAAGAAAGAGAAAACAAGCAAGCGCGGCAGGTTCCGGAGCCGGTTGCCGTAACGACGCCTGCCAAGACGGAGCAAGTGCAAGCCGTCGACGAATCGACCGCGCTGCTACACGAGCTGCGCTCGATGAAAGATATGATGACGAAGCTGACGAAACAACAAATGTATCGTTCGATGCCGGAGTCGGTAATGAAGTGGAGCAAACGGCTTGCGGAGCAAGGCGTGGAGCCGGCGTACGTCGAGCAGTTCGCCGAAACGGTTAACGAGCGGCTAGGCGAAAGCAACGAAGATCCTTATGCGTGTTACGAGACGGCGAAAAGCGTATTGCGGGAATGGTTGCAACCGTCCCAAAGCTTCGGCTTATCTCCAAGCGCTAGAATCGTTCAGTTCGTCGGCCCGACAGGCGTCGGCAAAACGACGACGATCGCAAAGCTGGCTGCCGAACAAGCGATTAACTACCGTCGCCAAGTCGGATTCATAACGGCGGATACGTATCGGATTGCAGCCGTCGATCAACTTCGGACTTACGCGGATATTTTGAACGTACCGCTGGAAGTCGTATTCTCTCCAAGCGAATTGACCCGAGCTTATAAGAAGCTAGACGATCGAGACCTCGTATTCATGGATACCGCCGGTCGCAACTACCGGAACGAGCTTTTCGTATCCGAAGTCAACAGCTTGCTTGCTCCAGGCGAGGAGAGCGAGACGATTCTCGTCCTCAGCATGACCCATAAATACAGCGACATGAAGCTCGTCGCCTCGCAATTCGCGAAGTACGGCATCGATCAGCTTCTGCTCACGAAGTTCGACGAGACGGACACCTTCGGTTCAGTGCTCAATCTAATCCGAGAGTTCTCGTTCCATATTTCTTATATTACTTGCGGTCAGACCGTACCAGACGACATTCGCGCCTACGATCCCGAAGAACTCGTACGCCGACTGCTGGGGGATTTCGCCCATGAATGATCAAGCGGAAGCGCTTCGTCACCTGGTGCACACCAAAAGCTCCGAAACAGTGAAGACGACCCGGATCATTACGATCACGAGCGGCAAAGGGGGCGTTGGCAAGTCCAACTTCAGCCTGAACTTCGCAATGGCATTGCAAAAACGCGGCTATAGCGTCCTCGTGTTCGATGCGGATATTAGCTTCGCGAATATCGACGTATTGCTCGGAACGCCGGCGCAATACAATCTGATTCACTTGCTCAAAGGCGAGAAGACGATATGGGAAATCATTCAGATCGGGCCGAACGGCCTTCAGTTTATTGCCGGGGGCTCGGGCTTTAAAGACTTGGTGCGGCTAAGCGAAGAACAACTCGAATACTTCGCCCTGCAGATCGGCAAGCTGAACGGCCACGTGGATTTCATCTTGTTCGATACGGGCGCAGGTCTTTCCAAGGAAACCGCGCGATTCATAGCGGTCGCCGACGAGACGATCGTAGTCACGACTCCGGAACCGACTTCGATTACCGATGCTTACGCTTTGATCAAGATGGTGAAGTTGATGGGGCATCAAATCCCGTTCCGCCTAGTCGTTAACCGCGTTATGGACGACCGGGAAGGCAAACAGACCGCCGACAATATGCGGCAGGTCGCGCAACAATATTTGGGGCTTGATTTGCCGGTGCTTGGTTTCATTCCCGACGATTCGAACGTAACGAGAGCGGTTAAACGTCAGACGCCGCTGTCGGTCGCGTTTCCCGATAGCGCGGCAACGAGAGGCATCGATAGGATCGCAGCCAGCTTCTTGTTGGAGCATACGTCGCAACCTACGCGAGGTCTTGCTGGGTTCCTTAACCGGATGAAGAAGCTTTGGAGCTAACATTCACTACGATGATCGTTTACGAGTCTCATAGCAGCTAGATTAACGGGGGGAGGGACGCTAAATGTCGGAATATAACGTTCTGATCGTGGATGATTCGCCGTTTATGCGCAAAGTGTTCAGCGACGTCGTTGACGCGGATGCTTCGTTTAATGTGCTTGCGACTGCCGGCAACGGCAAAGAAGCGGTAGAGCTTGCACTAAAGCTAAAACCGGACATTATCACGATGGATCTGGAAATGCCGCAAATGAACGGAATAGAAGCGCTTAAGCGGATTATGTCCGTACGTCCGACCCCAATCATCATGTTGTCGGCTGTCACTGACAACGGTACGAGAGACACGATTAAGGCGTTGCAATACGGAGCGTTCGACTTTATCCGAAAGCCGGACGGCGCCGTGAGGTTAGACATTCATCAAGTAGGCGAACAGTTGCTCGAGAAGCTGCATATTGCGGTATCCTCGGTAAGCGCCGGCGCGTTAAGAATGCTACCCGCGGTCGAGGAGAAGGCAGAAGCGCCGCCTAAGAAGGAATTGCCCAAACAACCGTCTGCTCCGTCATTGCTGCATTCGGCGCCAACCGAGGATCAGACGACCGTCGCCAAACAAATCGTGCACAAAGACCCGCCTGTAAACGACATAGTCAAAAGAGCAACCGTAAACCTGCCGAAGACGCCTTTGCCTACGATCGAATGGCGAGCGCCGAAGCCGCCAACTGCGAAATCGCCGGCGGATAAACAGGCTCCGGCACAAAAACAGCCTGACGCAGTCAAGGAAAGCGGCTCGGCAAGGTTAAACGGCAATTTGACTCTCGCCGGTAAGGAACAGGTTGTGCTGCCGGAGGCGAAACGCGCGGCGGAGACGACGGCCAAGAAGCAGGTCGAGCCGGCTATGCCACCTCCGGCAATCGAGGAAGTGACGCTCCCGCCTTCGCGCTCCGCAGGGAAGAAGCGAAGTACATCGGGAGCATTCAGCCAAATCGTCGTAATCGGAACGTCTACCGGCGGTCCGCGTGCGTTGCATGAAGTGTTAACCGGCATACCCGCGGGTTTCCCGGCTCCGATCCTCATCGTGCAGCATATGCCGCCGAAGTTCACCCATTCGCTGGCGCAGCGTCTTGACTCTTTTTGCAACATACATGTGCGAGAAGCGTCGGACGGAGAGGTCGTCGAGAACGCAACGGCTTATATCGCGCCCGGCGGCTATCACATGTCGCTCGCCAAGGACGCAAGAGGCGGCTACAAAATCCGCCTATCGGAAGAGCCTCCGCGAAGCGGTCACCGGCCATCCGTCGACGTACTGTTCGAATCGCTCGTGAGTCACGTCGGGTTGAAACGGCACGCGGTGTTGATGACCGGAATGGGCAGCGACGGAGCGAAGGGCATGAAGGCGCTTCAAGCTAGCGGCGTTCTAACGACGATCGCCGAAGCCGAAGAGACATGCGTCGTATACGGCATGCCGCGTTCCGCGATCGAGCTCGGCGCCGCATCGCACGTTTTGCCGCTTCAATCGATCGCGTCTGCTCTCGTAAGGGAAGTACAAGCTCGCAAAACATAAATATGCACCCGTAAGCTCAGCAAACCAGGAGGTGTCCGTCCCGTGGAAATGAATCAGTATTTATCCATCTTCATCGATGAGGCGAACGATCATCTGCAATCGTTAAATGAAAATATGCTTCGGCTCGAGCAACAACCGGAGGATGTTAGCATCGTTCAAGTTATTTTCCGTTCGGCGCATACGCTTAAAGGGATGTCCGCCACGATGGAGTTTAAGGATCTCGCTTCGTTGACGCACGAAATGGAAAACGTGCTTGATCTCGTGCGCAACGGCAAACTCAGCATGAACGGAAATATCTTCGATACGTTGTTCAAATGCTTGGATGAATTGGAAGCGATGGTTCAGGACGTCATTGACGGCGGAACGGGAAGCGGCGACGTAACGGAGCTAGTGGAACGGTTGAAGTCGATCGTTAAAGGCGATTTTGGCGCTGGCGCACCCGCTAAAACGGGAGCGGCAAAAGCCGCGACGCCTTCTTCTTTGATGCTCGATCAATATCAATTGTCCGTGCTTAACCAATCGCTAGATGGCGGTCACCAGGCGTACTACATCGAAGTAAAGGTCCGCGAGGATTGTTTGCTGAAGGCGGCTAGAGCTTACATGGTGTTCGACGTTCTCGAGCGCAACGGGGAAGTCGTCAAGGCTCATCCTTCGGTGCAGGAGATCGAGCAAGAGCAATTCGATCGCAGCTTCGCGGTCTATTATATTTCGCAAGTGGATGAAAGCGTATTGAGAGACGGTGTCTCCCGCGTGTCCGAGATCGAATCCGTATCGATCGCGCCGGTAGATCGGGGCATGTTGTCGGATATGGGTCGCGCATCGCAGGATACGGCATCGGCTGCAGCCGAAGTAATCGCGGCTCAGACGCAAGTCGCGGCAGCAACTGTAGCTGGCCCCGTCGCTGAGCCAAGCGCTCCGCGAGCCGCTCCGCAGTCGGGTAACGTAGCAGGCAGCGCGGCTCCGCGCACGATTCGCGTCGATATCGACCGGTTGGACTCTCTCATGAATTTATTCAGCGAATTGCTGATCGATAGAGTCCGCCTGGAGCAGCTCGCATCCGAAGTGCGCCGCAACGATTTGACGGAGACGGTCGAGCATATGGCGCGAGTGAGCGCGGATTTGCAAAATATCGTGCTTAAGCTGCGCATGGTCCCGGTCGAGAGCGTATTCAACCGCTTTCCGAGGATGGTACGGGATTTGGCGAAGACGCTGGACAAGAAAGTCGACCTTGTTATAACGGGTGCAGAGACGGAGCTGGACCGTACGGTCATCGACGAGATCGGCGACCCGCTCGTGCATCTGATCCGCAACGCGGTCGATCACGGCATCGAGTCGATATCCGATCGCGTCAAAGCAGGCAAACCCGAGATTGGCGTCGTACACTTGCGCGCGTTCCATAGCGGCAACCACGTTTTCATCGAGATCGAAGAAGACGGCAAAGGCATCAATCGTCCGAAAGTACTCGAAACTGCGATTAAACGCGGCGTAGTAACGGCCGAGGACGCTAAGAAGCTGACCGACGACGAAGTGAATATGCTTATATTCGCCGCAGGTTTCAGCACCGCGGATAAAGTATCCGATATTTCCGGCCGCGGCGTCGGCCTCGATGTTGTAAAGTCGAAGATTACTTCGCTCGGCGGTCACGTTTCCGTAACTTCCAAGCTGGGATCCGGCACGAAGTTCTCCATTCAACTGCCGCTGACCCTATCGATTATCGCGGCTATGCTGATCAAGTTAGGTTCGGAGAAGTACGCATTTCCGTTATCCTCCATCGTGGAGACCGGCTCGGTCAAAAAGTCGAGCATTCGCTCCGTGCATGGCACGCCGATGATCGACTACCGCAATGCGATTATCCCGATCGTCTCGTTGTCCTCGCTAGTAGAATCTACCGATTACAGCGAAGAGGAAGAAGAAGAGACGGAAATCATCGTCATTCGCAAAGCGGACAAGCTGGCCGCCGTTATGGTGGATGAATTCATCGGCCAGAGCGAGATCGTACTGAAGCCGCTCGGCAAGTATTTAAGCAGTTCCGTAGGCTTAGTCTCCGGCGCTACTATACTCGGAGACGGCCAAGTAGCTCTTATTATCGATCCTAACGCTCTTATTAAGTAAATATACCGGACTCTATAGGGAGGTTTCATCCATGGCAGAGGAAATGAAGATCATCGTGTTCACTTTGGCGCATGAAGAGTACGGCATCGAGGTTGACAAGGTTCGCACGATCGAACGTTTAATGCCGATTACCCGCGTACCTAAAACCCCTGATTTCGTCAAAGGCGTAATCAATTTGCGCGGCGTCGTCATTCCGGTAATCGATCTTCGCGGAAGATTCAGCTTGCCTGAGTCCGAGCTGGGAGACAACTCCCGGATCATTATCGTCGCGGCTAACGATTTGGAAGTCGGCTTCATCGTCGACTCCGCGAACGACGTCATTGACCTGATGAGCGACGCGATCGAGAACCCGCCGGAAGTCGTTGGCGGCATCAAAGCGAAATATTTGAGCGGCGTTGCCAAAATCGGCGATAATCGTCTGCTTATCTTGCTCAATCTGTCGGAAGTGCTCAATCGCGGAGAGATCATTCAGCTCGAGCAGTTTGGAGAATAAGCCGTGAACCTGTTCAATAGCAACTCGGATTTCAAGATGGACGTTCTCCGGGAAGTCGGCAATATAGGGGCAGGCAATGCTGCAACCGCGCTCTCGCTGCTGCTCGACAAGCCGGTAGACATGGCGGTTCCGACGGTTAGCTTGCTTCCCTTCGAAGCGATCGCGGAGCGGGTCGGCGGCACGGAAGCCGTCGTCATCGCCATCTTCCTGCGCGTCGAGGGCGATGCACCCGGCAATATGTTTTTCATTATTAACCGGGAACCGGCAAGGCGAATTTTGCAAGGGTTGCTTGGATTTGAAGCTGCCGAGAACGACGATTACAGCGAATTGGAGCTATCCGCTCTTAGTGAGATCGGCAACATTTTGGCTGGCTCGTACTTGTCCTCGCTTGCGGACTTCACGGGCTTGCATATGTCGCCGACTGTACCTTCGCTCGCGGTCGATATGGCGGGAGCGATTCTAAGCTACGGCATGCTTCAATTCGGCACGATGGGCGATGACGCTCTGCTGATCGATACGACATTCCTGGAGGGACAACAAGAAGCGGAAGGCCATTTCTTCCTCATACCTGATCCGGAATCGTTCGACAAGCTGTTTCGTGCGTTGGGAGTGCCGATCTAATGATAGAGGTTGTACTCATCAAGGTTGGGATGGCGGACTTGAATATCGCCGAGAACGGCGCGCTTCTTAGAACGACCGGTCTTGGATCTTGCGTTGGCTTAACGTTATACGATACGCAGCTTAAGCTCGCGGGGATGGCGCACATTATGCTTCCCACGTCCGAAATCGCGCGTGAAGGGCAGTTGAATATCGCGAAGTATGCCGACACGGCCGTACCGGAACTGATCGAACGGCTCAAGAACAAAGGTTCCGTCGTGTCTCGTCTAGTAGCTAAGATGGCCGGCGGTGCCCAGATGTTCGCCTTCGCCGGCGGGTCTGATACGATGCGGATCGGTCCGCGGAACGTCGAAGCGACGAAGCTGGCGCTCACGCAATTCGGCATTCCGCTAATCGCGGAAGATACCGGCGGCAATTACGGCCGCACGGTGGAATTGGACAGCCAAACCGGCATATTCAACATCCGGAGCGTGCAGTTCGGAGTAAAGGAGATTTAATCGATGATAGGTTCCTGGCGCTTAAATGTCGGATTTGGCGCATTCGGCGCATTGTTAACCTTGATGTTCTCGTTTTCCAGCAATCCGCTTGGTACGACGCTTGTGCGAGGCTTTTACGCCTTTATCACTTTTGCCATAATCGCGTTCGTCATTAGGCTTGTGTTAGGACAGCTGCTTCAGCCAGCCCATAAGCCGGAGGAGCCAATCTCTAGCTTGCAGGACGTGGTAGATGCGGATCGCGGAGTCAATCTCGATATGGTTACCCCTAACGAAGAGGATCAATTGACGGAAATGATGAAAGAACGTTGGGCGGACGGCAAAGGCGAGGAGCCAGCTTTTCAGCCGCTCGTACCCAAGCGGTTGGTGTCGCTTGACAATCCCAATCCGGAGGAAGTGGTTCAGGCGATACGTCGCCTGACGGACGAATAAGGATGGTGAAGCAAGTATGGTCGAGCAAACACGCTCTAAATTATCGCATCATGGGCTTTGGCTCAGATGGAAAGAAGAAGAAGATTCGGAAGCGCGCAAGTTACTGATCGAACAATACTTGCCGCTGGTCGATTATGTGTCAAGCCGCATGGCGGTAGGATTGCCGAAGAATGTAACCAAAGACGACTTGGCGAGCAACGGAGCCATGGGATTGATCGATGCTATCGAAAAGTTCGATTATACGCGAGGTCTCCAATTCGAGACCTATGCTTCTTGGAGAATTCGCGGTGCCATTCTTGACGGTTTGCGTCAAGGAGATTGGGTGCCCAGGTCCGTACGCGATAAAGCGAAAAAAATGGAGGATGCATATGCCGTTTTGGAGCAAAAGCATTTACGCTCCGCTACGGATGATGAGATATGCGCCTATTTGAATATAAGCGATCGGGAGTTTCAACAAATGTTGCAGGAAGTCGCGGTAGCGGCGGTCTGTTCCTTGGAGGATCCGATCCGCGAAGAAGAATCCGAGACGAGACTGTCTTTGCTCGTAGACGACAAAGCGATCAACCCCGAATATACGGTCCATGAAACCTATCTTAAGGATTCGCTCGTCTACGGCATTCAGAAGCTAACGGAAAAAGAAAGAACCGTTGTTTCCTTATTCTATTACGATGATCTTTCCTTAAGCGAAATTGCGGAAGTCATGTGTTTATCGCCATCCCGGATCTCTCAGCTTCATTCCAAGGCGATTCTTAGGTTAAGAGGCGCTTTAGCTAAACAGAAGGAACAGCTGTTACATAACGGTTAATGAGGAGGGAGAACCCATTGCCTGAAAACGAGACGCAATCACTAGAAGACAGTCTGCAGGTAACGATAAGCGAGGATAAGCTGCAAGCACATCTCGTCTTTCGGCGCGTTGAAGGAAATTTGTCGCTGACGGTAAAGGATTTGGAGCAGTTCTTAAGCGCTCGCGGCATCCGCTTTGGCGTTCAGTCGGATACGCTATATCTGATTTCGCAAAAACCGCAGGAATTTTTCTTCACCCAAAACATCGTCGCGGTAGGTACAGCTCCTAAAAACGGCAAAGACGGTTTCATCCGTTACTTGTTCGATTCCAACGATCAGGGAAGAGGTCCGGCGGAAAGAGAAGACGGCAGCGTCGATTACAAGGATTTAAAGCAGCTCGCGAACGTCAAAGCCGGGCAATTGATTGCCGAACGCATCCCATCCGAGCCAGGCGTTCCCGGCAAAGCTGTCACCGGCGAAGATATCGCGCCGAAAGACGGGAAGGACGCGCTGTTCAAGATCGGCAAAAACGTCGTCGTCAATCCGGAGAAGACGGGCATGTATGCGGCGATCGACGGACTCGTGACGAAGACGGACAAAGAGAAGCTTAACGTTTTCCCGGTATTCGAAGTTAACGGGGACGTCGACTATAAAGTCGGCAATATCGATTTCGTCGGCACGGTCGTTATCCGGGGCAATATTTTAACCGGCTTCCGCGTTAAAGCGTCCGGCGATATCCGCGTAACCGGCGGAATCGAGGGCGCCGAAGTCGAATCCGACGGCTCGATCGAAATCGTAGGCGGCATAATCGGAAGCAACAAAGGCCACGTAAAAGCGGGGCGAAACGTACGTTGCTCGTTCATTCAAGAAGGCAACGTATACGCGGGCGAAGACGTCTTCGTGTCGCAGAGCATTATGCATTCCAACGTGCGCGCAGGACGTTGGGTGAATTGCACCGGATCGAAGGGCCTTATCGTCGGCGGACTCGTGCAAGCGGGCGATCGCGTGACGGCTCGGATGATCGGCAACTCCATGTCTACCGCCACTTCTATCGAAGTCGGCGTAAGACCGGAACTTCGTCAAGAGCTAAGCGAACTGAGGACGACGATCAAGCAATTGGTAGACAGCATCGACAAATCGGAGAAGGCGTTGGCGCTTATTGACCAATTGGCATCGACGAGCCAGCTGTCTCCGGATAAGCTCGCGCTTCGCGTTAAGCTATCGGCAACGAAGCGACAGACTAACGAAGAGCTTAAAGCGGCCAAAGAACGCATACTAGAGATCGAGAAGACGCTCGAAGATGCTTCCACGGCGCGGGTAGACTCCACGCACACGTTGTTCGGCGGCACGAAAATCGTAATCGGACGTTACACGCGTTTCGTTAAAGATAGTTCGCAAAGGGTATCGTTCCGGTTCATGGATGGCGATATCGTCATGGTTCCCTTCTACTAAGCATCCACGATCTGATTCACGGCAATGATATTCGGAGAAGAGGCGGGCTGCCATGAGTTACAAGCCTATCGACATTCAAACTTCGTTGCCGCGTACGATCGAGTTGACTCCGCTGGCGCAACAGCACCAGCAAAGAGCGGTGAACGAGCAGACGGCCCTGGGCCAGCAATCCGTCAAACATGCCGAGCAGGAGTCGAAGCGGAGCCAAAAGACGGAATCGTCGGCCAAAGGGTCGATCAACGATCGCGAAGCTCGCGAACGCGGCAAACGATCCGGATCGGCAAAACCGCGCAAGCCCGACGAACAAGAGCCGGAAGCGAGCGCCAAATCATCGGCGCATCCGTATAAAGGCAAACATATCGATTTCATGGGCTGACCGCACAGCAGAAGAGGGGTTGTTCAATTGACGCAAAGTCCGTGGTTAAGCATCGTACTGTTAGGCGTAGCGATTACGGGGTACGCATGGATGATGCCGAAGCAGGCGAGCAAAGATAAAGGCTCGGAATTTCAAAGCGAGGCTGCTTACGAGCAATTGCTTGAAGATCTGGAAGCCGAAAATCGCGAGTTGGTCGACGCCGTCGCCAAGTTCAAGCGCGAGCAAGACGATACGGTAGACCGGCTTAGCCGCAGAATCGTAGATATGGAGCATCAAATGAAGCTGTGGTCGTTGCAAGCGCAGGCTGCGACGGTACAGGCTGCCGCTACGATGCTTGTCCAGCCTTCCGTTGCCGCGCCATCGAGCGATTCGGAGAAGTCCGCTATCGTAGATTCGGACATCGTTCAAGCTCCTATCGTGCAGACGCCGTTCATTGAGCCTGAAGCAGATCCGATCGTAATCCCGCCGAGTTCGATCAGGGGCAGATACCCGGAACTGCTGGAACTTCATGATAGAGGCCGATCGGTCGAGCAAATCGCCAAAGCGATGAACATGAACAAAGGCGAAGTGCAATTGATTTTGCAGCTCGTGCGCAGAGAGGAAGAGCAGCATGCGTAAATATCGGAGCTGGCTTATGGGACTCGGCATCGGGCTCATCGTGGGCGCTTCGATGCTGCAATTGATACTTGCGGCGAAGGACCAAGCCGGCAATAAATCGGGAATGCCGTTAACGCGAGCGCAATTAGAGGAAGAAGCGAGCAAAGCCGGCTTCGTCGTCTATTCCGCGAACGAGAAAGTATATACCGAAGATGAGCTTCAGGCGAAGCTGGATGAAGCTAAGAAGGCTACGGAGCAACCGGCCGCTACGCCAACAGCGTCGCAGGAAGCACCTTCTACTGATAATGCGAATACCACGCAACAACAGGATCAGACCGGAACGAAAGCTCCGGAGGCTACGCCATCGGCTTCTCCGAGCGCGCCGCCTGCGGAAGATCCGGTTGCCGTCACGTTATACGTTCGTCCAGGGATGAATCTTACCGAAGTTGCCAACAAACTCGAAGAGCTTGGCGTTGTCGAGGACGCAAAGGATTTTATCGATAAATGCTGGTCCATCTCCAAAGACTTGGAGGTCGGGACCGCCGTCTTTACCGGAAAACCGACGTATCGTGATATTATGACTGAACTTACCCGCAGAAAGCCTTAACGATGCGGGTATTTTTTTTGCCTTTTTCGAACATCTCCATTGCACCTAGGCTCGCAATATGCTATATTATTTTTCGGTGTAAAAAACACACGCTTTTCAATTTCGTCAACGGTGCTTATTTTGCAAATTGCAAATGAGTTTTGGCGGAAAACGCGAGAAGCGGCGGAGATTCACCACAAACCACTAGGAGGTGCAGGAAAGATGGCAGTAATTTCCATGAAACAACTGCTTGAAGCAGGGGTACATTTCGGTCACCAAACACGTCGTTGGAACCCGAAGATGGACAAATACATCTTTACCGAGCGTAACGGGATTTACATTATTGACCTGCAAAAAACGGTTAAGAAAGTCGACGAGGCTTACAACTTCGTACGCCAGCTCGCTGAGCAAGGCGGAACGATGCTGTTCGTCGGAACGAAGAAACAAGCTCAAGATTCCGTTAAGGAAGAAGCTGAGCGCAGCGGACAATACTACATCAACCAACGTTGGTTGGGTGGTACGCTGACGAACTTCTCCACGATCCAAAAACGTACCGATCGTTTGCACTTGCTCACGAAATGGGAAAACGATGGAACGTTCGAAGTGTTGCCGAAGAAAGAAGTCATCATTCTCCGCAAAGAGAAAGAGCGTCTTGAGAAGTTCCTCGGCGGCATCAAGAACATGCGCAAACTTCCTGACGCGCTGTTCATCATCGACCCGCGCAAAGAGCGCATCGCTGTAGCGGAAGCTCGCAAGCTCGGTATTCCAATCGTAGGTATCGTCGATACGAACTGCGATCCGGATGAAATCGATTATGTTATCCCAGGTAACGATGACGCGATCCGCGCTGTTAAGCTGCTTACGGCTAAAATGGCTGACGCAATCGTAGAATCCCGCCAAGGCGAAGAAACGACGGCTTAATTGCCTCGTTTATCCATAAGCACACGAAAGGGTGGTCAGAAGAGAACCTTCTCACCGCCCTTTTTGTAAAAACAGAACATAAGAACGTTAGCCCAGCAGGCTGAGCCTAAAGGGATATAAATGAGGAGGATGCTAAGATGGCTATCAATGCAGCTGATGTAAAAACGCTACGCGAAAGAACGGGAGCAGGCATGCTCGATTGCAAAAAAGCGTTGGAGGAAGCGAACGGGGATCTGACGAAAGCCGCTGAGCTTCTTCGCGAGAAAGGCCTTTCCGCAGCAGCCAAAAAAGGCGACCGCGTCGCTACGGAAGGCACTGTTGAATCCTACATTCATGGCGGCGGACGCATCGGCGTTCTCGTCGAAATCAACTGCGAGACGGACTTCGTAGGTAAAACCGAGCAATTCAAATCGTTCGCTCGCGACATCGCGATGCACATCGCAGCAGCTAATCCTAAGTTCTTGGGCCGCGAAGAAGTATCCCAAGCCGAGCTTGACAAAGAGAAAGAAATTCTTCGTAACCAAGCGCTTAACGAAGGCAAGCCTGAGAAAATCGTCGACAAAATGGTTGAAGGCCGTATGAACAAATTCTATGAGGAAAACTGCCTCATGGAGCAAGCTTTCGTTAAAGATCCGGACAAGACGATCACGCAGCTCCTGAACGAAAAAGTTGCCACGATCGGCGAGAAAATTTCGATCCGTCGCTTCGCTCGCTTCGAGCTTGGCGAAGGTCTCGAGAAAAAAGTAGACAACTTCGTCGAGGAAGTTATGGCTCAGGCGAAACTATAAGGAAACCAAGCATAATCGTTTGCCGTCATCCATAGGTGGAAGGCGGCATAACGTTTATGTCGGAGGTATCGGAGAAGCAGGAGTCGATCGAAAACGCTAACTTATCCGATACTACGAAAGTAGGGAACACGCGGTGTTCCCTCTTTTTTGAGCGAGCGCAAGGAAAGATATTACAGAAGACACGATGGAGGTACAAATGGAGCGTCCCGTATATAAACGCGTGGTATTAAAGGTGAGCGGCGAATCGCTATCCGGCAACAACGGATACGGTATCGAAGCGTCGACCATCCTGTCGATCGCCGAACAAGTGAAGGAAGTCGTCGAGCTTGGCGTAGAAGTGGCTATCGTATGCGGAGGCGGCAACATCTGGCGCGGCATCGCCGGCAGCCAGAAGGGGATCGATCGCGCTACGGCCGACTATATGGGCATGCTGGCTACGGTCATGAATTCCCTCGCCCTGCAAGATGCGCTTGAACAGATCGACGTGCCTACGCGGGTGCAAACTTCCATCGCCATGCAACAAATCGCAGAACCTTACATTCGCCGCAGAGCGATCCGTCATTTGGAAAAAGGCCGCGTCGTTATCTTCGCAGCCGGCACGGGCAATCCGTTCTTCTCCACCGACACGACCGCAGCGTTACGCGCGGCCGAGATCGAAGCGGAAATCATTCTGATGGCGAAGAACAAAGTAGACGGCGTCTACAGCGCCGATCCTTTCAAAGATTCAAGCGCGGAGAAGTTCGATCAATTGACGTACATGGACGTGCTTGCCAAAAACCTTGGCGTCATGGATTCAACCGCATCTTCGCTCTGTATGGACAACAATATCCCGCTTCTCGTGTTTGCGATAACCGAGAAAGGAAACATTAAGCGTGCCATCCTCGGTGAGAAGATCGGCACCATTGTGAAGGGGAGTCTCGACTAATGCCTCAAGCGATTAAGAAAAACGCCGAAGACCGCATGGAAAAAGCGCTAGGCGCGCTGAAACGCGATTTGCAGACGCTTCGCGCAGGACGCGCGTCGGCTGCGATGCTGGATAGAGTGGAAGCCGATTATTACGGCACGCCGACGCCGATCAACCAGATGGGCTCGATCAGCACGCCGGATTCCCGTACGCTGATCATTCAGCCATGGGACAAAAGCGCTTTGGCGCTTATCGAGAAGGCGATCTTGAAATCGGATCTCGGCCTTTCGCCGGCGAACGACGGAACAATCATTCGACTCAATATCCCGCCGCTAACGCAAGAGCGCCGCGCCGATCTCGCCAAATCGACGAAGAAATTCGGAGAAGAAGCGAAAGTCGCGATCCGCAACATTCGCCGCGATGCGAACGACGACATCAAGAAGAAGGAAAAGGGCGATATTTCGGAAGACGAATCTCGTCGCCATCAAGAAGACGTACAGAAAATCACGGACCGTTACGTCGCCGAGGTGGACAAAATTTTGCTCGCCAAAGAGAAAGAGATCATGGAAGTGTAAATCGATTCCGTCTAACCCCTCCGACAGGTGGGGTTTATTCTCTTTTGTTCACGAGCAGAATCAAAGCGCTCTTAGGAGGAAAAACGATGGGCAGCTTCATCAAGTGGCTCCGAAAGCTTCGAAATGGCGATTCAGCATCGAAAGGTATCGTTTCGGCCGAGGCGAACAGCGCCCCGATCGGAGACAATATCCCGCAGCATGTCGCCATCATCATGGACGGCAACGGCCGCTGGGCGAAAGCGCGCGGACTTCCGCGGATCGCAGGACATCATAACGGTATGAAAGCCGTCAAGACGGTGACGAAAGCTGCCGACCGCATTGGCGTGAAAGTGTTGACCTTATACGCTTTTTCCACGGAGAACTGGAAACGTCCTAAAGCGGAAGTCGAATTCCTGATGAAGCTGCCGCAGGAGTTTCTATCGCTCGAGCTGGGCGAGCTTATCGAGAACAACGTGCAAGTTCGCATGATGGGCAAGCGCGAGCTGTTGCCGAGTTATACGGTAGCCGCGCTTGAGGAAGCCGTGCGTCGTACGAAGGACAATACCGGCCTTATTCTTAATTTCGCGCTTAATTACGGCAGTCGGGATGAGATGGTCGAAGCGTCGCGCGAGCTTGCCCGTCAAGCTGCTTCGGGGCAATTGGATCCCGAGGCGATCGACGAGGCGATGTTCTCAAGCAAGCTGCTGTCGGACGGTCTGCCCGATCCGGATTTGCTTATCCGTACGAGCGGCGAGCTAAGGCTAAGCAACTTCATGCTCTGGCAATTGGCGTACAGCGAATTTTGGTTCACGGACGTCTATTGGCCGTCATTCGGCGAGGAGCAACTATTCGAAGCGATACGCGAGTATCAGCGGCGGGCGCGCCGCTACGGGGGGCTATAACATCATGAAACAGAGGATCATCAGCGGGGTTATCGCGGCGGTATTATTCGTCCTTTTGCTGTGGGCAGGCGGATGGTATTACTCCGCGTTTCTCGCGGCGCTCGCTCTCGTCGGCTTCTGGGAATTCGTAAAGTTGAACGGACAGTCTTGGCTGCGTGCGGACGTGCTCATCGGATTTGCGTCCGTAGCCATACTCGCGTTACCGGAATTTCCTTTTGACTGGGACATGCCTTCGTTCAAAGTAATGGCATGGTTGCTCATGTTCGTATTAATGACCGGAACCGTATTCAGCAAAAACCGTATTCAATTAGAGCACGTTAGCGTATTGTTCCTTGGCGTTATATACGTCGGGATCGGGTTTCACTATATGGCGGTCACGCGAGAAATGGAGCACGGCATTTTATGGTCGGTGCTGACGTTTTTCTGCATTTGGGCTTCGGACGCGGGCGCGTATTTCGTCGGCAAGGCGATCGGACGCACGAAGCTATGGCCGGCGATCAGTCCGAACAAGACGATCGAAGGCGCGATCGGCGGACTGATCATCGCGATGATCACGGCAGGCATATTCGCTTATTGCCGTCCGGAGCTGCTGACTTACGGACAAGCCGCTCTGATCGGTCTGGCTGCCGCGGTTGCAGGTCAGTTAGGCGACCTTGTGCAATCGGCATACAAACGTTTCAGGGGCGTCAAAGATTCGGGCAATTTGCTGCCGGGCCACGGAGGCGTGCTTGACCGTACGGATAGCTGGCTCATCGTGTTCCCGCTCGTTCACCTGCTCGGTTTGTTGCCGCACTAATGAGAACGGTTTGGCTAACGTGTAAATCACGTACTACATATAAGAAGTCGGTAAGCGGAGGATAGGCGATGAAAAAAATAGCGGTACTCGGCAGCACCGGTTCTATCGGCACGCAGACGCTTGACGTAATCTCCCGGGAGCCGGACAGCTATGAAGTGGTTGGACTGGCGGCCGGCAACAACGTGGATCTATTGCTGGAGCAAGTTCGCGCTTTCCGCCCGAAGCTTGTCTCCGTCGGAACTAAGGAAGCCGCGGAAGCATTAAAGCTTCAAGTGCCATCCGGCGTGAAAGTCGTTCACGGAGAAGAAGGATTGATCGAAGTCGCAGCGGGATCCGGCGCCACGTACGTCGTGTGCGCCCTCATCGGCAGCATCGGCCTTCGGTCCACCCTCGCGGCGATCGATGCCGGCGCAGACATCGGCCTCGCCAACAAGGAGACGCTCGTAACGGCGGGCCATATCGTCATGCAGCGGGCGAAGGAGATGGGCGTAGCCCTTCTGCCTGTCGATAGCGAGCATTCGGCGATATTCCAATGTTTGAACGGGGAAAATACGAAAGCGATCAAGCGTCTCGTGCTTACGGCATCGGGCGGAAGCTTCCGGAATCGTACGCGCGAGGAGCTTCGAGGCGTTACGGTCGAGGATGCGCTCAAGCACCCGAATTGGCGGATGGGCGCGAAGATCACGATCGATTCCGCGACTATGGTCAACAAGGGACTCGAAGTGATGGAAGCCCATTGGTTGTTCGGGCTACCCTATGATCGGATCGACGTCGTCTTGCATCCCGAAAGCATTATCCACTCGATGGTCGAGTTCGTCGATACTAGCGTAATGGCGCAGCTCGGCAATCCGGATATGCGCGTTCCGATCCAATACGCGCTTACGTATCCGGAGCGGAAACCATCTCCGGCTACGCCGCTTGACCTCCTTGCGGCAGGTTCGCTGAATTTCCGTCCAATGGACTTCGAGCGGTTCCCGTGCTTGAGAATGGCGTACGAGGCGGGACGCGCGGGCGGTACGGCGACGACCGTATTCAATGCCGCCAACGAGATCGCCGTAGCTCGGTTCCTGAAGGGCGAGATCGCATTCCTCGCGATAGAAGACATCATCTCCGAAGTGCTGTCGCGCCACGATGCGATCGCGACTCCTGACCTAGAGACGATTCTCGAAGCGGACAGATGGGCTCGTCTCGAAGCGTTTTCGCGATAAATATCGCGCCGTCGGTATTCTCTTGTATCGCTTGGGAGAATAATGTTAATCTAAGGACAGCCGTTCGGGCATCGGTAAGGAGCTGAATAGATGGGGAATTTCCAGGTCGCTTTATTGACCGTATTAATGTTCTTTTTACTCGTATCGCTGCATGAATGGGGCCATTTCTATTTTGCCCGCAGGGCTGGCATATTGGTTCGCGAATTCGCGATCGGCTTCGGACCGAAGCTGTTCTCGATCAAACGCGGCGAGACGCGCTACACGCTTAGATTGCTGCCGATCGGCGGTTTCGTCCGCATGGCCGGAGAAGATCCGGAAGTCGTGGACGTTCAGGCGGGGCAGACGATCGCCGTCCGCTTGAAGGATAATCGCGTAACGCGTCTGTACCTCGACAGATTGGACGAACGTTCGGACGTGCTTCGCGGCGAGATTAAAGCCGTTGATCTGGAGAAGCACTTGTACGTAACGCTTGACGTCGACGGCGACGTCGAACGCTTCGACGTACATCCGGCGGCGCTTATTATCGCAAGAGGGCAAGAGACGCAGATCGCTCCGCTCGATCGCCAATTCGGCCAGAAGCCGGTGCGCAAGCGGGCGCTGGCGATTTTCGCGGGTCCGGTCATGAATTTCCTGCTCGCGTTCGTTTTGTTCGGCTTGTACTTGGTGCTCCAAGGCACGCCGCAAAAAGTGTTCATCAACGAAGTGGAGCAAGGTTCCCCGGCAGCCGCCGCCGGATTGTCCGCTGGCGATCACGTGAAATCGATCAACGGATATACCGTTAACGGCGACGTACAATTGTTCATCGATCAAATTAGCGGTTCCGCCGGCGTTCCGATGAAATGGGTCGTCGACCGCGACGGCAAAGACGTCGACATTACCGTGACGCCGAATCCGGAGACGGGCAAAGTAGGCATCTATCCCGCCCAAGGCGACTTCAAGAAGCCGGGAGCCGGGGAGACGATCAAGTACGCCGGAACGACGATGGTCGATATGACGCAGCGCATATTCGAAGGGTTCCGCAAGCTAATATTCGGAGAATTCAAGTTGGACGATCTCGGCGGTCCGGTCAAGACGACTCAGATGACGGTGGAGATCGCCAAGCAAGGCATTGCGCAGCTGACGATGTGGGCAGGCATATTGAGCCTGTACTTAGGCATTTTCAACTTGCTGCCGATACCGGCGCTCGACGGAAGCCGACTGCTGTTCCTCGGCATCGAAGCGATCCGCGGCAAGCCGATCGATCCGAACAGGGAGAGCATGGTGCATTTCATCGGATTCGCGATGTTAATGCTTCTAATGGTCGTCGTAACTTATAACGATATCGTAGGGCTAGTGAGACGTTAAACATCAATGGCGTTTCGCAGGAAACGCATTTCGTAAGCATTTATCGTGGAGCTGGGGGAGCGTCATGTCGAAGGATTCGAAGGCACAAGGTTTCGTAACGGAAATTACGCCTCAGGGCGAAGATTTCTCGCGTTGGTATTTGGACGTCATTAAGAAAGCTGAATTGATGGATTACTCGCCGGTTCGCGGATGCATCGTGTTCCGTCCGGAAGGGTATGAAATTTGGGAGAACATACAGAAGGAGCTCGATCAGCGCTTCAAGGCGACGGGCCACCGCAACGCTTACTTCCCGTTGTTCATTCCGGAGAGCTTCTTCCAGAAGGAAAAGGAACACGTCGAAGGGTTTAATCCGGAGCTGCCGTGGGTGACCGAAGCGGCAGGCGAGAAGCTGGAAGAGCGGCTCGCGATCCGTCCGACGTCGGAGACGATGTTCGGCCACATGTACAGCAAGTGGATCAACTCGTACCGCGATCTGCCTTTGCTCATCAACCAATGGGCGAACGTCGTCCGTTGGGAGAAGCGGACGATGCCGTTCCTGCGCACGAGCGAATTCCTGTGGCAGGAAGGCCATACGGCTCACGAGGACGAAGCGGACGCGCGCAAAGAAACGATGACGATGCTCGACGTCTATACGGACTTCGTGGAAAACGTCTTGGCGATTCCGGTCATCAAAGGCGAGAAGACGCCTTCCGAACGGTTCGCGGGCGCGGTCGATACGTATTCGATCGAAGCGATGATGAAGGACGGACGCGCGGTGCAAGCCGGTACGTCCCATTATCTCGGCACGAAGTTCGCCGTCGCGTTCGATATTAAGTATCTCGATCGCGAGAACACGCAACAATTTTGCCATACGACTTCTTGGGGCGTCAGCACCCGTCTCATCGGCGCTCTTATTATGGTGCACGGAGACGACCGCGGTCTCGTAATGCCGCCGAAAGTCGCGCCAACGCAAGTCGTCATGATTCCGATCGGCCCGCCGAAGACGCGCGAAGTCGTACTCGGCAAGACGGACGAGCTATACGCGCAATTGAAAGCCGCCGGAATCCGCGTACGCGTGGACGATCGCGCGGACGTATCGCCGGGCTGGAAGTTCAACGAATACGAAATGCGCGGCATTCCGATTCGTCTGGAGCTCGGACCGCGCGATCTGGAAAACGGCCAATGCGTGCTCGTCTCCCGGGTTTCCGGAGAGAAGAAGTCGGTCGCTTTGGACAACCTCGTCGCGGAAGTCGAGGCGCTGCTCGGACAAATTCACGTCGCTATGTTCGCGAAAGCTCAATCGTTCCGCGAGGAGCATTCGTTCTCCGTGGATACGCTGGACGAATTCAAGTCGGCGATGGAAGAGAGCCGCGGATTCGGTCTTGCCGGTTGGTGCGGATCGGACGCTTGCGAGAAGCAAGTTAAGGAAGAGACCGGCGCGACGAGCCGGAACATTCCGTTCGAGCCTGCGGAGCGCAAGTCGACGTGTCTCGTTTGCGGAGACGCCGCCAAGCATACGGTCGTATTCGCAAGAGCTTACTAATTAGTACCAAACGGGTTGATTTCTCGGCTTCGACCAGCGAGGATCAACCCTTTTTTTATTGCCAAACCGTTCGCGAGCGGGCGTCGGAATCTGCTTCCATTCTATTGATGGGGGCAACCGGTTCAGGTAGAATAAGCAGAGAGTAAGTGGGAGAGGAAAGTGAAGATGCAGCCGACGGATAAACAACGACACGGATTCGAAGTGCTTTTGCAGCAAGCGGCGCTTCCTGTCGAATGGAAACGGGAATATTATTCTAACGGCTATCTAGATCGTTTGGAAATCAGTCCATCCCGCAAGGAATGGACGTTCTATATTGGATTGGATCAATTGTTGCCCGCCGTCGTGTACGTCGAGATGGCGGAACGGATGCGAGCCAAGCTCGGCCACCATGCCGACATCCGCAGCGTACTGCTGTATGCGCCGAGCGTGCCGACCGGTCAAATCGTACAAGCCTACTGGGGCATGTTCGTGGAATGGATGCAGCAATCGGCCGTATCGGTTCACGGCTGGTTAGCCAAAGCCGCCGTGGACTTCGACAATGACGTCGTAACCGTATCGCTGTTGAATGAGACGAATTTGGAGCTAGCCAAGAAGAAGGAAATCGACGTAAACGCGGTTCGGTATTTCGAAGAGCGTTTCCAGCGCACTTGCCGAATCAAGCTGACGGTCGGCGAGTCGAGACCGGAGATGTACACGGAATTCACGCAGAAGATCCAGCAGGAAAATCGCGACGCGATCGATCAACTGATGGCCGATTCCAAGGAAGCGGCGGCAGCCGCCGAAGGCGAACCGCCGCAAGTGCTGCAACACGGGTACGAGATCAAGGACGAGCCGGTGCCGATCTCGCAAGTGCAAGAGGAAGAGAAGCGGGTTACGCTGCAAGGCGCGATCTTCGGGCTCGAAGTGAAAGAACTGCGTACCGGCAGTACCCTGTTCACGTTTAACGTGACCGATTTTTCCGACTCGCTTAACGTGAAGATGTTCGCCAAAAACAAAGAAGACGCGAAGATGCTCAGCCTGCTCGCCAACGGCAAATGGGTGAAGCTGCGCGGTAAAGTCGAATACGACCGGTTCATGAACCCGCCGGAGCTCGTTATTTTCCCGAACGATATTCGCGAAGTCGTAGCCCCGCCGGAACGCAAAGACGACGCCGAGCACAAGCGCGTAGAATTCCACGTTCATACGACGATGAGTACGATGGATGGGATTACGCCGGTCGATGCGTACATCAAAACCGCGGCGAAATGGGGACATCAAGCGATCGCCATTTCGGACCACGCCAACGTGCAATGTTTCCCCGATGCGGCGAAGGCGGGCAAGAAGCACGGCATCAAGGTCATGTTCGGCGTCGAAGCCAACGTCGTCAACGATGCGGTGCCAATGGTACTTAACCCGCGCGAGCAGAGCTTGGAAGACGCCGTGTACGTCGTGTTCGATATCGAGACGACGGGCTTGTCGGTAACGAACAACAAGATTATCGAGCTTGCGGGCGTCAAGATGCACAAAGGACAAGAGATCGACCGGTTCGCGACGTTCATTAATCCGCACGAGCCGATTCCTTATAACATACAGCAGCTGACGAACATTACGGACGACATGGTCAAGGACGCGCCGGAGCTCGAACCGAAGCTTCGCGAATTTATCGCGTTTATCGAAGACGCGGTGCTGGTCGCGCATAACGCGCGGTTCGACGTCGGCTTCATGCAGGAAGCGTGCAAGAAGCACGGTTTGCCGCCGATCGCGAATCCCGCGCTCGATACGCTCGAGCTTGCGCGGTTCCTCCATCCGAACATGAAAAACCATCGGCTCAATACGCTCTCGGACCTTTACAAAGTGTCGCTAGAGAGCCATCACCGCGCTATCGACGATACGCTCGCGCTCGCCGGCGTATTGAACGGCTTGCTCAAAGATGCGGCCACTCGCGGCGTAACCGCGCTGCACACACTCAATGAAGTGAACGAGAATAGCTGGAAGACGACGCGCCCGTTCCATTGCGGCGTTTATGCGCTTAACGCAGTCGGCAAAAAGAACTTATTCAAATTGATTTCGATGTCCCATACCGATTATATAAACCGCGTCGCCTGCATGCCGAAAAGCAAGCTCGTGGAGCTGCGCGAAGGGTTGCTCGTCATTTCGGGTTGCGAGAAAGGCGAACTGTTCGAGACGGTGCTCAATAAGTCGCAGGAAGAAGCGGAAGAAGTAGCGGCTTTCTACGACGTGCTCGAAGTCCAGCCGCTCGACTTCTACATGCATTTGCTCGACAAGGGACTGGTCGGCAGTCGCGCCGATCTGGAAGAGGCGCTCCGCCGAATCGTTCGCATCGGCGACAAGCTCGGCAAACCTGTAATTGCTACAGGGAACGTTCATTACTTAACGCCGAGAGAGAAGCTGTTCCGCGACATTACGATCCATGGCATTACCGGCTTCAGCCCGCTTAAGGACCAGCGGAAGCCGGACGCGCATTTCCGTACGACGGGGGAGATGCTCGAGGCGTTCGAGTTTCTCGGCAAAGACAAAGCGTTCGAAGTCGTCGTGCGTAACACGAACGAATTAGCCGACCGGTTCGAGACGTACGAGATGTTCCCTAAGAAGGGCGGACCTACCGACAACGGCTTGTTCTCGCCGATCTTCGAAGGCGCGGACGAAGAAATTCGCGACACGTGCTACGCGACGGCTAAGTCCATGTACGGCGAACAGCTTCCCGAAGTCGTAGTGGCGCGTCTGGAGAAAGAACTCGTACCGATCATTAAATACGGTTTCTCGGCGAACTATTTAATCTCCGAGAAGCTAGTTAAGAAATCGAACGCCGACGGTTATTTGGTCGGTTCGCGGGGATCGGTAGGTTCATCCGTCGTCGCGATGTTCCTTGGTATATCCGAGGTTAATCCGCTACCCGCGCATTACTTGTGCAAAAACTCGGAATGCAAACATAGCGAGTGGATACTCGATGGCAGCATACCGAGCGGATTCGACTTGCCGGACAAGGCTTGCCCGGATTGCGGTACGATCATGAAAGGCGACGGCCAGGACATTCCGTTCGAGACGTTCCTCGGATTCAAAGGCGATAAAGTTCCCGATATCGACCTCAACTTCTCCGGCGAATATCAACCGCACGCCCATAACTACACGAAGGTGTTGTTCGGCGAGAAAAGCGTTTTCCGGGCAGGTACCATAGGTACGGTCGCGGAGAAGACGGCATACGGTTTCGCGAAAAAATACGAAGAAGATCACGGGAAAAGCTGGCGGGGCGCCGAGCTTAACCGGCTAGCGGCAGGCTGTACGGGCGTCAAGCGCAGCACCGGACAGCATCCGGGCGGCATCGTCGTCGTTCCGGACTATATCGAAGTGGAAGACATTACGCCGGTTCAATTTCCCGCGGACGACAAAAACTCCGAGTGGAAGACGACCCACTTCGATTATCACGCGTTCGACGAAAACTTGCTTAAGCTCGATATTCTCGGTCACGACGATCCGACGATGATGCGGATGCTTCAGGATTTGACCGGCGTCGACCCGACGACGATTCCGATGAACGATCCGAAGGTCATGAGCCTGTTCAACTCCGTGGACGCGCTCGGCGTATCGCCGCAGCAAATCCGTTCGCCGGTCGCGACGTTCGGCGTTCCGGAGATGGGTACGCGGTTCGTTCGCCAGATGCTAGAGGAGACGAAGCCGTCTTCGTTCGCCGACTTGCTGCAAATTTCGGGTTTGTCTCACGGAACGGGCGTATGGCTTGGCAACGCGCAAGAGCTGATCAAGAATGGCACGTGTACGATCAAGACGGTAATCGGTTGCCGCGACGATATCATGTTATTCCTCATTTATAAAGCAGGGATGGATGCCTCTCTCGCGTTCAAGATCACGGAGAGCGTACGTAAAGGCAAAGGCCTAACGCCGGAGTGGATCGACGAAATGAAACGGTGCAAAGTGCCGCAATGGTACATCGATTCGTGCCTGCGCATCGAGTACATGTTCCCTAAAGCGCATGCCTCGGCATACGTAATATCCGCGGTTCGCACGGCGTACTTCAAGCTCTACTATCCGATAGAGTATTACGCTACGTATTATTCGGTTCGCGCGGCGGACTTCGACGTGGAGTTGTTCTGTCAAGGCTACGACGCCATCTTGAAAATGCTCGTCGAGATCGAAGCGAAAGGCTTCCAAGCTACGACGAAGGAGAAGAACATGATCTCCATTCTCGAGATGGGGCTCGAAATGACGGCCAGAGGGCTGAAGTTCAAGCCGATCGATTTGTACCGTTCGGATGCGACGCGGTTTATCGTGGACGGAGACAGTCTCATTCCGCCGTTCGGCGCGATCGCCGGCGTCGGAGAGAATGCGGCGCGTAACATCGCGGCTTCCCGAGAGGATGGAGATTTCCTGTCCGTGGAAGATTTCCAACAACGTTCCAAGGCGAGTAAGACGATCGTCGAGGTGCTTAGCAGCATGGGCGTGTTCCGCGGATTACCGGAATCGAACCAGCTCATGCTGTTTTAAAAGCCCCACAAAGTGAAGCTTCGCTCTGAACAATATTCCGTCCGAACCGAGCAAAGGCTCGGTACGCATCTAAACCTTCCGCTAAACGCGGTCGCACATCTTCGAGTTGCTGCGATGAAAGTTTATATATTACTTTGCGGGGACCCCGGATTATCCAACCCCCGCAAAGCGGTGCGTGGCTCCGAAGCCTATTGCGTTAACCTTGCGGGTGCGCGGGCCATTGATCTTTCTGTTGCCACTCCCTTACGGATTATGGTATATTAATTTTGGTAATCATGTGGATATCACTGTCTGCAGAAGAGTGGGGAAACCCACTCTTTAAGTTTTGTCAACGGCTTTTTAAGGTTGTGACCCCTGCAGATATCCATTTGAAGCATCGGGAGGTATACCCATTTGAGCGCATCGAAAATCAAATCCATCGTGGAAGAGTTCGCGACTTCGTACTTGACGGAGAACGGCTTCCAGCTGGTGGACGTGGAATATGTGAAGGAAGGCAGCAACTGGTTCCTGCGAATTTATGTGGACAAGGACGGCGGCATCGACATCGACGATTGCGGTCGCGTTTCCGAGTTCGTAAGCGCGAAGCTGGATGAGCTCGATCCGATCTCCGAAGCGTATTTCCTCGAGGTTAGCTCGCCAGGCGCGGAAAGACCGCTGAAAAAAGCGGAAGACGTAGCCGGCGCGGTAGGTAAGCATGTGTTCGTTACGACGTACGAGCAGATCGACGGTGCCAAGGAATTCGAAGGCAAGCTAGACGGCTTCGACGGCACTACGCTGACGATCATCATCGGAAAGCGCAAGCATGCGATTCCATATAGCAAGGTGGCCACGGCAAGACTCGCCATCGCGTTCTAACCGACTTTCTAATTAATGACGACCACGGCAGCCGTAACCAACGTTACGGATATAGCCGTATTATGAGGAGGAATGATCTTGACATGAGCATGGAGTTTATTGAGGCGCTGACCGAAATCGAGCGAGATAAGGGCATAAGCAAAGATGTCCTGATCGAGGCTATCGAAGCGGCACTGATCTCCAGCTACAAACGTAACTTTAATACGGCTCAAAACGTTCGCGTGGACATCAACCGGACAACTGGGCAAATTAAAGTATACGCTCGCAAAACGGTAACTGAAGAAGTGCTCGACCCGCGTTTGGAAATTTCGGTCGAAGCTTCCAGATCGATCAACCCGCATTACCAACTCGAGGACATCGCGGAGATCGAGGTTACGCCGCGCGATTTCGGCCGTATCGCGGCTCAAACTGCCAAGCAAGTCGTGACGCAGCGTATCCGCGAAGCGGAACGCGGTCTGATCTATCATGCTTTCGTCGATAAAGAGCAAGATATCGTTACGGGTATCATTCAGCGAATGGATCTTCGCAACTTGTACGTCGATCTCGGCAAAGTCGAAGCGGCGCTCCCGCTTACCGAACTGATGCCTACCGATAAGTTCAAGCAAGGCGACCGCGTCAAGTCTTATATCACGAAAGTGGAGAACACGAGCAAGGGCCCCCAAATCATTCTCTCCCGTACGCATCCGGGGTTGCTCAAGCGACTGTTCGAGCTGGAAGTGCCGGAAATTTTCGACGGCACGGTCGAGATTCGTTCGGTCGCGCGCGAAGCGGGTTTCCGCTCCAAGATCGCCGTTCATTCCCGTAACGACGAAGTCGATCCGGTAGGTTCTTGCGTCGGCCAAAAAGGCATTCGCGTGCAATCGATCGTAACCGAGCTCAAAGGCGAGAAGATCGATATCGTGAGATGGTCCGAGTCCGTCGACGAGTACGTTGCCAACGCGCTTAGCCCGTCCAAGGTGCTCGAAGTGATTGTGTTCGAAGCCGAGAAGATGGCGCGCGTCATCGTGCCGGACTATCAGTTGTCGCTCGCGATCGGCATCAAAGGGCAGAACGCGCGTCTTGCGGCGAAGCTGACCGGATGGAAAATCGATATCAAGAGCGAGACGCAAGCCGAGCAGGAATACGGACGTCCGAAATCGACCGGCGCGACGATGCATCAGGATAGCGTATCGATCGATTGATCTAACGTTAGACGAGGTGCGTTTCTCGCGAAACGCTGGGAGGAATCGCCTTGAGACCGAGGAAAATACCGCAACGCAAATGCGTCGCCTGCCAACAGATGATGGCGAAGAAGGAATTAATCCGGATCGTGCGTTCTCCCGCTGGGGAAATCGCAATCGACTTGACCGGCAAAAAACCAGGTCGAGGCGCATATCTGTGCGGCAAAGTATCATGCTTTAAGCTAGCCAAGAAGTCCAAAGCGTTCGAGCGTGCGCTTGCAACGCCGGTGGAAGCGGAAATATACGACCGTCTGGAAGCAGAGTTCATTCGCGTGGAGGATGAGTTCCAGGCAGCGAAGGAGCTCGAAGACGCCGATGACGGCATCGAATAAAGTTTTGTCCCGTCTGGGACTTGCCATGAGGGCAGGCAAGCTCGCGAGCGGCGAGGAAATCGTCTTGAAGGCGATTCGCTCGGGCGAAGCGAAGCTGGTACTGCTTGCGCAAGACGCTTCCGATAATACAAGCAAGAAATTCGCGGACAAATGCAAGAGCTACGGCGTGCCGTTGCTCGTGGGTTATACGCGATTTGAATTGGGAGCTGCCGTAGGAAAGCCGGAACGCGTTATTTTCGCGGTTACGGATCGTGGTTTTGCCGACATGCTTAAGGTCGGTTGGGTTCATCATTCGGAGGTGGAGAATATTGAGTAAACAAGACGATAACAAAGATAAGCTGAGGGTGTATGAATACGCCAAGCAGCTCAATATGAGCAGTAAAGAAATCATTACGATTCTCAAAAGACAGAACATGCCAGTCAACAACCATATGAGCGTTATGGAAGACGGCATGACCGGTGCGGTCGAGAAGTTCTTCCGCGACGTTAAAGCGAATGCGGCAGCAAAAATGGCGTCGCAATCTTCGGCGAAGCCAGCTCAAGGTCAAAGCAGCGGAGACAATCGTCGTCCAGCGGCACCTGCGGCTACTAGCTCGGTTGCTTCCACGCCGGCGGCACCTGCAGCTCCGCAACAAGCGGCACCTGCTCCAGCTCCTGCTCCGACGCAACCGTCCGCACCTGCACAACCTGCTGCTCCAACTGCTTCCGCTGGTTCTGCTGCGCCATCGCAAGGCCAACAAGCTCCTCGCGAAGGCGGCTACAACCGCGACGGCAATCGTCCGCAAGGTCAAGGCAGCTACAACCGCGACGGCAATCGCCCGCAAGGTCAAGGCGGCAATCGTCCGCAAGGTCAAGGCAGCTACAACCGCGACGGCAATCGTCCGCAAGGTCAAGGCGGCGGTCAAGGCGGATATAGCCAACGTCCTGCTGGTCAAGGCGGTCAAGGTGGTCAAGGCGGCTACAGCCAACGTCCGCAAGGTCAAGGCGGTCAAGGCGGCAGTAGCTATGGCAGCCGTCCGCAAGGCCAAGGCGGTCAAGGCGGATATAGCCAACGTCCTGCAGGTCAAGGTGGTCAAGGCGGTCAAGGCGGTTACAGCCGTCCGCAAGGTCAAGGCGGTCAAGGCGGCGGTAGCTACGGCAACCGTCCACAAGGTCAAGGCGGCTACGGCAGTCGTCCTCCGGGTCAAGGCGGTGGCGGCGGTCAAGGCGGCGGTAGCTACGGCAACCGTCCACAAGGTCAAGGCGGCTACGGCAGTCGTCCTCCGGGTCAAGGCGGCGGTGGCGGATTTAGCGGCGGCGGCAATCGCGGCCCAAGCAGCGCGCCAAGCACTAGCACGGCATTCGGCGCGCGCGGCGGAGCTCCGGTCGCATCTGCGGGCCAACGCGGTACCGGCGGACGTACGGACAGTCGTCCGGCAGGACGCGGCGACGCTAAGCGTACGGACAGCGATTTCAATCGCAACAATCCGAACGCGGCCGGCAAACGCAAAGACCAGAACAGCCGGTTCGACGACGGAAGAACGAATTTCCGCAGTCCGAGAGGCAAAGGCGGCAAAAACGGACGCAAAGGCTCTATGCCTCCGCGCGAGAAAATCGACAACACGCCTAAGAAAGTTATCGTTCGCGGTAGCATGACGGTCGGCGAAGTGGCGAAGCTGCTTCATAAGGATGCTTCCGAAGTTATCAAAAAATTGCTCATGATGGGCGTTATGGCGACCATCAACCAAGAGCTTGATCTAGATACGGTTCTGCTTGTAGCCGGCGAGTACGGCGTCGAGACGGAAGTGAAAATCGTCGTCGAGGATATGCAGTTCGAGACGATCGAAGAGAACGACGAAGAAGGAACGCTCGTATCCCGTCCTCCGGTCGTTACGATCATGGGTCACGTTGACCATGGTAAGACGACGTTGCTCGACGCGATCCGCGAGACGAAAGTCGCAAGCGGCGAAGCGGGCGGCATTACGCAGCACATCGGCGCTTATCAAGTCGAGATCAACGGCAAGAAGATCTCGTTCCTCGATACGCCTGGTCACGAAGCGTTCACGACGATGCGTGCCCGCGGCGCGCAAGTCACGGACATTACGATTCTCGTAGTCGCTGCGGATGACGGCGTCATGCCGCAAACGGTCGAGGCGATCGCCCATGCGAAAGCGGCGAACGTTCCGATTATCGTTGCCGTGAACAAAATCGACAAGCCGGACGCCAATCCGGATAAAGTAAAACAAGAACTGACCGAATACGGTCTCGTTCAAGAGGCGTGGGGTGGCGATACGATCTTCGTCGAAGTATCCGCTAAGCAACGCATTAACTTGGACGGCCTGCTCGAGATGATCCTGCTCGTAGCTGAAATGAACGACTACAAGGCAAACCCTGACAAACGCGCGCGCGGTACCGTCATGGAAGCCGAGCTCGACAAGGGCAAAGGTCCTGTAGCTCGCGTGCTCGTACAGAACGGCACGCTCAAAGTCGGCGACGCATTCGTTGCCGGAGACTGCTTCGGACGCATTCGCGCAATGACGAACGATCGCGGCCGTCGCATTAAAGAAGCGGGACCTTCCACGCCGGTCGAGATTACCGGTTTGACGGAAGTGCCGCAAGCCGGCGATCCGTTCATGGTGTTCGAAGACGAACGCAAAGCTCGCGAAATCGCTGACAAGCGTTCGATCAAGACGCGTCAAGCGAACATTAAAGCGAACCAAACCGTTACGCTCGAAGATCTGTTCAGCAAAATCAAAGAAGGCGACATCAAAGAGCTAAACGTTATCCTCAAAGCGGACGTTCAAGGCTCGCTCGAAGCGCTTAAAGGCTCCTTGGAGAAAATAGAGATCGAGGGCGTACGCGTCAGAACGATCCACAGCGGCGTAGGCGCGATTACGGAATCCGATGTTATTTTGGCATCCGCATCGTCTGCAATTGTCATCGGCTTTAACGTATCCCCGGATTCCGGCGCGGCGACGACGGCCGAGCAAGAGAAAGTGGACGTTCGTCTGCACTCGATCATCTACAAAGTGATCGAAGAGATCGAGCAAGCGATGAAAGGCATGCTGGATCCGGTGTTCAAAGAAAAAATCATCGGCCATGCGGAAGTACGCAACATTTTCAAAATCAACAAAGGTACGATCGCCGGCTGTATGGTCACGGACGGCAAAATGCAGCGCAACGTTCAGGTACGTTTGCTGCGCGAAGGCAAAGTCGTGTTCGAGGGCAAACTCGATTCCCTCAAACGCTTCAAGGACGATGCCAAGGAAGTATCCGAAGGATACGAGTGCGGCATAACGCTCGAGAAGTTCAGCGACCTGAAGGAACTAGACGTCATCGAAGCGTACATCATGGAGTCCGTCGAGCGCTAATATCCGCACGAACGCATTAACGAGGTGAGCATGTATGCCCAAATTCCGCGTAGGACGGGTCGGCGAACAGATTAAGAAGGAGATCAGCTCCATCATCCAGACGGAGCTGAAAGATCCTCGCATCGGTTTCATTACCGTTACCGGTGTCGACATTACGAACGACTTGTCCCTGGCCAGAGTGTATATAAGCATTCTGGGCAGCGATGAACAAAAAGAAGAGACGCTTAAAGCGATCGGCCGGGCGAACGGATTTCTCCGTTCGGAGCTCGGTCGGCGCGTGAAGCTTCGCCATACGCCGGTCATGGAGTTCAAGTTCGACAGCTCCATCGCTTATGGCAGCCGAATCGAAGCGTTGCTACAGAAGATAAACCAAGAATCACTGCAGTCGTAGGTTAAGGGGGAAAAGGCATGTGGGCTAACACTTTACAGGAAGCCGCCGCTTTTATTCGCGAAAGGGACGATTTCCTGGTCGTGTCTCATGTGCAGCCCGACGGGGACGCAATCAGTTCGACGGTTGCTATCGGATGGTTGCTTGCGAAGCTGGGCAAGACGTTTACGATGCTTAACGAAGGCCCTGTGCCTTCGAGGCTTCAATACTTATGGCGTAGCGAAGACATCGTCACCATCCGGAACGATGAGGAGCCGAAGCGGCAATATCGACTAGTTATTTGCGTCGATTGCGCTGACTACGCTCGCATCGGTCGAGGGAAGGCATGGGTCGCCGAAGGCGCCGAAATCCTTAACATCGACCATCATCCGACCAATGACGGTTATGGTCTCGTTAACGTTCTGAAGTTCCATGCGGCCGCTACGGCGGAAATCATCATCGAATTGATCGACGCGATGTCGTTCCCGTTGGACAAAGACGTTGCGACCGCGATTTATACGGGGTTATTGACGGATACCGGCGGGTTTAGATACTCGAGCACGAGTCCCGAAGTGATGGCGATCGCCTCGCGTCTGCTTACGGCTGGCGTTAACGGCCCGGAGCTTGCGGAGTTGCTCCTAGAGCGCATGTCGATCGGTCAAATGCAAATGATTCAGCGCGGACTATCGCGTCTAGCCTTTACCCCCGACCAGAAGATCGGATGGATATGGGTAACCTCGGAAGATTTGGCCGAGACGGGCGCCACGAACGAAGACTTGGAGGGACTCGTCAACTACCCGCGCAACATCGAAGGCGTGGAAGTCGGCCTGCTATTCAAGGTGAACGGGGAAACGTCCGTGAAAGTAAGTTTGCGATCGGCCGGCAAAGTGAACGTAGCAGCCGTGGCGCAGCATTTCGGCGGCGGCGGTCACGTTCGCGCGGCCGGATGCCGGCTAACGGAGCCGTTAGACGAAGTCATCTCGCAGGTCGTTTCGGTCGTGCGGAAAGCGTTGGACGAGCATGAGTAACGGGACGAAGCCATCGATCGATGGCGTACTTGCGATATGGAAGCCTACCGGGTTCACCTCGCACGATGTGGTTGCGAAAGCCCGCGGTATTTTGCGAGAGCGGCGGATCGGACATACCGGGACGCTCGATCCCGCCGTTACGGGCGTGCTTCCGTTATGTATTGGGAAAGCAACGCGGTTCGTCGAATATTTGCAGGAGCTGCCTAAGACGTACGAGGCGACTTTGCGTTTCGGCATGGCGACCGACACCGAAGATTTAAGCGGCAACGTTACGGAGGAGATGGACGCTTCTTTCCTTACGGAAGAAGCGATTATGTCGGCCGCCCGATCGTTCATCGGAGAAATCGATCAGATTCCTCCGATGGTATCCGCGGTCAAGATGAACGGCAAGCGACTTTACGAGCTCGCGCGCGAAGGCATCGTTGTCGAACGTCCTTCGAGGCGCGTTCATATTTACGAGCTTGACGTTCTACGCGTATCAACGGAAGCGCCTAATCCGACTGTTACGTTCTCCGTGACATGCTCGAAAGGGACGTACATCCGGACGCTTTGCGTCGATATCGGCCGCAAGCTCGGAGTACCGGCCGTTATGGCTGAGCTCATTCGTACGGAGAGCGCCGGCTTAAACCGTTCGCATTGCGTCACGCTCGAGCAGCTTGCGGAGCTAAAAGAGCAAGGTCGCCTACGCGAGAAGCTTCTTGCCGCGGACGCTTTGGTCGATATGCCGAGAACGACCGTATCGGAGCCGGAATCGACATACGTGCTGCAAGGGAAAACGATCGAAGCCGGACGGCTGCAACCGCCGCCGGATCGAGAAGGACTTTGGAAGCTGTATCGTTCCGATGGCGCGTTTCTCGGACTGTTCGTGGTCGACGAGAGCATGCGATCGGTACGGCCGGTGAAGGTGTTCCACCCTTCAGACAATCAGGGGCCCGGGAACATAGAGTCCGATTAAGCAGGGGGACATCAGGTGGAACGATACGATTTATACGTGAACAACGTTATGGAAGCAGGCCGATTGCCTGCCGGAGCTTGCAAACCGAAAGGGATTTCGCTTGCGATCGGATTTTTCGACGGCGTGCATCTCGGCCATCAAGAAGTGATCCGTCAAGCTGTCGCGCTTGCGAAGCAGCAAGGTCTCGTACCTGCGGTCATGACGTTCGATCCTCATCCGAGAGTCGTGCTGGGCCATGGTTCGCAATATACGACCGTGCTGACGCCGGTTGAAGACAAGCTTGCGCTGTTCGCCGGACTAGGCGTCGAGGCTGCTTACGTTATTCATTTCGACAGACCGTTCTCCGAAGTGACGGCGGAGCAATTCGTCCGGTCGTTAATTGCGCCGATTGGCGTTCGGACGGCCGTCGTCGGATTCGATTTTAAGTTCGGCCATCGCGGCGAAGGCAACGCGGAGTCGCTTCAATCGTTCGGAGACGGCAACATCCAAGTACATGTCGTCTCGCCGGTATTTGCAGACGGGGGCAAGGTCAGCAGCACGCGCATTCGCGAGAAGCTTGCTGCCGGCGAACCGCGCGATGCTTCGCAATTGATCGGCAGACCTTACGTCATTCAAGGCATCGTCGTTCATGGCGATGCACGCGGGCGCCTGCTGGGCTTTCCGACCGCGAACGTCATGCCGGAGCAACCTTACGTCATTCCGCAGAACGGCGTGTACGCGATCGAGATCGACGTATTGCCTAAGCCGGGAACAACGGAGACGGCAACGCGCTATCAAGGCGTGCTGAACGTCGGCGTGAGGCCTACTTTCGAAGCGCCCGGCGGACAATTGAAGTTGGAAGCTCATCTGTTCGATTATTCCGGAGACTTGTACGGCCGCGAAATCGCGCTCGTTTTTCATTCCTTCATACGGCCGGAGCGCAAGTTCGAATCGATCGATCAGCTCGTCGCTCAAATTTCGCAGGATGCCGAACGATCGCGAGAGCTTTTAACCGAACAATTACGTTAGCTGTCTGAACATGGACATTGTATATGCCTATGTTCATGTGCTATACTATACAACGTTGCTGAAATGCGACCGACTAGGTCGTAACGGTAAGCAAACATAACCTTAGCTTGGCTGCGCGCCTCACACCGACGCCAGCGAGGCTAATGGCGATTCTATTGAAGGAGGTGTACCCAGGATGGCATTGACACAAGAACGTAAACAAGAATTGATCGAGACGCATCGTACGCATGCTTCGGATACCGGATCCCCGGAAGTCCAGATCGCTATCCTTACGGAGAACATCAACAATTTGACGAACCATTTCCGGTCGCACAAGAAAGATCACCACTCGCGCCGCGGTTTGCTCAAGATGGTTGGTCAACGTCGTAAGCTGCTCGTTTACCTGAAGAACAAAGACGTTTCCCGTTACAGCGCGCTTATCGCGAAGCTCGGACTACGTCGCTAATTTTAACCCGCACGAAAGCAACCTGGCTCAGCCGATTTGGACTTTTGGTCCAGAGCGGCACCGGGTTGCTTTTTTCCCATGTTGGGACCGACTTGTCATCCGAGTCTATGCCTAAGCGGCCATAAAGCAGGAAATAATGGGAAGAGTGTCGAATGTACATAAAGTTGTTTAGGCATGGACGAGCGCGAGAACGCTTATTCGTCCTTGCCGGCGTGACGAGCGTAGCTCGCACTTAGAGGAGGGAATTGTTTTGGAACAACGTGTGGAGATGTTGCTTGGCGGACGTCCGTTTGCTTTGGAGACAGGACGTTTGGCTAAGCAAGCGAACGGCGCGGTAGTCGTTCGTTATGGAGATACGGTGGTACTATCCACTGTAACGGCTTCGACGGAGCCTAAAGATCTAGATTTTTTCCCGCTTACGGTCAACTATGAAGAAAAGCTGTACGCGGTAGGTAAAATTCCGGGCGGATTCATTAAACGCGAAGGCCGTCCAAGCGAAAAAGCGATTTTGGCGAGCCGTTTGACGGACCGTCCGATTCGTCCGCTCTTCTCCGAAGGATTCCGTAACGACGTACAGATCGTAAACCTGGTGCTCAGCGTCGATCAAGATTGCTCGCCTGAAATCGCGGCTATGATCGGTACTTCCGCTGCGCTGGCGATTTCCAACGTTCCGTTCAACGGACCAATCGGCGGCGTTATCGTCGGACGCGTAGACGGACAATTCATCGTGAATCCGACCGTCGACCAAGAAGCGAAAAGCGATCTTTACGTCGTCGTCGCCGGTACGCGCGATGCGATCATGATGGTCGAAGCGGAAGCGGACGAAGTATCCGAACAGGATATGCTGGAAGCGATCATGTTCGGTCATGACGAGATCAAGAAGATCGTGGACACGATCGACGGGCTCGTCGCCAAAGCCGGACAACCGAAGATGGCGGTTAAGCTGCATGCGGTCGACGCTCAAGTGGAAGCCGATGTACAAGCTTACGCGCAGGCTCGCCTAGTAGAAGCGGTACGCATTTCCGAGAAGCATGCTCGCCAAGAAGCGATCGACGCGATCAACGCGGAAACCGTAGCGCATTTCGCGATCCAATACGCGGATACGCCAAGCAAGCTCAAAGACGTCAAAGAAGTGCTGTACGATATCGTTAAGAACGAAGTTCGTCGTCTCATCACGCACGATAAAGTGCGTCCGGACGGTCGCGGACTTGCCGAAATCCGTCCGATCGACAGCGACGTATCGATCTTGCCGCGCACGCACGGCTCCGGCTTGTTCACGCGCGGTCAGACGCAGGCGCTCAGCATTTGTACGCTCGGTCCGCTCGGAGAAGTTCAAATTCTCGACGGCATCGGCCTAGAAGAGTCCAAGCGTTTCATGCACCATTACAACTTCCCGCCATTCTCGGTCGGCGAAGCTCGTCCGCTCCGTCCGCCGGGACGCCGCGAAATCGGTCACGGCGCGCTCGGCGAACGCGCATTGCTGAAAGTCATTCCTTCGGAAGCCGACTTCCCGTATACGATCCGCCTCGTCTCCGAAGTGCTAGAGTCGAACGGTTCGACTTCCCAAGCGAGCATTTGCGCGAGCACGCTCGCGATGATGGATGCGGGCGTTCCGATCAAGGCTCCGGTTGCGGGCGTTGCGATGGGACTCATTAAAGACGGCGATCATACTTCGATTTTGACGGACATTCAAGGGATGGAAGACCATCTCGGCGACATGGACTTCAAAGTTGCGGGTACGGCTGCCGGTATTACCGCTATCCAGATGGATATCAAGATCGACGGCATCGACCGTCAGATTCTAACCGATGCGTTAGCGCAAGCGAAAGAAGGCCGCTTGTTCATCCTCGGCAAAATGCTCGAGACGATGCAAGAGCCGCGCAAGTCGCTTAGCCCTTACGCGCCGAAGATCATTACGCTTAAAATCAATCCGGACAAAATCCGCGACGTTATCGGCTCCGGCGGTAAAATCATCAACAAAATCATCGAAGAAACCGGCGTTAAAATCGATATCGAGCAAGACGGCACCGTCTACATCGCTTCGACGAACGAAGCTGCGAACCAACGCGCGCGCAGCATTATCGAAGGCATCGTCAAAGAAGTCGTCGTCGGCGAAGTATACACCGGTACCGTTAAACGGATCGAGAAGTTCGGCTGCTTCGTTGAGATTTTGCCTAATAAGGATGGTCTCATCCACATTAGCCAGGTCGCCAACGAGCGCATCAATAAAGTCGAAGACGTCTTGAACATCGGCGACGTCGTCGAAGTCAAAGTAACGGAGATCGACAACATGGGCCGGATCAACCTGTCCCGCAAAGCGTTGCTCAGCCCTGAGCAGCCATCCTCCGTATAACCGAATCAACAATCTCATATCGCATGGACAAATGAGACGAGCTAGTGAACTGCACGCTATTGTTAGACACATCTAACAGTCGGAGGTGCGGTTCATCTGCGGGTCTCTTTTTGTTTGCATAAATCGGCGGTTTCTATGGGATGCTCACTCATATTCGCCGTTATCCGGGCATAGGATTGAGGCAGGGTAACGGGACAAGATCGGGAGTGACGTCGATGAAGCATGCCAATCTGTCTGCCAAAGCACTCGCCATGCTTGTTTGCTTATCGCTTGTATTGCTCGCAGGCACTTACGGGCCGCTTCATGCCTACTTGTCGGCCGTCAAGCGGACGGATGCCGTCCAAGCTGCGTTCAAACCGGACGAGACGAATAAACCATTGCTGCAATGGATCGAGCAACAGGCGCCAGGCAAAGCTATGACGGCTATCGATGCGGTGAACGACCGCGTATGGAAAGCGATTCCCGGCTACGATGGCCGAGAGGTCGATGTTCAGGCCACCTATCGCAAAGCGATGGAGGCAGGCATTCAAGTGCCGATCGCCACCGCGAAGTTCCCATGGGTGTATCGGGAGATCAAACCGGCGATCAACTTGTCGGACTTGCCTATGCTGCCGACTTATCGCGGAAATCCGGCTAAGCCGATGGTCGCCCTCATGATCAACGTAGCATGGGGGGACGAGTACTTGATGCCGATGCTCGATACGTTAAAAGCCGCTAACGTTCACGCGACTTTTTTCATGGACGGAATGTGGCTTTCCAAGCATATGGACGTGGCGAAAGAAATTATAGCGAGCGGACACGAATTGTCTAACCATGCGTACTCGCATCCGAATATGAGTCAGTTGGGGGCCGGTAAGCAACGCGAGGAAATCGGGAAAACGGAAAAACTGCTGGACGAACTCGGCGTAGACAATAAGTGGTTCGCGCCTCCATCGGGCGACTATAACAGCCAAACGGTTAAAGTAGCCGCCGAATTCGGACTTCGCACCGTATTATGGACGCTCGACACGCTCGATTGGAGAAAACCGCCGTCATGGTCGATCGTCGCCAAAGTGACATCCAGAGTCGGCCCGGGCACGCTTATTTTGATGCATCCAACGGAATCCTCCAAGGGCGCGCTTTCGGGAATCATCAAAGCGGTGCGAGCTAAAGGCTATTCGCTCGGAACGGTGTCCGAGACTCTGTCCACGGACCGGATTTAGGGTTTGTTGTGGCACATGTCGGAATTTGGTATAGTGGAATCATTCTCAAAGGGGGAGATCTGGTGAAAAAGGTTCAACTAGGCAACGGACTGCGCGTGATGATCGAATCGATTCCCGGCGTCAGATCGGTATCGTTCGGCATCTGGGTCAAAACCGGTTCCCGCTACGAAGACTTGGGCAATAACGGGATTTCCCATTTCATTGAACATATGTTGTTCAAAGGGACGAATCGCCATAGCGCCAAAGATATCGCCGACCGCTTCGACGGAATAGGCGGCAACGTTAACGCCTTCACTTCCAAGGAATACACTTGTTATTACGCGAAGGTGCTTGACGAGCATTTGCCGATCGCCGTCGATATCCTATCGGATATGTTCTTCAACTCCCAGCTGGCGGACGAAGAGCTGGCCAAAGAGAAGAACGTCATTTTGGAAGAAATCTCGATGTACGAAGACACGCCGGACGATACGGTACACGATCTGGCTTCCAGCGCGGCGTACGGCGATCATCCGCTCGCGTATTCGATTTTGGGCACGGCGGAACGTCTGAACGCGATGGGCTCCGCGGACTTGCGCGGCTATATGGGCGAGCGTTACCGGATAGACAACACGGTCATCAGCATCGCCGGCAACATAACCGAAGACGTGCTTGCGTTGTTGGAAGCGCATTTCGGCCATTTCGACGTCAGAGGCTCCGATCCGGCTATTAGCGCGGCTACTTTCCAACCGAACGCGTTGTTCCATCGGAAAAAGACGGAGCAGAACCATCTGTGCCTTACGTTCCCGGGTTGTTCGATTCAAGAGCCGAATTTGTACGCGATGATTTTGCTGAATAACACGATCGGCGGAGGCATGAGCTCCCGTCTGTTCCAAGAAATCCGCGAGAAGCGGGGGCTGGCGTATTCCGTCTACTCCTACCATACTTCGTACGCGGACAGCGGGTTGTTCACCGTGTATGCCGGCACCGCTCCTAAGCAGACGCAGGACGTATACGACTTGACGATGGAGCTGCTTAACGACGTCGCCGCCAAAGGGCTCAGCGAGTCGGAAATTTCACGCGGCAAAGAGCAGTTGAAGGGCAACCTCATCTTAAGCCTTGAAAGCACGAGCAGCCGGATGAACCGTCAAGGCAAAAACGAATTAATGCTCGGCAAGCATTATTCGCTCGACGATATGCTGACTCGGATCGATCGCGTCACGCTGTCGGACGTTAACGATATGATCACGCGGATGATGGAGCAACCGTGCGCGGTCGCTTTGGTCGGCGCGAACGAGAAAGTGTTGTCGGGAATCGGGAGGGAATTCGTTGTATCCAATTCAGTTGAAGCGGCTGCAGGGGAATGAAGACGTTCCGTTGCCGCAGCAAATGTCGGAGTGGGCGGCCGGATTCGACGTTCATGCCGCGGTAAGCGAACCGTTCATTCTCGCGCCGGGCGAGCGGGCGTTAATTCCGACGGGCTTCGCGATGGCGATGCCAAGAGAGCTTGAAGCGCAGGTCAGACCGCGCAGCGGTCTCGCCTATAAGCATGGCATTACCTGCTTGAATACGCCCGGAACGATCGACGCCGATTATCGGGGCGAAGTGAAGGTGCTGCTCATTAACTTGGGCCAGGAGCCGTTCACGATCAACCGCGGCGAGCGCATCGCGCAAATCGTGTTCCAACGCGTCCCGCAAGTGAGTCTGCAAGAAGTTTCCGAGCTTTCGGAAACGGTTCGCGGTGAAGGCGGCTTTGGACATACGGGTAAATAATAAAATAAAGAAGGGGCTGCCCGGAAGCGGGCGGCTCCTTTTTGTATGCACTGCATCTATGAATGGAAGAGTGGGATATATGTCCTGAAGAGCGGAGCGCCTGCCTTTACGGTCGTGAAATCACTATGAACTTCCCATTCAAATTTCACGACCAGAGTTCGGGGTCCCCGCAAAGTATTCGGTATATGCTGGGCAGAGTTACTTCACTTTGCGGGGTGAAGCCGCAGCGGAAGGATATATATCCCACGGCAACCTTCAATCGAGACAATCCACATATAGCTCCCGCGCTGTCCCTTCACCCCTGACTGGGCGAATGCATACGATGTGCTATGCATAAGCAAGCAAACGAAGGGAGGGGACACGATGCTCACGGGAGCGCAGATCGTTCTCGCCGGCGGCGACGCTAGGCAGCTTGAAGTGATCCGCCGATTGACAGAGCTCGACGCGATCGTAACGTTATGCGGCTTCGATCGGCTCGATACGCCGTTCAGCGGCGTCGTTAAGGCGGATTGGACGCCGGATATTTTGCAAAACGCGGATGCGTTGGTGCTTCCTGCGGTCGGCACCGACGATGACGGAACGATCTCCACTATATTTACCGATCTTGAGCTTAAGCTGACGGATGCCCATCTGTCGGTAGCCCCCAAGACGTGCAAAATCATTACGGGCATGGCCAAACCTTATTTAAGGAAGCTATGCGAGAAACACTTGCTCGCGCTGGTCGAATTGTTCGAGCGCGACGACGTTGCCATTTACAACTCGATCCCGACGGCTGAAGGCGCGCTTATGATGGCGATTCAGAATACGGATATTACGATTCATAACTCGAATTGCATGGTGCTCGGTCTCGGCCGCACCGGCTTCACGATGGCTCGTACGCTGCAAGCTTTGGGTGCGCGCGTCAAGGTCGGAGTACGCCGCGACGAATCGTTCGCGCGTGCTTTCGAGGTCGGTTTCGAGCCGTTTTATATGCCTGAAATCGCGCGTCTGGCGGGGAATATCGACTTGATTTTTAATACAATTCCGACTATGATAGTCACAGCACAAGTGATCGCACAACTTCCCCTGCGCGCATGCATTATCGACCTCGCCTCCAAGCCTGGCGGCACTGATTTTCGGTTTGCCGAGAAGAGAGGGATCAAGGCGCTTTTGGCGCCCGGATTACCCGGAATCGTGGCACCGAAGACAGCCGGTCGTATCATCGCGAACAGTCTGATCCAGATCATTCTGGAAGACTTCCGACTACGGGGGAATCAACCATGAATTGGCAAGGTAAAACGGTAGGATACGCCTTATCCGGCTCGCATTGCACGCTAGCCGAGATCATGCCGCAAATTCAACGATTCGTCGACGCGGGAGCATCCGTCGTGCCGATCGTCTCTCATACTATTATGACGACGGATACGAGATTCGGCGCATCCGATGACTGGCAGAAGGCGTTAAGAGATATTACCGGCAACGACATTATATCCACCATCGTGGATGCCGAACCGCTCGGTCCTTCCAAGAGGCTCGACGTATTGGCTATCGCGCCGTGCACCGGCAACACGACGAGCAAGCTCGCGAACGCGATGACGGACGGTCCCGTGCTGATGGCCGCCAAGTCGCAAATGCGCAATCAACGTCCGCTAGTCATCGCGATATCCACGAACGACGGTCTCGGCTTGAACGCGGCCAACATCGCGAAGCTGCTCGTGACGAAGAACATCTATTTCGTTCCGTTCGGCCAAGATAACCCGCAAGCGAAACCGAATTCTCTCGTCGCCCGTATGGACCTGGTAATGGAAACTTGCGAAGCGGCGTTACAAGGCAAACAGCTACAACCTTTGCTCATTGAGCGGTTCCTATACGCTTGAGATATATTCGCTGCACCCGAGGGGAGAAGGATCTAGTATGTCTACGCAAACGTTGTTTAACGTCGCCGTCGTGGGAGCGACCGGCGCCGTTGGGGAACAAATCCTCAAATTACTCGAAGAACGCAACTTCCCGCTTGCCAGCTTGAAGCTGCTCTCTTCCGCGCGCTCCGCAGGCACGAAGATCGCCTTCAAAGGCAAGGAATTAACCGTAGAAGAAGCGAAGCCCGAAAGCTTCAAGGGTGTAGATATCGCGTTGTTCAGCGCCGGCGGCGACGTCAGCAAAGCTCTTATTCCGCATGCCGTCGAACATGGCGCGGTATGTATCGATAACACGAACGCTTATCGGATGGATCCTGAAACTCCGCTTGTCGTTCCGGAAGTGAATATCGATAAGATCAGCGATCATAAGGGCATCATCGCTAACCCGAACTGTTCGACGATCCAGATGGTCGCGGCGCTTAAGCCGCTCTACGATCGTTACGGCATGAGCCGCATCATCGTTTCCACCTACCAAGCGGTATCCGGCGCAGGCGCGAAAGCGATCAACGAGATGCTTCGCCAATCCCGCGAAGTATTGGCCGGTAACGACGCGAACCCGGACATTTTGCCTTCCGCCTCGCTGCCAGTGAAACATCAGATCGCCTTTAACGTCATTCCGCAAATCGACAAGTTCACCGACAACGGCTTCACGCTCGAAGAGATGAAGATGATCCGCGAGACGAAGAAAATTATGGGAGACGATACGCTCGAAGTTACGGCGACTTGCGTTCGCGTCCCTGTCGTATACGGTCATTCCGAATCGGTCTATGTCGAGCTCAAATCCGATTTCGAAATCGAAGACGTGAAGAACTTGCTGTCCGATGCGCCAGGTATCGTATTGCTTGACGATCCCGCAGGACAACAATATCCGATGCCGGTGTTCGCCGCAGGCAAAAACGAGACTTTCGTAGGCCGCGTGCGCCGCGACATCTCCAATCCTCGCGGATTGAACCTGTGGATCGTATCCGACAATCTGCTCAAAGGCGCAGCATGGAACGCGGTACAAATCGCGGAGTATATCGCAATTCCGCAATAAAACTTGAAGCAGCAACGATCCTACCTTCTTCCCGCTAATGGTGCTAATCCCGAGTGGAGGAAGCGAAGATGGACCTTATCGTGCAAAAATTCGGTGGGACGTCGCTGTCCGACGAACAAAGTCGGCGCCACGTCCTCCGTCATATTGTTAGGGAGTTGGATGCGGGTCGCACGCTCGTCATCGTCGTATCGGCGATGGGGAGGCGCGGCGAGCCGTACGCGACCGATTCTTTGCTAGAATTGATCAGACTTAACGGTAACGCTTTGCCTGCTAGGGAAAGAGATTTGCTGCTATCGTGCGGGGAACTGATCTCCGCGGCGACGCTATGCAGCTTGTTGATCGCGGAAGGTATTCCGGCGGTCGCTTTGACCGGAGGACAGGCAGGCATTATGACGGATGCGCGTTACGGCGCGGCTAGAATCGTCCGCATTCAGACGGAAGCGATTCAACAGCATATAGCCGACGGCCGCGTCGTCATTGTCGCCGGGTTCCAGGGCATGACCGATCGCGGCGAGATTACGACGCTTGGCCGCGGCGGAAGCGATACGTCCGCAACGGCGCTAGGCGCTGCGCTAGGCGCAAAGATTGTCGACATCTATACGGATGTCGACGGTATTCTAACCGCGGACCCGAGATGGGTTCCGGGCGCTCGCCAGTTACCGGTCGTCAGCTATGAAGAAATCAGCAATATGGCTCACAACGGCGCTAAAGTCATCCATCCAAGAGCGGTGGAAATCGCCATGAAAGCCGGAGTTCCCGTTCGCGTACGATCGACGTTCTCGGACGGGGAAGGCACGCTCGTTACCCGTTCGGAGACGATGCGGGAGAGTGGGGTATGGATCGATCGCACCGTTACGGGGCTTGCTCACGTAAGCGGAGTGACGCAACTTGCGGTCAACAGCGATAACGGTCCGTCTGAGCTGCAGTTGCGCGTCTTTCGAGCGATGGCTACGCATGGGATAAGCGTCGACTTTATTAACGTTATGCCGACAGGCGTTCACTACACCGTCTCGGAATCGGACGCGGACACCGCGGTACGCCTGCTGAGGGAGCTTGAATTCGAACCGATCGTACGCCGCGGCTGCGCCAAAGTATCGATGATCGGCGGCGGAATGAACGGCGAGCCTGGCGTCATGGCGGTTATAGTTGAAGCGTTAACGACTGCCGGAATTTCGATCTTGCAATCCGCGGATTCCAATACGACTATATGGGTGCTAATCGCGGAAACGGATTTAGCGGCGGCGCTGCAAGCTTTGCATACGTCGTTCGGGCTGCATCTGGCATGAGGCGATGAGGAATAAGGGGGATAAGCGAATGAGTTTCGGGCGTCTGATTACGGCAATGGTAACGCCATTCGACGAGCAGTTGAATATCGATTGGGATACGACCGGCCGATTAATCGATTATTTAATCGAAGAGCAACATGCTGAAAGCCTTGTCGTTAGCGGCACGACCGGTGAGTCGCCGACGTTGACCGACGAGGAGAAGGTCGAGCTGTTCCGCTTCGCGGTGAAGAGAGCGGCAGGCCGTTGCAAAATCATCGCCGGAACGGGGAGCAACGAAACGGCCCATTCCGTGAAATTGACGATTAAGGCGGAACAAGTCGGCGTCGACGGGATTTTGCTCGTCGCTCCGTACTACAACAAGCCTAACCAAGAAGGCATTTACCAGCACTTCCGCGTCATCGCGGAAGCGACGAAGCTGCCGATCATGATCTATAACGTACCGTCTCGTACGGTCGCTTCGATCTCGGTAGCTACAACGCTTCGCCTCGCTCAAATTCCGAACATTTTCGCTACCAAAGAATGCGCGGGATTGGAACAAGTAACCGAAATTCTGGCCGGCGCGCCTGAAGGTTTCAAAGTCTATAGCGGCGACGACGCGGTTACGCTTCCGGTGTTGTCCGTCGGCGGATACGGCATCGTCAGCGTCGCCAGCCATATGATCGGCGCCAAGATGAAGCAGCTCATCGACACCTTCCTGAGCGGGAAAGTTCAAGAGGCGATGGCTTTGAATCAAGAATGCTATCCTTACTTCAAGGGCTTGTTCAATTGTCCGAACCCGGTTCCGAATCCGGTGGCGGTCAAGTATGCCCTCGGTCTGCGCGGACTGCCCGTCGGCGGCGTCAGATTGCCGCTCGTTGACGTAAGCGAGGCGGAAGCGGAATTCCTGCAAGCGTTAATCAAAGCTTAACCATCGGATATCCGTCCTTCGCCGCTAAGTCTCCCTTTCATGCGAAACCGATATCCGCCGGATATCGGTTTTTTGCACTGGGAAACCTAATTTTGCGAACTTGTTTTTGTTGAATTGCTTCATGTATAATGATTGAGAGTGATTGGGTGCGGCCAATATTTTGCAAATTGATAATTTCATATCGAACGGGATCGTCGAGATGATTTGGGAGGTAGCTAGACTTGTCTAAGAAAAACAACCAAGATAAATTGCTCATTTTCGCGCTCGGCGGCGTAGGTGAGATCGGCAAAAACATGTATTGCATTCAGTACGCGAACGATATTATCGTCGTGGATGCCGGTCTTAAGTTTCCGGAGGAAGAGATGCTCGGCATCGATGTCGTCATCCCGGATATTACCTATTTAATCGAGAACCGCGATAAAGTACGGGGGATTCTGCTTACGCACGGCCACGAAGACCACATCGGCGGTCTTCCGTACATTTTGAAACAACTGAACGTTCCGATCTACGGAACGAAGCTTACGCTCGGACTCGTCGAGAACAAGCTGAAAGAAGCTGGGTTGCTCGGCGACACGAAACGCCATCTGATCAACGAAGGCACCGAGCTTCAGCTTGGCGCGATCAAAGCTTCGTTCTTCCGTACGAACCACAGTATTCCGGACTCCGTCGGCGTATGCTTGGACACGCCGGAAGGCATCGTCGTTCATACGGGCGACTTCAAGTTCGACCATACGCCGGTTAACGAGCAGTATGCGGACTTGCAACGGATGGCCGGTATCGGCAGCCGCGGCGTATTGGCGCTTTTGTCCGATAGCACGAACGCGGAACGCGCCGGATTTACGCCATCGGAAAGCAACATCGGCAAAGAATTCGAAGAAATTTTCCGCAGTTCCAAGCAACGCGTCGTTGTGGCGACGTTCGCTTCGAACGTGCATCGGATTCAACAGGTCATTAACGCAGCGATGGAAACGCGTCGCAAGATGACCGTCATCGGACGCAGCATGGTTAATGTCGTAACGATCGCGTCCGAACTGGGCTACTTGAACATTCCGGAAGGCATGTTGATCGAGCCCGAAGAAGTGAACAAGCTGCCGGCGGATCGCGTCGTCATCTTGTCGACCGGTTCCCAAGGCGAACCAATGTCTGCGCTTACGCGGATGGCAAGATCGACACACCGCAAAGTCGACATCCTGCCTGGCGATACCGTCGTCATCGCCGCTACCCCGATCCCGGGTAACGAGCGTTACGTCGGCCGTACGGTAGACGAACTGATGCGTCTCGGCGCGCATGTTATTTACGGTCCGGGTTCGATTTCCGGCGTACACGTTTCCGGTCACGGAAGCCAAGAAGAACTGAAGCTTATGCTGAACCTCATTCGCCCGCAATATTTCATTCCGATTCACGGCGAATACCGGATGTTGCGCCACCACGGCTTGCTAGGCGAAGCGGTGGGCATTCCGAAGGAAAATATTTTCTTGATCGACAACGGTGACACGGTCGAATTCCAGAACGGATCGGCTCGCAAAGCAGGCAAAATCCCTGCGGGCAACGTGCTAATCGACGGTCTTGGCGTAGGCGACGTAGGCAATATCGTGCTTCGCGACCGTAAACTCCTGTCTCAAGACGGTATTCTTGTCGTTGTCGTTACGCTAAGCAAGCAAGACGGCACGATTTTGTCCGGACCGGACATCATTTCGCGCGGTTTCGTGTACGTACGCGAATCCGAAGGATTGCTCGAGGAAGCTAACCGTATCGTTACGGGCACCTTGCACAAGCTTATGAACGAGAATGTCAACGAGTGGGCTTCGCTGAAGACGAACGTCAAAGACGCGCTCGGCCGATTCTTGTATGAACAGACGAGACGCAGACCGATGATCTTGCCGATCATCATGGAAGTGTAATAACGTTAACCCCACACTCATTATAAAACCGTTCATCCTTCGCGGCCTGCGAGAGGTGAGCGGTTTTTGTTATGCCCTAAGGCGTAGCGAAAGCCGGAAACGTAACACCGACGCAAACCGTATAAATGCTCCCTCAGCGCCCATACTATGTCAAGCCATGCGACCGTAATGATGGAGGGATTGACTTGAGCGACAAGGACAAGAATGGGGCTAGCGGGGAAGTGCCCAACCCTAACCCAAATACGGGGGACGAAGGGCGGAAAGCAGCTACGACGGAGTCGATCATACAGCTCGGAAATACGCCGTTACCGCCGGGTGAATCCAATATTTTTTGTTTGACGATTATCGGTCAGGTGGAAGGTCATCTCATGCTGCCTCCGCAAAATAAAACGACGAAGTACGAGCATGTCATTCCACAGCTCGTCGCCGCCGAGCAAAATTCGAAAATCGAAGGCTTGCTGATCATGCTGAATACGGTGGGAGGCGACGTCGAAGCGGGCTTGGCCATCGCCGAAATGATCGCTTCCCTCAGCAAGCCGACCGTGACCGTCGTCCTAGGCGGAGGCCACTCGATCGGCGTGCCGATCGCCGTATCGGCGAACTATACGTTCATCGCGGAAACCGCGACGATGACGATTCATCCGATTCGGATGAACGGGCTAGTCATCGGGGTACCCCAGACGTTCGAGTATTTGGAAAAGATGCAGGAGCGCGTCACGCGTTTCGTTACGCGGCATTCCAGCGTAACCGAGGAGACGTTCAAGCAGCTCATGTTCAAGACCGGAGAGCTGACGCGCGATATCGGCACGACGGTCATCGGCGCCGATGCGGTTAAGCACGGGCTCATTCATGCGGTCGGAGGGCTTGGCGACGCGCTTAGGGAGCTGAATCGGCGCATCGCCGAGCGCAAAGCGCCTAAGCCGGAAGGAGCGACCGCAGGATGATGTTGTATACGACGATGCCGCTCGAACTCGTGATGGACGGATTTCAGACGGAGCCGGGGCCTTTTCTCGAAATCGAGCACGAGGGGATGACGATGCAAGTGCTTCCGACCGCGCCAGGCGTCGGTACGATCGTTCGATTGTTGTCCGCGCCTTTGGACCGATATCTCAGCCCGGAGTACAGTCCGGGACGAACGATCTATTTCGCCCGGCAAGCAAAGCCTGTAAGCGATACCGAGCAAGCAGGACTAGGGATGTAAAGCGTCGGGAACTTCTGCCAACCGCCCTTCAACTGTGATATAATGTTGAACCGGGAGGTGGCAATTTTGGCCAAGCGCAAAAAAAAGCGGGCTTCGTTCGGAGCCGGTTTAAAGTATGAAGTGTACGGCATTTTGTTGATTACGTTATCGATTATCGCCATCTCCGGGGAAGCCGCCGTCGGCAGATCGCTCTCCAAGCTATTTGGCTTCCTGCTTGGCATTCATTATTATATGCTTGCCTTGGCCGGCATTTGGGTCGGCTTATACGTCATGATCAAGCGAAGCTGGCCGCGCGGCTGGACTTCTAGAAGGTCCGGATTCGTTATCATCGCGCTCGGCTTTACGTTATGGAGCTCGATGGCCGCCATCGATAACAGCCTTGGCGAGATCGGCGTTACTTCGCCATCCGGTATCGTCAGCCAGACGATGGATCAGTTGAAGCAGCAGCTGTGGTCGGTGCCTCCGGAAGAAGACGTGGCGATTACCGAGAAGGATATCGGCGGCGGGATGACCGGCGCCCTGCAATATTCGGTGCTATTCTGGTTATTCGGATATTACGGCGCCAAATTCGTGCTCATAATCGAATTCGCGATCGCTTTGCTGTTAATTACGAATCGCTCCTACGTCGAGATGGGCCGTTCGGTCCGTCTATTCCTCATGCGCGTCATGCCGCTTTTGGCTGCCCGGTTTTCCTCGGGTCGCAAATTGCTGCGGGCTAAGGCGATTCCGGTTAAAGGCAAGGGCAAGCCCGCGACGATACCGTCCATCCCGCTCGAGCCGGATGACGTTGCGATGGACGAGCAGCCGCTCATGCCGAAGCAACGCAAGACGCCGCTCTTCTTCCAGTTGTTCCACGGTAAGCCCGAGCGCGAGCCAAACTTGCCGCATGACGATCAGTGGGACGACGAAGAGCCTGTCGAGGCGGCGCAGCCTGCTAAGAAGCCGGAGTCTTCGATCTTCGGGCGCCGCGGGAAGCCTGCGCCTGTGGATGTGCCGGCCGAGCAGCCGAAGAAGCCGTTCAACGTGCTGCTGCACGGAGACGACGAAGGCGAGCAGGACGAGCCGGCGCAGCCGATCGTGACGCCGCAGCCTAGGTTTACGGACTTTGCGGCGCAAGCTTATTCCGGCGATGACTTGGACGACGAAGAGGAAACCCTTAACGTCGATATGCCGTTCTTGCCGCCGAATCTGGTGCAAACCGAAATGGACCTTAACGACGAACCGCTACCGGGACTGGACGGGCAGCAACCGATCGCCGCGGAGCCGCCCGCGAAAGCGGAAGTTCCTAAGCCTGTTCGCAAAATACCCAAGCCGTATCGCCTCCCCGGTCTCGGATTGCTTGATAAACCGACGGCTTCCGGGAAAACCGGCAACGCCGCGGATTACATGAGCACCGCCCGCAAGCTGGAGGCAACGCTCGAGAGCTTCGGCGTGCGCGCCAAAGTGTTGGACGTGGCGAGAGGTCCCGCGGTTACGAGATACGAGCTACAGCCCGACGTAGGGGTGAAAGTCAGCCGGATCGTCAGCTTAACGGACGACATCGCGCTGGCGCTAGCCGCCAAAGACATACGGATGGAAGCGCCGATTCCCGGCAAAGCCGCTATCGGCATCGAGGTGCCGAATAACGAGGTCAGCGTCGTCACGCTGCGCGAAGTGCTGGAGACGCAGCCGTTCACGGAGTCGACGGCGAAGCTCACGATCGCGTTCGGCCGTGACATCTCCGGACAGCCGATCGTCGGCAACTTGGCGAAGATGCCTCACTTGCTCGTCGCCGGAGCGACCGGTTCGGGTAAATCGGTGTGCATTAACGGCATCATTACGAGTTTGCTGTATAAAGCGAAGCCGGATGAAGTGAAGTTCCTTATGATCGACCCGAAGATGGTCGAGCTTAACGTCTATAACGGCATTCCGCATTTGCTCGCGCCGGTCGTTACCGATCCGCGCAGAGCTTCGCTAGCTTTGAAGAAAATCGTCGTCGAGATGGAGAAGCGTTACGAGAAGTTTTCCAAATCCGGCACGCGAAACATCGAAGGCTATAACTCGCTCATGATGAGCGGGGACAAACCCGACGGCGTTCTCCCGTATATCGTCGTCATCGTCGACGAGCTTGCCGACTTGATGATGGTGGCCGCGGGAGACGTCGAGGACGCGATCACCCGACTCGCCCAAATGGCGCGCGCCGCAGGTATCCACTTGATCATCGCAACGCAGCGTCCGTCCGTCGACGTCATTACCGGCGTTATCAAGGCGAACATCCCGAGCCGGATCGCGTTCGGCGTATCGTCCCAAGTCGATTCCCGCACGATACTCGATATGGTAGGCGCGGAGAAGCTGCTTGGCCGCGGGGACATGCTGTTCCTGCCGATGGGCGCTTCAAAGCCGATCCGCGTGCAAGGGGCGTTTTTGTCGGATAACGAAGTCGAGCAGGTCGTCGCTTACGCGCGCGGCCAAGCCGAAGCCGAGTATAACGAAGATCTCGTACCGGAACTCGACGACACGGAATCGGATTCGCCCGACGAAATACTGGACGAGCTGTTCGATCAAGCGGTTCAAATCATTATCGAAGCGAAGCAGGCGTCCGTCTCGTTATTGCAACGGCGCATGAGAGTCGGCTACACGCGCGCGGCGAGACTGATCGACTCGATGGAAGCCAAAGGCATCGTCGGTCCGTACGAAGGCAGCAAGCCGCGCGAGGTGTTGATGACGATGGAGCAATACCAGCAACGCATTCCTTCTTAGCGCGGATCTATCGCCATATCAGCTCGAAAGCCCGCGATTCCATTAACGGAGTCGCGGGCTTTTTTTGCATGCGCGATGAAATGGGTATAAGAGGGATTGTCCTATCTCATACTAACGGGCGAACGAACACCTATGCATGACACAACAAGAAAGGCGTGAACGCTAGTGAGCTATCGTCTGGTCATTCTGACCGTCTGTTTGATGTTCGGCTTGCTCGGCCTCTATACGTTGCAAAACCACGGCCACGGGCTAAGCCGAGAAACATTCGGGACGACGACATTGAAGCAAGGGTCGACGGGCAAAGACATTTACGAGCTGCAAGGTCGTCTTAAGGCGCTAGGGTATTTCAACGGGAAGATCGACGGCGTGTTCGGAGAAAAAACAAAAAACGCGGTAACCTGGTTCCAGTGGAAATTCGGCATGAAAGCGGACGGCGTCGTCGGATCCAAAACAAAGCTTAAGCTTTGGAACGCCACGAAGGAGTGGAAGCCGACGGCCGCAGAATTGCCTGGAGGCGGAGGAGAGAAAGCGCCAACCTCGAACAACGGCGCAGGATCTGCCAAGCTGCCGGCCTCCAACGATCTCGGGCTGACCGATAAAGATTTGAAGATGATGGCCAACGCCGTTTACGGCGAATCCCGCGGCGAACCTTATATCGGTCAAGTGGCCGTTGCGGCCGTAATTTTGAACCGCGTTAAATCCTCGCAGTTCCCGAATACGGCGACGGGCGTTATTTTCCAGCCTGGCGCGTTCACGGCGGTAGCCGACGGGCAAATCTGGCTGACGCCGAACGAGAGCGCGCTCAAAGCGGTCAAAGACGCGGTCAGCGGACTCGATCCGACCGACGGTTGCTTGTACTACTTCAACCCGGAGACGGCAACGTCGAAATGGATCTGGTCGCGGCCGCAATATAAGACGATCGGCAAGCATATTTTCTGTCGGTGAGATGGCTTTCCAGTATTTGCTTCCTGCTTGTTCAATCGGTTAGAATGGGGCTGAACGCAGCGAGACGAGGGCGCGAATTTACTTATAAGGGGCATGAGTAGGATGTCGGAACAGTTCCAAAGGGGCTCGCTCGGCCGGCTACGTCTGCACGTATTGCCGACCAAACGCTTCAAGACGTTCGCCGTATCGCTATTCGCTGGAGTACCGCTAACCGAGTCCGGGGTGACGCCGATCGCGCTCACCCCTTTCGTGCTTCGACGGGGCACGGAGACGTATCCGGAGACGATTTCCTTCCGCGAGAAGCTCGACGATTTGTACGGCGCCGGCTTCGGCTTCGACCTGTACAAACGGGGCGACAATCAGATCGTGCAATTCCGGCTCGATATTATTAACGACCGGTTCGTCTCTTCCACGGAATCGCTGCTCGGCGAAGCGCTAGCTTTCCTAGGGGAAGTGCTGACGGCACCGGCGCAGGATAACGGACACTTCCGGACCAAGTACGTCGAAGCGGAGAAAACGACGGTAAGCAAGCGAATCGATGCCATCATCAACGATAAAATCCGTTACGCTTCCGAACGCTGCATCGAAGAAATGTGCGCGAACGAGCCGTATCGGTTACCCGCGCTCGGCCGAAAGGAAGAGCTTGCATCGCTCGACGGGGCAGCGCTTTCCGAAGCGTACAAACGCTGGCTAGGCGAAACATGCTTAGACTTGTATGTAGCCGGCGATACGACACTGGAAGAAGTAGAAGCTTTCGCTAAGCAAGCTTTCAGACTACCGGAGGGCACGCCGGCGCGTTATGGCCCGCCTAAGCTGGTTGAGGCGCGAGCCGAAGTGCAGACGATCCAGGAGCGGCTGGAAGTGGGGCAAGGCAAGCTCAACATGGGGCTGCGCGTAGGCGCTACGTACGGCAGCGACAATTATGCCGCGATGCTTGTTTATAATGGCTTGCTTGGCGCTTTTCCGCACTCGAAGCTGTTCATCAATGTTAGGGAGAAAGCTAGCCTTGCTTACTACGCCTCTTCCCGCCTGGACGGACATAAGGGCATACTGACGCTTCAATCCGGCATCGAAATCAAAAACTACGAGCGTGCTTCCCGCATCATGCAAGACCAGCTAGAAGCGCTTAAAGCGGGCGACTTCTCGGAAACCGACTTGCTGCGCACGAAGGCGATGATCGTTAACCAGCTACGGGAAATTCAAGACTCGGCGTTCGAACGGATTTCGTTCGATTTCAGCAACGTGCTGTCCGGCGTCGAACGCACGGGAGAGAGCTTCATCGCCGAAATCGAAGCAGTGACGCCTGAACAAGTTACGGCCGCCGCGCAGTTGGTGAAGCTGGATACGATCTACTTTTTGCGCGACATGAAGGGGGAGGACTGAATATGTCTTTGCTCGATTATCCGAAGCTGCAGGAAAAGCTGTGGTACGAGAAACTGGACAACGGCTTGGAAGTATTCATCTTGCCTAAGCCGGGCTTCACGAAAACTTACGCAACGTTCACGACCCGCTACGGCTCGATCGATAACCATTTCACCCCGCCGGGCGGCGAGACGATCCGAGTGCCGGACGGCATCGCGCATTTTCTCGAGCATAAAATGTTCGAGGAGCCTGAAGGCGACATCTTCTCCACCTTCGCTTCCCAAGGCGCATCGGCTAACGCGTACACGAGCTTCGACCGTACCGTCTATTTGTTCTCCGCGACGCAAGAAGTGGCCGCGAATCTCGATACGCTGTTGCACTTCGTGCAAAACCCTTACTTTACGGATGAGAACGTCGAGAAGGAGAAAGGCATCATCGTTCAAGAAATCGATATGTACAGAGACAACGCGGATTGGCGCGTATACTTCGGCTTGAACGAGGCGATGTACGCCAAGCATCCGGTCCATATCGATATCGCGGGAACGGCGGATTCGGTTCGCTCGATTACGAAGGAAATGCTGTACGACTGTTACTACGCCTTCTATCATCCGTCGAATATGACTTTATTTGTCGTCGGCGGCGTCGATCCCGAAGAAACGATGGCGCAAGTGAAGCGGGATCAAGCGGGCAAAACGTTCCGCAGCGGCGGCGATATTAAGCGCTTATTCGAGGAAGAGCCAGCGGCCGTTCACCAGAAGAAGCGGGAAATCATCCTGCCCGTCTCGTTGCCGAAATGTATGTTCGGATTTAAGGACGATCCGGGAGAAGGACGCGATGCCGTTCGTTACGAGTTAACGAGCAAAATCATGCTCGAAGCGTTGCTCGGTTCGAGCTCGGCGTTGTATCAATCTCTGTACGACGACAACTTGATCAGCGACGGATTCGGCCACGAATTCAATACGGGTCCGGGTTACGCCTTCTCGGTCATCGGCGGGGAGACTCGGGATCCGGACGAACTTGTACGGCGCGTATCCGAAGCGATGTACGCAGCGGCCGCCAGCGGCATTCCGGAAGCCGTCTTCGAGCGCACGCGACGCAAGCGGATCGGAGCGATGCTGCGCATGTTCAACAGTCCCGAAGCGATCGCAAGCGAATTCACGCGCTTCCGCTTCAAGGGCGGCGACCTGTTCCGCGCCGTCGAAGCGTTCGAAAGCTTGACGCTCGATGAGGTGAACGCTCGCCTGCGCGAGCACGCCAAACCCGAGCAGCTAGCCGTCGCCGTCGTAAGGAGCAAGCCGTCTTGACGCGCATCGCTCTCGTTACCGGCGGCTCCCGCGGAATCGGAGCCGCCGTAGCGAGGCGGCTTGCAGCCGACGGCTTCGACGTAGCCGTGCAATACTACGCCGCCGCGGAGCAGGCGGAAGCGGTCGCGGTGGTTTGCCGCGACTTCGGCGTCCAAGCGATGGCGATTCAGGCGGATGCCCGTTCGGGACAAGCGCTGCGGGAGCTGAAGGCTAAGCTAGACGCCGAAGGGTGGACGCCGAGTGTCGTCGTGCATTGCGCCGGCGTCGCGCATTACGGCTTGCTGGAGGATACGGAAGAAGACGTCTGGGACGATTTGCTGCTGCTTCATCTGAAGAGCGCCTACCATCTGACGAAGCTGTTCGGCTCAGCCATGATATGGAACAGAGGGGGAAGGTTCGTCCATCTGTCCAGCTTATGGGGAGTCGTCGGCGCGGCGGGAGAAGCGGTCTATGCAGCTTCCAAGGGCGGTTTGAACGCTTTCGTTAAGTCGATGGCCAAGGAGCTGGCGTCCGCCGGCGTGACGGTAAACGCGGTCGCGCCCGGCGCGATCGACACGGACATGCTTGCCGCGTTGGACGAGCGGGAGAAGGCGTCGCTATGCGATGCGATTCCGCTTGGGCGGCTGGGCAAAGCGGAGGAAGTCGCGGATCTGGTCCGGTTTCTCGTCTCGGATAGCGCGAGCTATATAACCGGACAAGTGATCGGCATTAACGGCGGTTGGAGCGGGGATAACGCATAATTAAGGCCTTCTAAGTACATATTATCGATGAGCTTTTATCCCGTTCCAACATGAGGAGGCTGCTTAATGTCGACTGTACTCAGCAATTTCGACACATGGAAGAAGTTTTTAGGTGACCGCGTCAGCGCGGCCAAAAAATTAGGGATCGACGAAGACGCGATCGCTAAGCTGGCCTACGAGATCGGATCTTTCCTCGATCAAAGGGTCGATCCCAAAAACGAAGAGCAACGCGTGTTGAAAGAGCTATGGGACGCCGGGGACGAAGGCGAACGCAAGACGATGGCTAAGCTAATGGTCAAGTTGGCCGATCAAAGCAGTTAACAGCCCATCGGCGCAGACAGAAAGCCTCCGCAAGGAGGCTTTCTGTCTGATAAAGGCTAATCACGTCGAAAGGGCTCGACACCGCGGGACTTTTGCATTAATATATTGTTTTATTTTGCAGGATAATGAGTAGCGTTGTAGAATAACAAAGAAAGAACAGTATGAACAGTCACAGCATGACATTGCTTAAATCGATCGAGGTGCATGATGGAGCCGAAACAATGGTACATGGAATATAAAATTCATAAAAACCGCCCCGGATTGCTGGGGGATATCGCGTCTTTGCTCGGGATGCTGGAAGTCAACATTCTCACGATCAACGGGGTAGAAGACCGTACGCGCGGAATGCTGCTGCAGACGGATGACGACGAGAAAATCGAGTTGCTCGGCAAAATGCTGACCAAAGTCGAGAACATTACGGTGAATACGATTCGGCCTCCGAGGCTGACGGATATATTGGCGGTACGGCACGGCCGTTACATCGAGCGAGATTCCGATGATCGCAAGACATTCCGCTTCACGCGGGACGAGCTTGGATTGCTTGTCGACTTCCTCGGCGAACTGTTCAAGCGCGAAGGGAACCAGACGATCGGCTTGCGGGGCATGCCTCGCGTCGGCAAGACGGAATCGATCATCGCGGGAAGCGTATGCGCGAACAAGCGTTGGACTTTCGTCTCTTCGACATTGCTCAGACAGACCGTTCGGAGTCAGCTGTCCGAAGATGAGATGACGCCTAATAACGTGTACATCATCGACGGCATCGTAAGTACGATTCGGTCCAACGAGAAACACTACACCTTGCTTCAGGAGCTTATGGCGATGAATTCGACGAAAGTGATCGAGCACCCGGATATCTTCGTCAGGGAATCGCAATTCGACTACGACGTGTTCGATTTCATTATCGAGCTTCGCAATACGCCCGACGAGGAGATTACGTACGAGAACTTCACGACGGCTGGCCTTCAGGGCGATCTGTAATTTTACATAACTTAATTACACCATGAACTCGAGGAGGTGAAACGTGTGTCCGATTTGGGTGCCCTACTTCGCAAAGCCCGCGAACAGCGCGGCTATTCGCTCGATGATATCCAGGAATTCACCAAAATACGCAAAAGATATTTGGAAGCGATCGAGACAGGCGATTACAAGGTGCTTCCCGGTTCTTTTTACGTAAGGGCTTTCGTTAAGACGTATGCCGAAACCGTCGGGCTGGACGCCGAGGAAGTGCTGCGACTATACCAGAAGGAATTGCCGAAATCGGCATCGTCGGAAATCGGGCACGTAGAAGTGCGCAATATCCAACCGAAACGCCGGAGCGTGCAACATAACGACAGATGGGGCAAAGTCGCGGTTTCCTTGCTCATGTGGGCTTTTCCGATATTGATCGCCGCCGTCATCTATATTTATTATTCGAACACGAAGGACTCAAATCCGGACGAGCTCGGTACGCCTCCGCCGATCACGTCGGAGACGGGCACGCCGACGCCGTCCGTGTCGTTAACGCCTACGCCGACGCCTTCGCCGACGCCGACGCCTACGCCATCTCCGACCGTGACGATGGAGTTGACCGAAACGAAGCAAGGCAAGCAGTACTATTCGATTACTTCCGGAACGGGGCATAAGCTCCAGATCGATATTTCCGGATATGTCTGGGTAGGGGTTTATCCGGGAACGGTTGCTAAAGGCAAAGGACTGCTTAACAAAACAGTCACGGACAAAGAAGTGCCGGCTACGTTTAGCTACCCTCTGGACCAGCAGTTGTTCGTTAACATCGGACGCGCGGATCGGGCGGTTATTTCGATCGACGGCGTTACGGTCGATGACGGAGACAAACCGGGTCCGGTTCGTATCGTATTCACTCCGACGACGGGTGAATCGAACGCCCAATAAGATGCTTTTTCGCTTAAGCCCTCCACGGAGGGCTTTTCGTTTTTAGTGATACCGCAGATCATGTTATAATGAAAGAAAATTTGGGAGCAAGAAAGGAAGATTGTCGTCATGGCATCGGAATATTCTTTTGACATCGTGTCCAAAGTGGATATGCAGGAGGTTAATAACGCGATTACCCAAGCGCTCAAGGAAATCGAAACCCGCTTTGATTTCAAAGGAAGCAAAAGCAGCATCAAGCTAGAGAACGAACAGCTCGTCGTGGCGTCGGATGACGATTATAAGCTGCAAAGCGTTATCGATATTTTGCAGACTAAGCTCATCAAACGCGGCGTTCCGATATTGAATTTGGATTACGGTAAAATCGAGCCGGCGTCCGGAGGCACAGTGCGCCAAGTGATCAAGCTGAGGCAGGGCATCGATCAGGAAAACGCCAAGAAGATCAATATTTTGATCCGGGATTCCAAGCTGAAAGTGAAAAGCCAGATTCAAGGCGATCAGCTTCGCGTCACGGGCAAGAGCAAGGACGACCTGCAAGGCGTGATGGGCTTGCTCAAGGGCGCGGGTCTGCCGCTGGAGCTGCAATTTTCCAATTACCGTTAAGCGACGGTTTTTGACACGTTTATAGGGTTCGTTTATACTTTGATGTGGTGTTATTAACGGATATAACGGACGTACGTATGGGGGAGCCGACCATGCAAGAGAAAGTCAACGTCGTTACGCTAGGTTGCGAAAAAAACTTAGTCGATTCGGAAATCATGTCGGGTCTCGTGCATGCGCGAGGCTACAAGCTCGTCGATAACGCGGAAGATGCGACGGTCGTCATCGTCAACACTTGCGGTTTCATCGACGCGGCGAAAGAAGAATCCATCAATACGATTCTGAATCTCGCGGAGCTTAAGGACACGGCTAAGCTGAAGGCGCTCATCGTGTCGGGCTGCCTCACGCAGCGCTACAAGCAAGAGTTGATGAAGGAAATGCCCGAGATCGACGGCATCGTCGGCACCGGCGATTTCCATCGGATTAACGATATTATCGACGAGGCGCTAGGCGGGAAGAAGCCCGTCTACGTCGGGAATCCGGTATTCAACTACGAGGAGGCGCTGCCAAGGCTTCTGTCCACTCCGCGTCATACCGCTTACGTGAAGATTGCCGAAGGCTGCGACAACGCTTGTACGTTCTGCAGCATTCCGATCATGCGCGGCAAGTTCCGCAGCCGGTCGATCGAATCCATTATCGCCGAAGTGCGCCAGCTCGCGGCTCAAGGCGTGAAGGAAATCAGCCTGATCGCGCAAGATTCCACGAATTACGGCACGGATCTCTATGAAGGCTTTAAGTTGCCGGAGCTCATGAATCGCGTAAGCGAAGTGCCGGGCATCGCTTGGGTTCGGTTGCATTATGCTTATCCCGGATTTTTCACGGACGAGCTTATCGAGACGATCGCATCGAATCCGAAAATATGCAAATATATCGATATGCCGCTCCAGCATAGCGAGGACGCGATCTTGAAACGGATGCGCCGTCCGGGCCGCCAACGCGACGTTCGCGAGTTAGTCGGACGCATTCGCTCGCGCATTCCAGACGTCGCGCTTCGCACGTCGATGATCGTCGGCTTTCCCGGCGAGACCGAAGAGGAATTCGAGAAGCTGTGCGCTTTCGTGCGGGAGATGAAGTTCGACCGTCTCGGCGTGTTCGCTTATTCGCAAGAGGAAGACACGCCGGCGAACAGGTTGCCGGATCAGCTGTCCGACGAAGTGAAGCAGCATCGCGCGCATACGCTTATGGAAGTTCAGCGCGAAGTCGCGCAGCACAATAGCGCCAAGTACGTCGGACGCACGCTCGACGTGCTCGTCGAACGTTACGACGGCCGAAGCGACGTCTATATCGGACGCAGTCAATTCGACGCTCCGGAAGTCGACGGCGAAGTATACATATCCGGCATTCGCACGGATATCGGCGAAATTCGCCAAGTTCGTATTACGCATGCCTACGAATATGATCTTTCAGGGGAGGGAATCGCATGAACCTCGCCAACCGAATAACGCTGGCACGCATATTCTTAGTACCGATCATGACGTTCTTCTTGCTCGTCAAGCTAGACGTGAACGATTTGACGATCGGCAATTATTCGATATCGTGGAACCAAGTGTTCGCGTTGCTGCTGTTCATCATCGCTGCAAGCACCGACGGTTTGGACGGCTACATCGCGCGCAAACGCAAAATCGTAACCAATTTAGGAAAGCTGCTCGATCCGCTCGCGGATAAGCTGCTCATCGCGGCCGTCCTTATCTCGCTCGTGGAAATCAACAAGCTCGACGCTTGGGTAGCGATTGTTATCATTAGTCGCGAATGGGCCGTAACCGGACTTCGGCAGGTCGCGCTGCTTGAAGGCGCCGTTCTGGCCGCGAGCAAATGGGGCAAATGGAAAACGGCCATTCAAATTACGATGGTCATCGTCATTTTGCTTAACAATTTCCCGTTCAACTTCATTGAACTGCGGGCGGATGTCGTTACGATATGGGCTGCGGTCATCATTACCGTCTATTCCGGGGTCGACTATTTCATGAAAAACAAAAACTTGATTCCGGTCGACTAATCGTCGTGCCGTAACAAACAAAGAGGTGCGATTGAACGCATGAGAGCAGAGATCATTGCCGTCGGCACGGAACTGCTCCTCGGTCAGATCGTAAACACTAACGCCCAGTATCTGTCGAGAGGGTTGGCAGAGCTGGGCATTGATGTTTATTACCAGACCGTGGTGGGAGACAACAAGGACCGCCTCATTCAGGCGATTAAGATTGGCAGGGAACGGGCGGACTTGCTCGTGTTCACGGGCGGACTAGGACCGACGATGGACGATTTGACGCGCGATGCGCTGGCGGATTACCTAGGCCGGGAAGTCGCGTTGCACGAGCCGACGATGAGCAAAATCACGGCGATGTTCGCCGGTCGCGGGGGCGCTTTCGTAGAGAGCAACCGGCGGCAGGCGCTGCTCGTGGACGGAGCGACACCGCTGCGCAACGATACGGGATTAGCGGTCGGCAACGCGCTTAGCGTGGACGGTACGCATTATTTGCTCTTGCCGGGACCTCCTCGCGAGATGAAGCCGATGTTCGCGAACGACGGAACCGCTTGGCTGAAATCGATCATGGGCGAAGCGGATTCGTTGCATTCCGTAATGTTGAAGTTCGCCGGGATCGGCGAGTCGGGCTTGGAGGACTTATTGATCGATCTTATTCGCGAGCAATCGGATCCTACGATCGCGCCGTACGCCGCGGAAGGCGAAGTCACGATTCGCGTGTCCACGAAGGCCGCGAACGCGGAGGAAGCGGCGCGCAAGCTGGAACCGACTTTGATGGAAATTCGGAGCCGTACGCCTATGCATTTGTATGCGGAGGAAGATATTCCGATCGAAACCGCGGTCATCCGGTTGCTGACGTCTCAGCGGCGCATGGTGACGCTTGCCGAGAGCTGCACGGGAGGCATGGTTGCGGCGATGCTGACGACCGTTCCCGGGAGCGCGGACGCGTTCCGCGGGGGGGTCGTCAGCTATAGCAACCTGCTGAAGCATCGGGCGCTTGGCGTGCCTTTGCCTCTGCTGGAGGGCGCGGATGCGCCAGGCGCGGTTAGCGCCCAGACGGCTTCGGCGATGGCCGAAGGCGCGTTGGCATTGGCGGACGCGGACTTTGCCGTGTCCGTTACCGGCGTGGCCGGGCCGGCGGCCTCGGAGGGCAAGCCGGTGGGGCTCGTGTTCCTTGGACTCGCGGAGCGGGGCAAGGAGACGCGGGTGACGCAGCTGCAGCTGTCCGGCGACCGTCAGGGCATCCGGCTGCGCGCGTCGAAGCGGGCGCTGTATATGCTCTGGCTGGCGTTGACCGGGCGGGGATGAGCGGCGGCGTTGCGGATCGTTACGCGATCCATTCTTGCGCGCCTCGACCGCAGTGCCTCCGAGTTCACAAATCTGTCAAAATTGACTATTCGTCGAAGCTTGTCAACTTTTGAAGCGTATGTTAAAGTTTTAATGAAAGTTTCGGAAGAACCGGAGCGAAGAATACTTTGCTTCGGTTTTTTTATTGAATTAAAATCGAACAAATGTTCTTAAAATGCTTGGCAAATGACTATAAACGCGTTATGATTAAACTATTAAAAGGATAAGGATGTGGGTGTGTTGTCAGATCGTCGCGCCGCATTAGACATGGCTTTGCGCCAGATTGAGAAGCAGTTCGGTAAAGGTTCGATCATGAAGCTTGGCGAAAGCGCAAATATGCTAGTAGAGACGTCCTCAAGCGGCGTATTGGCACTAGATATCGCCCTCGGAATCGGCGGATATCCCCGCGGCCGAATTATAGAAGTATACGGACCGGAATCTTCCGGTAAGACGACGGTCGCGTTGCATGCGATCGCGGAAGTTCAACGTAATGGCGGCCAAGCGGCTTTCATCGACGCGGAGCATGCCCTTGACCCGGTCTATGCAAGAAATCTTGGCGTTAATATCGATGAGTTGTTGCTTTCGCAGCCGGATACAGGCGAGCAAGCACTCGAAATTGCGGAAGCGCTCGTACGCAGCGGCGCCGTAGATATTATAGTCGTCGACTCGGTAGCCGCACTCGTGCCGAAAGCCGAGATCGAAGGCGACATGGGAGATTCGTTCGTCGGTCTTCAAGCGCGTCTGATGTCCCAGGCTATGCGCAAGCTGTCCGGCGCAGTCAGCAAGTCGAAGTCGATCGCGATCTTCATTAACCAGCTGCGGGAGAAAATCGGCGTCATGTTCGGCAATCCGGAGACAACGCCAGGCGGCCGTGCGCTCAAGTTCTATGCCAGCGTACGTATTGACGTTCGCCGCGTGGAATCGATCAAGCAAGGTAACGACATCGTCGGTAACCGTACGAAGATCAAGATCGTAAAGAATAAAGTCGCGCCTCCGTTCAAGCAAGCGGACGTCGACATTATGTATGGTGAAGGCATCTCCAAGGAAGGCAGCATCATCGATATCGGCGCGGAGCAAGACATCGTGCAGAAGAGCGGCGCTTGGTTCTCCTTCAGCGGCGAGCGACTTGGACAAGGTCGCGAGAATGCGAAACAATATCTGAAGGATCATCCGGATATTTCTTTGAAGATCGAGACTCAAATCCGTGAGCTTCTGCTCAATTCGGCGGCTAAGGCTAAGGCTGCTTCCGCGGCAAGCGTCGAGGACGAGGACGATACGGAGTTCGCAGAAGACTAAAGCAATCAAATGATTCATTACGTAATCGGAACAGCTAGCGGCCAACGTGCCGCTATTTGTTTTTTCTGACTATCGATTGAAGGGCGGGGACGACGTTAATGTTTAATCGTTCGGGGCGAAAGAAGTACGGCGGACAACCTTCTTATGAGCAGCGAAACGGCACCGAGCAAGACGCGCGTCCCGTCATAGGCGCTAAGATCATTTCCGTAGAGGCGCATCTACGACGCTCGTCGATGTACCGGATTACGCTACAATTACAGTACGCGGCGGAAGATGATCCCGATGGACTGGGATTATACGATTTGATTGATTCGCCGAGAGCCGAGACGCTCGAACCGTCCGTCGGCTCTTGGAAAGACGAAGTGGATGCGCTGATTGCCCACGCGCAGACGGCGGCGGAGCCCGGAGAAGCGGTGCTGACGGTGCATGAAGATACGCTCGTGAGTTGGCGATTGCTGAAGGGAAAGCTTCTCTCTGCGGAAGAGTACGCTAAGCTGCTGCAGCAAGAGCAGAAGGAAGAGGCATACCGCTCGGCGCTCGCTATGTTGGAGCGCAAAGCCCGTACGACGGCGGAGCTCGAGAGGGCGCTTAAGCGCAAAGAGTTTTCGCAAGAAGCGATCGCCGGTTGCGTCGAACGCCTGCAAGCGAACCGAATGGTAGACGACTCCGCGTTCGCGCGCAGGTTTACGGAACAGCGCGCGGTTAACCAGCGCAAAGGGAGAATGCTCATTCGGCAGGAATTAATGCAACGAGGTGTAAGCCGTCCGGAGATCGACCAGGCGATCGGCGAGCTGGAGCCGGGCATCGAGGAGCAATCGGCGCTCGCGCTGGCGCGCAAGAAGTGGCCGACCGTTAAAGGCAACGACAGGGAACGCAAGCAGAAGCTGATGGCGATGCTTATGCGGCGCGGCTATACCGGCTCTGTCGTTAGGACGGCGGTACAACAGGCGGCGGCGGAGTCCAACGACTCCTCGAACGAGGATGACGCGGAGTGGAACGATGTGGACGAATCGTTCGATTAAGCGCACGAACGATCGGCGGCTATCTTTATATGTAAATTGTTCCGCTTGAATACACAATTACGCTGTTTTTGACTTTCATCCGCATAATTCGACGTTTTGGCTTGCCAATACGGTCCAACGGTGCCAAACGAAGGAAAGCCCGCCTTTACTGTAGCTTGACAATCTATTTTCGCAAAAGATACAATGATTTTGTATCAAACCTTCTCTTTCCGAAATCCGATTTCCTTCCAAAATCGATTCGGATCGCGTTTTTTCGACCTTTAAAGAATTGTTCACACGACAACAAACGGTTTGGAAACCGGCAATCCACACAATTGAATAGGTATCCCCAAGCAACTGCCTTGGTGATGCAACGAGGAGGTGTAGAGACCATGAATTCATTAGTCTGGGTCTTGATCGTTCTCGTTGTTGGCCTTCTTAGCTTTGGGATCGGTTATGTCGTACGCAAGTCCATTGCGGAAGCCAAAATCTCCAGCGCCGAAACGGCCGCCCGTCAAATCGTAGAAGCTGCCAAGAAAGAAGCGGAAGCGACTCGTAAGGAGACGGTACTGGAAGCCAAAGACGAGGTGCACAAGCTCCGTAACGAAGCGGAACGCGATATTCGCGAACGCCGCAACGAAATTCAACGCCTGGAGAGGCGGTTGCTACAGAAGGAAGAATCGCTGGACCGCAAACTCGAAGCGTTGGAACGCAAAGAGGAGCAAGTCGCCAACAAAGAGAAACGTATCGAAGAGATGCAAGACCAGGTTGAGCTGTTGCATAAGCAGCAGGTAACGGAATTGGAACGCATTTCGAACTTGTCGACGGAAGACGCGAAGCAAATGATTCTGACGACGGTCGAGCAAGAAGTGCGCCACGAAACCGCGCAAATGATCAAGGATATTGAGCAGGAAGCCAAGCAAGAGGGCGACAAGAAAGCCCGCGACATCATCTCGCTCGCGATTCAGCGCTGTGCCGCGGATCACGTGGCGGAGACGACGGTATCCGTCGTATCGCTGCCGAACGAAGAGATGAAGGGACGGATTATCGGTCGCGAAGGCCGCAACATTCGTGCGCTTGAGACGTTGACGGGGATCGACCTCATCATCGACGATACGCCGGAGGCGGTTATCCTATCCGGCTTCGACCCGATTCGTCGCGAAATCGCGAGAACCGCCTTGGAGAAATTGGTCGCGGACGGACGTATTCATCCGGCTCGCATCGAGGAAATGGTGGAGAAGTCCCGCAAGGAAGTGGACGAGAGAATTCGGGAGTATGGAGAACAAGCGACATTCGAAGTGGGTGTACATGGCCTTCATCCGGATCTCATCAAAATTCTCGGCCGCCTGAAATTCCGGACAAGCTACGGCCAGAACGTGCTGAAGCACTCGATGGAAGTAGCTTACCTGACAGGACTTATGGCTGCGGAACTGGGCGAAGACATTACGCTTGCGAAACGCGCCGGATTGCTGCACGATATCGGGAAAGCGCTCGACCACGAAGTGGAAGGCTCGCATGTCGAGATCGGCGTGGAATTGGGCAAAAAGTACAAAGAACACCCTGTCGTCATCAACAGTATCGCCTCCCACCACGGCGATGTCGAAGCTACTTCGGTCATCGCGATGTTGGTCGGAGCGGCAGATGCGCTTAGCGCCGCTCGTCCGGGCGCACGTCGCGAGACGCTCGAAACTTACATTCGCCGGCTGGAGAAGCTGGAGGAAATTTCCGAGTCGTTCGACGGCGTCGAGAAATCGTACGCGATTCAAGCCGGACGCGAAGTTCGCGTCATGGTTCAGCCGGAGAAAATCGATGACACCGAAGCGTTCCGCCTAGCGCGCGACATTACGAAGAAGATCGAGGGTGAACTGGATTATCCGGGTCACATCAAAGTAACGGTCATTCGTGAAACACGCGCGGTCGAATACGCGAAATAAGGAACGGGAATGCAGGGAAGGCTGAGAAGTGGCTGCGGCATATGCAGCCACTTTTCTTATTCCTTAGCCCATATAAGTAACGTTTAGGATGACCGCGATTAGCATCGGAAGGATGAGGTAAGCATGAAAGTCGTATTTATCGGGGATATCGTAGGCAACATCGGCAGAGATACCGTGAAGCGCCTGCTCCCATGGCTTAAAGATAAATATCAGCCGCACATCATTATCGCCAACGGGGAAAATGCGGCCGGAGGACGAGGCATCAACGCCGCGATTACGCGCGAGCTGTTCGATTGGGGCGTCCACGGCATTACGATGGGCAATCATACTTGGGACAACCGCGAAATATTCGATTTCATCGACGACGAGACGAGAATGATCCGCCCTTCGAATTTACCGCCGGGAACGCCGGGCCGGGGAAGCATGATCGTCAAGGGCAACGGCAAAGAGCTCGGAGTCGTTAACTTAATCGGCCGCACCTTCTTGCCGCCGTCGGATTGCCCGTTCCGCGTTGCGGACGAGGAGATCGAAGAGCTTCGGAAGCGGACGAAATGCATTCTGGTCGATTTCCATGCGGAAGCGACAAGCGAGAAAATCGCGATGGGCTGGCACTTGGACGGATACGCGTCTCTCGTCGTAGGCACGCATACGCACGTTCAGACGAACGATGCCCGCATTTTGCCCGAAGGAACGGCTTACTTGACCGACGCCGGGATGACCGGTCCGCGCGATGGCGTGCTAGGCATGGATAAAGATACGGTCGTTCGCCGCTTCATTACCGGAATGCCGGCAAGATTCTCCGTTGCCGAAGGAAAGTGGACTCTTAACGGCGTCTTCGTAGACATCGACGAGTCGACGGGCAAAGCCAACAAAGTGCAGCTGATTACGGTTGACGAAGAAAGCTGGATCGCCGTCTAACGATATTTTCTGAATAGCTTGACAATTTCATGACCTTCGCTCATAGGAAAAGAAGGAATTATTAGCCGGGCCACCGAATATGTATGCCTTAGTGGGCCCATCCTTTGATTCCTAGTGCAGCCGACCCCGCATCCATCGCTACAGTTGCAGGCAAGACGCAACCGATTCTCTCGCGTACAGCCTAGTGTTGGTTGTCATAAGAGGAGGTAATGGTCATGGAAGTATTGAAGGTATCCGCAAAGTCGAATCCAAATTCCGTAGCTGGCGCACTGGCCGGCGTGCTCCGTGAACGCGGGGCTGCCGAATTGCAGGCAATTGGCGCGGGAGCGCTCAATCAAGCGGTGAAAGCCGTAGCCATCGCGCGCGGATTCGTCGCACCGAGCGGCGTTGATCTGATCTGCATCCCGGCTTTTACGGATATCGTAATCGACGGGGAAGATCGAACGGCGATTAAGCTGATCGTCGAACCTAGGTAGGAAACATACAAAAAGTTATGTAAGCGAGTAGACCTGTTACGTTGATGACATTCCGAAGCGACGCGCTTGCGCGATCGTAAGATGGCATCTTTGCGGCAGGTCTTTTTGTGTTATTCATAAAGGAATGGCTCCATCAAGCATTCATTTCTGAATAACCTCCGACATAAACGTTATAACGACATTCCATATGCGTAATTATTTCGTTTATGCTTGATGCCCGCCAAGGGATTATTCCAATCGGGAGGGGAATAACTGTGAAGGTAACGGATTTGCACGCTGACGTCATTAGCAAGCTGCTGGAGCATCCCGGTGCGAAGTGGGGTAACGACGTCCCTGGAGACTTATTCGACGTGACGCCTAAGAGGCTGGAAGACGGCGGCATCGCGCTTCAAGTGTTCGCGCTCTATTTGCCTGATTCGGTTAATCGCAATCCGGAGACGCTGTTTCGAGCGACGGAGCTGTTCTGGAGCGAGGTGCTGACCAAGCCTCAGATGAAGCTCGTAACTTGCGGCGCGGATATCGCGGCTGCCCTCAAAGAGGGGAAGATCGGCGCGATTCTTTCCTTGGAAGGCGCGGAAGGACTGCAAGGCCATCTATGGGCGCTTAGATTAATGTACAAGTTAGGACTACGACTGCTTGGTCCAACGTGGAATCATGCGAATTGGGCTTGCGACGGCGCGATGGAGCCGCGCGGGGGCGGTTTGACGCGCGCGGGCCGGCAGTTAGTCGCGGAATGCGGTAAGCTGGGCATCCTTCTTGACGTATCGCATTTGTCCGAGCGAGGCTTCTGGGACGTAGCCGAGCTGTCCGCTAAACCGATTTTTGCATCCCATTCCAACGTTCGAACGTATAAAGATCATCAGAGGAATTTACGCGACGATCAATTGGCGGCCATCATCCGCGGCAACGGGATTATCGGAATCACGTTCGTGCCTTGGTTTCTTACGGCCAACGAGCCCGCGACGATCGACGACGTCTTGCGTCACGTCGAATACATATGCGCGCTTGGCGGAGTAGCGAACGTTGCTTTCGGCTCCGACTTCGACGGTATAGAACGCCATCCGATCGGTCTGCGTCACCCGGGTTTTTATCCGTCGCTCATCGAGGCGTTGCTTAAGCGATATCCGGAGCCGCTCGTGCGCGGATTCGCCGGTGAGAACGCGAATAGGTATTTGATGAAAAATCTCTGAATCCGAATTGTTAAGTTGACATCGATCTAAATTGGATATTGGTTCCATCGAAAACGGTTATTAGTCGTTTACGCGAATATGTCTTGCATTTTATACTTGCTACACATAAGATTTAACTGTTTGAACATTTAAATTATATTGGGATTAGTGTCGGAAATCGACGAACCGAAGCTTAAGAGGAGATGGGCACTGTGATCAGTCAACTGTCATGGAAAATCGGCGGCCAGCAAGGGGAAGGCGTTGAAAGTACGGACCGTATTTTCTCGACAGCGCTTAACCGCCTGGGCTATTACCTGTACGGGTACCGTCACTTTTCCTCGCGGATCAAAGGCGGACACACGAACAACAAAATCCGCATTAGCACGAAGCCGATTCGAGCGATATCCGACGATCTAGACATACTCGTTGCGTTCGACCAGGAGAGCATCGATTTGAACGCGCACGAACTTCGCGCAGGCGGAGTCATCGTCGCGGACGCGAAATTCTCTCCGACGATCCCCGAAGGCGTGCAAGCTCGCCTATTCGCAGTACCGATCACGGCAATCGCCGAAGAGCTCGGCACGTCGCTTATGAAAAATATGGTGGCGTCCGGCGCATCCTGGGCTTTGCTCGGGTTGTCCATGGACGTATTCAACAAAGCGGTAGAAGAAGAATTCGGACGCAAAGGTCCGGCTATCGTGGAGAAGAACATCGAAGCGGTACGTCGCGGCGCGGAATTCGTGCTGGAGCAAGCAGGCGGTCCGCTAGATGACTTTAAGCTCGACGACGCGGACGGCAAGCAAAAGCTGTTCATGATCGGCAACGAGGCGATGGCGCTCGGCACGCTCGCGGCGGGCTGCCGCTTGATGGCCGCGTATCCGATTACGCCTGCATCCGAGATCATGGAATGGCTGATCAAGAAGCTGCCGAAGTTCGGCGGCACCGTCGTGCAAACCGAAGACGAAATCGCGGCGGTCACGATGGCCATCGGCGCGAACTATGCAGGCGTACGTACGATGACGGCATCCGCGGGACCGGGTCTATCTCTAATGATGGAAGCGATCGGTCTGTCCGGTATGACCGAGACGCCGCTCGTTATCGTCGATACGCAGCGCGGCGGTCCTTCCACGGGCTTGCCGACGAAGCAAGAGCAATCCGATATTAACGCACTCATCTACGGAACGCACGGCGAAATTCCGAAAGTCGTCGTTGCTCCGAGCACGATCGAAGAGTGTTTCTACGATATGATCGAAGGCTTCAACATTTCGGAACAATATCAAGTTCCGGTCATTATCGCAACCGATCTGCAATTGTCGCTCGGTAAGCAAACGTGCGAAACGCTCGACTACGATAGAATCGAGATCAACCGCGGTAAGCTGCTCACGGGCGAACTTCCTCCGACGGAAGACAACAAGCTGTTCAAACGTTACGAGTTCACGGAAGACGGCGTATCGCCGCGCGTCATTCCGGGCATGAAGAACGGTATCCACCACGTTACCGGCGTAGAGCACGACCAGGAAGGCAGACCTTCCGAGAGCGCGACGAACCGCCATAAAATGATGGACAAACGGCTCAATAAACTTAACTCGCTGCGCATTACCAACGCGATCAAAGCAGACGCTCCGAACGCGAATCCGGACTTGCTCATCGTCGCGATGGGCTCGACGGGCGGTACGATCGAGGAAGCGCAAGTCCGATTGACGGAAGACGGAATTACGACCAACCGCATCATGGTGCGTCAAATGCATCCGTTCCCGAGCGATTTGCTGAAGCCTCACCTCGACAGCGCGAAGCAAGTCGTCGTGCTCGAGAACAACGCCACCGGCCAACTCGCGAACTTGATCAAACAAAACGTAGGCTCGCATGACAAGATCCGCAACCTGCTTAAATATGACGGTACGCCGTTCCTGCCTTCGGAAATTCACCAAGCCTGCAAGGAGCTGAATTAAGATGGCTACATTCAAAGAGTTTCGTAATAACGTGAAGCCGAACTGGTGCCCGGGCTGCGGCGACTTTTCCGTACAGGCGGCAATCCAGCGCGCGGCCGCGAACGTAGGACTCGAGCCTGAACAGCTTGCGGTCATATCCGGCATCGGCTGCTCCGGACGGATTTCCGGTTATATTAACGCGTACGGCTTACACGGGATTCACGGCCGTTCGTTGCCTATCGCGCAAGGCGTTAAGCTCGCTAACCGCGAGCTGACCGTCATCGCTTCCGGCGGCGACGGCGACGGTTTCGCGATCGGGATGGGCCACACGGTCCACGCGATTCGCCGTAACTTAGACGTGACGTACATCGTGATGGACAACCAAATTTACGGACTGACGAAGGGACAGACGTCCCCGCGTTCGGCTGAAGGCTTCAAGACGAAGTCGACGCCGGAAGGCTCGATCGAGTCGACGCTGTCTCCGCTGGAGATCGCGTTGTCGGCGGGAGCCACTTTCGTCGCGCAATCGTTCTCGAGCGACCTGAAGCAGCTGACGGCGTTGATTGAAGCGGGCTTGCAGCATAAGGGGTTCTCGCTGATCAACGTATTCAGCCCATGCGTCACGTTCAATAAGATCAACACGTACGACTGGTTCAAGGAAAACATCGTCAACCTCGATCAATTCCCGGATTACGATCCGTCCAACCGTATCGCCGCCATGACGAAGATTATGGAGACGAACGGCATGCTTACGGGTCTGATCTACCAGAACAATCAACGCAAGTCGTATGAGGATCTCGCCGTAGGCTTCAAACCCGAAGGGCTCGCGAACCAAGACATCAAGCTTTCGCGCGCGGACTTCGATAAGCTGCTGACAGAATTCAAATAAGGTTCACGAATCGTGAGGCGCGCGGGGTTTGTCCCGTGCGCCTCTTGCGCTATACTGAGAGCATCAGGAGCTTACCTAAGAAAGGGTCGTGAACGTTAAGATGACCGATATGAAAAAAGTACCGATAGGCGTATCGGCACGCCATATTCATTTGTCCAGCGAGCATGTGAAGCAACTGTTCGGCGATGGAGCAGAGCTGACCGTGTTCAAGCCGCTTTCGCAGCCTGATCAATATGCGGCCAACGAGACGGTCGCCGTCCATGGACCGAAAGGTTCGTTCGCCAAAGTGCGCATATTAGGACCGGTACGTAAAGAATCGCAGCTGGAAGTATCCCGTACGGACGCGTTCGCGCTTGGCGTCAATCCGCCGGTGCGCGAGTCGGGCAAAATCGAAGGAACGCCGGGCATCCGCATCGTAGGACCGGCGGGAGAAGTGACCTTGGATAAAGGCGTTATCGTGGCGGCGCGCCACATCCACTTCCACACTTTGGACGCGGAACGATGGGGAATCAAGGATAAGCAAATACTTCGCGTTCGCGTAGGAGGCGATCGTGGCGTCGTGTTCGAACAAGTGCTCGCGCGGGTGTCCGAGCAGTTCGCTCTCGACATGCACATAGATACGGACGAAGGCAACGCGGCGGGACTTGCGACTGGGGAATTCGGCGAGATCATAGACTAGCAAGAGGGGCTAGGATAGCCCTCGTAACGCTACAACTAATAGCGGCGGGAGGGAAACCGTTTGCGAAAAGGCACTTTAGTGTTGTTGATGGTCGGCTTATTGACGGCTTCCGGAAGCGCCACCGGGTACGCGAGTACCCCGACGCCAATGCAACAGGTTGCGGCGCAGCTAGCAGAGCATAGAGCGACGATTACGCTTGCGCTGCCTGACGTGAAGCAGGCTTCCGCGATTCTCGAATCGGCTATTAAGGCCGACGAGTATATGGGCATGATCATCAAGAGCTATACGATCCGAACATCGAGCACGGCGGGCAAGAGCAAAGGCACGGCTACGTATAAGATCGTCTACTTGGAGAGCAAGGCTCAATCCGACTACGTGGCGGCGCAGGCTAAGCAAATCGTCGCGAAGCTGCTTACGAGCAAGATGACCGACATCCAGAAAGAGAAGCTCCTCCACGATTACATTGCCTCCCACGTGTCTTACGATCACTCGCTTCGCAAATATACGGCTTACGAGGCGCTGAAGACGGGAGAAGCCGTCTGCCAAGGTTATGCGCTTCTAACGTACCGTCTCATGCAGGAAGCGGGAATCCCCGTGCACATCGTGTCAGGCTCGGTCAGTACCGGACTGCACGCGTGGAACAAGGTGAAGCTGGACGGCCAATGGTACAACGTCGATACGACGTGGGATTCGCAAGAGAAGGTAGACTATACTTACTTCAACGTGTCGGACGCCGCGTTGAGGCGCGACCACTCGTGGAGCCAGGGCGGCATGCCGGCCGCAACGACGGATTACCGCGCGATGCTCAAAGCGAAGATCAAGGCGAAGGACAAATACGCGATAGCCTATCAAGCGATTATGAAGGATATCGGTGACAACGTTACGTCACTCGCGGATGCGATCAAGCTGATCGACGACGCGATCGCGGGGAAGAAGACGTCCGTCAAGTTCAACTACTTGTACGGTAAACGGAACTTGAAGCAAGACGTAGAGGCGATGAGCAACGAGCACGCGGACGGGGCGAAGTCGATTTCTTTCTCTTATAGTTATTTGAACGGAGTCGCGACGATCGAAGCTAAGCTTGCGTATTGAGCGCGCCGCGATGGATATCTAGCAATCGGAATGGTATAATTTTAGGATGGGTATAGCTGTTCAAGGCATACATGAGGGGGAGTGAATCCTTTTATGGCATCCGAGAAAGGCAACAAGGATTATGCTGAATATTTCGATTTCACTTCGGCCAAAGTCGTCAAGCAAGCGGATGGGAAAACGACCTACCGGATTAACGGCCGAGATATAACGATGCATTCCGCCCCGAGCTATTCCGACGAGAAGAAGCGCGGCAAAGAAGAGATTCAAGTTCACTACGAGAACGGCATTCCGGACGGGCTGCGCGAGCTGGGGCACGGAAAGAAGTACATCATCTATACATACGGCTGCCAGATGAACGAGCACGATACCGAAGTGATGCGCGGACTGTTCGAAGCGATGGGCTACGAGGCTACGGAAGAGCGCAAAGAGGCCGACGTCATTCTGCTTAATACGTGCGCGGTGCGCGAAAATGCGGAAGACAAAGTGTTCGGCGAGCTCGGACATCTGAAGATGCTGAAGCAGCAACGGCCGGAGCTCGTTCTCGGCGTATGCGGCTGCATGTCCCAGGAAGCTTCAGTCGTGAACAGGCTCATGAACAAGCATCCGCACGTGGATTTGATTTTCGGTACGCATAACATTCATCGGTTACCGCACTTGCTGCAAGAAGCGCACTTCGGTAAAGAAATGGTCGTCGAGGTGTGGTCCAAGGAAGGCGACATTATCGAGAACTTGCCGAAAAAACGCGCGGAAGGGCTGCGTGCGTGGGTGAACATCATGTATGGCTGCGATAAGTTTTGCACGTATTGCATCGTCCCGTACACCCGCGGCAAAGAGCGGAGCCGCCTTCCGGCCGACGTCATCGCTGAAGTGCGCGAATTGGCGCGCCAAGGCTATAAGGAGATTACGCTGCTCGGGCAGAACGTGAACGCGTACGGCAAAGATTTCGAGGATCGGAATTATCGGTTCGGCGATCTGATGGACGATATCCGCAAAATCGATATTCCGCGCATCCGCTTCACGACGAGTCACCCGCGCGACTTCGACGATCGTCTGATCGAAGTGCTCGCCAAGGGCGGCAACCTCGTGGAACATATCCATTTGCCGGTACAGTCCGGCAGCACGGACGTTCTGAAGCGGATGAGCCGCAAATATACGCGCGAACGGTTCCTTGATCTCGTGCGCCGCATCCGGGAGGCGATCCCGTCCGCGGTATTGACGACGGACGTCATCGTCGGGTTCCCCGGCGAGACGGAAGAGCAGTTCGAGGAGACGCTGTCGCTGATGCGCGAGGCGAACATCACGTCGGCGTTCACGTTCATCTATTCGCCGCGCGAGGGAACGCCAGCCGCGGACATGGTAGACGACGTTCCGTACGAAGTGAAGCATCAGCGATTGAAGCGTTTAAACGCGCTCATAGGCGAGTTGTCGCTCGAGAATCATTTGACGCTGCAAGACCAGATCGTCGAAGTGCTCGTCGAGGGCGAGAGCAAGAATAACGCCAACATGCTGTCGGGAAGAACGCGCACGAACAAGCTCATTCATTTTGACGGCAAGAAAGAATGGATCGGGCAGTTCGTCAACGTGCGGGTCACCGAACCGAAAGCGTGGTATATTAAGGCGGAAGTAGTCGGTGAGCCGGAAGAGGCCGCCGTTCAAGCAGGATAAAATAAATCGCACAGCCAATAGATTGGAGAGATTTCATTGACAGCACATGCGCATGATCACGATCATCACGACCACGAACACGGGGACAGCTGCGTTCCGTCGTTCGATAGCATCGATTTAGTCGTTCGCGAGGATATTATCGCAAGAGCCAAAGAACTGGCGGACCTGATCGCGACGACGGAAGAAGTCGAGCTGTACCAAAAATCCGAGAAGGTCATCCAGTCCCATAAGCGGGTACAAGACCTGATCGTGCTCATCAAGAAAAAACAGAAGGAGCTCGTCGCCTTCCAAAATACGTTCAACAATCCGAAGATGGTAGAGAAAATCGAAGCCGAAATTTCGGTTATCCAAGACGAGCTGGACACGATGCCGGTCGTTCAGCAGTTCCAGCAAAGCCAAGTGGACGTTAACTACTTACTGCAGAACGTCATCTCGGTCATTCGCGACTCCGTAGCGGAGAAGCTGGACGTAGAAGCGGCGAAGCCCGCGGAAGATCCGGAAGAGTGCGACTGACTAGTTTCGGCGCATAAAGCGGTAGCGAGACTGCCAACCTACAGTCGCCGGGGTATACGAGCCCTGCGCGACGAAGGAGGCATTAAGCCGTGACTGAAGGCATTCCGAACTCCCAGACGCGCGCGCCTAAGAGCGACGATCCGAAGAAACAAGGTCGCTCCGCCGCCAAGAAGAAATCCAAATGAAAAGAGAGGGCCGCGCAGCTTGACGTTGCGTGGCCCTCTCTCCGATCGGACGCTTAAAGCAAATGCGTTATAATCGAGTCAATACGGGAGTATGAATCGGCGACAAGCTCAGGACGGAATAACGCTGGTCGTATTGAAGCTTATAAGGGACGTTGGCGGATAGCCGCCATTTGTTCAGCCAATACGCAGGCAGGCGCATCCGGTCGTCGGATAAGTTGGCGGGTACTTGCAGACGCAAGCCCGCGATGTATTTGCCGTTACGAACGCGAATCGGCAATCCCTGTCTCTCGGGAATGCCTAGCTTGGATACTAGCTCGTAGCCTATGGAGATGTTCGTGGCGGTCTGCGAATGAATGACTGCCGTCGCTTCGCTGATCGGGGTAGGCTGGATAATGAGCGATTTCGAAGAGGACGCATAGTTAAGCGAATAGCGGCGCAGCGCCTGAAGCTGAAGCCTGTGGGCGAGCTCGAAGTTCATTTCGACGAAGTCGGCGAAGCATTCTCTTCCTTCTAGAAACTGTACGTTAACGTTCGGGGCCTTGATCGTACCCCGCGTCAGCACGAGCGGCGTATTCCGAGGGATGGTCAGCAATTCCGAGGCGGAATCTGTGCAGCCCAGCGTCAGTACGACGGTGTTGTTCGGTAGTTTGGCGATATACAGGTCTAACCGGCCGGTTGCCATCTGGTAGGTACACGCTCCTTAAAGAGAGTCGCATGAATCGAAGGGTTGCTAGCAGGGTCGCACCTAACATCCGGTTCATGACGCCACAGAATCTTGTTAATCTTATGTTCGCGGCGGCGCGCTTGCTTGTACCTTCGTCCCTATTGACGCATCATCGGTTATGATTTTACGCATAAAAAAAGCTCCCTTGAGGGAGCTCCTTAGGTCATGCGCGGTTATTGCTGTTGTGGCTTGGACGGACGCACCATCGGGAGAACCGGACGAAGCGTGGCGATGATCAGGGCGGCTGCGACGGCTTTCACCGCATCGCCAGGCAAGTAAGGGACCATGCCTTTGTCGATCGCGCCTTGGAAGTCCAGTGTTTTCGAATAGTGGGCGAGCCATGGCACGCCGGCTACATATAAGAGCAGCGAGCCAAGGACGAAGGTAGAGACGATGAAGACGATCAGCTTCGGAAGCGGTAGACGCTTGCCGGGCACGAACAGCTTGTCGCTAACCCATCCGATGAGGAACGCCGCGATCGGGAACATCCAGATGAAGCCGGCGGTCGCGCCGGACATTTTGGAAAGACCGGTTCCGTCGCCCATAAGCGGGAGACCCAAAGCGGTTAATACGATGACGATGAAGATGCTGAAGAAGCCGTATGTAGCGCCAAGGAATCCACCTGCGAGAATGACGGCGAACGTCTGCAACGTAATCGGTACGGACGAAGTGCCGAAGTTGAAGTGGATCGAGCTGCCGGCAATGAAGAGGGCGCCGAATAGCGCGGTAAAGACGATTCCTCTGAGCCATTCGCTTGTGTTCGGGCGCGTCTTAGCGCCGGTCGCGGAAGTAGGGGTAGACATGTTGTCAAAACTCCTTTCGAATGTTAACCTATATTTTATTTAGTGGTTAACAATTCGGATTGTAGCATGAGAAAGCCGGATTGGGAAGAGGGAAAATGTGATGACTTTAGCGTCGGCTGCTCCGATCGTGTTAGAAGGCGTGTCCGTAACGGGAAGCAATGAGAGCGGGGAATCGGCCATTCGGCTCGAGGACGTGAGTCTTACGCTCGCGCCCGGGGAATGGCTGTACGTCGTCGGGGTGAACGGAAGCGGGAAGTCGACATTAGCCCGTCTGCTTGCGGGTTTATATACCGAAGGAGCGACGGGAGCTGTCGATCGCGGATTCGCGGGACATACCGTCAGTCCGATCGTGCTGCAGCAGCCGCAGGCTCAGCTGTTCGGCGAGACGCCTCGCGAGGAAGTGCAGTTTGCGCTGGAGTGGCGAGAGACGCCGGCGGAAGAAATCTCGTTATTCGTTAGAGGGACTTTGGAGCGCGTAGGCTTAGTGCCTTTCGCGGACGAGCCTTGGGACAGACTGTCGGGGGGACAGCTTCAGCTGGCGGCTTTCGCGGCGGCGCTTGCGGTCGATGCGCCTCTGCTCGTGCTAGACGAGGCGACGGCGATGCTAGACGAAAGCAACCGCGAGACGATCGCGAGAGAAGCTAGACGGCTGCAGCGCCAGGGAGTGGCGATCGTCTGGGTGACGCAGCGGCTGGATGAGCTTGAGCCGGATTCGCGCGTCGCGGCGATAAGCGAAGGTCGCGTCTGCTTCTACGGGGATGCGAGGGACTTTATGTACGGGCGCAGCGGAGATGCGATATCTCCTTGCGAGCGGGCGGGGCTGCGCGTACCGTATTTAGCGGCGTTGGCCTTGCGTCTGCGGCAGCAAGGTCATCTATCTGATCCGCTGCCGATGACGGCGGAGGAATGGCGAAAGGTGTTGGGGAATGTTGGAGAGAGCGAGCGAACACATACAGCTAGGCTATGAACCGATATCGCTGCGTATCGACGGCATTCCTTGGCGCTGCGGCGCGGCCGACGCTGCATTGGCGGATGCGGGGTTAACGTTAGCTCCCGGTCAGCTTACTTTGTTGATAGGCGGCAACGGCGTCGGCAAGACGACGCTGCTGGAGAAGGTGGCGGGATTAAGGCCGCCTGAAGGGATCCAGTCGCGTTACGGCGACGAGCCGGTGTGGATACCCGGTCGCTTGCGGAAATCGAAGCTAAACAGACATGCGCTCTTACACTATAGCTATGCGCCGCAATCGCCCGAGAACGGTCTGTTCATGCGGACGGTATCGGAAGAGTTGCAGTTTTCCGCGCGTCCTTATGGAATGGATGCGGGTAGGTTAAAGGCTCGCGTTACGACTGCGTTATCCGCGGTAGGCTGGCAGGACGACGCTTGGCTGGCGCGCGATCCGTATGGCATGAGCGGGGGAGAACGCCGCCGCGCCGCGTTGGCCGCGGCCTTCGTGCCGCCTGTGCCATGGCTGTTGCTCGACGAACCGACGGCCGGGTTGGACGGTGACGGACATGCGCGGCTGGGTAATTATTTAATGGGGTTAAAAGATCAGGGAGTCGGCATCCTGCTCATCTCGCATGACTTGGATTGGGCGTTACCGCTCGCGGATTCGGTGCTCCTATTGGATGCGGAAGGTACAATTAGGCAATGCAGCCGCGAGCAGTTGCTGGCGAGTCCTGAATGGCTCGTGGAAGCGGGGATGAGCGTGCCGGCGTGGCTGGATATTGCGCATCATCTGCATCTGAGGGGGATTCCTGCTGCGCAACTATGGTCGCCTTTTGCTGCGGCTGATGCGATGTGTGAGCTCGGGATCGTTAGCGTTGAAACAACCGCGGATATTGACAATTCGCCGCATCAGACGGTGCCAGTAATAGCGAGCCTGATCGCAAGACGTAGAGAGGAACGGAGTAGTAACAACAAGCATCGCCTAGGATCTTTCGATCCTCGCACGATTTGGCTAAGTTACGTGTTCATTTCGATAGGTATTTTCGCCCAATGGTCGTGGAGCGGCTTAGCGATATCGGCTGTCGTGACGATGCTGCTGCTAGCTTCGGGGCGTATATCGTTGTGGAGATGGCGCGCGTTGTTGTTCAACTACGGGGTGTTTTCCGTCATCGCTTCCGCGTTCTACGCGGCTGGATGGGATAGCGGGGGATTAACGTTCGGAATCGATCGCTTCACGGTGACATTGCTTCCTTTTACGAGAACGTATCTAGTCATGCTGCTAGGCTTAAGCCTTCCGCTCGTTATGACGCCGCTCGCGCTTCGCAATGCGCTGCAGAAGCTGCTGACCTACAAAGGCAAAACGCCGGCGATTGCCCATCGGCTAATCCTAACCGTCACGCTCATGATTCGATTCATCCCGGTACTCATCGCGGAATGGGGCAGGTTCTCGCGCATCGATCTGTCCCGGGGGAAAATGCGGCCTGGGAGACGTTTGCGAATCGTTGGCAAAATGCGCGAGTTAACGCTGCCGTTCATTCTGTCTATCTTCCGGCTGGGAGACGAGATTGCGATCGCGCTCGAGAGCCGAGGCGTTACGATGGACAAACGCCCGACACGAACGGCGAAGCTCCGCTGGGCCGCTCGTGATTATGGACTAGTTGTTGGGGCATTGTTGCTAGCCGGGGGCTTGTGGACCTATGCGAGCGTTTAATGGGGTAAACATCCGACCTGATTGAAATAACGCCGCAACCGCGAACAAGCGTCGGCACTTCATTTTCGCGTTCACAACCGTGCTCTAAGGGTCGGTCCAATTAATCAATTATGTGCTATCCTAAGACCTTCTACCATCGAGAATATAGCTAGACGACCCCGCGCGGCGGGTGGTATGATTTACCTATACTCCGAAAGCATCGAGAGGCTATTCCCGTTAGGCGGGAACGGTCTCTTTTTTGTTTGTTATAAACATTAGTTTCCAAATTATAGGATAGATGATAGGATGAGAGGGTGGATCGCCGAATGAAAATTCAGTTGAGAAAAAAGAACGACATCGAACTGTTCGTCCAGTTCCCGTATCGTGAGGACTGGATTGCGCGGATCCGTGAGATGACGTTTCGCAAGTGGCATCCGGAAGAACAAGCTTGGGTTATCCCCTATTCGACGGGCAGTCTGAACCAGCTGCTGAAGCTGTTCGAGGGCATCCCATTAATGGTCGAGGACACGCTGCTTGAAGAGTGCGATCTGCTGTCCGAGCATGAACTGGACGTCGTTCCTATTCATCTGGAGACGATCGACTTCGAGCAGTCGAGTTGGAGCATTGCGGTCAAGCGGCAGCTCTCGATTCGACTGAAGCTCAAAGGCTACAGCCGGCAGACGATGCGGACTTACATTAGTCATCTGGAACGCTTTTATAGGTTCTATGAGACTTGTCGGGAGGTGCCTGTTCATGACCTGCTGCTCGTCTATAGTAACAAGCTGGTCGGAGAAGGGCGGTCGCATGCGTACGTTAATCAAGCGATTAGCGCGATTAAGTTCCATTTGGAGAAAGTATGCGGGTTACTAGAGGGGAATTTCTCGTACATACGGCCGAAAAAGCAGCACAAGCTCCCGAACGTGCTCTCCGTAGGCGATGTTAAGCGGCTTCTCGATAGCGTTCAGAATTTGAAGCATCGGGCGATTCTGTTGCTGACTTATTCCTCGGGCTTGAGAGTAAGCGAGGTCGTAAAGCTGCAGCTCCGCGACTTGGATCAGGAGAGGCGGACGTTGCACGTGCGCCAAGGCAAAGGGAGGAAGGACAGGCTAACCGTGCTGTCGGAGCATGCTTTTGCGGCGGTTCAGTTGTATGTGAGCAGGTATAAGCCGGAAAGGTGGCTATTCCCGGGACAGCATGACGGTCGCTCGATTACCGAGCGCTCCGTCCAGAAGATCTTCGAAAAAGCGCTCGTCGACGCAAAGATCGTGAAGGACGTGAGCCTTCACAGCCTACGCCACTCTTTTGCCACGCATCTGCTTGAAGGCGGCATCGATATTCGCTATATTCAAGAGCTCCTCGGGCATCGGAATGTGCAAACCACCGAAATCTACACCCACGTCGCCGTCAAGAACATCAAAAATATCAAAAGCCCCCTAGATACCATGCTGGATGGCTAATCTATGAAATACGTAAATAAATAATAAAAGGTTAGAATTTACGAAATACGTAGATTAGAGAGTTATGCGACATAATGGCTACGTTTCAAAGCCTTAACCCAGCACTTCGTGAATCAGGGATTCACGA